>JACQDB010000113.1 GCA_016201275.1 Acidobacteriota bacterium
CTGATTTCATTGGCTTTTTCAGCACCTGGAATGATTGAACCTCAGCTTGTTGAGGTGAGGTTCAATCATTCCAAGCGCGCACCGCAACGTCAGCGCTTGATTGGTGTGGTTCAATTTGAAATTGTACAAAGTCGAGCTTAGAATTGTGGATTAATTAAGGTGCAACCTTGTACGGGCGACCCTCTGTGGTCGCCCCTCCTGGGAATGCTAATGGATTTCGAGGAGGGGCGACCACAGAGGGTCGCCCCTACAGGGCATTGGAAAATCTCTCAAGTTTTGCAGGTTATTTCATCCACAATTCTTAAAAGTTTCGCCGCGTCTATTTTCTATCGCCGTAATAAAATCAGGGTTGGCTTTTTTTCTTGTGAGAAAATCGCCAACCCTTCACGAAAGCTACACGCGAATCTGTACGAAAAGTTGTCAGGTTTTACTGCCCTTATTTTTTCCCTTCATCGGCCTCGACTACAACTTTGGTGGTGTACTCTTTGCCGCCGGCGTTGAGTTTTACCAGATAAGTGCCGGGGTCAGCCGCAGGCCCCAGAAAAGCGCCGAATTGACCGCCGCCAGCGCCGCCGAAATTTGGCGGCGCAGCGGCGGGTCTGGTCGGCGTCTCGCCGCGCAAATTCCACTGTACGCGATTCACGCCGACCTCTTTCGTGCCGGTGAGATTGCGTACTAATTTGCCGGTTATATCACTGATGGTAATCTTCACTTCGCCTTCGGGTGCGGCTTTCAAATAATAGCTGATCGCGGTGCCGGGCGCAGGGTTCGCGCCGCGATAAAACTTCGCACCACCCACGGCTCGACTCAAGGTTACATCCGCCAGCCATTGCACGCCCGGTCGCACCTCAAATAAATAGACCTCCGCATCGTTTACTTTATCGCTCCACTGTTGCAATGCCGTGATGTCGTCCATGATGTAGATGCCGCGTCCGTGAGTGCCTATAATCAAATCGTTATCGCGTGGATGAATCAATATGTCGTCAATGCGAATCATCGGCAAGCCGTTCATCAAGCGTTCCCAGCTTGCGCCGCCATTCAACGAAATGAAGAAACCAAATTCGGTGCCGACGTACAATAGGTTCTTGTTTTTTGGGTCTTCGCGCACGACGTTGACGTTGCCGGTCTCCGGCAGATTGTTGGCAATCGCTGTCCAACTTGCGCCGTAATCGCGACTGACGAACAAGTACGGTTTGAAATCATCCTGGCGATGCGCGTCTATGGAAACGTAACAAGTGCCAGCGTCAAAGTGCGACGGCTCGACGCGGCTGATGTGGGGGTTATGAGTGGGCGCGCCCTGGATGTTCTCCACGACATTTTTCCAACTGACGCCGCCATCTCGACTCACCTGCACATTGCCATCGTCCGTGCCGACCCACAACACCCCAGGCATTACCGGCGATTCGGCAAGCGTGACGATGTGACCATAGCTGCCAGCGCCGTCGTGCTTTGAGGCCATAGGCTCTTTGCCTGCCACACCCATAATCGGCAGCGTCGCACGGTCTATTTGTTTGGTCAAATCCGGCGTTGCCGTCCAGGTATCGCCGCGATTGACCGACTTGAAAAGTTTGTTGCCGCCTACGTAAAGGGTTTGCGGATTGTGCGGCGAAATCTGCATCGGCGTATTCCAGTAAAAGCGAAACTGCTCGCCCACCGGCGGCGTCGGCACAACATTCGGCGGCCCGGCAGCAAAGCCGCCGCCGAAAGCTGGCGCGGGTGGTTGCTGTGGCGAGGCCGCTGGCGTACTGGCGGAAGCGCCGCTTTGCCCACTCGATTGAACTCCCCCCGGATTGCCCGTCGGCGGAGCCGAAGTCACAGAACTGGCTCCTGTAGCCGATCCTGGGGCTTGCGGTTGCGGAGCGCGTGGGCGTTGCGGAGCGCGTGGGCGTATGCTCACCTGACGACCGGTGCGTAAATCCAGACGTTGCAGCGCGCCGTTCTGCGACTCCGAATAGACGATGTTGTAATCGCTTGGGTCAACCTGAGTATAAAAACCGTCGCCGCCACCGACGCGAAACCAGTCGGGGTTAGTGATGCCCAAAGGATTGCGCGTAGCGCTGGGCGCGCCCCAACTGCCGTTGTCCTGCAAACCGCCATAAACGTAATAAGGCTTTCGCAGATCCGCACTGACGGCGTAAAACTGCGACGCCGGAATGGTGTTGACGAACTCCCAAGTGTTGCCCTGGTCATACGAAATGTCGAGGCCGCCATCGTTGCCAAGCAGTACATGATTATCGTTTTGTGGGTCAATCCAGATGGCGTGATGGTCGCTGTGGGCGATGCCTTGCACGATTTTGAAGGTCTTGCCCCCATCGGTGGATTTATGAAATGGCGCGCCGCCGGTGTAAATAATCTGGTCGTTTTTGGGATCAACGCGAATCTGGCTGTAATACATAGGCCGGTCGTTGTTGTTGCTCATGATTTTCCAGGTCTTGCCTTTATCATCCGACCGCCAGACGCCGCTTTTTTTCATATCGGGAGGGCTGGACGGCGTTTGCGTTTGAACGCCTCTGCCGCCTTGTCCAGCTTGACCGCTGCCGGGTTGTTCTTCACCGCCGCCGGTTCCGGCGCTGACACCGACTTCGATTTGCGCGTACACGACGTTGGGATTCGAGCGCGAGACATCCAGCCCTATGCGACCGAGAACTTTATCTTCGGGCAAGCCGTTGCCTTCCAGTCGCGTCCAGTTTTTTCCGGCATCCGTAGTCTTCCAGATGCCGCTGCCCACGCCGCCGCCGTTGAATCCCCAAGCGGTGCGCCGCCGTTGATAAGACGCCGCGTACAAAGTCTTGTTATCCACGGCGTCCATCACGAGGTCGGTAAAGCCGGTGTCTTCGTTGATGAACTTGATGTTGTTCCAAGTCGCGCCGCCGTCGGTGGTTTTATAAACGCCGCGCTCTGTGTTTGCGCCGTACAGATGTCCCGGCACGGCTACATAAACGACGTTGGCATCCTTCGGGTCGGTGACGATGCGGGCGATGCTCTGCGAATCTTTCAAGCCCAGGTTGGTGAAAGTTTTTCCGGCATCGGTTGATTTATAAATGCCGTCGCCGATGGTCGAACTCTGGCGATTGTTGGCTTCGCCGGTTCCCACCCAAATAATTTTCGGGTCTTGCGGACAGATGGCGAGGTCGCCCACCGAATTGTTGGTATAAGAGTCGAAGATCGGTTCAAAGGTGGTGCCGTTATTGGTGGTCTTCCACACGCCGTTGGTGGCAAAGCCCACATAGAAGGTGTAAGGATTGTTTTCGACAACCGCCAGGTCATCTATACGTCCGCCCATGCTGGCGGGGCCTATGCCGCGCCACATAAAATTTTTTAATAAGGGATGGCTCGACATATTGATTTTCGGCAACGGCGGCGGCGGTAGCACGAAGCCTTGTGCCAAAACCAACAGATTCGCCAACAGCGTGCTAACCATACACACGGCAATGGACACCCCAAGTGATTGCAGAATTCGTTTCATCTCTGGAGAATTCCTTTCGATATTTTTTGTACGAACCGTTTGCAGAAATGCGCGGATAAAAAACTTTCTGTCAACCCCGGCTTGTACGTCAAGACAGGAGAAGCGGTCACAGCGGAATGCCAGCGGGACACGACTTGCCGAAAGTACACGTTATAGCGAGACGGCGAAGAGGCGAGGCAGCGACATGAGGAGAGCGTTTGATGATAGTGCTAAAAAAGTAATACTGAAGTGGGAACGATTGAACCTAGGAGTAGCTCCGTAGAAGCGGCCTGTCTATAGATATGAAGTACGCGAAGTTCTCTAGCTCCGAGGTGCGCCTACAAAGCTAAACCGGCGCAGTTGGTTGCCGGTCGCGCCTTACTTTTTAGCACTTCCCGTTTGATCAACTTACGCTCGTTACTTCGCCGTGTCACCACCTCGCCCCTTCGTCGTGTCTTTTTCAACTATGCCTATGGCTTACTTTTTCGCGTAGCTGTTGAAGATGATTTCAATCCAGCGATTGGCATTGATAAAACCGCTGCCCCACTCTTTCCATTTTTCGGGAAAGCCTTCGCTTTGAAGCGTCTTCACATCTTTGCCCGTCGCCATGCCTTGGCGAACGATGGCGGTCGTTGCCATCAACATTTCGTGATACTTCTTCAAATCATCGAGATTGGAAAGCGGACCGTGACCAGGAATGATTTTCACATCGGCAGGGAGTTTGCCCATCACCTCCTGAACATTTTTTATCAGGCCTTCGACGCTGCCGCCGCTCGATAAATCAACAAACGGGAAACGTCCGGCAAAAAAATCATCGCCCATGTGAACGACATTCGATTGCGTGAAAAAGATGATGCTGTCGCTATCCGTGTGGCCGTGTGGAAAATGGATGGCGCGAATCTCTTCGCCATTGAAATGCACGGCAAGCGACTGGTCAAAGGTAATAACCGGCAAAGCTTCTTTGACAGCAGGCTTGGTTGTCGTGTTGCCTTCCTTGAGGCGCTTGCGAACATTGGTCTGCGCGATGATGGGGGCTTCGCTTCCAAACGACGCATTGCCGCCAGTGTGATCGCCGTGCCAATGCGTGTTCAGTATGAATTTCAATTTTCCCGGATTCAATTCTTTGAGCGCGGCGCGAATCTTATCGGCCAGCGGCGCGAACTGGTCATCCACAATTAAGATGCCGTCATCGCCAACCGAGACGCCGATGTTGCCGCCGACGCCTTCAAGCATATAGACATTGCCCGCCACTTTGGTGGACTTCATCTGCACGTTGGACAAATTTTGCTGCGCGGAGACGCCGCCCGCGCCCATCACGCATAACAATCCACAAACGAGAAACACTCTGATCATAGACTCTCCTTTTCAAGCGAACCAATTTTTTCAGCATTGCAGCAACCACCTCAGAAAATCTCTCCAGTTCGCTAACTCCTCGGAGCCGTAGAGAGCGACGCAGTTGCGGTAAAGTCATTCGATTATACAAGCTGAAAATACTTGAGCAATGCGAAAACGCCTTTGGGGACAGACTCATCAAGGGCAAACGGTTGATTCTCAGAGCGCCATCCGTACCGATAATCGCCAACCGATCTATGAGATGAAAACAGGCCGTGGCAAGTGTTCGCGGCGGCTTCGTCGGTTCAGGAGTTTTTCCCCCCTCAACCAACAGCGCGGCGCAACTGCGCGCACGCCTGGGCTATCTTTTCCAATCTTTCTTGCGTTCAACTCGACGCTCGGTCACACTTGCGGTTCCAAGAACGAGGGCTGCGCCAAGCCGGTTATGAACGACTCACCAGCGAAAACCTATGGATGGATGAAGCCGGTATTGCTGGCCGCCGGTGTCTATAACCTTTTGTGGGGCGCGTTGGTGGTGCTGTTTCCGTTCGCGCCGTTTCGCTGGCTTGGCATGGAGCCGCCGAATTATCCCGAAATTTGGCAATGCGTCGGCATGGTGGTGGGCGTTTATGGCGTCGGCTATGCGATTGCCGCCTTCGACCCGACGAAGCATTATCCCATCGTGCTGGTCGGTTTTTTAGGCAAGCTCTTTGGCCCTATAGGTTTTCTTGATGCGGCGTTCAAAGGGCGCTTGCCGTGGGCTTTTGGCTGGGTGAATGTGACCAACGATTTGATCTGGTGGATTCCCTTCACCGTGATTTTGTATCGCGCTTATCAATTTCATCGGCGCAAAAACTGAGGCGGCGGGTCGGGTTGGCAATGTGCTGCGGGTCAAGCAAGGTCTCTGACTTGGCGCTTCCTCGGGGCTTGGCGGCTTGGCGCGAAAAGGCTGTTTAATGAACTCAACCACCGCTTTCGCGCCAAGCCCCGCTAAGATTCGCAAAGATGCTTTTCACCTCATCGCAGCTATGGTGCAAGATGATCCTATATTGTCGTGCTGAAACCTGGCGTGCTTGAACTTGCAACTGCGCCTCGTGACATTGCCGCCGAAACGAAATTGAAAAGATGGCGTTGACGCTTTGCCTGTAATCAGGGAGCAGCGCGAAAAGGCCCGGTTTTATTGGCGATTTTCACTATGCCTCGGATGAGTAACGTGACCAGAACAACCCAGCCCACCGCCGCAAAGGTGAACAGGAAATACTGCATCGGCAAGGTGTAGCGAAACTCCGTATGCATGAAGGCTTGAAAGATAAAGTAGTAAAGCGGCACAATGAGCAGCAAGGCGGCGCGGCGGCGGCTCAACAAAAACACGACGATCACGCCCAGCACTATGAAGGTCTGCATGGCCTCTTTGGTCACCCTTTGCAAGCTTCGGAATAGAGGTCGCAGCCAGAAAAGTTTTCGCCCGACTTCGAGAGCAGAGAGACGAGACTGCGCGGCGATTTCCTGCCAGTTCGTTTTAACGAGTGGCGGATTTTCCTGGGTCTGCAATGCCTGCGCTTGCGCTTCTACGGGTTTGGCAACCAGCGGCGCGTGCGCCGAATATTTCATCATATCGCGTATGCGCCGCAGCATCACTCCGGCGTACCACACCGGATGCGCGGTGATGATGGCGAGGCTGCGCTTGACGTGGTCGCGGTCGCGCTTGATGCCATCAGGCGTCGACCACGCACCAGCGTAGCGCGGCTGACCATAATAGATCGCGTCCTGTTCGGCAACCTCTTCATCTTTGGCTACGGTTCCATAAGCATAGTTGCTCGCTTCACCCAACCCTTCCCACAGATTCAATCCTGTGCCGATGCTGACCGGAATGAATTCGCCATAGACCACATAGTTTTTTATGGTGATGGGCGCGATGACCGCAAGCGCCACCACCATCATCAAGGCGGCGCGCTTGAGCAGACGTCTGCGCGGCGTTGAAATCAACAACAACATCACCAGAAAAAACGGCGCGAGTAACATCGGTTGCGGCCTGAGCCAGGTAGCAATGCCAAACAGGAAACCGGCAGCGGCAAAAAGCCAGTAATCATAGCGCCGCACAGAGCGCGTCAAACAAAGCAAATAAACTGCCGCCAGTATCGGCAGCGCGCACAGCGCATCCGGCAAAATAAAATTCGAGATGTGCGACAGATGATGCGAGAGTGCGGCCAACAAGCCTACCCCCATTCCGACCCGCCAACTGATCAACCTTCCGGCGATGAAAAAAATCAATACCGGCGACAACGAGTTCAAGAGATTTTGCAGCAGTTGAACTTTATAGAAATCGCGGCTCGTCAATTTATAAACGGCGCTCAAAAAAACCGGATAGCCGGGGGCTTGCGCGATCCACACGGTGCGCCGTGGGTTGATGTCGTAAGGCCCCAATAAGCCTTCGCCGTTGAGTATGCCGACAGCGCGCGAATCATAAGTGTCGGTGAGGCCGCCGAAGGGTTGTTCGGCGGTGTACATCACCGACGCTAGGTCAACGGCTTGCAGCGATTTGGTGGCAAACGAGAGCAGAAAAATCAGCAACGCAAGAATCAGTTTCGTCCGCCGACGGAAGGTTTCTTGGGTGGCAAGCACACCGCCCAGATAGCGGCGGAGGGCGTAAACAGGAACGGCACTTTTTATTCTCACAAAGAAAGGTTGGCGCATTAAAATAATGGTTGTCCTGGAAAATCTGCGCTGGTGGCAAAAGCATCTTTCGCTACCAGATCATCACGCGCATCTTTCGCTACCAGATCATCACCCGCATCTTTTGCCAACCGCTCACCACCTTGCCTCACCGAGGCGTCGTGAAGCTTTATGCTTCTGGGGTCTTTGTGGCAAAGCTTTTGCGGCGCAATCCCGTTGTCGAAACAGCGCAGCTTGCGCGAACGCCTGAACTTTACGCGTTGGCGTTTTCGGCGCTCGCTGACTGCATGGCTTGCAGGGCGGCGGCGTTGCTCGATTGGGCAAACACCCGTTCCAGCAGCGGCTCGAAATAGTCCAGCGGCAGCGTGTCATACTCATGATCGAAAGAGGTCTGATCCCATTCGTCAGCAAATTGCACGGCTTTTGAATACCACGCTTCGGCTTCGTATAGGCTGCGCCCATTCGGGTTTTTGCCCATCAGCGCGTAATAATGACGGCCTTGAAAATCCTGATGGGTGCGGATGATTTCATAAGTCTCCTGCGACACATAGGGCTTGAGAATTTCGGCGGCAATCGCCGGATGATTTTCAATCGAGATAACTTTGCCGATGTCGTGACACAGCGCCGCCACCACCATCTCTTCCGACGCCCCGGCGCGCAAGGCTCGCGTTGCGGTTTGCAAGACGTGTTGCAGTTGATTGAGGTTGAAGCCGTCCACCTGTTCTTGCAGTTGCTGCAACATGGATTTGATGATTTGCGGCATACGGGCTTGCCGCGCTGCGACCTCGCGGGCGATGACCAGCCAGTCTTCGATGCGGCCTTCATCCATTCGTGTGAAAGACATGAAAAATCCTCCTGAGATTTGCGATTCGTGGTTGACTAGAGAAATATAATCATGAAATATAAGAAGCACCACCCCGAAAAAGGATTTGCTGAGTTGCCCCATCAACTTGGTCGGTTCAGGGCTGACGGAATTCTACCCCACGAAGCGTGACCTTATTTGCTGCCCCCAAGGAGTGCGAAGTATGTCTATGCGAACCTATGTTCTCGCGGGTCTTGCCATAATTGTGCTGGCGACGGTTGCCGCCAACGCCAACCAAACGCCGCCAAAACCGCGCGCTACAAAATCGGTATCCACCACGAAAACGGCAGCGAAAAAACCTGCCATCGCGCATACCAGAAAAGTGACGGCCCAGGCCAAGACCGCAAAGACTACGCACACCGCCGTGGTGAACAAGAGTTCGTCGAAATCTTCGTCCGGCAAAAAAAATGTTGCCGCAAAATCAGCTGTGAAAGCCGCCGCGAAATCGAAAACCAAAGTGGTGGCCATCAACCACTCGGCAACATCGAAACCCGCAAAATCACCAGCGAAAAGCCAGATCGTCGCGGTCGCGGCGCGCAAAAAACCGACAGCCAAACTTACGCCCACGCATACGAAAACCGTAGCGAAACCGCTGGCGTCGCAAGCCAAAGCCTTCAACGGCACAGCGCTTTTTGCTGTGGCGCAAAATCATAAAGGCGCTTTTCTTGATCCCATCGTGCTGATTCAAGACGGGCGCTTCGTCAGTCCACCGGCAGGCGACGCCACCACCGCGCAGATTACCAAATTCGCCAATACTTATTATCGCGCCGAGCAAAAATATCGCCTGCTGTTTGGCGGCGGCGAAGCTGGTAGCGTCACTGTCAAACAATGGAATTTGCGAAAGGAATGTGCGCGCACCCAGGCGAGCGCCGAAATCGACAGCGAGGCGGCAAAGATCAACGGCAAAGTGATGGGCTTGGCAACCAACTCGAAAAGCTTAGGTCAGAAAGCACGCTCGCGCCGCTTTCCAACGGAGATGGAGAAGAACGCTATTTTGGCGCTTGCCGAAAGGCTCTACAAACAGAAAGGCTTGACGGATGCCGAATTGAAAGACCTGAAGCGGGTCAACATCACGGCGACGGATTTGAACGGCGACGGCAAAGCCGAACTCATCGGCACGTTTATGGTCAAACGTCCGGTTGGAGCGCGCATCGCGCACATCTTGTTTGTGATTGCCGAACCCAACGGCAAGACCTATAAAGCGAGCGCATCGCAATACGGACAAATCACCGCCAACGACGTAGGCGGCACGGCGAAACTGGATGAACTGGGCGAAAGCGCTTTGGCCGAAATTCTGGTTGACCAGATAGATTTGGATAAAGACGGCACCGCCGAAGTCATCATCGCCGACACCACAGCCGAAGGCGTCGCCTATAAAATTTTCAAGAAGCAAAAGAACGTATGGCGCAAGGCCTATGAATTTTACAACCTGCGCTGCGCGAATTAAGTTGCAAGTTTTACTCTGCGATTTCGCCTTTGCTTATCGGCTCGAGAGCGTCCACAAGTCTTTTACCAGCAATTGCTGAAAGTCATGAATCTGTTCACGCAATCGTTCATTAACAGTCATCTCCGGCCTGGGGTCAACATAATAAACTCCATCAAGTTTATTCAACGCTACGGTGTAGCCTAAAAAATGATTGCTTTTGAAAGTGGAAGCGATGCCAAAGATGCTGTTGCCTCTTTGGGCGCGTTGAACATCATGCAGAAAGATAGCAATTACGGGAACCTTTCTTTCGAGCAACTTCGTCAATAGGAATTTATCCAAAAAGATTTTATCTATTCGATCTTTGCTCGTGGTCTTCACCGACCCAACGATTTCTGATTGGTGAATATATTCCGTTTCCGTGGTGAGAATGGCTTTATCGCGTGAGAAAACCAAATCCAATTCATAAGGCATTCTGTATCCCTCATAATCAGGAATAGGAATGCTGATGGTGCGTGGCTCACATTCCAAGCCCATCTCTTTTAAGACCAGTTTGACCAAATTTTCAAAAAGTTGCCCGATACGTTTTCTGGATTGGTTGGAGTTATCGAAGGAATCACCGATGCTGCCTATGCTTTGCTGCATGGTGTAAATCACTTTGTTAATCTCTTTGGAGGCTAGATATTTTCTATTTTTTTTGAGAGTCGCAGCCCTTTCATTATAGCGTCGCAAATCGTTAAGGAAATCAAGGAAATTTTCACGTGCGCTCTCGAAATCGTGTGGCGATTCTAGGAATAAATCTTTATTCAGAGGACGTGTGATTCGATGATTCGCGTCGTGGTCGTATTGATAGAAAATATAGTTGGACTGAGAGGGTGAAATGATGCGCGTTAGAGAAGCCTGCTGCAAAAATGAAAGGAAAGAATTACCAAGAATGAAATAATCATTCAGATTGTAAAAGGCGGAGCGGTCTTGAACGCTCGCCCGTAAATCTGCAATGGTTGTCTTCGTCATCGAATCGCTTTCCTTCGTCGTGCATTTTCTCTATCGTACTGAATCCATTTTTCGACAGGCCAATCTTCCACCAACTCAATGCGATGGGCTGCCCACTGGCAATATTCTGACGAGGTATCGCAGCCTTTCCATTGGCGTTTCAATTGCTCGGCTACGGTTAATGTTGTACCGGAGCCGGAAAATGGATCAATTACCAAATCGCCAATCTGTGAAGAGGCCAGAACGAATTTCCTCAATAACTCTTCGGGCTTCTGCGTCGGATGCGGCGTCTTTTCATGCATACCGTTGCAGGTGGTCGGGATTTCCAGAACATCTTTGGGCTTGGCTCCCTTTGGATGCGGTTGCCAGAGGCGCTCTTTATCCTTCGCGCCTTTGCCATACTGACTGGTTTCCGCTTGCGGATGTTCAGGATATTTCAAGGTATGTTCGCCGTAAGGAATTCGCACGTCATCCACATTAAAGGTGAATTGTCGGCTCTTGCGAAAATGCAGGATGCTTTCATGCGAACGCCCCCAATCGTTTCCTAAATTCGCCTTGTTTTTGTAATGCCACACCAGCCAACGGCAACCCTTGAAAAATTTTAAGGCGGGTAGTTTGAGGTCAGCAAGAATTTCCGAGAAGCCGCAAATATACAGCGTCCCCGTTGGCTTGAGGACACGAGCCGCCTGCTCGATCCATTCCAGTGACCAGTTCACATACGCCTGTTGCGATGCAAAACTATCCCACTCCGCTTTGTTGAGGTTGTAGGGCGGGTCTGCAAAAACCAGATCAACCGATTCGGATGCCAATGAGCGCAACCACGCAATGGCATCGCCAACAACAATCTCTCCATGCGGATGCGAATAAAATGGCGCAAATGGTTCGCTGCGACTGGCAGCAAGTTGAGCGTATTCACCTTTGAGAAGTGGGCGACCAAAAAATGTTTCGACCGCTTTATTGCGAACAAAGCCGGACGACACTTCCGCAAAATATGATTCGGTTGTCTGCTGCTTTGGCTTCCTGCTCATCTCTACCTTCTCACAAAAGAAAATTCAGGCTCAAATTTCAATGCCGCCGTAATTGCCGCCGGATTTCGGTTGCGGCTTGACCAGCACGGCGCGGTCTTCGGCGCGGCGCGACTGGTTTTCTGCACTGAAATGTTTTGCCCATTCGGCGGGCGCGTCAATCGTCTCGCCGCCATGCGTGGTCAAACGTTTTCGCACCTGGCACATCAACGGCGTATTAATCGCTACGCCGGAGACAATCAATTGCCCTTTGGTCAAGGCTGGCAATTCATCCAACATACGGCGACCCGCGCCTTCAACGGTTTTGGCAATCGTGTCTTGATCTATAGGATTGACGATTCGCATGATGAATTGCGTCATGCATTGCGACAGCACATCGGCATCGAGCTTGCCCGGTCGTTGAGTAATCAGGCCGATGCCGACGCCGAATTTGCGGCCTTCGGAAAGTATCTGCTTCAACACGTTGGTCGAAACCACCGCTTGGCCCGACGGCGCATAGCGATGCGCTTCTTCTAGCAAAACGAAAATCGGGTACGGCAAGTAGCGGTCATCGGTGGCGCTGGTGACTTCGCCCTTGTGCGTCGCCATGCGCGCAATAATCGCCCGCCGCAACAACGTAGCGACGATGACTTGTTGTTCGTTCTGGTCTATGTCCACCAGTTGTAGCACCGTGCATTGACCGGGCTTGAACAATTCATCGAGGGCGTTGTGTTTTACATCGTCAAAGATTTGGTGCTTGGAATAGCCGCGAAAACGCGAATCCAAGCGCCACTCCAAAGCCTCTACGGTGGATTGCTGGCCGGAGTTTTCGCCTCGGTCGTTGTCGTATTTTTGCCGCGTCACTTCGTCCAACAAATCCTGAAAGGTATAGTGACCGTTTTTGCCGACGCGATTTTTCACAGCGCGAAAAGCGATGCCTAAAACGTGGCGCATCTTTTCGGTGTGTTCGGGCAACAGGTAACAGAGGTCGTTGAATTCCAGCGTATCAAAGCGCACTTTGACGCGCTCCGGCTTGAGAATTTTTACTTCCGGTTCGTAACCATCTGCTGCAAAATATTTCTTCAACTCCGGCTTTTTGATCTCCTGCAAATTGTCGTACTCGCCGTGCGGGTCAACGATCAACACCGCCGAACGATTTTCGGCGCGCATCAATTCTTCGATCAACACGCCCGCCGTATAACTTTTGCCTGCCCCTGTGGAAGCCAACACCGCCAGATGCGTAGAGACAATATCTTTGACCGATAAGACGATGGGAACTGCGCCGACTTCGCGGGTCAATAAACTGCCGATGTGCGCGCCGCCCGCTTGCCCTTTGCGGCGCGGCGACAACACCCGTTCCAGCATCTCCGAAGCGGCGAGATGCACGGTTTGCCCAGGCATAGGCGGAATGCGCGGGTTGATGAAATCACCAATCGTCTCGTCATAATAACCAATCAACGACACGACGATTTCAAACAATTCCAGATCGCTTTCTTCCAGCCCTATGATCGAAGCAATCATCGCCGGAGGCGTCGCCGGGTCGGCCAGAAAACTGTCCGGCAAAGAACGCGACAGCAAACGCTCGGTGACGTTGCCTAAAATTTTCTGGCCGTTGCGGGTCGTGTAATAAACGAATTCGCCTATGCGTGTGCGGTCGTTGTCGGCGGTGACAAAGATGAATTCATTGGGCTTGTCGCCAGGCCCTTTAACCGTGCCTACCAAGTGGTCGTTGAGTTGTGGAGCATGAAGTATCGCGGCCATCAGGTTTTGCCTCTGCCTTTCATAGGGTGAAAAACCACTCGCTCGAAAAACGTCAGTCGAAAAATTTTTAACACGCCAAGCGCTTTGCGAGCATCAACACGAATCGTGACTCACTGCTCACAATTCGTTATCACGATGCCCTGTTCATGATTCACGATTCAGCCGTATTTGCCCCGAAGGGGTGTAGGAAATTAGCCAGTGCTGAAGGCACTGGAATTTCGTTGGCCAAACTTCGCGCCCTGAAGGGGCGCAGGAGATTAGTTGCTGTAACTCCTGCGCCCCTTCAGGGCGCGAAGATTATTGCACATTCGTCTTCCATTGGCTTCACCACTGGCTAATATCCGCTGCGCCTCCGGCGCAAGAACCATAAGATATACACTTTTCAATCAGGCTGAATTAGTACATATATTATTGCACTCTCACGATTCACGATTCACGGTTCAACGTAAGAAGCGCGCCAGTTTTTCTTCGACATCTTTGCTGTCAATCATGCCAAGTATCAGGGTTTGAATATTGCCGTTGCGGTCAACGATGATGGTGGTCGGCAACGCATCTTCAACGTGATACTGTTGGGCAAGCTCTTCCGTGCCGAGCAAAAATGGATAGTTGATTTTGAACTTTTGCGCGAGGCGATTCAGCACGGCAGGTTTTTCCGCTTCGTAAGTCACGCCGAGAATTTGCAGCCCTTGGGCGGCGTATTTTTTTTGCAGCTTGACCAACTCCGGCATCTCTTTTTGACACGGCGCGCACCACGTCGCCCAGAAATTAATCAACACCACTTTGCCTTTGAAATCGGCAAGGCGCACGGTTTTCCCCTTCGCGTCTTTCAAGGCGAAAGCTGGCGCGGCAGTTACTGCCACCGTCTGTTTGTCGGTCGTTGGTGGCGGCGCGGCGTCTTGCTGAGGCTGGCGATGCGCGGTTTCCATAGACGACAGAGGCTTGCTTGTTGGCATCCGTGTTGCACGAAGTTTCGCCGCAAGCGTATGCCGCCACGCGAATGAATGTTGATTGAGCAGCAGCACCGTGCCGCTGGCTACGACCAAAATGAAGAGCGTTTTTTTCATGCCTTGTTCCTTTGTTCAAAGGGGTGATTGCCTGTCAGGTACGGGCGACCTTCGCAAGTCGCCTCGCCATGAATTTCAAAATGACGAAGCCAGGCGTTGCCTTCGTCAACAGAGGCTGGCACAGCGGCCCGCCCGTATCAGCTTGCTGTGGGCGCGGCTTGTACTGATTTTGTCATCGCCCAACTACTTTATACCTTCAATCCTTGCCCCTTTGACAGGCGGCATGGGCAAAAGGCTGGCGATTTATTTCACCAGTATCTTCCCGTGAATCATATCCATGCCGCAGGCAAATTTCACCTCGCCCGTTTTGGTGGGCGTGAATTCAATCACCACGGGTTCATTGAAAGGCAAATCGCGCTTGATGCCGTATTCGGGAATGACTAACTCGGTAGCGCAGGTCGCTTCGACGGTTCGCACGAAGGTGAGACGCGCCGGTATGCCTTGCTGCAATTTGAAACTCGCCGGTTGATAGCCGTTGGCGTTGAGCTTCACCGTAACCGCCTGGGTTTTTGGTGCCGCCTCCGGCGTTGGAGGATTGTGCGGCGCATCCATAGGCGCATCTGGCATCGCGGCTTGCGGCGTCGAAACATTCGCTGGCATCGCCATCGGTTTTGTCGGCGTCGTCGGTTGCGTAGGATTTAATTTCAAGCTTTCGGCGCGCAGCAAAAAACTGCCTTCGGTGACGATGCGTTCGCCGCCGTTGAGTCCCGCAAAAATCGCTATGCTGCCGTTGGCCTCCGCTCCGGCAATGACTTCGCGCTGCGCGAAGATACCAGCCTGATCGGTCGCCACGAACACTACAGGCTTTGCGCCAATCAACTGCACCGCAGCGCGCGGCACGTTGACCACCCTTTGGCCGTTGGCGGCAAGCGTTGATGCGCCGCCGAAAATCACATCAACGAACATACCGAGCTTGAGTATCTCGCCAGGATTTTTCACCTCTATGCGAACCTGCGCGGTTCGCGTTTGCGGTTCAACTCGCGGGTCAACATAAGAGATGCGACCGGTAAAGGTGCGACCGGCAAAAGCGGGCGCGGTGATGGTCGCCGCCGTACCGACGCGCACGTTGGCGAAGTTGCTTTCGTAAATTTGTCCGATGACCCAGACGGTTGAAAGATCGGTGACGCGAAACAACTCTTTGCCTTGCATAACGACTTCGCCGGAATTCACCGTGCGGCTCAAGATGACGCCCGACGCCGGTGCTTCCACGGTAATCAACGGTTTGATGGTGTGCTTGGCGTCTATCGCATCAATCTGTTTTTCGCTGAGGCCGAACAATAACAGGCGCTGTTTGACGGCGCTGATTTTGGCCTGTTCGGCTTTATACATGGCAGTTGATTCTTCGAGTTCTTCGCGGCTGGCCGCGCCAATTTCGACAAGCTCGGTCATGCGGCGAAAGTGTTGATGATGCTTTTCAATCTCGGCTTGAATATTTAGATAGTCGCTTTGCGCTTCGGACAATTCGGTGCTGAAGATGACGGCGAGCGGCTGACCACGCTGCACCCTGTCGCCAAGTTGCGCTTTGACCTCGCGCACGATGCCGCCAGCCACAGGCAGCACGGGGACTTCTTTATAAGCGTTGGCTTCGACCGTTCCTGCCGTTCGCAAGCCGCCGCCACTTGGCGTTGAGGTCGGCGATGGCATGGTGACCAACTCGGTTTTGAGGTGCGCGTTTTCCAATTTGTCCGGCGACAACGTAAGCACCAGATCGCCTGGACGCGGCGCGTTGACAGCGCTCGTTTCAGCGCCTGGCGCAGGCACGCTCGCGCCCGCAGGTTCCGGCACCGGGCGACCGACCGTTGTATTTTTGCCGGAGGAACGATTGACCCAAAACAAAATCGCGCTTGTAGCGATGATGATAATGAACAACACGGCAACGAGGATGAACCGCTTGCGCGCTAATGTTGGAGCGTCGTTCGTAGAAGCGCTATTCGATGAAGCATCGTGCGTTGAAACGCTATTCGTTGAAGCATCGTGCGTTGAAGCGTCGTGCGTTGAAGCGGCCTTTGCTACATCTTGATTTGGCAGATCGGCATTTGGCGAGGCGAGCGATGGCGCTTCGTTCGATGGCGTCTCATCAATCCGTTCAGCAGCGATTTTCGAGTTTTCTTCGTGATTCATTTTTCATTCCTCATCAGGCGGCGGGCAAGGTAGTCCCGGCGGCGCGTTCGATGTCAATCAATGACTGCAAATACTCTTTCAACATTTCGGCATAGCCGGTTTCAATCTCTACGAAGCGGCGTTGTTCGGTGACATAATCCAGCACCGATTTCTGTCCGAGTTCATAGGTTTTGCGAACCACTTCAAGATTGCGTAACGACTGGTCGCGGACGCTGGCGCTATACAATTCCAGCGCCGCTTGGGCGTGGGCGAAGCGCGCATACGCCGCAGCGATTTCATTCTTCACGACAATTTCGGCAAACTCGCGCCGCCGCCGCGCCGCTTCCCGGTTCGCCAGCGCCGCTTCGATAGCGCCTTGATTTTTATTTCGCACCGGCAAGGTGAAGCGTATGCCAAAGGTCGCGTTGTGAAAGATGCCCGTAACCGGTGCCAGATTGCCGCGACTGTCGAAGCCGCGCACATCATAACCATTGCTCATGCGTGCATAGTTGGCAAAGATGCTGGCGTCAACTTTGCCTTCGGTGCGCGCCTGTTCGATTTGCGCCGAGGCCAGATTTTCCGCCGCCCGTAAAGCCACCAGGTCAGCGCGTTGTTCAAGCGCCTTGCCAAGCGTTTCGTTTTGAGCCAGCGGCAACTGTTGCGGCAGAAAATCACTTCTCAGTTGCAACGCTTCATCGGGCGACATCCCGAGCATTTTTTTCAAGTCAAACAGTGCGGTTAGCGTTTTGCTTTCGGTGCTGATTCGCAAAGTCTCGACGCGGCTGGTTTCGACCGCAATCAGGTTTTGTTCAAGCGGCGCGCTGCGACCATGTTCGACGCGCGCTTGAATCAGGCGCTCGGAATTGCGCGTCAAGGTCAACAAATCGTCGGTCAATTTCAAGTTCAAGGCCAGCGTGATGGCTTCGGCATATTTCATACGCACATCGGCGGCAAGCTTGCGCTCGAAATCGGCAACCTCGGCCTGACGCATTTCGATTTCGCGTGCGGCGACCGCTACACGCGCCTTGCGTCTGCCGCCAAGTTCAAGCGGCAGTTCCGCGCCGATCATCAAATTGTTATCAGGCGAGGTGACGGCTTGGGTGCCGCTGGTTTCCAGCATCGGGTTGGCTTTCAAGGCGGCTTGCTGCAAACGCCCACGCGCTTCGGCAATCATCTGGCGCGCTGCCGCCAACTCGCCGTTGTGCGAGAGCGCATAGCGAATCAAATCGTCGGCGGTCTTGCCCTTGGTCGCATCTATGAACTGCGTGTAAACAGAGGGCGCGCTCTGGGCTTCGACAAGTGGCGCGGACGGTGCGGCAGGCGCGACCACTCCGGCGATTTTTTCCGGCGTGGATTGACCGAGCGCGTTGGTCGTCGAAAAACTCAGCATCAACGCAATCGCAAAAAATTTGTGCAGACTTCTTTTTTTCATATCAAGCTCTTGTAACCACCTTGTACGGGCGACCCTCTGTGGTCGCCCGTACAGGGAGCTAACTTTTCTTCATGGCAACTGTAGTTCTTCTTTCACGCGCTGCGGTTCTGCGGCTTTCACTCCGCGTCCGCGCAGCCAATAAAAAATCACTGGCGTGACAATCAAAACGTGAATCAATGACGACACCATGCCGCCCAGCACAGGTGTCGCCAAGGGCTTCATCACTTCCGCGCCAGCGCTCTTGCTCCACATAATCGGCAACAATCCCGCCACCACTGTGCTGACCGTCATCACCTTTGGCCTCAAGCGCAAAATCGCGCCTTCCATCACCGCCTGCTTCAAGTGTTCGCGGTTGAAGCGTTCGCCGACTTCCATCTTCTTGCGCTCGACTGCTTCTTCCAAATAAATCACCATGACCATGCCGGTCTGCACCGCCGTGCCAAACAAAGCGATGAAGCCCACCCACACGGCTACCGAAAAGTTGTAGCCCATCGCGTACAGCAAATACACGCCGCCGGTCAACGCAAACGGCACTGCCAATAAAACGTGCGCCGCTTCGACGAACGAGTTGTAGGTGATGTAAAGCAGCACGAAGATCACCACCAACACGATGGGCAAAACCAATTGCAAACGGGTGCGGGCGCGTTGCTGATTTTCATACTCCCCGCTCCATTCAACGTAATAACCCGTAGGCAACACGATGCGCTCGCGCAAAACTTTTTTGGCTTCTTCGACGAAACTGCCGACATCGCGGCCACGCACATTCAACAGCACAGTGCCGCGCAGCAAACCGTTTTCGCTGGCAATCATCGAAGCCCCGTTCACCGAACGAATCGTCGTCAATTGCGACAGCGGTATCTGCGCCCCGTTCGGCGCAGGCACGATTAACTTGCCCAGGGCTTCGGGATTTTTACGAAACTCCGGCGCATAACGCACACGCGCCGGAAAGCGTTTGCGTCCTTCGATAGTCATGGTGATGTTGGCTTCGCCTATGCCGGAATCAATCACCTCTTGAATGGCTTTTACATCTATGCCGTAACGCGCCGCCGCCTGCCGGTCAATGTTGATGTCTATGTACGGTTGTCCGGTGAGCGGTTCGGGCGACACATTCGATGCGCCCTTGACGGTCTGCGCGACTTTGGTGATTTCATTGGTGAGGCGTTCGAGTTCCTGCAAATCGCTGCCGAAAACTTTGATGCCGATCTGCGTGCGAATGCCCGTAGTCAACATTTCTATGCGATTGATAATCGGCTGCGTCCAGATGTTCGAGACGCCGGGCATCTGAAGTTTTTCATCCATCTCGGCGACCAATTTTTCGCGCGTCATGCCAGGTCGCCATTGGTCTGTGGGTTTCAAGTGAACGATGGTTTCATTCATGTTGACGGGGGCGGGGTC
The DNA here is from genome assembly GCA_016201275.1 of Acidobacteriota bacterium. Classification (GTDB taxonomy): domain Bacteria; phylum Acidobacteriota; class Blastocatellia; order UBA7656; family UBA7656; genus JACQDB01. The sequence goes on from JACQDB010000113.1 coordinate 19,485, forward strand.
TGTGGAAGTTTCGGCGCGTCCGGCTTTGCCCACCACCCAGGCGACTTCGGGGAAAGTTTTCAACGTCTTGTCCTGCATCTGCATGAGGCGTAGCGCTTCATCAACAGCAATCGCCGGGTCGGTGATCGGCATATACATCAGGTCGCCTTCATCGAGCGGCGGCATAAATTCGTTGCCGATTTGTTTGCCCAAATATAGAGCGCCGCCAAACAGCGAAGCGGCAATCAGTATAGTGATGAGGCGATGCGCCAGCGCCAGTTTCAGAATCGGGCGATAGATGCCGTGTAAAACGCGCATCACGAAATTGTCTTCTTCGGCGTGCACGCGACCGCCCAAAAGCAAGGTGCAAAGCACCGGAACCAACGTCACGGCGATAACCGTTGCGCCCACCATAGCAAAAGTTTTGGTGAAGGCGAGCGGGTGAAAAAGTTTGCCTTCGCGTCCGGTCAAAGCAAAGACCGGCACGAAGGCGAGTATGATAATTGTCATCGAAAAGAAGATCGGACGCCCTACCAGTTTGGTTGATTCCAGCACCGTCTGCCAGACGCGCTTGCGGTCGCGCACATCAACGCCGCGTTTTTCGACGAAGCGAAAAGCGTTTTCGGTGACGACGATGCCGGCGTCAACCAACACGCCGATGGCGATGGCGATGCCGGAAAGCGACATCAAGTTTGAACTGATGCCCATGTAGTACATAAACAGAAACGAAGTCAGCACGGCGAGCGGCAAAGGAATGGTGACGATGAGGATCGAGCGAAAGTGAAAAAGAAAAATAATGTGCGCCAGCGTAACCAATAATAATTCTTCGATGAGGGCGCGCTTCAAGGTGTCCGTAGCGCGCAAAATCAAATCGGTGCGGTCATAAAAGGCTTCGATGCGGACGCCTTCGGGCAGCCCTGTCTTCAAGGTTTCCAGTTTCTCTTTTACCGCTTTGATGACTTCGAGGGTGTTGACGCCATAGCGCGCAATCACCACGCCGCCCACGGCTTCTTTGCCGTCACGATCCAGCACGCCGACGCGAAACGCGCCGCCCAGTTTCACCGTCGCCACGTTGCGTATATAAATCGGCGTACCGTTTTGTGCGCCGATCATGGTGTTTTCAATATCGGCGGCGGAGGTAATCAAACCTATGCCGCGCACGATAGACCATTGGCCGTTCTGTTCGATAACATTGCCGCCGACGTTGGCATTGCTGCGCCCTACGGCCTCGACAATGGTGGAAAGCGGTATGGCATAAGCGCGCAAACGATTGGGATCAACATCAATTTGATATTGCTGCACCTGTCCGCCTACGGAAGCGACTTCGGCGACGCCCGGCACCGAATTGAGTTGATAACGAATGAACCAGTCCTGTAGGGTTCGCAAATCCATCAAGCTGTGTTTGTCGCTGTCTAGGGTGTACCAGAAAATTTGCCCTACGCCGGTGGCATCGGGGCCAAGCGTCGGCGTCACGCCTTCGGGCAATTGTTTGGTGACCAGATTCAAACGCTCCAGCACACGGGTGCGCGCCCAATACAAATCCACCGAGTCTTCAAAGATGACGTTAATCATAGAGAAGCCGAACGCCGATTGTCCGCGCACCGAGCGCACCCCCGCCAAACCTTGCAGGTTAGTGGTCAGCGGATAAGTCAACTGGTCTTCGACTTCCTGCGGCGAACGCCCTACCCAATCGGTGAAGACGATGACCTGGTTATCGGATAAATCGGGGATCGCATCAATCGGCGTTCGCGTCAAAGCGTAATAGCCCCAACCCGCCAGCAGCACATAGGCCGCGATGATGAGAAAGCGATTCTTCAAGGCAAATTCGATGAGGCGATTAATCATAATTGACCTGTGCGCGGCAAGCGCGGCAATTGGCAAACGCGCTTTTACGGCAGCGCCTTGAGTTTGCCGGTGACCGAAAATTCTTTTGCGGCGACATACGTTTTGCGATGCCGCACCATCACACGCGGCCAGCCTTCGGGGGCGGCAACGGTGATTTTGATATGGCGTTTTTTGCCGTCGGCAACCGTTGCCGAGGGCACGAAAGCCAGCGCATATTGTTGCCGCAATTCCAAGGCGATGCGCTCGAAAATTTCAACCAATGCGTCACGACCGGTGGGCGGAAAAGCTGTGCCGCCGGAGATCGCGGCCAACTCGCCCATCACCTGCAAGGCGTTGCTGCGCGGCAAAGGAATGCCGATCTGCACGGTATAAATCGTCACATCGGATTCCTGTAGCCGTTGGCGCAATTCGTTGAAGCTGTAAAGCGAGTGATTGTCTTCGCCATCGCTGATGACGATGAGGGCGCGTTTGGCATAGACGGCTTGCGAAAGTTTTTCCAAGCCCATATACACCGCGTCATAGAGCGCCGTTTCGCCTTGCGTTTGCACCGCTGTGAATTTTTTCAGCAAGGCTTCAGCGTCGCGCCCATCGTCCACCAACAAGTGCGCGGTTGAATCAAAGCTGATGAGAAAATACTGGTCATCGCCATGACTGGTGTGAATGAATTGCGCCAGGGCGGCTTTGGCGCTGCGGATTTTCTCTGCACTCATCGAAGCCGACAGGTCAAAAACTATGGCGACCGAAGCGGGCGCATCATCGTTGCTGAAATAGCGAATCTCTTGTGCCACGTTGTTATCGAAGACGGTGAACGCGGTTTGGTTCAAGCCATAAACATTGCGCCCACGCGCATCGGTGACGTGGACGGTCAGCGACACCAGATCGGTGGACAAGACGATGGGTTTATCGTCGCGCCACGCCGCAGAAGTTGGCGAAACGTCACGCGGTTGGTGTTGCGCCGGAAGCCTTGTTGCGGTGCCGCTGATGACGACGAAGGCGATGATCGCGGCGAAAATCTTGTTGAGTTTCATCACACTTTTCTCCGACAGAAGCGCTTGCCTGTTGAGGCGTTCGTTGAGCCGCCCGCAGGGAGATGCTCAGAGGCCGCCTGGAATCTTTGAAGCCTGAGCAAAAGGTCTGTGAAGACTATTTGACCGGGATCGTCAGGCTGGCCTGCCCTTTGCCTTGCGCGCTTTCAAAATTGATGAGGGCTTCCCAGGTTGAAGCCATTTGAATCTCGACCTGAGCGTGATACTTGCCGGGCGTTTCGGTGGTGGTGAGCGTCGCTTTATCATTCATCTCCGGCATCGTTCCCATCCCCGCCATGTGAAAGACCAGCGACGCGGCTCCCGCTTCAACCGGTTTACCCGCCGCATCGGTAAAGGTGATGAACAGATCGTTCGTGCCGCTTTTGAGTTCGCCCGCAGCGTTGGTTAGGGTGATGGTGACATTGCCGGACTTGGTTGATTTGATAACTTTCTCGCCACTCGATGAAGCGGTTTTTGAGCAGGCCATAGCGAGGACCGCCAGACTCCCTAGCGTTAGCGCCAGTAAAATTCGTTTCGTGTTCATAATATTTTTCTCCGTTGAAAAGGTACAGCGGTTTCCGGCGGCGGTGCGAACAGGCTCGGCCTTTCCGCACCGCTGCAAAAACCCCGCCTCGAAATTTGTTGATCCCAAGGTGTCGCACGACTGCTTACTCTCTGTAGTTGTGCTTCTGGCGCAACGACAGAATTTCAACCCCCTGGTGCCGCAGCAAGTGTTTCACCAAAGCGAAAGCCGCCGCGAATAAACAACCGGCTTTCGCTGTTCTTGATTGTGGTATTGAGGATTTACCGAGTTTGTGCCGAGCAACTGGCAGCCCCGCCGCAAGCGCCTGCGCTCATCGGGCAACCACTTTGCCTTGCTTTGCTGTCTGCGGTTTTGGCGTCGCTTGTCATCGCGCCGCAACCGGCTGCGGTCTTGGCATCGCTTGTCATCGCGCCGCAACCGGCTGCGGTCTTCGTCGCTTTGTTGCCTTTCATGTTGGCATCGCAACAAGCCGCGCCCGGCACACAACAAGCCGCGCCAGCGCTGCAACAATCGGCTTTGGTTGCCGCTGAAGTTTTAGGCGCTTCACAACAAGCCGCGCCGCTTACGCAACAGGCGGCTCCGGCGACGCAGCAATTTTCTTGGGCGGCGCTGGCGCTCTTGGGCGCTTCACAACAAGCTGCGCCCGTCACACAGCATTCGGCATTCGGCACACAGCATTTGGCTTGGTCAGCGGCAGCAAAAGTCTTCGAGTCCGTCGCATAGACCACACCGGCCAGCGCGATGAATACAACCACGATAAAGGCTTTAAAGGTTTTCATGTATTTGTCTCCTGATTTTTTACAGTCCACGAGCAGGCCGACAACCGCAGTTGTCGGCATTGAGTTTGCACAAGAGATGCGGACGTTAAATCAGAAAGACACAGCAACGCAGATAAGTGCCGCCGCGATTTTGCGGCAAGGCGAGAGGCAGGAAGGGCGCTTCGCTGAGATGGATAAGGACAGCGAAAACGGTTTGTGGCGTTACCGCTTCTTCGGCTGGCAACGCGGACGATTTGAGCGCCACCGTCAAGGCTGGCAGATGCTTGGGCAACAGCGCACAGCCGACGGCATTTCCCGGTCTAGACAGTTGCGATGACGACGGCGCAGCATTGTTTACACTGGATGAAGATTGCCCGGTTGAGGCCGACGCCAACGCGGCGGAGGGTTTAGCAGCGGACTTTTTACAACAAGCCATCTCCGCTTTTTCAGGCGGCGCGGTTTGACAATGATGCCCTGCTGCGGGTTCCGCATTCACCGTAGCAGGTTGGGAAGTGGCAAGGTCTGTGGGGTCTTTTTCGCAACACATGGCGCAGCCGAACCCGTTCAACCATAGCAACAGAATCATCAGCGAGGCGCTGAATATTCGGCTATGAAATTTTGCCCTTGCCTGAATCACCTTGTGATTGTATTCCCCCAGTTATCAATTAGTCGAGAAAGTTTTGGGAAATTTTCCGCTACGGTTTTCCCGTTTTCTTGACCAGCTTGGCAAATGGCAATCGCTATGCCAGGAGTTTCCGGCATTGACTTGCGAAGTTTTCTTACGCTCTAATCCATCCACTATGGCCATCACTATCTATCAAGCTGCATGGGTCTTGCCGATTACCGCGCCGCCGATTCCACAAGGTGCGTTAGCGATTGCCGACGACAAAATTATTTTCGTCGGCGCTCAGGCCGAAGCCGCGACTCAACCTCGTTTGCAACACGCCGAAGTGATTCATCTAAATGGCGCAGCCCTCCTTCCCGGTTTCATCAACACGCACACGCATCTGGAGTTGAATTTTTTTCGTGGCTTTCTGGAAGACCTGGCGTTCCGCGAATGGATTTTGAAATTGACAACGACCAAATACGAACGACTCACGAATGACGACCTCGCGGCCTCGGCTATGCTTGGCGCAGCCGAAGCGCTTCGTGCGGGCGTCACCTGTGTGGCCGATACTGGCGATTCACGCGCCGCTTTTGACGCGCTGCGACAAAGCGGTTTGCGCGGCGTCGCCTACCGCGAAGTCTTTGGCCCCAATGCCGCCGATGCCTCGATGAGTCTCGAAGGACTCAAAGTCAAAGTCGCGGAGATGCGCGAAGAAGAAACTGAACTTGTGCGCGTTGGCGTGTCGCCGCACGCGCCCTATACGGTTTCCGGCGAATTGTTCCGCCGCGTTGTTGAATATGCCGCACAGGAATCACTCGACGTTTGCATACACACTGCCGAATCCGCTGCCGAAGAAAATTTACTGCGCGATGGCAGCGGCGAATTTGCCGAACGCCTCGCCGCTCGCGGCATCGAGTGGAAGGCACCACAACAATCAACGATTCAATATTTCGCCGCGCTTGGCGTGCTGGACGTTGCGCCGCTGTTGGTTCATTGCGTGCGTGTGGATGACGAAGACCTCGCATTAATCGGCAAGCATAGGGCGCGCATCGCGCATTGTCCGAAATCAAATGCGAAGTTGGGACACGGCATCGCGCCGCTTGCGAAAATGCTGGCGGCAAATATTCGCGTAGGGCTTGGCACCGACAGCGTGGCGTCAAATAATCGCCTTGATTTAATGAGCGAAGCGCAGTTCTGCGCCCTCCTGCATCGCGCCGCGTCGCAGCATTTCAAAGCACCTGGTGCCGAGCGTTTGTTGCAGATGATGACTCTTGATGGAGCGCGAGTATTAGGTCTTGAAGATAAAATTGGCGCACTTGAAATCGGCAAACAGGCCGACTTCATCGCTCTTGATTTAACGAAACGCCATCATCAACCGCTGCACGATGTGATGGCCGCAATCCTGTTTGCCGCCACCTCCGACGACGTAATTTTAACGATGGTCGCCGGTCGCGTGTTGTTTGCCGAGGGCGTCATTCAAGCGTTTGACGAACCGGAATGGCAAACGCGCTGCAAGCGCTTGTTCCCGCAGCCGCCAAGCTTTTGAAGTGGCAAGCGCGGCTCAAGTAAAAAGTTTATCGTGAGGAATAAATCGGCGGACTGTTTGGATTTCAACAGGTGCGAGTTGTACAACTCGAAATCATCACACGAGGCAAAATCATGAAGCGATTACCAATCCGACTGCAAGCTTTCCTTTTCCATGTTTCGCTGGCGCTGCTCCTTGCCGCCGTTATGCAAAGCGTGGCGACTCCCGTTACGGCGCAAGCGGCGCAGAGTCTGGAATGGCAAAACCTGACGCCGGCCACCGGCGCACGGCCTGAAGCGCGGCGCAACGGCGCGGCCATTTACGATCCGGTTGACCATCGGCTGGTGGTCTTTGGCGGCACCGGGCAAAATGGTTTGCTCAACGATGTGTGGGCGTTCAATCTCGATACCCTGACGTGGACGCGACTCAATACCACGGGAACCGCGCCCGACCCCAGATTGGGACACGATGCCATCTATGACCCGATTGGTCAGCAGATGGTGATTTGGGCAGGCCAGCAAGGCAGCAAATTTTTCAACGACACCTGGGCTTTGTCGTTACGGACGCTGGAATGGCGCAACCTGTCGCCAACCTCGGGGCGACCGAAAGCGCGTTATGGCTCGGCGGCAGTCTATGACCCGGTTGCTCAAAGCCTGGTGCAATTCGCCGGGTTCACCGAAGAAGGTCGGCGGTTTCAAGACACGCAAAATTTCAACCTCGCCTCGCAGAGTTGGACAGACTTGACCCCGGCAGGCAGCAAACCGGAGATTCGCTGTTTATTGACCGGCGCTTTAGACCGCACCGCACGGCGCATGATTATTTACGGCGGACAGCGCAATGGGCCGCTCGATGATTTGTGGGCGTATGATTTGGCGTCGCGCAGTTGGACGGAACTCACGCCAGCGTCGCGGCCTGCGGGAAGATTTTTCGCTTCGAGTTTCGTCAATCGCGAAGGCCGTTTTGTCGTCTTCGGTGGTTCGACGCCAACCGGCAATTCCAATGACAGCTATGCCTTCGATTTTCAAACCGGGCAATGGAGTTCGCTTGAGCTTGCTGCGCCGCCATCGGCGCGCAATGGCATGATGAGCGCATACGACGAAGCCGAAGATCGCTTCCTCGTGTTTGGCGGCACCAGCGACAGCGGCCTCCTCAATGATGTGTGGCAATTGAAAAACACCAAGCCAACGCCGCTGCCGCTGCCGCAAGTCAGCAGCGCTTCCATTGTGGGCAAAGCGCTGTTTGTATTGGGCGAAAATTTTGCTAACGGCGCAGTGATTTTGGTGGCAGAGCAAGAGCAAGGAACGCGCAACGACGCGCAAAGCCCTGCGACCATGTTGATCAGCAAGAAGGGCGGCAAAAAGATCAAGGTGGGTCAAGCGGTGACCATTCAAGTGCGAAATCCGAACGGTGTGGTGTCCGCTGCTTTCAGTTTTACACGCCTGGAATGAGCGGCGCGAGGCCCACAACTGAATGGTTGCCAGATGGCTTCAAGGCAAACCATCAAGCGCCCTTGGGTAAGGGCTGGTCTGTGTGCCAGCCTTTTTGGTTTCAGACCGCTGCCGCGTAATTTTTCGTAACTATAGTTTTTAAGAAAAATTTTTTCCGGCAAAATCTTCAAAAACCTTGTACGGGCGACTCTGCGGTGGTCGCCCCTTCTCAAAGATTATAGCGGCTTGCCGAGGTGTGCGATGGGTTGAGAGGCGGTCTGTGACCGCCTCTCAACAAGGTGTCGTGGTCGCGGACAAATGAAATTCGCTATAAGGGATTCCAAGAAGCGGCGACCCCCGCAGAGTCGCCCGTAGCTGACGTGCCTGAATTTTGCCATCGCCGTGATTTCATCAACCCCTTTCTTGCTGCGCCTCTGCTGGCTACAATAGCCTTGGTGAAATCAATAACCATAGGAATCAGCGGAGCCAGCGGCGTCATTTACGCCCAGCGTTTGTTGCTGCAGTTGGAGGCCAGCGCGGAAGTCGGTCGCATTAATCTGGTCATCAGCGGCCCGGCGCGGCGTGTGATGAGCGATGAACTGAACCTCACCGCCACCACTGACGAAGACTTGTTGGCGCAACTCATCGGTCGTGCTTCGACCAAAACCGTTTTTTTTCATGCGGGCGACATTGGTGCAGCTATCGCTTCCGGCTCTTATCCGGTTGACGCGATGGTGATCGTTCCCTGTTCGGCGGCAACGCTCGGCGTGTTGGCATCTGGCGCGGCGCGCAATCTGTTGCATCGCGCTGCCGATGTCTGTTTGAAAGAAGAACGCCGTTTGATTCTTGTGCTGCGCGAAACTCCGCTGTCGTTGATTCATCTGGAAAATATGCTGACCCTGAAAAAAGCCGGAGCCATGATCGTTCCGGCGATGCCCGCTTTTTATCACAAGCCTGCGAACCTTGACGCCCTGGTTGATCATTTCGTTTATCGCCTCATGGATCATCTGGGATTGCAGCATTCGAGCGCTACGGTCTGGCACGGCGATGTGATGAAAGTGGAATAAAGAAGTGGGGAGTAGGGGAGACAGGGTGGCTGACTCCTGATTGCAGATTTTCGATGGGGAGCGCGTGATTCAAAATCTGGTGAGGACAATGACGACGATGGAACATCATGAGTTTAATCTGAACGATGCGTTGGCGATGCTTGAGCGCACACCTGCAAGTCTGAGCGCCTGGCTTGATGGTTTGCCGGAGACCTGGGTACGAGCTACGGAAGGCGGGGGCAGTTGGTCGCCATACGATGTGATCGGCCACCTTATACATGGCGAGCATACCGATTGGCTACCGCGAGCGCGCCACATCATGAAGGGCGAGACGCGACCGTTTGAATCGTTTGACCGCATGGCTCAGTTTAGTGCAAGCGAGGGCAAAAGCCTGCGTGAACTATTGGCGAACTTCGCCCAGGCGCGGCGCGAAAGCATCGCGGCGTTGGTCGAGATGAAGTTGACCGCCGCTGATTTGAGTCGCAAAGGCCAACATCCTGAACTGGGCGAAGTGTCGCTTGGGCAATTGCTGGCGACCTGGGTGGTACACGACTTAGACCATGTGGCACAGATAGCGCGGACGATGGCGAAAGTATATACCCAGGCGACCGGCCCTTGGAGCGCCTATCTGTCGGTCTTGCGCGACCGACAACCCAAGTGAGCGTCAACGACGGCACGGGCGAATTTGCCGTTGCATTAAAATCGAGGAAAGCGCAATGAAAGTGGTCATCCCCGGTGGTTCAGGACAAGTTGGCGCAGTGCTTGCCAGAGCCTTTCAAGGCAAAGGTCACGAAGTCGTGGTCTTGAGCCGCAAGCCGGAACGTGCCGCGTGGCGCGTCGTCGGTTGGGATGCCGAAAATCCGGGAGATTGGGTTGCGGAAATTGATGGCGCAGATGTGGTCATCAATCTGGCGGGGCGCAGCGTCAACTGCCGTTACAATGAAACGAATCGGCGGCTTATCAAAGAGTCGCGCATACACTCAACGAAGGTCGTAGGCGAAGCAATTGCCCACGCTTCGCGTCCGCCGCGCCTGTGGTTACAAGCGAGCACGGCGACCATTTATGCACATCGCTATGACGCGCCCAATGATGAAGCAAACGGCATTATCGGCGGCGATGAAGCGAATGCGCCCGACACCTGGCGCTTCAGTATTGATGTAGCGACGGCGTGGGAGCAGATGGCAAATGCAGCCCTGGTGCCGCACACGCGCAAGGTGTTGATGCGTTCGGCGCTGACCTTGAGTCCTGATCGCGGCGGCATCTTTGATGTGTTGATGGGCTTGACGCGGCGCGGTCTGGGCGGTCGCGCAGGCGATGGCAAACAGTACATTTCGTGGATACACGATGAGGATTTTGTACGCGCCGTTTTCTGGTTGAGCGATCACGAAGAGTTTGCGGGAGCCGTGAACCTTGCCGCGCCGCAGCCTTTGCCCAATGCCGAGTTCATGCGAATTTTGCGCGATGCGGCAGGCGTGGCAATCGGCCTTCCGGCAACCCGTTGGCTGGTGGAAATCGGTGCAATCTTTTTGCGAACCGAAAGCGAATTGCTGTTGAAGAGTCGGCGGGTCGTTCCACAGAGATTGCTCGATGCCGGGTTCACCTTTCGGTTTCCGACCTGGGCGCAGGCTTCGCGGGATTTATGCGAGCGCTGGCGACAGATGAGAGTGCAGTGATGATGAGTTTTACACAGCGATTAAAAATTACCTTCGAGATGATCAAGATCGAGCATACGCTCTTTGCTTTGCCGTTTGCGTTTTTGGGCGCGGCGCTCGCGGCGCGTGAAGTGCCGCCGCAAAGCGCGAGTTTCTGGCTAGGCAAACTGCTATGGATTACGCTGGCGATGGTCGGAGCGCGGTCGGCGGCGATGACGTTCAATCGCATAGCCGACCGCGATTTTGACGCTGCAAATCCGCGCACCGCTATGCGGGCTTTACCGGCGGGGCTTTTGGATTTGCGCTTCGCCTGGATTTTTACTATTGCCTCCGCGTTGCTCTTTTTCGTCGCTGCTTCGCAACTCAATCAACGGACGCTTATATTGTCGCCGGTGGCACTTGGCTCGGTGCTGGCCTATTCATATTTCAAACGCTTCTCGTCGTTGTCGCATTTATTTTTAGGCTGGTGTCTTTCGATAGCGCCCTCGGGCGCGTGGATTGCCATCACCGGCAAACTCACTGTGGTGCCGTTTCTGCTTTCGCTGGCGGTGATGTTGTGGACTGGTGGCTTCGATATTATTTACGCCTGTCAGGATTATGAATTTGATAAAGGCGTGGGCTTGAATTCGATACCGCAACGCTTCGGCATCGCCCCAGCCTTATGGATTGCTCGCTCGATACACGCCTTGATGTTCGTCATTTTACTGTTCTTCTTTTATCAAGCGCAGCTCGGTTGGTTAGGCTTGGTCGGTGTGCTGGCCACCGGCGCGCTGCTGTTGTATCAACACCGCATCGTTAAGGCTAACGATTTATCCCGCCTCAATGCCGCGTTCTTTACCACCAATGCTGTGGTCAGCGTCATCCTCTTTGTGACGATGGCAACGGACGCGCTTCTCCTGCACAGATAATGTCGTCACCCTACGCAGCAAGGCAAAAGTAAACAAGCAAAGACCACGGCTTGTACGGCGGCGGCGCATCAAACCGATAGGCGCGGATTCTTCGTCCTCATCTGCTGCATCCGTACAAGCGTCTGGAAATGCACACCTACGAATTCGCCTGCATGATTTTTTGTAGATTTACGTTGCTCTAGCCGGAACTTTGCTGATCGCTTGCTCGACAACAGCGAAGATGGTTGGCATGATGATGCTCATCCATTGGAACTGGCCGTCAGGGTTGCGGGAATTGATAATCGAATGTCCATTGGCGTAGCGGCAGTCTTATGGTCGCGTCAACGAGTCGAACCGGTCAGCACCAGGGAGAGAAAAAGTTTGCATACATGAAAAAGTTGTACGGCGCAGCGCACCAAGCTGCGCCAGCTGTATAACTCGTTCATGGAACGTCAGCACAAATGAAAAATAGAAAACCCATTGCATGGATTACCGGCGCGAGTCGCGGCATCGGACGCGGCATCGCCATTGAACTGGCAAAACACGGCTACGACATAGCCGGTTCGGCGCGCGCTTTCGATGCCGCCAATTACACCAGCGGCCTGGGCGAAGTCCAACGTCGCGTCGAAGAACTCGGTGCGGTCTTTCTGCCCTTGCGGGGCGATGTTGCCCAACTCGCCGACCACGAGCGTATGCTTGGCGAAGTGCTGAAAAAATTCGGGCAGCTTGATCTGTTGGTCAACAACGCGGGGGTGGCTCCGGAACAACGTCTGGACGTTTTGGAAACGACCCCCACAAGTTTTGATCACGTCTTGTCTATCAATCTGCGCGGCACTTTCTTTTTGACGCAGCGCATCGCCGCGCAGATGATTGCTCAACAACGCCAGCATCCCGAAAGCCGCGCCCAGATCGTTTTTGTCACCTCGGTTTCGGCTTATATGGCATCGCCGTCACGCGCCGAATACTGTTTATCGAAAGCCGGTTTGAGTATGGCGGCGGCGATCTTTGCCGAGCGCCTGGCGGAATTCGGCATCAATGTTTATGAAGTGCGCCCCGGCATTATTAAAACCGATATGACTGCGCTGGTGGAAAGCAAGTACGACCGCCTGATCGGCGAAGGCTTGATCCCGCAAGGTCGTTGGGGACTTCCCGAAGACGTGGGCAAAGCGGTGGTCGCGCTGGTGCGTGGCGCGTTCGCTTATTCAACCGGCATGGTCGTCGAAGTCAGCGGCGGCATGAACATCAGAAAATTGTAAGCGCCGCGCCCACGGCGCTGTCGCATGGGAAAGCGTAATCTCACCATGAAAATTAATTCAGACCTCGAAGTAAGCGGCTTGCGCGCTGCGCTTGAACAGGCGTTCGATTTTGGCCTTCGCCAGTTGGCCGGGATGATGAAGCAATGGCCTTGCGATAAAGCCGCGCCGATCTACACAGACAACGGCGTGTGGACGCGCCCCGCATATATGTGGACGGATTGGTGTCCCGGTTTTTATGCCGGCATGATGTGGCTGGCCTGCGAACGCACCGGCGAACCCTTTTGGCGACAAGCCGCCGAACAATACACCCGTGCGCTCGAAGGGCGAAAGTTCGACCGCGAGGTTCACGACCTAGGCTTTATTTTCATGTCAACGGCGGATCGCTGGTATCGCCTGCTGGGCGACGACGACCCGACCCGTCAAGGGTTGAAAGACCTCTTGATTACGGCGGGAACCATTCAATCGTTTCGCTGGAAAGCCAGCGGCGAAGACCACTACATCTATTCCTTTCACGGGCCGCAATCGTTATTCATAGACATTATGATGAACATACGTTTGTTGTTTCGCGCGCACCAACTGGGCGCGAGCCGCGAGTTGTACGACAAAGCCACGACTCATGCGCGCACGACGGAAAAATATTTGGTGCAAAAATCCGGCGCACGTTTGATGGACACCGATGGCGCAGTCATTCACGAAGCGATCTTCAATCCAGAGCGCGGCGAGTTTCGCAATCTCTCTACACAGCAAGGCTATTCGCCCTTCACCTGTTGGGCGCGTGGTCTGGCGTGGGCGATGTACGGGTTTACGGATACCTATCTGTTTACCGGCGAGCGATTTTTTCTGGAGACCGCCGAACGCTGCGCCGCTTATTATTTGACCAACACGCCTGATGACGGCGTGCCGTTCTGGGATTATGGCGCGCCTGCTATTCCCCGCGAACCGCTGGACAGTTCCGCCGCCGCGATTGTCGCTGGCGCGTTGTGGAAATTGCAGGGCATAGCAGAAACACGCGGCGACGCGAAGACTTATCGGCAGGCAGCCTTGACGATTCTTGCGACCTTGACGAGCGACGAATTTACCGGCGCGAAGGCTGCCGCTTATGAAGGGATTTTGCGGCACGGCGTTTATCATCGCCCGATGAATTGGGGCGTAGATGAATCGGTCATGTGGGGCGATTACTTTTTTATGGAAGCCCTGCACATGGTGTTGAGCGAAGTAACCGTAGAGCGCAGCGGCAGCGCGAACTGAGGCAGGCGCAATCAAGGCGCGAGGCGCAATGCGGCAGGGCGAGCCGTTGATTGGCGAAGGCGCGAGGCTCGCTGCATCTGTACAATCCGCCGGGAAGTTACACACGAATTCATCACCTAGATTTCCCGTCGCCTGTTTATGCAACCCTTGTCGAACCCTTGCCAGACCCTGGAAGCCACCAAGTGAAAAGCCTCTGCCCCTTGATTATCAACGCCGACAAGTCATAAAAAGCCCGATTTTATTGGCTGTTTGGAATATTTTTCAAATGCGCCTCAAGCGCTTGAGCGAACGGCAATGCCGCTGCCGGGTTGATATTGGGCGTCGCCTTCGATGAGCAAGCGGCCTTCGACAATCACATACTCTATGCCTGTCGGATACTGCTTGGAGTTTTCAAAGGTCGCACAATCCATCACGCGCTCGGCATCAAAGATGACAAGATTCGCTCGCGCTCCGGTGCGAAGTTGCCCGTACTCTTTCAAGCGAAAGGTCTGTGCCGCCAGGCCGGATAATTTATGCACCGCTTCTTCGAGCGTCAATAAATTCAACTCGCGGACATAGCGCCCCAGTATGCGCGGGTAGGTTCCATAAGCGCGTGGATGCGGCTTGCCGCCGAGCAAGCCATCGGTGCAGGCATTGACATACGGCTGGCGCAAAATCTTCTGCACCACTTCTTCCGATTGACTGAACGAAATCATGCCAACGCCCATGCGCTCTTCGGCAAGTAAAGCGAAAGCGAAATCCACCACTTCGGCTTCGCTGAGGTGGTCGCGTTGCCATTTCAGTTGGGCCGCCTCGGCGAGATTTTTGCCTAGGTATTCCGGCGACCGGCCTGAAGGAATATCCGCTATGATGATGCCTTCGGCTCCCGACCATTTCCAGAAGTTGTCCCAATCGGCACGCGAACGATCAAGCATAAGGGTTCGCATACGGGCGCGTTCTGCGGCGCTGGCCAAGCGCGTAAGCGTCGCTTCGACGCCGCCCGCGTGCGCCCACGGCGGCAAAATTGCGCCCATCATAGTTGACCCGGCGATGTATGGATATTGATCTGCGGTCAAACGCATACCGTCGGTCTGGGCTTGATGAATCATCGCCAGCACGGCATCAATCTTTGCCCAATTGTCGCGCCCTGCGGCTTTGAAGTGACTGAGGTGAACGCGCACGCCTGAATGTTTGCCTATGGCAATCATCTCGGCGACGGCGTCTTCCAGATAATCGCTCTCGCTTCGCATATGGGCGACGAATACACCATCGAATTCGGCGACGGTCTGGCACAGAGCAATCAATTCGGCGGTGTCGGCAAAACAACAGGGCGGATAAATCAAGCCAGTAGATAATCCCAACGCGCCTTCGCGCATGGCCTGCCGGATCAGGTTTTGCATAACGCGGATTTCATCGGGCGTCGCCAAGCGGTCTTCCATTCCCAAGGCGTGCAGCCGCACCGCGCCGTGCGGAATCAGGTAAGCGCAATCCACCGACGGTTGCGTCCGCTCAATCGCGCTCAGATATTCACCGACCGATTCCCAGTCCCATTCTTTTTCGTGGCGACCGAGCAAACCGGCCAGTTGTTGCGCCATCTGTGGCCGGTCGGCAGCGCGAATCGGGGCCACCGATATGCCGTCTTGTCCAAAGATTTCCAAGGTAATGCCTTGACGAATCTTCATGGGCAATTGCGGCTCGGACAAGACGCGCAAATCGGAATGACTGTGCGTGTCTATGAAACCGGGAGCAATCATCAAGCCTGTACAATCCAGTTCATCAGCGGCGATGAGCGTCCCCGGCGCATCAATGGAGGCGATGTAATTATCAACGATGGCCAGGTCGGCGAAAAAACGCGGACGACCGGTGCCGTCAAGTAGGGTTCCATTTTTCAGTACCAAATGAGGTGTTTTCATAGTTGCATCAACTTATCCCAGGCAATGCTTTGTTGACCGGCAGTCTATTGTATAATGCCGCAGTCAATGTGTATATGTTGCCGGTGACATTCTCAATCATGCGGTCGTGCTGCCAAGTTCACGCGGCCTCATCGGTAATTTTGCGGGGGGCGACGCTGGGCGGTTTCGTCAAGCCTCAAGGATCAATCACGATCATTAATTCAGGAGCCAATTATGACTGACTCATTTTCTCGTGTTGCACTTTATTTACAAGACAAGCATCCGTTGCGTGAGGCCATCGCTTATGTGCAGTACGCCGAAGCGCGTGGATTCGAGGCGGTGTGGCAAGCCGAATCGCGTTTGGTGCGCGATGCCATTGTGCCGATGGCGGCCTTTGCCGCGACCACTCATCGCATCAAGGTGGGGTCTGGGGTGATTAACAATTGGACGCGCAATGCTGCGCTCATCGCCGCGACCTTTTCCACCCTCGACGACTTAGCTCCCCATCGCATACTGTGCGGGCTGGGCGTGTGGTGGGAGCCGTTGGCGTCAAAGGTCGGCGTCCAGCGCCGCAAGCCTATGCAGGCGACACGCGAAACCGTAGAGGTCGTGCGCCGTTTGCTGGCCATGGAAAAAGTCACCTTCAAAGGTGAGTTCGTGCAGGTCGAAGACATCGAAATAGACATCGTGCATGGCGACCGCGCACCGAAAAATGTGCCGATTTACATCGGCGCAACCGGCATGAAGATGATGGAATTGACGGGCGAAATCGCCGATGGCGTGTTGCTCAATTATCTGGTTTCACCGGCTTATAACCAGGAAGCGATGGCGCATCTTCAAATCGGCGCGGAACGCGGCGGACGCACGGTTGACGCGCTTGACCGTCCGCAATTGATTGTCTGTTCGCTGGACGAAAACCGCGAACAGGCTTTGGATAATGCGCGCAAATTGGTGACTCAGTATTTGGGGCAACAGCCGCACATCATGAAAGCCAGCGGCGTCAGTCAGGATTTATTGGATGAAATCAGCCGCGTCTTGACCTGGCCTGCCGAAGAGCATCAGATCAGGGAAGCCATGAAACTGGTGCCGGATGAAGTCGTGCAACTGATTACCGCTTCGGGAACTCCCGACGAATGCCGCGCCAAAGTGCAGGAGTACATTGCCGCCGGTTGCACCTGTCCGGTGCTCTATCCATTGGGCGATGATGTGAAGGCGATGATTGACGCTTTTGCGAATCCTTGAAGTCGTTAGAACCACACCCGCACCAACGGTACAGGCAGGGCTAATTCGCGCCGACCAGTTTTTGGATAACCTCCTGCACTTCATCGAAGCGAAAGGGTTTGGACATGGCTACGTCTATGCAGGCGATGTCACGAATGCGTTCCTGCACTTTGTCGGAACTGTAGCCGCTCATCAAGACAATGCGGACGGCGGGTTGCAAGGCTTTGAGTTGTTGCGCGGCGGCGATGCCATCAACATCGGGCATCGCCAGGTCGGTGAAGACCAAATCGAAAAGGTGATCTTTGGCCAACTCCAGCGCCTGTTGCCCGGTGGCGGCCTGAAAGACTTCGTGTCCCAACTCTTCCAACAGCGAGGCGAGGGCATAGCGCACCAGCTTTTCATCATCCACGATAAGAAAGCGTTTTCGAGTCAAGGGCAGATCGCCGACTTCGCCCTTGTCACCGAAACTCTCAAACGGAATCAACGGCAAGGTAATCGTAAAGGTGGTGCCTAGCTGCGGCTGGCTGTCGGCCTCAATCTGGCCGAAGTGCCGTTCAATAATGCGATAGCTTTCGCTCAGTCCCAAGCCTAAACCGGCGACTCCTTTGGTGGTAAAGAAAGGATCGAAGACGCGGCTCTTCACCTCTTCGCTCATGCCATAGCCGGTGTCTTTGAAGTTGATCGAGATGCTGGACTCGCCTGCGCTTGCATTGATGGTCAAGTTGCCGCCCGCCGGCATGGCATCCAGCGCATTGAAGATGATGTTGACGAAGACCTCGCGCAATTGCGACGGGTCACAGCGCACGCAAAAATCGGCGTTGACTTTCCAAGCCAGAGTCACCAGGTATTTGATGCCGTGAGCTTCGGCGTCATATTGCCAGCGTGGGCGCGTAATATCCACGGCGTCGCGCACGATGTCGGCGATTCTGGCGGGCAGAAATTCATCCTGTTTGGAACGGGTGCGGGAAAAATTCTGTATGCGTTCGACCATGCGGGCGGCGTCTTTCGAGGATTGCTCGATGACGCGCAGATGCTTGATGACTTCGGCATCTTCGGTGCGGCGCAAAGCCAGTTGCGAATAGCCGATGACCGCCGCCAGAGCGTTGTTGAAATTGTGCGCGACGCCGGAAGCCAGTTGCCCCAGGGCGCGCAACTTGTCGGCCTGTTGCAGGCGTTCCAGTTCGCGTTGCTGTTGCGTGATGTCGCGCACCAGCGAGACCGCACCGGTCAATTTGCCTTCCTCGTTAAAAAACGGCGAGGCGGTAATGGACAACAGCACGCGCTGTTTATCCGGGCGTTGATACCACACGGTGGTGCCGCGTATGGTGCGCTGTTCGCGTAAAGCTGAACGCACAGGATGCGCTGGCGAAGGCAGAGGACGCCCGTCTTTATCGGCAAAGCGGCCTTCGGTGAGCGCGCCGTGGCGGTCTTTGAGCATCTCTTCAAGGGTAAAGCCAAAAATTTTCTGCGCCGAACTGTTGGCGCGTATGACCGAGGGCGTGTCATCAAAAATCATCAAGCCTTCGGCCATCTGCTCGATGGTAGCTTTCAAACTGACACGCTCTTTTTCGGCTTCCTGCCGTGCGGAATAGAGTGCCGATAGATTGCGCGTCACTTCGACGCAGCCGATGTAGTCGCCGTCGCTGTTGAAGATTGGATCAACGCTGGCCAGCACGGGGAAATCGGTGATCACGCCGGTGGGCAATTCAATGGTGCCGCTGATGCGTTTGGCGCGCAACTCGCACAACGGGCAATCTTCGGCGCTGATGAAGCGGTTGTTTTTATGTCCCAGTTCTTTGGCAGTGCGCCCTATGACTTCTTCGTAAGTCAGGCCGCTCTTTTCAAAGAAGGCTTTGTTGGCGCGCAGCAAGCGATCATGTTTATCCAAAAGCATGACGGTATCGGACAAGGCATCGAAAGTAGCCTGCCATTCGCGTCTGGCTCCCAGCAGTTCTTCTTCATGTTTTTTGCGCTCGGTGATGTCGTTGACCACAGTCAACAAACATCGTCTGCCGTCCACATGGATGATTTCCGCCGACAGCAAGCCGGTGCGGATTTCGCCATCCAGTTTGCGATACTGCATTTCGATGTTATCCAGTTGATAGCGTTTCTTGTCCTTGAAAACTTCGAAGGCGTCGCGGCGCTGAGTGTAATCAGCGAAGAACTCCAACTCTTGCGAGGTGCGCCCAATCAACTCCTGTCGCGTCGCTCCCAGTGCCGCCGCGAAGGCTTCATTCACATCTATGAAATGGCCTTCATCTACGGTGCTGATGCACATGGGCGTAGGGCTGAGATAAAAGGCCGTCGAGAAGCGCTCTTCGGAGGCTTTCAAGGCTTCCTCTTTTTGCTTGCGTTCGGTGATGTCATTGATCACCGTGAGGATGCAGGGCGCATCGTCTATGCTGATGGTTTCGGCGGAAAACAGGATGGTGCGTATAGAGCCGTCTTTGGTGCGATAGCGGCCTTCGAGATTATGAATCTGCTGCTGCGCCTGCAACAGATTCATCCCCTGATCGCGGTCTTTTTCTTTCACCCACAAGCCCAGATCGCTGCCCGAGCGTCCGATGACTTCATCGCGGGTGTGGCCGGTGGCTTTCAGAAAACTGTCGTTGATGTTGAGAATTTTGCCGCTTTGCAAAGAGATCAGACTCATCGGCAGGGGACTGAGATTGAAGGTTTTCGCGAAGCGTTCTTCGGAAGCCATCAACGCTTCTTCGGCGTGTTTACGTTCGGTAATATCGTTGAGGATGGACAGGGCGCAGGCTTTGCCATCGAGCATGATGATTTCCGACGAGCCTAGACAGGTGCGGATTTCCCCGTCTTTGCGGCGGAACCGTACTTCCAGATTGTCGAGTTTGCCGGTCTCGGTAAACACCTTGAAGATCTGGCTGCGCTCTTCTTTGGAGACCCACATATTCAACTGGTCGCCGGTTTTGCCGACCATCTCTTCGCGGGTGTAGCCGGTGGCTTTCAACAGACTATCGTTCACATAAATATAGCTGGTGTCATCAAGCGAAATGATGTGCATGGGCAGCGGACTGAGATTGAAGGCTTTCGAGAAGCGTTCTTCGGAAGCCTTCAAGGCTTCTTCGGTGCGCTTGCGTTCGGTAATGTCATAGCAGGTTACCAGCCAGCAACCTTCGCCGCCTATGGTGATGCGTTCGCCGGAAATTTGCGCCAAACGCCGGTCGCCGGATTTAGCACGCCAGTGAATTTCAATGTCCGTGTACGAGGTGGATTGGCGCATCACCTCGCGCAAGTGCAGCAACTCTTCCGGGCTGGTGAAAAGATTTAACTCATCGGTTGAATGCCCCAGCAACTCTTTGCGGCTATAACCGGAAGTGCGTACAAAGCTGTCGTTGACATCTATGTAAACGCCTTGCAGCGTTGTCAGGCTCATGGGAATGGGGCTGAGGTTGAAGGCTTTGGAGACGCGCTCTTCGGAAGCCCGCAAGGCGATTTCGGCAGCCTTGCGTTTGGTGATGTCATTCAGGGTTGACAACAAATATTCTTCGCCGTTGATTTCGATGAGTTCAGCAGAGACCAGAGCATAACGCAGATCGCCGAATTTGGTTTGATAGTCGGCCTCCATATTGTGAATCTTTTTGCGCTCTTTGATGGATTGCAGAAATACGGCTTTCTGTTCGGGGCTCGCCCAGGCATTCAATTCATCTGGGGTTTTGCCGATGACTTCGTTGTAGGCATATTTGGTGATGTCGAGAAAACTCTGGTTGACATCCACATACTGACCGTCACTGAGGCGATTGATGCCGATGGGGTTGGGGGTCAGATTGAAGACTTTGGAGAACCATTGCTGCGAGGTGCGAAGCGCTTCTTCGGCGTGTTTGCGCTCGATGGCCAGGGCAATCTGGGTGGACACGAAGATGAGTATCTGTTTTTCTTCTTCGCCATAGGTCAGCCCCTCGGTGTAGCTTTGCACGGTGAGAACGCCGATGGTTTTGGCTTTGGTTTTCAGCGGCACGCCGAGCCAGTCAACCGGAAAGGTGCCGATGGCCTCGACCTCGTGGCTGGCTTCCAGCGCTTGAATGACTGCCGGGGAAGCGTGCAGTGGTTGTTGGGTTCGCAAGACGTACTCGGTCAAACCCCGGCGTAATTTTCGCTGCTGCGGATTGCAATCGAATTCATCAACAAAATAAGGGATTCGCAAGACCTCTGCGTCTGCGTCCAACAAGGCGATATAGAAATTTCCGGCATACATCAACTCGCTGACGATGCGGTGAATGCGGGTGTACATATCCTGCAGGTTGTCGGTGGAGTTGGCCGCTTCGGAAATTTCATAAGCGGCGATTTTGACGCGCTCGGAATGGCGTTGCTCGGTAATATCAATCTGCGAAATCAAGGCGCAGGCTTCGCCGTCTATGGCGATTTGTTCGGCGGAAAATAAGCCCAGGCGTTTTTCTCCGCTTTTGGTGGTGACTGTTAATTCAAAATCGCGGACAAAACCCTGCTTCAAAAACAAGGCCCAGAAGCGATTCAGGTTGGGGTTTGGCGCGATGCCCAGTTCGGCGACCGTTTTGCTCAGACGCTCCTGCCGCGAATATCCCATGTGGCGAATGGCCGATTCATTGACATCAATGCAGCGTTGGTCGCGCACGCGAGTGATGCTCATGGGATAGGGGCTGGCGTTGAAGGCTTTGGAAAAGCGTTCTTTCAAGGCTCGCACTTCGTCATCCTTGCGTTTGCGCTCGGTGATGTTGCGAGCGATGCCCTGTGTGCCGACCGGCTGACCATCGTGCAGCAGCAGGCGCATATTGATTTCCAGCGAGACGCGTTGTCCGGCTTTGGTCAAGGTGTCAATTTCAAACACCGGCGTCTCTTCACCGGCGATTTTTCGGGCAATCATGGTGAGCGCTTTTTCCAGATATTCGGGAGCGACAATCTGGCGGATGTTTAAGGCGCGAGCTTCGTCCTCGGTATAACCGAAGAGGGCGGCGGCGGCTTTATTAAACGAGGTCAGATTGCCCGCCAAATCCAAGGTGTAAATCAGGTCGCTGGCATTTTCAAAGAGTTCGCGGTAATGCGCTTCGCTGCGTTGCAAACTTAACTCGACCAGTTTCTCCTGGGTGATGTTCGAGACGATGAGCAGGCCAGCGAAGACCTCTCCCTGGGCATCGCGCAACGGCGAGGCGCTGATCCGGTGAAACTCTTTTTCGCCCTGGGGAAACTCGACGATGTATTCCTGTGAATTGATGGAGTCGCCGCGAAAGGCTTTCATCAAGGGCAACTCTTCGAGCGCCAACGCGATTTGATTGGCGTCGAACAAACTCCAAGACAAACGATATTCAGCGAGCGCCAGATAGTTGGGAAAGCGGCTGCGGAGTTCTCTGGCGGCGCGATTGATGACCAGCGCTTCGCCCTGCGGAGCGCTCAAAATCAGTACGCCTTGCGGGATTTGATCCAACAACGCCTGTAACCATTCTCGATTCTCATGAATTTGCGAATACTCAATTTGTGGCAGGGTTGCCAGAGAGAAATTATGAAAACTATTTCCTTTGAGCATACGTTTACTGACCTTTGCGATAATTCCTACAGGGCAACTGCCGAAAGCCCACAGTGCCTAGCCCTCCCAGATAGATGAATCGAACCGTTGAAACCATAGATAAATGCAATCGGGGTATGCGGAAGTGTAGCATTGACGCGCTCATTATACTAGACTTTGCTGCCATCGAAACAATCGGTTATGCTTACTCTCCGGTAGGTTTTCAAGGGAGAGAGCAGGCGATGTACGACCTTATGATTATTGGCAGCGGCCCTTCGGGATTGGCAGCAGCGCTTTCGGCCAAACGCCAAGGCTTGGATTTTCTGCTGCTGGAGCGCGACCAAATCGCCAGCACGGTTCGCCAATACCCTTTGGGCAAACAACTGTTTTCCACTTCCAATGAAGTCGAACTGGAACCAGGGGCGTTGCCCACCCAGACCAAACCGACCCGCGAAGAAGTCCTACAGCATTACCAGGCGTTGGTTGATAAAGAGGCCATCAATATACGCACCGCCGAAGAGGTGCGCGCCCTTGAACCGTGCGCTGCAGGCTTTCTGGTGCATACCGCCAACGGTCATACGTATCGTTCACGCGCCGTGCTGGTCGCCGTAGGCGGTTTCGGTCGTCCGCGCCGCTTGAAGGTGACGGGCGAAAACGCGGCGCGAGTGTCGTATCATTTTGCCGCCGCCGAGCCTTATGCAGGCCAACACATACTGGTCGTGGGTGGCGGCAATTCCGCCGCCCAAGCGGCTTTATATCTTGCCGAAGTCGAGGCCAAACCTACCTGGTCTTTGCGGCGCGCTACTTTGGATCCTACAGACCCTGCCACCGGCAAGCCGCAAATGAAGATCAAGCCCTGGGTAAAAGAGCCTTTGCAACTTGCAGTCGCGCAGGGATTGATTACAATAATCAAGTCATCAACTGTCGTCGAGATTCGTCCGCACTCTGCCTGCCTCGCCATTCAAGGTTCAACAGAAATTGTCGAGGTGAAGTGCGACCATATCTTCGCCTTGATAGGTGCAGACCCGGACACCACGTTGCTGGAAACCGCCGGAGCCGAAATCGCTGCCGACGGTCGCCCGGTTTATCACCCGGAGACTTATGAAACGACCGTGCCGGGATTGTATGTCGCGGGACATATCACCCGCGAATTGCACATGAAAAATGCGCTGGAAGTAACGCCGCGCATTATCGAAGCGATTGCGGCGCGGTGGTCGCCAACTACTGTGCCTTCGCGGTAAGAAAAGGAGAGCCTTATTTCATCAGCGGCTAACAATTTGACGTTGCCAAAAAGCAAGACCGGCGCACGCTGGTGGGTGCTGGCGGCGGCGTCTGCCATGCTGATTACAACGCTGGTCGTGGCGGTCGTTTATCTGATTACCAAGAAGCCTTCGATTGTTGATCAAGTGGTTATCGTCACCGTGCCGTCGGGCGCAGAGATTAAATTGAACGCCAAATCCTATGGCAATTCGCCGGTGAAATTGGAACAGGTCAGAGTTGGCATTTACACCTTGACGATCAGCAAAGAGGGTTACGAGACTATCGAAGAGCAGGTCAATATTGCCGAAACGCCGCAACTGGAATTCAAGTTAAAATTGTTGACCCCCGCAGAAGTCGCAGGGCTGTCGTCCGAAGAACGCATCAAGAAGTATCAAGATAAGATTACCGAAGCTTTGGCCAGTGGGCGTTACATTCTGCCGCGTGATAATAGCGCTTATCACTGGACCGAACTGCTGTTGGGCGAAGACCCCACCAATCCTTTTGCTTTGGATACTAGAGAGACGATTCGCAAACGGTTGTTGCAAGCGGCGCAAGCGGCGATTGGGCGCGGCGATCTGGGTGACGCCAAAGAGACGCTCAATTATCTGCTCGAATTTTATCAGAAAGACGGCGAGATTCTGGCGGCGGCCAATCGTCTGGAGGCGCAACTGACAACCAAACGCGGTGAGGTGCGCGATTGGATACGCAAGGCCGAAGAGGCGCTGCAAGCCGGAGTGCTGCTTGAACCCCTGCACGCCAGCGCGTACCACTTTATCAAACAGGCGCTGGCCATCGAGCCACAAAATCCCCATGCCCTGGGCATTCGCAATGAGATTAAAAATGCGGTGCTGAATCTGGCCGAACAGACGAAGGAGCGCGGCGACATCGAAGGCGCAATTCGACAATTGCAACAGGCCGCACTGACTTTTGACGACAAACAGATTCGCCAGCGCATCGGGGAACTGCAAGCGTTCAAAGCGGCGGAATATGCCAAAGTCAACGATGCGGAATGGCGTCGCCGTCAGGGGCTGGACAAGCATGGCCGGGGCGATTATTCGGGTGCCATCGGCGATCTCGAATTTGCCATCACCAATGACAAAGGTACTGCCGATGTCATCTTCGCGCTCGGACATTCGCTATATCAACTGGGGCGTCTGGACCAAGCCGCTACCTATTTGCATCAAGTGCCGCGAGAAGCCGGAGAGCAATACATTTCGGCGCGGGCTTTATTGGGCGAGATCGCCGCACGGCGCAACGACCTGAACACGGCGCTGGAATTTTATCAAGAGGCACGTCGCCTGGGCGGCAGCAATCTGTATCTGCCGGTGCGGCTCGACGATTTGATCGAGCGCATCGAAAAGCATCAGCAGGAAAAGGCCGCCGCGCCTACTCCGTTGGCCATCCGGGTCAAGCATGACCACGGCGCTTTGCGGGGTTCCTGTTCCGGCACCTTGACGGTGGATGGCGCGGGGGTGCGTTACGACGGCGAAGATAGTTTTTCAGCCAATCTGGTAGGCGTCAATGCTTATGTGGGCAAGAATGAGTTGAAGCTGGGATTTCAAAACAAATCCATGACCTTCAAAGTCGCTACGGCGGAAGCCGAACGCTTCAAAAGCGCCTTGATAAAATATCAAACTGCCGCTGCACAAAAATGATTTCTCCCTGTATGGGGAATTGACGGGCGCTGGTTTTGCCGTATAGTCAACGAGTCGTCTTCTTGCAAGACGACGAAAAACAAGTGTCCAAGCTTCCGCATCAAAACCAAAAAAGGCAAAAGTAAAAACGCAAAAGTGAAGGGTAGTGCCAAAAAAGTAATATTGAAGTGGGAACGATTGAATTGATGAGTAACTCCGTAGGAGCGATCTGTCTATAGATATGGAGTACAAAAATTTCTCTACCTTCATAGGCGCGACCCTTGCTGGCGCGGCCATCAGGGCAATGGCATGAAGTTAAGCGGCATAGAGGTAGCGCAGGCGGTCTAGCCGGCGGCGGACTTGGTGGCAGAAGCGCACGAAATCCCAGTCTTAGCTTGCTGCTGCCAGTCACCACTAGATCGTCGGCGGTACCGTTTTTCTTAACTTAACGCCATTGGGCAATCAGGGGGTACTCCTACGGAGCTAGGGAATTGGTGCTGCGCTAGATTCTATAGACAGGTCGCTCCTACGGAGCTAAACCATAAGTCACTGCTACGGAGCTAAACCGACGCTGTTGGTTGCCGGTCGAGCATTACTTTTTTAGCCCTACCTAGATTTTTTCGTTGCCGTACATTGTAAACCCTTTCGTAGAGTCCTCTCATTGTGGGTGTTCATCGCTCACATCCGACCGCTTGGCAAGCACTCATCAAGCGGTCGGTTTTTTCTTTTACGACACGGATTCAAGCTCTCGGTAAAGAAAAAGGGGAAAGGAACCACAGATGCACACGTATGCACACCGATACTCAGAAAACGCCGGGCGTTTCCTATCGGTGTGCATACGTGTGCATCTGTGGTTTTTTCTCTTTCTCCGAAACTTGAATGACCCGAATTCGCCACTCCGATTCGCCAACCATCAACCGACTCTGCTTGCCTAATTCATCGTCATTGAAATAGTATCGTTGGCATTCTCACAAAGGCTTTGCTGCACAGGGAGGTTGATTATGAACGTCTTGCTGTTATCCATGCCGGATTCATTCGAGCATATGCCTTCGGTAGTCATACGTATGCCGAACGGCGCGCTCACATCGCTTGCCGGAAATCTGGACGCGCATCACCACGTCGCGGTCGCTGATTTAATACTCGTTCAGAAACAAGTCCGCGAAACCGTCGAACGACTGGTGCGCGACACCGAACCCGACATCGTAGGGCTTTCGGTGATGACCTTTCAGCGCAAGACCGCGAAAAAAATTATTGACCTCGTGCGCCACCTGCGCCCGCAGGTGAAGGTAGTCGTAGGCGGCTACGACCCAAGCCTTGCGCCCGATGGCTACACCGATAACGAAACCGGCAAGGTGGATTTTATTGTGCGCGGCGAAGGCGAAATTACTTTTCGTGAACTGCTGCGCGCCATCGAAGACGAAAGCGGCTATGACCACATCAAAGGGCTTTCCTATCGCAGCGGCGACCGCTTTTATCACAATCCGGAACGCAACGTCAGCACCTTGGAAAGCACGGAAATCCGTCCGCCCAATCGCAAAGCGCGAGTCCTTTCCGGCTATTCGATTCTCGGTCGGCAGGTTGACGTGATTGAAACTTCACGCGGCTGCACTTTCGATTGCAGCTTCTGTTCAATCATCGAAATGCGCGGACGCAATTTTCACGCCTACTCGTTTGACCGCGTGATTGCCGATATTCAAGACGCTTACGACAACGGCGCAAGGGCGCTCTTCATCGTTGACGATAACATCTCGCTCAACGTCAAAAGACTGGAAGCTTTGTGTCAGGCCATCATTGACGCGGGGT
Source organism: Acidobacteriota bacterium (assembly GCA_016201275.1). Classification (GTDB taxonomy): domain Bacteria; phylum Acidobacteriota; class Blastocatellia; order UBA7656; family UBA7656; genus JACQDB01. Next base: position 46,573 of record JACQDB010000113.1, read on the forward strand.
TGAACAAGATAGATTACACGGTGCAGGCGATGACTTCTTCGATAGCCAATCACGGCGACACGCTTGCGCCGTTGATGCGACAGGCGGGTTTTCGCTATGTGTTTTTAGGCATTGAAAACATCCTCGAAGACGACTTGCAATTTCTGCGCGCCAGTTCCAAAAACACCAAACGCGAAGACGGCAAGAAGGCCGGTAACGCCACCATCAAAGCGATTGAGTACATACACAAAAACGGTATGTACGTGATTGGCGGTTTGATTGTCGGCAACCCGGATGACACGCGGGAATCCATCGAAGCGAATCTGGAATTTGCGCGGCGCTATGTGGACTGGCCTTACATACAGCATCCGACGCCGTATCCGCGCACGCCGATGACCAAAGATTTCCGCGAGCGTGGTTTGATTATCAACGAAAACCTTGAAGATTATGACGGCACCACGGCGGTGGTGAAGACCGAGCATATGTCTGCCGAAGACGCCGAGTTCATGCGTTGGCAGGCCGAGCGCTGGATGAAGGTGCGCTTTATGCCCGTAGCGTTTCGTCACGAACCGTGGTTCATCATCAAGAACGCGCCGAAGATGTTCGCCGATACCTTTCGCGGCAGCACCTGGAAAAACTTTCTCGGATGGGAAGACGAACGCGAAGCCTTCAAACGCTATCGCGCCATTCGCAAAATTGAACGGGCGTATATTTGAAGGGGTGTGATCACTAGGGCTGGCAATCTGTTGTAGTGCAAAACCGCGACGCTCTTCGAGAGGTGCCAGAAAAGCTGCTTGTCATTCAACAATGCTGTACGTCAAAAAATACCTAGCGAAATTTGGCGGCTTGGCGCGAACCAAATTTCCCACGCGGCAACCAGATTTTGCGCCAAGCCGCCAAGACCCGCAAAGTGTAAAACTCTTTCACACGGATTGCTTGCCCGAAAAACTCATCGGCATTACCACAAGGAAATCGTTTCGCCGATACCGCGCTCCTTCGCAAGATGATAAACCCGCAGCGCCGTGGCGATATCTTCCAACGCGATGCCGTGCGATTTGAACAACGTAATGTCGTCGTCGCTCTTGCGACCTTGTTCTTGCCCTGCGACGAGGCGTCCGAGTTCAACCAAGGACTCCCAATTAATCACCCCGCGTTCGACGCTCGGCAATAAATCGCCCGCTTCAATTTTCGCATTCTCTATCGCATCCACAGCGATAAGCGAAGACCGCCGCACCGTCTCGACATCAATTTCGGCTTTGGTTAAAAAGTTCGACCCAGCGATGTTGAGGTGCGCCCCAGCATCGAGCCATTCGCCTTTCAACACCGGCTCGCGTCCAGAAGTGATGGTGATGATGATGGCTTGATTTCGCGCTGCTTCTTCGGGCCTTTCGACTGCCGTAACTTCGACGCCAAGTTGCGCGCTCATCTTGTGTGCGAACGTTTCGCGGCGTTCTTTCGAGCGGCTGTATGCCTTGATGGATTTGATTTTTCTGACCGCGCAGACCGCCATCAACTGACTTTCGGCCTGCCAACCTGTGCCGTAAATGCCAACCGTGTCGGCGTCCGTGCGAGCCATATATTTTGTTGCCACGCCGGAAGCTGCGCCGGTTCGCATCTGTCCTAATTTATCGGCTTCCATCAAGGCCAGCAGATCGCCCGATTCAGCATCATAAAGCGACACCAGAAAGCGCGCTCCTTTGCGCGACACGGTGTACATCTTCATGCCATAAACGCCCAGCTTGTTATCACCTGCCGCCATAAAATGGAGTTGCGAAATCGGCGTCGCCACGCGCTGCCGCGAACGATTGGTCGCTTCGCCTGTGGCTTGATGGCGCAACACTTCTTCGACAGCCGCAAGCGCCGTGTTCATATCGAGCAATTCGGTTACGTCTTTTTCTTTAAGTAGGAGTGCCATAGTTTTCACCCATCGAACCTAACGATTATCTTCCTATTGATTTTGCTTGGTGCTTTCAAATTCTAAGGCCAGTTGCAGAGAAGGAGCCTCTATAGATCGTAAGAACGATTTATCAGTCCAAATGATAGCCGCCCATTTCACTCCTTTGTCATTAGGCGGAAATATTGCGACGACCCTTTCGCCTATCTTTTTTCCCTTGGTATCTAATCTTGGTGTTCGCTCAACAATGTGTTCAGCTTCTTGAAGCCACTTTTGCAACTCTTGGGTTGCCTTCGCAGGTGACGGATATTGGTTTCCAGATTCCGAAAACGCCTCATCGTCGGATGATACATACCCTTGCACCCAACCAGGTTTACAAGCACGAAATGTTGGAGCAAATCGTGGTCTGACAGGCGGCGGCGCAAGCAGGATAAAGTGTTCATGAAGTTCGCTGCTTTCTATCAGCTTGCTCTGTACAAAAGCACATAGATGAATAAGACCAACGCCAAGGCTGAAAGTGATGACAGCGATGATTGGATATGCAATTCTACGTTGCATAGAAAACCTTCTGAAGATTGAAGCGCCGATAAAATTATTTCCCTGGCGACCAATAACCGGAACGAGCGCGAACCGTGCCGCCCTTTTTCAATTCGACGCGAATCTTGTGCCAGCGCCCATCGTGCGCGTCATTCGTAGGGTAATAGCCGATTGAGTATTGCGAACGCAAATCATCGGCAACCTGTTTGTAAACGCCCGCTAAATCATTCAACGAACGCACGGCGTATTCGCGCCCACCGGTGCGCTCGACGATTTCGCGCATTTCGCGATGGGCGATTTCATACAAACCTTTGTTGATTTTTTTCTTGGTCTCTGGTGAAAGCAATTGGCGCGGTTTGTGGCGCTCAATCGAGTCCGCGTCAAACTCATCGAAATAGCGTTTGAGTTGCGCGGGTGAAAAATTCAACTGCTCAGGGTCTTTGCTATCCCTGAGCAATCCGGCCAGCGTCGCCTCTTCGGTGTTGAGTTCGAGGAAATAGACCGAGGCTTCCGATTTTTCGACCAGCCTTGCGACCTCCGCATAATCCAACTTGCTGGTGGAATCCACACCATCGGAAACGCAGACGATGGCTTTGCGGCCTTCGACTTCTTTGAAAGGGCTTTCCTCAACCGCCAGAAACAGCGCGTCGTAAAACGAAGTCCCGGTGCGTGTACTGAATTGATAACCGTCTTCGCCGGGGGTTGAAGTCAAACGCTCGATAGCCTGTTCCACTCTGGTGCGCGAGTCTTTGAAGTCGGCAATCATTTCAACCTCGCCGCTGAACAAAATCACGCCTACACGGTCTTTGTCGCGCAACTCGGCGAGAAAATTTTTCGCGGCGCGTTTGATGAGCGCGATGTCGTCACGAGTCGAGCCGGAAACATCAAGCAGCAACATCAGAGTGAACGGTTCTTCGGTTGAAGTGAAGTGTTCAATCTTCTGTTTTGCGCCGTCTTCATACACGATGAAGTCTTTGGCCTTGAGCGCTTTCAAGGGGTTGCCACTGCGGTCAATGGCCGACGCTGTGACCATCACCAAATCGCTTTTTAATTTTATGGTTTCGTCCTGATTGTCTTTGTCCTGCGCCCACGCCAGAACGGCAAACCAAAAGAGCGCGAACAACAGGGCAACACTGGCTTTGAACATCGCAAACCTCATAGCAGATTCAACGCCTTAATCCTAACGTGGTTGCTTTCCTCTTTACAACCCGCTCGCTTGAAGCAGCGCGGCATGGTGCAACCCGCATAGTTCGGCACGGACGCGGCGCTGCTAAAAAAAAATTATCTGGGTCAGCACTTGATTCAATAGCCGTTTCTTTCATGAAAGGTTGTTGGTTATATGCGAGAGATAAGATAATAGGACTTTCGCTTGAGGTCAGAAATAGTATCATCAAAGAATGATGACGAAGCAACAATATATCGAATATTTGTTATGTACACCCAACAACTACACCTGTACTAATCTCGCCGAACATCTCGATGGTGTCAGTCATGA
>JACQDB010000112.1 GCA_016201275.1 Acidobacteriota bacterium
CTGCGCGGCGTTTTGTAGGTAGGACTTTAAGCATCCCCCAACTGCCGTTGGGGGGATTGGTAGAGGTTGCACGGCGTTTTGTAGGCTGGATTTTAACTATCCCCCGACGGCATTCGGGGGGATTAGCAAGGCTGCTTCGCCTCTGAAAAATGTACAAAGTCGAGCTTACTTAATAAAGTAAAACGTGGAAAGCGACTACGCGCTTGAAGCGCTCTTTAATGTTATCTGGTCGATTGTATCTAGAGGGTGTCGCAGAATTCCAGCAATCGCCCATATGTTGTAGATAGTCAAACCATCGCACACAATATCTGGACAAAACATCCATTGATGCGACACGCTCTATCTATACCCGTTAAGCAACGCGAAACTTTTACGGTTGCGGCTCAACTCTGTTTTAACTTTTTATGCGAGACGCCAGATTGTTTGTTGAGGATGGCTTCATAGAGTTTTTCCGGCAGCCAGCGCTTCAAGGCGATAGCCAGCTTCGCGTGTTTCGGCGCGGCATAACGCGCTTTGGGATGCGCGGCGGTGACGGCAAGCAACGCTAGTTGTGCGATGTCATCGGGAGTGCCAGCCATTTTACGTAAGCGTTGAAAGCCTGCGCCTGCGCCTTCAAACAGCGGTTGATACGGGCTGTTCTGTTCAATGATGGGCTTGGCGATTTTGTTGGCGACGCCTAAAAATTCGGTGAGGATAAAGCCCGGTTCGATGACCACGACCTTGATGCCGAAGGGCGCAAGCTCGCCGCGCAAGCCATCAGAGATGGCTTCCAGTGCGTGTTTCGTAGCGTCGTAAATCGAAGACAACGGGCGAGCGATTTTGCCAGCAACCGAACTGATGTTGACGATGCGTCCGCTTTGTTGAGCGCGCATAACGGGGATGACCAGTTGCGTCAAGCCGATGACGGAAAACAGATTGGTCTCGAAATTCTGGCGGATGGAATCGAGCGGCACCATTTCAATCGGGCCGCGCTGGCCGTACCCGGCGTTGTTGATGAGCGCGTCAATGCGGCGCGTAACTTTCATGGTTTCGGCGATGAGAGTTTGGCGAAAGCTGGCGTCGTTGATGTCCCCGGCAATGGCAAGTGCGCGTCCGCCGCTTTGTTCGATTTCATGTTTGAGCGCGTCCAGACGTTCCTGCCGCCGCGCCGTGATGACCACGGTTGCGCCCACTGCGGCGAAGGTTCGCGCCATCGCTTCGCCTATGCCTGCCGATGCGCCCGTGATGATTGCGGTCTGTCCTGTAAGCGTCGCCATTATTTTGTCCACCATTCATCTTGAGGTTGAGCGAATGTCGGCTCTTCCTCTGCTGCATCATTTTTGAGCGCCGATTTGATTGCCCAAACCAAAGCGCAAACCATCACCAGCGTGCCGAGCAGGCGTATGAACCCGGCGATTTTCGGAGTTGCTTTCAACATCCCCAACTGCCCAAGCATATAATTCCAGTCGTGTATGGTATCGGGGCCACCGATCAATGGCAATTGCAAGGCCAGCGAATCCGCCGCATAGACCGAAACATTCAAGATGCTTTCGCCTACCCAGAACAACACCATCGCCGCCGAATAAAAAATTTTACGGCGAATGAAATAGCCTACGAAGATGGCTGGCATGATGACTTGAAAGAGCGAGCCTCCGGCAATCATCATGAATTCGCCGAGCGGTCGAAAGAACAGATGTCCGGCTTCGTGAATCAACAGATTCGCGCCGTCTATCAAATGCCATTGCGATGGGTCCCAGGCGCACCACAGGAAATACAAACCGACGAGCGCCGCACCGATAAGCTGCACGGGGTGTTGCCAGAGGGCGGGGCTTTTCGTCTGTAGCGTGCGGTTCATACTTGCATAGCCTTTCGTTCCTCAGCATAATGCAAAATCTCCGCAAATAGAATAAAAGACGTGAAACTGGCTACTGTAGCCAGTTTCACGTCTTCGCGCAAATTGGTGAACAGCGCGCCACCGCAAGTTATCGGCAAGTTGCTCAGAACTTCGCCGACAAATAATGCGGCAGCATCGCTCGCCAGGTCGTCCAGTCGTGCGGCATATCGTAGCCCCACAAATCGAGTTCATGGGGAATGCCTTTAGTGTGCAGGATGTCGGACAAGCGCCGTGATGCTGCGGGGTTTTCATAATTGCCTTGCCCGGTGACGATGTGTATGTGTTGTTTGTGGCGCAGGGCGTTCAACTCATAACCGCCTTCCGGCAGATTCGGCAGATAGTCCACGGGGTTGTTGAAGTACACATTGTCATCGTAATAATCGCCATCGTAGTAGCCGCGTATATCGAACGCGCCGCTCATGGCAATCACACCGGCAAACAGATCGGGACGACGGAACAATTGATTGGCGGAATGAAAGGCTCCCAGACTTGCGCCGGTGGTGATGATGCCTTGTCGCCCACGACAACTGTTCCAGATATACGGTACAACTTCATCGGCAATGTAGTGATTGTACTGCACCTGTCGCAGGGCTTTGTGTGGCGTAGGCAACTGCCGATTGAGCCAGCTTTCGCGGTTGATGCTGTTAATGGAAAAGACTTTGACTTTGCCCGCTTCGATAAAATCTTTGATTACGTCTATGACATAAAAACGCTCGTACTCCAGATAATCCGCCGCCGCTGTCGGGAACATCAACAGCGGAAAACCATAATACCCGTAGGTGACAATCTCCATCTCTTTGTTCAAACTTGGGCTGTACCATTTATCCAAAACTCTCTGCATTGATTCTTTCCTTGTCTTTCTCTTGAAAATACCAAATGAAATAAAGCGAGCGTGTAGGCTACCCCTTATGCTCGGTCTTTTTCAAGCGCGGCAGAAAATTTTAGTCGTGCCCTAATCGTATGGTGTGGTTGGATCGCTCTTGAAGTGGGCGCAAGCATAAAGCCACGGGGGTTAGCCGATGGACGAACGCCCATTCGCATTGTTAGCCGGTGGATGAGTTCTCATTCATATGGTTAGCCCACGAAGCGGGTGGTAGCTATTTGGCTATCACCCGCTTCGCGGGTTAGCAGGCAATTATGATTCGCCTACCCAGCGCTGACGCACTGGGCTTTAGGCGGTCACCCGCGCAGCGGGTTATCACCTACCCCACAACTTTAGGACACTACCAAGTTTTTGCAGGGGCGAGCAGGCGAAGCCGTGCGGCAATTCATTTCAAGGCTGCGGCTGAAAATTATCCACCAGCATGATGTCACTGCCGCTTTGATCCATCTGCGTAAAGAGCAGGGAGCGGCGGTCAGGAGAAATAGCCAGTCCCGGATCATAACGCGAAATCGGTTTATCGAGAGTCGCTACCGTGGTCACCTTGCGCGTAGCAAAGTTATAGAATTCGATGACCGGACGTGATGGCGTCGTCGCGGTCGCAAAGTAGATGCCTTTTTCCATCACCGTCCATAAGCGCCAGTAACCGGCCTTGTGATAATCCAGCGTCAAACTCTCTTCGCCACCGGCCACCGGAACTTGCCAGATGCCCGGAACCGAACGCCCTTTGGAATAATACAGAATTTTGCCGTCCGTAGATTCACACGCTTCAAAGCCGCCATAACGAGTTACCTGCAAGGCTTCGCCGCCCGCTGCGGGAACTTTCCATATCTGCATACTGCCGCTGCGCGACGAGCAGAAATAAATCCATTGACCGTCCCGCGACCAACTCGGCGTCACATCTTCGGATGGCTCCGTCGTCAACCGTCGTGGTTGACCGCCCTCGGCGCTGATGATGTAGATGTCGGCATTGCCCGCCTGTTCGAGGTCATTCGAGCGCGAATCGTAAACAATCCAGCGCCCATCCGGTGACCAATGCGGCGTTCCCGTCAGATGCGGCCCGCGATCTACCAACTGCATGATGTTGCCGCCATTGCGATCACAAATCCAGATGCCGAAATCACCGGAACGACACGAAGCGAACACGATCTTCTGCCCATCAGGAGAATAGTCCGGCCCGTTTTCAGCCATAGTTGAAGCGACCAAACTCTCTGACACTTTGCCTTTGCCCAGGCTGTCGAGTTCCAGCCGATGTATATTCGAGTCGTCTAAAGTTTGCGTATAGGCTAGGCGATTTCCCTGTCTAGAGATGGCGGGACTCAAGACGCTTTGCCCTATGGTTGGCAGGCGCTCAGGGGTGCCGCCCGTAGCCGGAATCTGCCACAAATTGAAAAGGCTGCCGCCGCGTCGAGAAGCGAAAACCAAATTGCGCCCGTCGGAATCCCAGGCCAGCCCTTGTATGGAGGTATTATCAAAAGTCAGACGGTGCGGCGCGCCGCCACTCCAATTCATCAGGTAAATATCGGTGGTGGAAATTGACGTGGAACGTATGAAAGCCAGGGTTTTTCCATCCGGCGAAAAGGCCGGGTAGGAATCGCCAACCGTGCCGGAAGCAGGTGCGGTGAGCGGACGTTTCTCGCCGGTCTCTGTGGAAAGCAGATAGATGCTGAAGGGTTCTTCCTGTGAAGTCTTATCGGCGATGGCGAGAAATTTTCCGTCCGGCGAATAGTAAGGACTGCTGCCCAACGCCGGAAGTCGGTAGGGAAAGACTTCGGCAATCTTCTGTTCCGCGCCGCCCAGTGCTGGCACTAGATAAATCGCGGAGCTTTCGGCAGACTGGCGCAAGAAGGCGATGAAGCGACCATCGGGCGACCAGGCTGGCAAGGTATCGGCTGCCGCATTGGTGGTCAAGCGCAACGGTTGCCCAGCACCAATCAGGCGGACATAAATATCCAGATTTTCGCCTTTCTCGCCGTCCCACACAAAAGCAATTTGATTGCCATCGGGCGAAAAGGCGGCCTGCGTTTCGCTGCTCGGAAAACTGGTGAAGGGGACGATTTTCAAAGGCACAGCAACCTGCTTGACTTCCGCTCGAAAGACCATCCACCAAATGACTACGCCAGCCATCAACCCCACCGTCAACCACAAGAGCAGGCCGCGCCAGTGCTTGTTGATAAAGCTTGTAGGCTGAGGCTGAATCTCTGGACGGACAGCGGCAGGGAAACTTGAGGTCTCGATTTGCTCTTTAAGAGGAAGGTGGTTGGCGCTAATCTCGGCGTCACCATTCACGCAGACCGTCGGGCGCGAAGTCGTGGTGTCGGTCTCGTGTTGATCGCCCCACACTTCGTTGACTGGGACGACAAAACGATAGCCGCGTTTCGGTATGGTCTCGATATATTGCTCGGCCTGTTCCTCGCTCAAAACTTTGCGTAAGTCCGAAATCTTCTTGGCGAGATTACCTTCTTCGACGAAGGTATCCGGCCATATACGCTTCAACAGTTCCTCTTTTTCCAGTATATGACCGCCGTGTTCAACCAACACCAGCAGGGTTTCCAGCGCTTTGGGAGGAAGGGGAACGTGCTGTCCCTGGCGCAGCAAGATGCGTTCAGTGATGTCCAGACGATAGGGGCCGAATTCGTAAAAATGCCTAACTGTTTGAATCATAGAAAATAATCTCGGTCAGAATTTCGTCAGAACTTTAGCAGAAATTCGGGAAAACTTCATCGAGACTTTTTCAAGACTTCCAAAGCCACTTTACCCCATCATCACATTGCGAAAAGGATAATTCAGCGGGAAGGGTGGAATCTTTTCTACAGGCAAGACTCACTCTATAACAAACCCATTTGCAGAGCAACAGCAATCAAAAAGATCGCTACTTTTTCATCTTGATGATTTTCTAAAGACTGGTTCTGCAAGCACGCCCTAGCTGCATTACGGCAATTGCTGACCGGCATAGAGATGAGATGGACGTGGCCTGTGGTCTTGGTTGAGGCGGCTTGTGGTTGGGCGTAGGCCGGTAAGGGAAGGGGAAGAAAATATAAGCCCTAATTTCCGTTGAGCAGCGGGCTGTGACCGCTGGACTGGCAATCACAGCCGCTTCTCAACGGGATGCTATTTCTTGCCCTCTCCCTAAGCCTTGGCGACAAGCTTGGCAGGCGTCGAGCCGCCTCAGGGCGCTGGCCGCAGCGGGAAGGCGGACGGTGCGGCCAGCGCCACAACTTCAAAACAATATCCGCTTACTTAATCTTTTAGGAGAATGAAAAATGGATAAGAGTTATTCACCACTCAAGGCAAAGCAGGAGAGGCGCAATCCTCTGAGTTTCAGAGCGTCGTTGAGTCGTCTCGTCAAAAAGAGTATGGCTCTGGCCTTGCTCTTTTTGTTATGCGCCGCCAGCAGTGTTTTCGCGCAATCGGATAATTCGCAGATCAGCGGTTTCGTCAAAGACACCACCGGAGCCGTCATCCCTGGCGCTAAAGTGGTGGTCAAAAGTCAAACCAAAAATACCGAACGCACCGCCGTGACCAACGAGCAGGGCTACTTTGTGATTTCCAATGTGCCGCCCGATGTTTATTCGATCACCGTTGAACAAGTGGGCTTCAAGCGCTACACGCTTTCCGCTAAAAAGGTTGATCCCAATATCGCCGCAGATGTAGAGATCATCATGGAGGTGGGGCAAGTAAGTGAAGCGGTTTCCGTGGTCGCCGGTTCAGCCTCGGTGCAGAAAGAGACCGCCACCGTTGGCAAACTGGTCGAGGGCGCGCAGATCGAATATCTGCAATTGAATGGTCGTAATCCGTTGTTTCTGGCGTTGCTCAAACCCGGCGTCAGCGGCGGCGCTTTGGGTGTTTTCAATTTTGCCTTGACCAGCGGCGGCTTGAACATCAATGGTTCGCGCACGCAGGATAATCTGATCACTTTTGATGGCGCGGTAGCCGTTCGCACGCGCTCCAACGGCACCAGCATCGGCGCGGCCAATGTGGATGCGACGCAGGAGGTGCAAATTTTAACGGCGAACTATGACGCCGAATATGGACGTTCAAGCGGTGGCCAGATTCGCATCGTGACCAAGAGCGGCGCACGCGATTTGCACGGCACTTTTTACGAGTTCATTCGCAACTCGGCCTTTGATGCCAATACCTGGACGCGCAATCGCACAGGCGCTGTAGACCGCCCTTGCGAGAAGTTTTCCAAGGATGCCGCTTGTCGCCCGGAGCCTTTCCGGTTTAATCAATTCGGCTACTCGCTCAGTGGCCCTGTGGTGTTGCCGTTCACCAATTTCAACAAGGGACACGACAAGCTTTTCTGGTTGTGGGGACAGGAGTGGGTGCGTCGTCGTCGTGCTGTCACCGCTACTCTCACCGTGCCAACGGCGGCGATGCGGAACGGCGATTTCAGCGAACTGCTCGATTCCGGCAATCGGTTTTTTGGCACTCGTGTGGTGATTCGTGATCCGCAAACCGGGCAGCCCTTTCCGAATAACGTCATCCCGACCAATCGCTTGAGTCCGAACGGCATAGGTTTGCTCAGAGCCTTTCCGCTGCCCAACTTCGTCGGTCCGGGGTCGAGCAACTGGTTTGCCGAACGCCCCGAAACGCAAGACCAACGCAAGGACACCGTGTCCATAGATTATTATCCGAGCCAGAATCATTCGCTACGTTGGCGCGCACAGTTTTATCACTTCCTTGAACTTGCGCCGTTCCCTTTCGGCGGTGATCCGGGACTGGCACCGCGCATCTTTGATCGCCCCAATCAAACCACCTCACTCAACTGGGTGTGGACGATCAGCCCGCGTTGGGTCAACGAAGCGTTGGTGGCCGCCAGCCGCGATCAAGTGTTTATACGCGTCGCGCAGACCGATTTGTACAAACGCAGTCGGTACGGCATCACCTATCCGTACCTCTTTCCCGACCGCAAAGAAATACCCGATAAAATTCCCACGGTTGATGGCCTCGGCCCGTTCAGCCGCATAGACGGCGGCCCCTATCCGTCGCAATCCACTGGGCCGATTTATCAGGTTTCGGATAACATGACGCATATTCGCGGCAACCACACATTGAAAGCCGGAGTCTATTTTGAACGCGCCGGGCAAAACGATTTCGACCAAATTAACGTCGCCGGAACTCCCGGCGGCACCAACAATCAGAACGGGCGTTTTGTCTTCAGCAACTCGACGCCCAATGCCAGCGGCCAGGCGATTGCCAACGCCGCGTTGGGCTTGTTCGATACCTATGCCGAGTTGGGAGCGCGTTCGTTTACGCCTTATCGCGGACATATGTTTGAATGGTTCGTGCAGGATGGTTGGAAAGTGACGCCGAAATTGCGGCTCGAACTGGGGCTGCGTCACAGCATCATTCAACCGTATTACAGCTTGTGGCGCAATATGGTGGTCTTCGATGAACGCTTCTACAATCCGGCGCTGGCGGTTCGGCAAGACCCGCGCACCGGCTTCATTATTGGCGGCGATTTGCAGGCGCGCTATAACGGGCTGGTGATTCCAGGCAGCGGCTTCACCGAAGCCGCTCAGGGTCGCGTGACGATTGCCGACAGCGGCCAATTCGATTTCCTGTTTCGCGGCCTCCCCAAAGAATATTCGAAGATTCACAAAGGCGATCTGCAACCTCGAATCGGCATCGCTTATGCCTTCAATGACAAGACCGTAGTCCGCGCCGGAGCCGGACGCTTCTTCACTCGTCTGGGCGTCAGCGATTCGGTTTTTCTCGGCGGCAATCCGCCGTTGCAGCCGACCGCTTCGATTACTCGCGGGTCGGTGGACAATCCCGGCGGCACTGCTGGCAACGTCTTTCCTCTGGTCATCACCAGTCAAGACCCGATCTTTAAGAATCCCGAAGCCTGGCATTGGAGCTTCACCTTTGAGCGCGAAATCGGGTTCAATACCATCGTCGAAATTGGTTATGTGGGGCGGCGCGCTTTGCACCAGCAACGCGAGCGCAATATCAATCAACTGCAACCGGGAACGGTGCAGGCCAATCCAGGCATCAATCCCGATTTCCTGCGACCGTTCAAAGGCTTCGGCGTCATTCGCGTTACCAACAACGATGCGAATTCGATTTATCACGGCTTGCAAGTAGGCGTCACGCGGCGCTTCACCAACGGCTTGAGTTATGGCCTGGCTTACACCTATTCCAAATCCGAAGACGACGGCTCGGCGCAACGCGATGTCATACCGAACGCTTTTGATGCGAAAGCGTTGTGGGGGCCATCGGATTTCGACCGCCGCCATGTCATGGTTTTGAACGTGATTTATGCGCTGCCGTTTTTCCGTGATCATTCTTCCTGGCGGGGCAAAGCGCTTGGCGGTTGGACGTTTTCAGCGGTCTCGCAATTCCAGACCGGCACGCCGATTTCGATTCGCACGGGCGACGATTTTGCCGGGGTAGGACCAGGCAGCGGCGCGCAGTTCTGGCTGGTCAACGGCAACCCGAACCTCAGTCGCGGCGACCGCAAATTTTCCAACAGCACGAGCGATCAGAACTTCTGGTTCCTGCCGAAAAATGCCGATGGCACGCCGATTTTTACGCCCCCGGCGGCAGGCACTTTCAGCACGCAAAGGTTCCGCAATTTCCTCTACAATCCCGGCTTCCAGAATCACAATCTGGGTTTGTTCAAAGATTTTTACATTGCCGAAAATCATAAACTCCAATTTCGCTTCGAGGCGTTTAACTGGCCGAATCATCCGAACTGGAACGGCCCAGATACCAACCCGCGCAGCGCTACTTTTGGTAAGGTGACTACCAAGAGCAGTGAGCGCAATCTCCAATTCGCTTTGAAGTACTCCTTCTAGTTGCATCCTCCCAAGGTGCATTTGTCCACCCGGTGCGGCATTACCGGGTGGACTTTTTTTATGGTCGCAGCACCGTTGCTGATGAGTAGAAAAGAAAATGCTGGGCCTGGCTTGGCAACTTGGCGAAGGGGCGCGAACTTGCTTGATGGTCAGTGCCTTTTTTCTTACCTCAAGCCATCGAGTCATCGCGCAAGCAGGCGGCTAAATGGCATCACTGCCGAGGCGTTCCAGATCAATGACGCCTTTGACCGATTTCAAGGCGGCGGTGACGCGCTCCAGATGTTTCAAATCAAAAATTTCGGAAGTGACAATCAACTGGCCGCGCCCGTCGTTATCAAGCGAAGCGCGTATGTCGCGTATGTTGGTGCCGATGCCAGCGATGGCCTGCGTCACATCTGCAACCATACCGGGGCGGTCTTCGGTGACCAAACGTATCGTCACCGGATAAGCTGAAGGGTGGCCTTCGTCAGCCTTCTGCCATTCGACTTCGATCAGGCGTTCGGGATTGACCATCAGGCTGGGCGCGTTCGAGCAGCGCGTCGAATGCACCGCTACGCCTTTGCCGCGTGTGATGTAGCCGAGAATCTGTTCGCCGCGAATCGGATTGCAACAGCGGGCGCGGTACACCATGATGTCGTCCGTGCCTTTGACCACGATGCGGTCTTGCAAACCAAAGGCTTTTTTCACCACCTGTTTGAAGGTAGGGCCTTTGGCTTCTTCGAGTTCTTTGACGCGATCCGGCGGCAGCAGTTTGGCAATCACATTGCGCGGCAAGGTCTTGCCGTAACCTATCGAAGCCAGCAAATCGTCCGCTCGCGCTACGCCATATTCGGGCGCAATCTGCTCGAATTCACCGCTGGCTAATAATTTCTTCAAGCTGAGTTTGAACTTCTCGGCCTCTTTCTCGAAAATTTTTTTACCCAGTTCAATCGCTGTGGCGCGTTCGCTTTCGGCCAGATAATGACGAATTTTGTTGCGCGCTCGTGCGGTCTTGACGAAGTTCATCCAGTCGCGTGAGGGATGAGCATTGGGCGAAGTCATCACTTCAATCACGTCGCCGTTGCGAAGGTTATAACGCAGCGGCACGATGCGCCCGTTAGCCTTTGCGCCGGTGCAAGCCATGCCTACCTGGGTGTGAATGGCGAAGGCGAAATCAATCGGCGTTGCACCGCGTGGCAATTCGATGACTTTGCCTTTCGGCGTGAAGCAATAAACCTCCTGCGGATAGAGGTCGAGTTTCAAGGTGTCCATGAACTCGCGGGAATCGGATTCTTTGACCTCCTGTTGCCAGTCCACCAGCCGCTTGAGCCAGACAAAGGCTTCGTCTTCAGCGGTGTGTGTGCCGCGTCGCCCTTCCTTGTATTTCCAATGCGCGGCGATACCTTGTTCGGCAATCAGGTGCATCTCTTCGGTGCGTATCTGCACTTCAAAGGGATGGCCGTTATCGCCTACGACCGAGGTGTGCAGCGATTGATAAAAGTTTTCACGCGGTATGGCGATCCAGTCTTTGAAGCGCGACGGTATGGGTTTCCAAGCGGTGTGAATGACGCCCAAAGCGGCGTAGCAATCTTTGATGGAATCGGTGATGACGCGCACCGCTACTAGGTCATAGACCTGATCTATGGCGATGTGCTGGCGTTTGAGCTTTTGATAAATCGAGTAGAGTCGTTTGAGGCGACCTTCGACGTGAACGACCTTGATGCCATTGGTTTCAAACATCTCGGTGAGGCGTTTCTTAATTTCGCCGAGGTAGGCTTCCAAGCGTTCGCGTCGAGATTCTACCGACTCTTTGAGTTTGTAATACTCTTCCGGCTCTATGTATTTGAAGGCGAGGTCTTCGAGTTCGCCGCGCACTTTGCTCATGCCTAAACGGTGAGCGATGGGGGCATAGACATCGAGGGTTTCCTGAGCGATGCGTTTGCGTTTTTCGCTCATCAAATGTTCGAGGGTTCGCATATTGTGCAAACGGTCTGCGAGTTTGACGAGGATGACACGCACATCATCAACCATCGCTAGTAGCATTTTGCGTATGCTCAGGGCTTGACGCTCTTCTGCCGACGCCTGTTTGAGTTTGGAAATCTTGGTCAAGCCGTCCACCAGATGCGCTACGTCCAAACCGAACAAGCGTTCGATTTCGGCCAGCGGTGTGTTGGTGTCTTCAACGATGTCGTGCAACAGGCCGGTGACGACGCAGATCGGATCAAGCTTCAATTCGGCGATGATGTTGGCGACTTCCAGCGGATGAATGAGGTAAGGCTCGCCGGATTTGCGTATCTGGCCGCGATGTTGTTGGGCAGAGAACAAGTACGCACGACGCAGCATTTCTTCGTCGGCGTTGGGATGGTTCTGCTTAACCTTTTCTACTATGCTGTCAAAGCGAATCATAATTCAGACGGTAAGTAGTAGGTTAAAGATATTCGCAAAAAGAGACAAGACGAAGGCCAGCGTTTTCCGCAGAAATTCATTTTGGTGCAGGGCTGGGCAAAAGAAAAGTAACTACCCAGCTTGGTTGAAATAGCCGGTCGCTTAATTTTTGCGCTGTCGGCGCACAGCCAAGCCAGCGGTCAGAGACCGCTGCTCAACGGGAATGATAGGATTATATTTTTTTCTCCTCCCCTTAGCCAGCGGTCAGAGACCGCTGCTCAACGGGAATGATAGGATTATATTTTTTTCTCCTCCCCTTAGTTTTTGCGCCAGAGGCGCAGAGGAAATTAGCCTGTAGGAGCGCCACGGAAATTCGTTTTTGCGCCAGAGGCGCACAGGAAATTAGCCCGTGGTGAAGCCACGGGAAGGCGCAGTTGGCTTGACGGTCGCGCTCTGGCAGAGCGCCGGAAGCGGGCGGCATCGCCTCTCTTGCACTCTTTCAGGGCGCACCGCGTTTGCCCAACTTGCTTCCAGTGCCTATAGCACTGGCTAATTTCCTACGCCCTTGCGAGGCAAAGCAGGCTGGGTCGTTACAAAGAAAAAAGGTGACGACCATAACGGTTGTCACCTTTTTAGCGTTGGCACACGAGGCACAAAGGTTCACTTGGCGGTGTTGGTAGAAGTTTCCGTGGTCTGCGTTGCCTGTTGTTTTTGGATGCCTTGAATCTTGTTGTACTTTTCCTGCATCTCCAAAACCTTGTCGTTAATCTTCTTGAGGTCTGTAGGGTTGGTTTTGGCTTCTTCCAGATAGGTCAGTTTTTCGTAGAAGTAGGCATTGGCATAGTTCGGTTCCACCGAAACGGCCTTCTGCAAATATTCATGCGCCTTTTGAATATAGGGTTTCATCTTCTCGATGACGGGCGGTGGAATCGGCTGTTTTTTGGTGACGTAAGGCGCGTTGAGGCTGTAGGAAGCCTGCCACATATCCACGCCGATGGTGTAATAGACATCGGCTTTGGCGGACGGTTTAGCCGATGGCAGATTGACGCGCTCCAGCAGGGTTTCGTGCTGTTTGTTCTTGTACTTTTCGGCATCTTCGGGAGAGGCGGCGACAGACCCCAGTTGTTTATAGACGTTGGCCTTGAAGGCAAGCGCCCGATCAATGGCTTCCTGATCGTTGGGATTCCTCTTGATGATGTTGTCATACGCCTTGATGGTTTGGTTGCCGAGCGGTTCGGTCAGGCTCTGCTCAAATCGCGCATTCAAGGCGCGGGCGTAGAACAGTTGTGCGTTGACCATTTCGGGACTGAGTTCCAGCGCCCGGTTGAACTTGCCTTCGGCCTCTTCGTACTTGCCCTTATTGAATTCGCGCACTCCTTCATTGAGGCTGTCTTTGGCGCGCAGTTTATTGACGACCCCGCAACCTTGAGTTGCTGCCACCAGGGCCAGCACGGCGAATAGGAGTGTAAGTTTCGATGTTGTCTTCACGGTTGAATGTCCTCCTGGCGTTACTGCAAAAAGTCTATTTGAAGCCCGATGCGCTCAGCGCCCGCGCCTTTAACGGTGTCTATGACATTGACCACATCCCCGTATTGCTTTTCTTTCGGCCCTTTGATGAAGACCGTTTTATCCGGGCGTTGTTCAAGCACCGATTTCAAGGTGTTGCCGAGGTCCACCAAGGTCATGGACTTCGAGTTGAGCTTGACGTTTTGATCCAGCCCCGAACCTTGCAGTTCCACTTCGACCATCAACAAATCGGAGGGCGGAACCATATTCATTTTGTTATCCTGCTCTTCAGGCTTTTGCGGGATGTTGGATTCAAACTGCGCCTCGCGGCGGGGTTGAATCACCATGAAAATGATCAGCAGAACCAGCAACACATCTATCAACGGGGTCACGTTGATGTTTGGTTGTGCCAGCCCCAATTTCTTATTTGGTTGTCCTTCGTCAACTTCTCCGTGTGCCATTTTGTTTAGCGCTGCCGTTGTCGCAGAGACCGGCAACTCCCTCCCTAAAAATTTAAGATATGAATTCCTGCGGGTGGGCTTCGTGATAGCTCACCCGCCTGTAGCGAACCGCGATCTAGGGACGCGCCATCAGGCCAAGCGTTATGGCGTTGCGGCTGGCGCGCCTTTCTCTTTTTCCTTTTCGGAAACCAGCCCGATGCGATCAAATCCCGCTTCACGAATCTTGTCAATGACATCCACCACCGTGCCGTATTTGACTGTCTTGCCGCTTTTGACATAGACAATCTGTTCATTGGCCGGTTTATCTTTGAGGATGTTTCTGACTTTGGTGGGAATGTCTGCCTGAGCAATTTTATCCTTACCAATGTAGAATTCGTTTTCGTTGGGGATCGCCACCACCGCCGAGGTGTCTTTGATGATGTTGGGGTCCAGTTCCGGGTTTTTGGTTTTCGGCAAGGCGACGCTGACGCCCGATTGCAGCAAAGGCGCTACGACCATGAAGATGATCAGCAACACGAGCATTACGTCAACCATCGGTGTGACATTGATATCGGCGACATAGGAACTGTCGCCGCCTACTGCCATTCCCATAAATTCCTCCGTCTGGGAAGGCCGCGCTCAACTTAATTACCAAGCGCGGCTTCCGTTGCGTGAAAATCGCTGGCGGACAATCCGAAGGCGATCCGCCGAGGCTTGAAGCTGGCTGCCATCAAAGAGCGCAAGCTTCTTGAGGCGCAGTCTGACAAGTCGTAGCGCCAGTTTCTGACTGACCGTAGCGTAGGCCGCCGCCTGGTATCAAGCGCAGCGCGTGACCTTTTTCCTACCGCCGTCAAGATGACGAGGTTACGACTTCGAGCAAACGATGCCAACCGCTTTTTAGTGTTTGCCGCCGCTCTTCTTGATGAAATAGTCAATCAACTCGGAAGAGGAGTTGTCCATTTCGATGGTGAAGGCTTCGACTTTATTCTGGAAAATGTTGAACGCCCAGACCGCAGGGATGGCGACCAGCAGACCGAAAGCGGTTTCAACCAGCGCTTCCGAAATACCGCCAGCGACTGCCGAGATGCCCGTGCCTTCGGCGGCCTTCATGCCCTGAAACGCGCCGATGATACCGATCACCGTGCCGAGCAGACCAACGAACGGAGCGGTCGAGCCGATGGTCGCCAGACCCGAAAGACCGCGCTTGAGTTCAGCGGTCTTCAACGCCGTAGAGCGTTGCAGAGCGCGGCGCGCCGCGTCCATCGTGCTGCCGGAAATATCCGCGCCGCCTTGATGCGCCTGGAATTCCTGTAGCCCGGCATTGACGACCATAGCGAGGTGCGATTTTTTGTGGCGGTCGGAAATGGCGATGGCTTCGTCTATGCGATTTTCACGCAAAGCGGCAGCCACTTTGGGAGCGAACTGACGCGATTGATTCTTGGCGGCGTTGAAGGTGAGCCAACGCTCGACCATCACGGCAATTGAATACATACTCATCAACGCCAGCACCACAGCGACCAGAATCGCCGGCCATTTCATTTTACGGATCATGCCGAGCAGCGAGAAATCTTCTTCCCCGCCGGTTGCAGCGCCACCTTCGGGAGCGCCCGCAAAGAGCAAAAAGAACGCGAGCTTGTTACCCGCAAACCACAGATTCGATAAAAGTAGCATTGGTTGAAACCCTCCAAATCAAATTAGAAACTTGTTTTATCCAAAGCAGGGAGTCTCTCCACTCCCTGCCTGCTCAGATCGCGACAACATTACAGGTTGAAATTAAAGGTAATCGTGCCGACCACCTTGACCGGGACATCACTCAATCGTGTAGGCGAAAATTTCCAACCACGCGCCGCCGCTACGGCTGCTTCCTTGAGCAGCGGATGACCAGACAAGGCGCGTGCCGAGATGACATTGCCCGCTTCATCAACCGTTACTTCAACCACCACAGCGCCACTGACGCGTGCGGCTTTGGCCAGCGCCGGATAGGTCGGCTCGACGCGACGGGTAGCCGAACCAGCAAGCACACCGCCGGATTTTCGCACGATTTGTGGTGGCGGCGGCTCTTTCTTAGGCTCAGGTGGTGGCGGTGGCGGCTCGCCTATGCCAGTGCCGCTCGGTACGCCGCCGGGTACGCCGCCGGGTACGCCGCCCGGTACGCCGCCGGGTACGCCGCCGGGTACGCCGCCTTCAACGCCGCCCACTACGCCGCCCGAACTGGGAATGCTTGGCGGTGTCTTGGAAGCCGGTTTAATATCTTTGGGTGGTTCTTTGGCCGCCACGAATCCGGTAGGCGCTTCTACCTTGACCACTTTAGTTGGCGCGGCTGGTGGCGGTGGCGGTGGCGGTGGCGGTGGTGGTGGTGGTGGTGCAAGCAAGGTCAGTTGTTCAAACTGCTCATTGAGTTTGGCATCATAGGCAACGATGCCATAGACCAGAACTGCAGTCAGAAACGAAATCCATAAAGTTGCAGTCACCGTGAAATACAACCACCGATTCGACCGCTTCTTGGTTGCAGATGACTCAATCATATTATCGAACATTGGATATTACCTCCGGTTAATGGCGATGGGATGAAAAGCAGCCTGCCGACAGGCTCTTGATTCCAGCAGATAGCAATGCGTCCTTTGTGCTAAGGATGATCTGCTGAATCCGCGTTGTCCGGTTCAACCAAACGCTACGCCGCTGCACGGTTGAAGCAGCCAAGCAGCCTGACGCGATTTGTGCTTTTCGTCAGGCGCGAAAAACCGGCTGAGTTACTACTCGCCTTCCCACCAAGTCAAGAAATTTTCGAGCTTTCAAGCGGTTAGACACCGCCTGTCAGATGTTTGTTCCCGCTATTTGTCATTGCAACAAAATCGCGTGAAAGGCTTGTGAGTTTTAACTGGAACACGGCGCGACCGGATGATGAAAAGTCGCCGGATGGCAGGATGAACATTGTTGGTTTAGCTTCCTGCCAGCTAAAATTCAAAAGCGCATATACGGTCGGGAACAATCCTTGGGCGGCGACGGCAAGGCGGCTGGCTCATTACGAACCAGCGCCAGCTTGCGAAGCCGCCACCCGTCTATGTCTATCTACCTACTCAAAACCGGAAAAAAGTATCAAGCGAAATCTTCCTACCCGCGACCCCGTTCGACTTTAGGCGGCACGCGCCGCTCTGGCATTGGCCGCCGCCAGCTTGGCGCGATTGTTGGTGATGTATTGCCACCAGAGCATCATGGGACTGGCCACCGCGATGGAAGAATACGTGCCGATGATGATGCCTATGGTCAGCGCCAGACCGAAACCGCGCAGCACATCACCACCAAATAATACTATCGCAACTACCGATATAAACGTCAAACCCGATGTGATGATGGTGCGCGACAGCGTTTGATTGATGGCGTCGTTGGTCACTTGCGCCAGATTATCGCGCCGCCGCATACGCAGATTCTCTCGTATGCGGTCAAAGATCACTATCGTATCATTCATCGAATAACCCACCAGCGTCAGCAAGGCGGCCACCACCGTCAAATCTATATCCCAGCCGAACAAACTAAACAAACCCAGGGTAATCATTACATCGTGAAAGACCGCCAACACCGCCGCGATTCCATAGATCCATTCAAAACGGAATGCGATGTATATCAGCATTCCCGCAAGCGCCGCAAGCGTAACGTAAATGGCGCGGTTACGCAAATCCGAACCGACTTGCGGGCCGACGATATCCGCCGACACCACCGCCCAGCCGCCGGTGGTGAAATAGGGAGCCATCTTCGCCAATAAATCCGCCGACACCTCTTGGGTTTGAATCTCTTCCAAAGAGTTGATGACGCCGTTGCGGTCGGTCTTGTACTTGCCTATGGCTTTGGCGGCGGCAGTATAAGCATTGACATCGCCAGTGCCGAGCGGGTTGATGCGAATCAGTGCGTCTTCGATCTCGCTGGTGCTGGTGAGATTCAAATCAATCTTACCGGCATAGAAGCGCTCCAGGATGACCGGCTTGATTTTGCTGGCGTCAAAGTTGGGATCGTTGGGCGCGGTCAGCGGCAAATTTTGCAGGAAGCTCAAATCTTGCACATAGCCTTTTTGGTTGTCGCGGTAATTGACGATTTGATCGCCCACCTGACGATACGGATGAGCGCCAGGGAAGACCGCTTTATTGATGCCCAACGGATCAACCTGGCGCAACTCCTGTTCGATGCCTTCGGCAGTGATGGAATTGATGTTGACCTTGCCCGCCGCCTCTTCGCCAGCGGGGTTGAGTTTTTGCAGAGCGCGAATGATGGTGCGTTTGTCTTCGTCCACCCGACGTTCGGTATCGTTGATGTCAAGTTGCGGGGTGCGAATGATCAATTCATTCGGGCGATTGGTGATCGGTTGCAAGACCACGCGATTGGTATCTATGCCTGCCGAATGCAGCACCGCACGCACCTGCTCAAGCGCAGGCATCTGTTTGAAGCGCACCGTCATCAAGGTGCCACCGGAAAAATCAACGCCAAGTTTAAAGCCGCGAAACTGCACGAAGATGGCTCCGACAACCATCAAGAAAATGGTGATGCCGATGAAGTATTTTTTCGCGCCAATCCAATCGAACTGAGGGTTTTTAAATATCTCAACCATAAGTTTATTCCACGAAGACGAGTTCAAGTATGAAAATCAGGAGGCGGCAATTCCGTTGAATCACTTGCTCCCGATTGGAAAATTTAGATGCTCAAGGTTTCCACACGCGCTTTACGATTCAAGTGCCACATAAAGATGGTGCGCGAAACAAAGACAGCGGTGAACAGATTGGCCAGCAAGCCTGCCACCAAGGTGACGGCAAAGCCGCGTATCGGCCCGGTGCCGAAGACGAACAGAAAGATCGCCGAAACAATGGTTGTAACGTGCGTATCAATGATCGTCAAAAAGGCTTTGTTAAAGCCTACGTCAATCGCTGAACTAATGATTTTGCCGTTGCGAATCTCTTCGCGTATGCGCTCAAAGATCAGCACGTTGGAGTCCACCGCCATACCGATGGTCAAAATCACTCCGGCGATGCCCGGCAAGGTTAGAGTCGCGCCAAACATGACAAGCGCCGCCAGCAATAAAATCAAGTTCAGAATCAGCGCCAAGACCGCGTTGATGCCGGAGCCGCGATAGTAGAAAAGCATGAAGCCGACCACCAGCAATAAACCGGCGACCGAAGCCGTAACGCCTTGGCGTATGGAGTCCGCGCCGAGTGACGGGCCAACGGTGCGTTCTTCTATGTACACGGCTTTGGCGGGCAAGGCACCGGATTTCAACACCAGTGCTAGGTCTTCGGCAGAGCGTTTGGAAAAGCCGCCGGTGATCTGGCCGCGATCATTTATTTGACTGTTGATGACGGGCGCGGATTTCACTTCGTTGTTCAAGACGATGGCCAGACGGTCGCCAACGTGTTCGCCTGTCGCTTTGCCGAAACGGGTAGCACCGCCCGGGGTCAGCGAAAAATCAATTTCGTAATTCGTTGAATTGTATTGACTGGTGACGGCACGGGCGTCGCGCATATCTATGCCGGTGACCACAGGAGTTTTTTCCAGCACCACCCAGCCTTCGGTATTGGAAGCGCTGCCATCATCGGCGCGCTGGCGATACTGAAAGACTTCGCCGCCCATGGTTTTGGCGGCAGCCTCGGCAGCCTCTTTGGTTGGATAAGGCACCTGTGTGCCTTTGACCACCATACGCAACTCCAAATTGGAGTCGGCGTTCAAGGTGTTTTTGACGCGCTCGGGGTCGTCAATGCCGGGCATCTGAATCAGTATTTGATAGCTGCCCTCGCCGCCGTGTCGTTGAATCGTGGGTTCGGCGACGCCGAAGGCATTGACGCGATTTTCGATAATCTGTTTGGCTAAATCGGTGGCGCGATTGCGCTCCAGATTCTGCACCGATTGGTCGAGCGAAAAGACAATGGTGTTGCCTTTTTCACTGGCCGACCAGCCTTTGCCTTCCGGGGTGGCGGTATTAAAGTTGGTGGTCAGTTCGCTGATGATGTCGGAATTTTTCGAGGTGTCGGGAACGGTTATGGTCACGGTGTCAACGCCCGCCTGAATGTCATTGAACGGCCAGTTCTTTTCGGTGAGTTTGGCGCGTGCGGCTTCGGCGTTTTTGGCGGTGATGCCTTTGATCACATCATCGGTCTGCACCTGCATTACCAGATGGCTGCCGCCTTTGAGATCAAGCCCTAGATGAATGTTGGCTTGCAGATTCTCTTTGACCTGCGCCCAACTGCTGACATCCTTCAGGCCGGGCTTGCGCGTGTGCGGCATGAAGACGATATAAAGGCCAGCCAGCGTGACCAATAAAATGATGATTACTCGAGTGCGAATCTTTTTCGACATAACAGCATTCCTTATGAATTAGGGCTTGGCGATTTCGGTCTCTTTGTTCTCGTTCGGTTGCAGTCCGGCGATAGAGGCGCGTTGAATTTCAATCGTCACCGATGGCGCGATCTTCAACATCACGGTGTCTTCTTTGTCGCGAATCGCCACGACCGCGCCATAGATGCCGCCATTGGTGACAACTTTATCATTGGGCTTGATGGCGTTGAGCAGCGCTTCGCGGTCGAGTTGTGCCTGTTTCTGGCGTTTCTGCTGCGGACGTATGAGCAGGAAGTAGAAGATACCGAAGATCAGAAGCAGCGGCAACATACTGGTGAACAAACTGCCGCCGCCATCCGCTAGAATGAGCAAGAGAGTATTTGAAGTGATTGTCGTTTCCATTGCTATATGCGTTTCCGTGCTTCCAGTGATTTTGAGGCTCTACCCGCGCAGGCAATGGTTTGAATCCTGATGGATGGTCATTCCTGGCCGCGAGACAGATCTGCTAGAAAAGATTTGTGGAACTCCTTGAAAGCACCAAGCCAGATAGCTTGCCTTATCCTCTCCATAGTGTCAAGGTAGAAGCGAATGTTATGCAGCGAGCTTAACACCGCTGCTAAAATCTCGCCGCTCATATACAAATGCCGCAGATAGGCACGCGAATAACGCTGACAAGTGGCGCATTGACAAGCCTCGTCCAAGGGGCGGTCATCGGTTTTATAGCGGGCGTTTTTGATGTTGATGCGTCCGCGACTGGTGAACAGGTTGCCGTTGCGCGCATTGCGCGTCGGCATCACGCAATCGAACATATCTACGCCCTGCGCGACAGCTTCGACTATATCTTCGGGGGTGCCGACGCCCATCAAATAACGCGGATGGTCGGCAGGAAATTTCGGCGCGATGTGATGAATCACCGAATACATCACCTGTTTGTCTTCGCCTACGGACAAGCCGCCAATCGCATAACCGTCAAAGCCGATGTCCACCAAGTCATTCAAACTCTGTTCGCGCAAATCGAAAAACATACTGCCTTGATTAATGCCAAAGAGCGCCTGCGTCGGATTGACGATTTGCAGATTGGCAAGGGCTGCGACCTCGCCATCGCCGTGCAGTTTTCGCAGTTGCGCTTTCGAGCGTCGCGCCCAACGCGAGGTCAACTCCATAGAGGTTCTGGCCTGGTCGCGGGTCGCCGGAAACGGTGTGCATTCATCGAAGCACATCACGATGTCCGAGCCTAAAGCGGCTTGAATTTCCATTGAAGTTTCCGGGGTCAGGAAATGTCGCGAGCCGTCTATGTGAGATTGAAAGGCGACGCCCTCTTCGCTCAGTTTGCGAAGCGCTCCGAGGCTGAAGACTTGAAAGCCGCCGCTGTCTGTAAGGATGGCGTGCGGCCACGCCATGAATTTATGCAGGCCGCCAAGTTGATTGATGAGCGTGTGCGTAGGGCGCAAGTACAGATGATAAGTGTTGCCTAAAATAATTTGCGCCGACATCGCTTCGAGCATGGATTGGGTGAGCGCCTTGACCGTTCCTTGTGTGCCGACGGGCATAAAGACCGGCGTTTCGATGTCGCCGTGAGCAGTCGTGATGCGCCCTGTGCGCGCTCCGGTCTCGCGGTCTTTGGCCAGTACCTCGAATGAAAACGGTTTGTTGATTGTCCGCATGGTGAATTAAACTTCGGCCTCTTCAAAAACATTCATCTTGCCTGTTTATTTTGTCGGCGCGCAAGTAAGAAAATCGGTAGCGCCTGCGCCCTGTGCAAATTGGGCAACCGCGTTTGGTTGTCGTGAAAGGAATGGAGAAATGCAAACACCGATAAGCCCTGCTGAACACGGCTACCGGGAAAAACAGAAATCGCCCAAAATACCCAATAAAACCGGGCGTTTGAACACTACGCAAATTTTGCAGGGTAGAAAATCCATTCCCCTGAGTCGGTGGCCTTAGAATGTTGATTACCTTTTACGTTCTCGCCGCGCTGTTGCTTCTTCAAGGTCTGGTCTCGCTATTGGAAGGCTGGCGCTTGTTAGTCTTCGTGCGTCGGTCGCTTGCCTCCTCGCTTGATACTTTCACGCCGCAGGCAGCCATCATTATGCCGTGCAAAGGCACGGATGTGGAACTCGCAGAAAACCTGCGCGCTGTGTTTCAGCAAGACTATCCGAACTATGAAATTCTTGTCGTCGTCGCCACTACAGACGATGCTGCTTTGCCGATTATCGAACAAGTGATGGCGGAACGCGGAGCGCTTTGGCGTACCACCGGCGGACGGAATCTTACATCGGAAAACGCCTCGCTTGAAAGCCCTACGGCAAACCCCAAAGCGCGAATCATCGTTGCCGGTATCAGTGACGAACGTAGCGAAAAGGTCAACAATCTGATGCGCGCTGTTGAAGCGGTTGACGCGGCGGCGGAAGCCTTGGTCTTCGTGGATTCGGATGCGCGAGTGCGTAGCGATTGGTTGCGTTCGTTGATCGCGCCGCTTGCCGATGAACAGGTGGGCGCGACCACAGGCTATCGCTGGTACTTGCCCGCCAGCGGCGGCTTTTTTTCAGCGTTGCTGTCGGCGTGGAACGGCTCGGTAGCGACAACGCTCGGCGACCACCCTCGCAATTTCGCCTGGGGCGGTTCGATGGCGATACGGAAAAAAACTTTTGCGAAGTTGAATGTGCTTGGCGCTTGGTCGCACGCCTTGAGCGATGATTACGCGCTGACCACCACGGTGCAACGAAGCGGCCTTCGCATCGCGTTTGCGCCGCGCTGCATGACGATTGCGAAAGCCGATGCGACGTGCGCCGCGCTGCTCGAATTCACTACTCGGCAAGTCATCATCACGCGAGTTTATAACGCGAGATTGTGGTGGACGGGCTTTATCTCGCAGCTATTTTTCAATCTGGTATTTTTCGGCGGCGGACTTTTCGCCATCCTCTTAACGCTGCTCGCTAAACCGCCAGGCGTGGCGCTGGCGCTGCTCGCGTTGATTTATATTTTAGGTTCAGCGAAAGGCGTCATTCGCTTGCTGGCAGCGCGTGCGATGTTGCCCCAAGCGCGCCGTGCCATTACGCGCTTATGGTGGATGTATAGTTTTGGTTGGCTGCTGGTTTCGGTTGTCTATTTTTTCAACTTTATCCAATCGGCAACGACGCGGCGCATACGCTGGCGCGGCGTTTTATACGAGATGCGCTCGCCGCAAGAAACCCGCGTGATACGTTAGCCGCGCCAGATTGCGACACCACCTTTCGCAGTGTAGGATTCCGTCTGGCCTATCCAAAACCTCAGTCAACAAAGTGAGAGAGAGACAATGGAACAAGCGCTTGAAGGAATTCGCGTACTCGATTTAACCAGATTACTGCCGGGGCCTTATTGCACGATGATGCTCGGTGATTTGGGAGCCGAGGTGATTAAAATCGAAGAAGTAAACCTGGGCGACCCGACGCGCCATTCGCCGCCGCAGGTCGGCACGCAGGGCGCGGCTTTTCAGCAGGTCAATCGCAACAAAAAATCCATCGCTATTGATTTGAAAAACCCCGCAGGGCGCGACCTGTTTTTGCGCCTTGCGGAAACCGCCGATGTGGTGATGGAGCAATTTCGTCCCGGCGTCGTTGAGCGTTTGGGAATTGGCTACAAACGGGTTGCCGAAATTAATCCGCGCCTCGTGTATTGCGCGCTTACGGGCTTTGGGCAAGACGGGCCGCATAGAGATCGCAGCGGCCATGATTTGAATTATCTGGCGCTATCGGGCGTTCTGGGTTTGACTACCGATGACCGTGGCAAACCGGCGATGTCCGGCACACAGGTTGCCGACCTTGCCGGTGGCATGATTGCCGGGTTCGGCATACTGGCGGCGCTGTTGGCGCGTCAACGCACAGGGCGCGGCCAATACGTTGACGTTTCCATGTTTGATGTGATGCTCTCGATGTTGCCGATTGCCGGAGCGCAATATTTTGCCGGGAAGAATTTTCAGGTCGGCGATAAATTTGTGTTGTCGGGCGCGTATCCGTTTTATAACGTCTATGAAACCAGCGACGGCAAGTGGATGACGCTGGGCGCGTTGGAGCCGAAATTCTGGGCGAACTTCTGCGCCACAGTGGCCAGGCCGGAGTTAATCGCGCAACAGTTTTGCGAAGGCGAGGCCAAACAGCAACTCTTTGCAGCAGTCGCTGCCGTCTTCAAAACGAAAACCCAAAGTGAATGGACTGACCTTATGCGCGAGGCGGATTGTTGTTGCGAACCGGTGTTGACGGTGGGCGAAGCCTTCGCGCATCCGCAAACCGTGGCTCGGCAGATGGTGATGGAGATGCCCAGCGCTACACAAGCGGTGGTGCAGCAACTGGGTTTCGCCTACAAGATGAGCGATACGACCTTGCGCGTGAATCGTCTGTCGCCGGAGTTGGGCGAAGATACCGCAGCGTTATTGGCAGAGCTTGGCGTGTCGCCAACCGAAAGCGAACGCTTGAAGCGTGAAGGCATCGTGCGCGGCGCTTGACGCTCACCCCCTTCAACTCGTCTCGACGGCAACCGTATCGAGAACTTCGCGTAGCTTGCGTTGCAGGCTGTCCGGGGTAAAGGGTTTTTGGATAAAAGGCGTGGATTCCAGCAACCCTTGTTGCAACACTCTGTGTGTGGTGTAGCCCGACATATACAATACTTTGCTGTCGGGGCGCATCGCCAGCAGGCAGCCGACCAATTCCGGGCCGCTCATTTTCGGCATCACGACATCGGAGAGAATCAGATGGATGGTTTCCGCGTGCTGCTGGCATAAGGAAAAGGCTTCCTCGGCATTCACGGCGACCAGCGCTTGATAGCCGCTGAGAGTGAGAATGCGATGCGCGAGTTTCCGCACCATTTCATCATCTTCGATAAGCAGAACGGTCTCCCAACCGGTGAGAGAGGCAAGCGGCAGCACTTCGACTTCCGGCAAAAGCGCGGCTGCGGGCACCGCCGGTAGATAAATTTTGAAACTGGTTCCGGTGCCGGGTTCGCTGTAAACCTGTATGTACCCCTGGCTCTGTTTGATGATGCCAAAGACCGTGGACAAGCCTAAGCCAGTGCCTTTGCCCACCTCTTTGGTAGTAAAGAATGGCTCGAAGATTTGCGCCAGCGTCGCGCTGTCCATGCCGATGCCGGGGTCGCTGATGGCCAGCATCACATAGTTGCCGGGATGCGCTTCGAGATGCTGGCTGGCATAGGCTTCATCAACGCTGGTGTTGCGGGTTTCCAAAAGAATCGTGCCGCCGCGTGGCATGGCATCGCGGGCATTGACCAGCAGATTCAGGAGGACTTGTTCCAACTGCCCGACATCGGCGCGAACGTGGTGCAAAGCGGTATCCAGATGGATGCTCAACTCGATATCTTCGCCAATGACGCGCTGCAACATCTTCTGCATATCGTTGATGACGGTGTTGAGATTGAGGACGCGAGGTTGGAGGATTTGCTTGCGACTGAAGGCGAGCAATTGATTGGTCAAGGCGGCGGCGCGGCGTCCGGCTTTGTCAATTTCTTCGACTTGCAGGCGCATCGGGTGCTGCGGCTCCAGCGCGCTGCGAATCAATTCGCTGTAGCCGAGAATGGCGGTCAGCAGGTTGTTGAAATCATGCGCGATGCCCCCGGCCAGACGGCCTATGGCTTCCATCTTCTGCGATTGGCGCAACTGCTCTTCCAGATTTTTGCGTGCGGTGATGTCCTCGATGATGCCTTCAAGGGAGAGCAATTCACCTTCTGCATCGTAAATTTCGTGGGCGCTGATCAACACCCAAATCTTTTTGCCGTCCTGACATTGCAATTGCGCTTCAAAGCCTTGCACCGCGCCGTGGGCGGCAAGCCGGTCGAATAGCTCTTCGCGCAAGGTCGGGTCAACCAAGTGGGTATGCGAAGGATTAGTGAAGGCGAGCAACAGAGCGTCGCTTGAGTCATAACCCAGCATACGCGCCAGCGCCGGATTGGCGGTGATGACCTGGCCGTTGGGCAGGCTTTGAAAGATGCCCTCGATGGCATTTTCAAAGATGCTGCGGTACTTTTCCTCGGATTGGCGCGACGCTGCTTCGGCGTGCTGGCGCTTGCCATCGGCTAAATGCAGGGAGCGAGCATTCCAGAAAATCATCAGGCAATGCAGCACCACGGCGGATAAGACCAGTGCTGCGACCCCGAACTCGACCTCGTAAACGCGCAAACGCAGCCCCAATAAACCCACCCAGCCAATGGCTAAAGGGATGAAAATTGCCGCCGGAATCATCCGTCTGGCCATCACGCCGCCAACCGTATCGCTGGTGATAATGGCCAGGAAGGCTTGCTCCGAGTTGGCAAACAGAATGCTGAAACTTAACAGCGAAAAACCCAAGACCGTGTGCAACGCCATCGGGGTGAAATAGCCGATTTGATAGAGCGATTTGACGCCGTATAAATAGCCGGAAAATGACAGCAGGGAAATCAAACTCACCACCAGAGCAAACGCTTGCGCCGGCCAGTAACGACGGCGCTCTAACAACAGCAAGGCTAGGCCCAGCGCCAGAAAACTGAAGCCCGTCAAAGGTGCCATGCGTCCGGGGTGCGAAGTCTGGGTGGCGTCCAGATCGCGGAATACCCATTGATCAATGTTGAACTCTCTGCCGGTCAGGTATTCCACAATGGTGGACAAACCGATTAGCGCCGCCAGCAACGCGCCAGCGCGAACCAGAACCAACGCCCTTGGCCCGGTCGTCTCGCGGGTCAATAAATACAGGGCGAGGCCGCACAAGATGAAGCATAAAGCCGTATTAAATTTCATCGAGACCAGACCGGGCGAGAGGCTCTTGAACAACGCCAGGTTGAACACCCAGCCCAGCGCTACGACGCCCCCAAGCACGATCACCACGACCGCCGCATGGCGCGCATATATTTTATAGCGCGAAGCCGGAATGTTTTTGTAGAAGACCGCCGCTATGCCGGTCGGCAGCGTGGGGGACGGCAAAGCGGGAGTAGGTGGTCGGAGCATGAAGCTTCCTCCGTGTCCCTGTTGAAGGCACAGGGCGACCCATCATGACAAAAGGTGTTGGGAAGTAGGAGAACTGCTTGACACGCTTGTTGGCAAGCCGCTGGTTTCCGTCTGCTGCTCAAGGTCTGCGCCTGAGCAACCGGAGCGTTAAAAGAAAAGAGAATGGGGCAATAAGAAAATCACTCTACCCTGCATGGTCTGAGAAAAAATCACGCCTGATTTTACTACCTCAGTCGCTCATGCAGAAGGCAACAATTTTCGCTAGTGCTAAAAAAATAGGCTGCATGATTAATGCTCGAAGCTTGGTTTTGTGGTGTGAGCGCGACCCTGAATTACGGCGCGATTACAGGTCGCTTCTACAAAGCGAATGCCGCGAGGTCGCTCTCCGGTCGAGCCTTACTTTTTCGCACTACCAACTTTTCTTACGCTAAGGATGGTGGATGAAATCAAGTGCAACCCTGTACGGGCGACCCTGCGGTGGTCGCC
>JACQDB010000117.1 GCA_016201275.1 Acidobacteriota bacterium
GAGGCTGGCGGCAATTCATCTCCTGCACCCTTTCAGGGCGCGAAGAATTTGCTCAACATGATTCCAGTGTCTTTGGTTCCAGTGCCTACCGCACTGGCTACCCTCCTACGCCCCTGCGGGGCAAAGAGGGCTGGGTCGTTATAATAATTAAGACCAAACCAAATCTTGTTGCGTCTAATTGGCTGAATGCCTCGACACACCCAAAGGCGTGAAGGCAGCGTTAGGAAAACAGCGCCACACAGGCGCGGAGAAAAATGGTTTGAGATAGGAGAATATATGAAAAAGTTTTCAACGAGGTTGTTGGTTGCATTAGCAGTGAGCCGTTTATTGATGACTCCGGCTTTCGGGCAAGGTATCGCCAGAGGCCGCTATTACACCAAAAGCGAAGTCGAACGCATTATCAAGCGCGTCGAAGAACGCAGCGATTCATTTCAAAAAATGGTAGATAAAAATTTAGACCGCAGCTATTTGAACGGCAGCCGCAAAGAAGACAATATCAACGAGCAGGTCAAGCAGTTGGAAAGAGCGCTCGACAATCTGC
The DNA here is from genome assembly GCA_016201275.1 of Acidobacteriota bacterium. Classification (GTDB taxonomy): domain Bacteria; phylum Acidobacteriota; class Blastocatellia; order UBA7656; family UBA7656; genus JACQDB01. The sequence goes on from JACQDB010000117.1 coordinate 542, forward strand.
GTTCCGATTTCGACCGCCGCGATGCGTGGCGCGAAACTCATAACGAAGTTCGTGCCGTGTTGAATCAGGCCGATGAAGTTGGGCGCATCATGAAAAATAACCGCTTCCATGCCAAAGTGGAGAGAAGTTGGCTTGCGCTGCGCGCCGATTTGAACACGCTGGCAGGAGTTTATAACCTGCCGAAATTGCGCTATTGAACTTCAAGGCAAACCGTCAAGATTTACTGATAACCCAAGCCAAGTTGTACAAAAGCCGAAGGCCGACATTTCATCGGCCTTCGGCTTTTTTCTGTAGCACTATTCAATCGCTAGAGCGGGTCGCATCAATGGATGTTTTGTCCATATATTGTGTGTGATGGTTTAATCATCTACAACATATGGGCGGTTGTTGGAATTCTGCGACCCGCTCTAGCTATGGCGTCGCGCTAATAAAGGTACAGGCGACCGCAGAGGATTGCCTGTACCAGCCCTCGCAAACCAATCTAAAACAACGAGCGAATCCAGCCGCCATCTACGGCTATGGAACTGCCGGTGATATAACTGGCGCGTTCGGAAACCAGAAACGCCGCCAGCGCCGCAAACTCGCGGACTTCGCCTAGTCGCTGCATAGGGATTTCCGCTTCCCAGCGGGCGCGAATGTCATCGGGCGTTACGCCTTCTTTTTCTGCCATCGCCTGCGCCAGTTGCTCCACACGTTCAGTGCGCGTGTAGCCCGGCAAAATATTATTGACCGTGACACCGTATGGCGCGACTTCCTGGGCAAGCGTTTTCGCAAAGCCGGTCACAGCAGCGCGCAGGCTGTTCGACAGTATCAAATTTTGTACAGGTTGTTTGGCGGCAATCGAAGTGATGTTTACAATGCGCCCCCAGCCGCGTTCTTTCATTCCCGGCAACAGCAAGCGCGTCAAGTCCAACACGCTCGATAACAAAAGCCGCGTTGCCTCTTCCCAATTCTCACGACTCAAATTTTCAAACCGCCCAGCCGGAGGCCCGCCCACATTGGTGACCAAAATATCCACGCGCCCGAATCGCGCCAAGCCTTGCTCGATGGCGCGCTGCAAGGCGGCGGCTTGCGACAAATCCGCAGCAACGCCGAAAACTTCTGCGCTGCTGTTTTGGTGTATCGCTTCACAAGCTTGCTGCAACTCTTTTTCGCCGCGAGCGCAAACGATTAACGAAGCGCCTTCCTGCGCCAACTCTTCGGCCACCGCTCGACCCAACCCGCGACTGGCGGCGGCAACGAAAGCGACTTTATTTTGTAAGCCCAAATCCATAGCTATTTCTGCCGCAACTACGCAGCCAGTGCTGGCGGCGGCACCGCTTTGAGGTGCGGAGAGTCTCGGACTCTCCGCACCTCAAAGCGGCACCGCCGCACAGCATTCAACTCTCACAATCAGGCTGGGTAGTTACTTTCTGCCGCAAATAATCATCGGTTTTATTCAGCCAATCCTGCCGGGGCGGACTGAAGATGTCCACATCGAGAGTGTCTTCAAGCGCGATGGCTTTGTGCAAAACATTGGGAGGAATGACCAGAACTTCGCCGCTGCGGACGATGACCTCATGCGCTTCGTCCGCGCCAATATAAAAATGCAGCGCCCCTTCCAGCACATAAGTAAGTTGCTCGTTGTCGTGCGAATGCTGCGGTACGACGCAACCTTTCTTCAAGTAAACGTGCGCCAACATCAGGTGTTGGCTGGTAATCAAACGACGTTCTAATAAATCGTTGACGCGTTCTCTGGGCATGGCTTCCCAGTTGTAGTGAGTGGTTTTGGTTTCTTCCATGCGCGCTCCTTTTTTATCTGGTGATCTGCTTTGGTTTTCTTCACAGGCCATTCAATCTACCGGTGAGCCTCTATTAATTCAAGGCAGGCGCTCCGTTTGCAAGTGCGACGGGTCAGTTTCATTCGCTGCCTCGGTCAAAGCCGCTGAGACTTCAAGCCGCGAAGGCATAGCGCTAATTTTTCGTAGATGATTTCGGCAACCGCAACGGTTGAGGATTGCCGTAGAGATGGTATCCCGCCCAAAAGAGCGGATTCGTGGTACTGTCCAGACGACAATCCGACAGGCGATTATTCAGGCAATCCAATTGCGCTCGTCGCAACGCTTCATCACGCGGATAATGATCCAGATAATTATAAAAGAGGTTCATCAAAGCCACTGCTACTTCATCGCTGACCAACCACAGACAACCCAACACACTTTCCGCACCGGCACGCCACAAGGTTTCTGGCAACGAAATAATCCAGCGACCCGGCACTACATAATTATCCGCAGACCAACACGATGATAGTGTCGTGTGCTTCAGCCTTTGCAAATTCATCGCCGCCAACTCGCGCAAACTTACGGTTTCAATCTTGTCCGGCGCTTGAATCAACACCAGACCCGATTGCTCAGGCGCGTTGATTTTGAACTCGCCGTGACAAGCGATATGAAAAAGCGAAGCCTGTTCCAGAAGCCGCAACACCGTAGCTTTATCGGCTGCGCCATTCGCCGGTTGTGTATCGTCCAAGCGTTGCTCTATGGCTTGATGGCGCGCCAGCCACGCCGACACTTTTTGCAGTTCCCGCCGCGCTCCGTCCAGAGGCGGATAACCGGGCGCGCCTTTCGACACCCCAACCGTCAAAGCATATTCGCCGGTCGGTGACGGCGAAAGGCTGGCCGGTCTTCTCGATTCAAAGGCCAGCGCCACCGCGAAACGCTCGATTAAATAGCGGCCTTGAAACATCAGCGCCGCGAATGGCAAGCCGTGCAAACTGTCATCCGGCACAATCGTCAAGGCGTTGATGCGTTTTGGCAAAGCGCTTAAGAGTTCTTCCATTCGCAAAGCCTCTGCCAGTTGTGCCGACACCGTCGTCATGATTTGTTGGACTTCAGCAAGACTGAGTTTTGCGGCCTTCGCGTTTTTTGCGGTCGCCGTTTGATCTTCCACTTTGCCTAACCCGCGACTCTTCCCGATGAAGCGTTGAATCGGTTCGTGCCATTGTCGCACCAACTGGCGCAAGCCGATGCGCGTCACCGGGCTGATGCCGAAATCCAAACTCAGCCAACCGGCGCGGACAATAAACACGCGGTCAGGCAAGACCAGAAAGGACAAGGTGACGCGCTGACGCGGATGCTGCCACAATCTCTGCCACAGAGTTTGCGATTGTCCATCGGCAATTTTAGTCTCGCGCTGTTCGATGACCCGTCGCGCCAACGCATCTTTGTAGCGATCAATATGTTCCAGCAAATCATGAATCGCCTGCCAGAGTTGGCGGCGCAGTTGCAGTTTTTTATACCACGGTACGTTGGCCAGTTGCGCTTTCAAACGCATCAACCGATTGATTTCACCGGCGATATATTCTTCGTCAGCCGTCCATTTGTTCAACAAAAAGATGGCTTGCTCGGCTGGCTCCAGCGATTCGGTCATCGTCGTCAATACTTGCAGGGTCTCGCCTGCCAACGCCTCCTGCTCTTCCGGCGCACGCTCCATATACTTCCAGCACCATCCCAAAAATCGCAGGACTTGCCACAATTCCGGTTGTAATCCGAGCGCACGCAAAAAGCCTCGTACATCGTTCAACAACCGCTCTGCGTTAGCATAATCCTGTTGATAATAAGCCAGCACCCCTTCCAGAATCTGCACTCGACACAGGATCAAGGCGGAATCGGTGAGCAAAAACGTCTCTTTGATGCGCTGTAGAATTTGCGCTGCCGTGGCAAAATCTTGTGCGCCTAAATACCAGTGAAAGGCCATAGCGCGATCTTCAAAAAAGGCCAGATAGCTGGAGGCTTGCGGAATTTCCAAAGGGTCTGGCGTCAACCAATCGCGGCGCACCGCAGTCGTGCGCCGCCCAACTTTCCAAATCTCGCTCAGAGAAGCGAGCGGCACGGCATCGGCGAGCGAATGGCTGCGCGCTTCGGCCATACCGAGCAAAAATTCGGCGCGCCCCAACAACGCGACATTGCCCAGGCGTTGGGCGTTCGCTACTTCAATCGCCAGATAAATTTTGGCCTGGGGGGTTTGATTGACCAGTATCAAGACCTCGCACAGATTGAGCATGGCTTGAATGGCCGCCGCTTCAAAGTGATGTTGCGAACAAATTTTGACCACCTCTGTGAAGTGCGCCAGAGCGCCGCCCATCTTGCCGGTCAATAAATTGAACTTGCCTATGAGTTCCAGATAACGAACTTGAGGGGCGACCTCGGTGGTTTGTTGCAGACTTGCCTCCAGCGTCGCCAGCGCTTCCTGGGCGTCGAGGAATTCCCCCTTTTCCAACACAGCGGCGGCAAGGCAAAGTCTGGTTTGCAAGACGAGGGCTTGCGTATTGACGGGCGTCTCTTTGCCAGCGTAATGCAGGGCGCGTTTCAACAACACCAGCGCTTCGCCATATTGCCCAAAGGTCAGCCACAAACGACCCATATTCAAATAGAGGTGGGCGAGGATAAAAGCGCGGTCGGCGTTGTTGATGTCGTACCCATAGAGTTGCCGCTCCCAACGCGACAGCCCCGCCGGACTGATTTCCACGGCGTCTAAATCGCCGAGGCTTTCCATGCTGCGAAGCAATTGATGCGCCTGATTCACAGCGCCGCATTCTAACGCCAGATGCAGGCGTTTCAACAACGCATAGTCGGCATAAAAACGATTGCCCACCGCTTGCAAAATCGCCACCAGCGCCGCCAACAAATCGTCAGCAATCGCGGTATGCCCAAAGAGAATTTCGAGATCAGCGTGGCGTTCAAGCAAAACTAGATCAGCGTGAGTGAAAGCGTTTGGCGGGGTTGCGAGTTCGCCCGTGCGTGCGCTCAAGGTCTGACGATAGACCTCAAGCGCCGAGCGATATTCGGCTCGGCGCTTGAGGTCTTCGGCTTGCTTAATGGCCGCTGCCAGACGGTCGAAAGAGTCTAGCATCAACGCCCCCCGGCTATCTCTTCTTGGCGACGACGACATAAACCGTGTCGCGTTCGTTGTCGCAATCTTCATCCGCTTCATCATCGCAGTTATCCCTGTGGAAACTGCCGCCGGTAAGGTTGAAGGTTTGCGGTTGTTTGAAGCCCCGTGGCGTGGCGCTGTAGGATGAAGCCCGAAAGCGTTTGCTGCCATCGGCAGTCAGTATGGTGGTCGGTTTGAGTCTGGCAATGGAGCCGCGCTGAAGTTTGAACACCGTACCCAAATCTTCCGCGACCACTTGATGCAAAGCGTTTTTCAGAGAGGCATTCCAATCCAGATTATTCAGCCCCGGTGCATCTTCTATATAAAAGCGGGCGCGACCATCCAACAGCGCTTGCGGATTGACGACGCTTTCGGCTTCGATGCCGCCGCGCAATCGCAGATTCATAATCTCTTTCATGTTGGCGCGTTCGGCTTCCGGCAGAGTGTTAATCAGCAAACTATCCACATCGGGAATTACGCCGCCGCGCAGTTCCAGTTCATAGCCCGCGCCGCTCGGTTTAATCGCGGGTTTGGGCGGCACAAAACGGCTGGACACATCGGCCTTATCGTAACTCTGCGCCAGACGTTCATTGACCGCTTTGTAGAACGCCTCCTGATCGGGTTTCGGAATGCGGTCTAAAATCTTCGCCGCCTCTTCCAGCCGTTCCTGCTCAATGCGCGCCACCGCTTTTCGCATCAGCAATTCGGGTTGTTCGCCTTGAGTTTGCAGCAACGCATCTATCTCTTTGATGGCTTTGCCTGGGCGTTCGACTTCCAGATAGCCGTCTATGCGCGCCAGTCGTTCCTGCGCCGGAGTGGGTTTGGGCAGCGTGCCTGCCTCGTAGCGAATCGTCAGCGGCGATTGCTTGGCGAGGCGCTGAATTTCAAACATATCCGAATTGTTCAGCACCTTGCCTAGGCGTGCAGGGTCGGCCTTCATCTCCGGCGGCAAGGTCAATTTATTGAAATAGACGGTCTGCGTTTTCGGTTCATAGACGCCTTTGATGACGGTCTTGCCGTTGATGATTTCCAGCGGCATAGTGCCATCGGCAGGAAGCCGTGCGGCGATGCCGCTGGCCGCCGTTTCGGTAGCGCTGGAGACCGACTGCATACGAATGATGCCGCCTTTGGCCAGTTCCGCCTGCGCCGCCGCTTTGTCCACCCAGTTGATGTTGACGTTGTAGCTGTTGTTGGAAGCATCGGCCACCCGCCCCTGCCATCCGGCGGGCAGTTCTTTTTCAGGCGGCGTCAGCGCGACTTTCATCCACTTGTCGGAGGTTTTCAATTTGACCAGATATTCTTCCTGGTTGACGAGTTTGTAGGCGACCTCCACATCGGGATCGCGGTACAACATACGGTCGGGTTCCAGAGCTTTGCTCAAGCGTCTGGCAAAGGCGTGTCCGGCATCAATATCGCGGCTCTTGACGCCTATGCTGAGACGATTTTTTGCCGCCGCGTTGCTGCTGATATCCAGGCTACCGATCTCTGTGCCATTGGCGCGCACGGCAAAGCGTGCGGTCTCCGGTTGCCGCGAATAGAGGCGCTCAAAGGTCGGTCGGTTGCTCAGTTCTGCGTTATTGCTACGCAGTTTCGCTTGTGCTTTGGGGGTCACAGTAATGGCGAGCGGTTGATGAGGCGGCGTATTTTTGATGCGATAAACCGCGCCTTCGCTGGTGGTGATGGCTTTGCCTGTCGGTTTGACGACGACCGATTCGACGTTCGGGCGAATGACCGTGGGGTGAGCTTCGGCGACAATCGAACGTGCGGCGCGGCCTTTGAAAATTTCCTTTCCGCCAAGCGATACGCCGCCGCTGAAATAATACAGACGGATGACGCTGCCGGTGGGCGAATAGTGTTTGGATTTTAAGGTCGGCAAGGCTTCGGTCTTTTCACCGTTATAGCCACGCGGGAAAAAGCCTACGCTCTCCCATTTTTGATATTTCAGTTGCGCGTTCTGCTGCACCCAATCGGGAAACCAGAACGACCGATTGACCGGCACATTGCGTAAAAAGCCCAGTAAATCGCCATTATTGGCTTCGTTGAGCCAACCAATCAACAGGCTCCACTTCATGATTTCGTTAAGGCTTTGATATTCCGGCTCGTACTGCGCGACCTCTTCAAAATGCTTGTCCCACCAAGCGATGAAATCGCCGCTGATGAAATTGGTCTCTTTTTCAATGCCCGGTTCAAAGGGATTGGAGGAGGCCGAAAAGATGCGCGTCGCACGCCGCGCAAAACAGAGTTTGGTGCCGTTGTCCAAAACCTGAAAGCCGCGATCTTTATCAGCGCCAAACCACAACCGCGTGTTGGGAACTTTTCGCAATTCCTGTAGATGAATTCCGGCAAACGTCCTATCGGTCTTGGCGATAAAATCCTTGATGGTGTGCGGCGTACTGTCGGCAAAATCCCAGCCCCACAACTTGGCAATCAGGTCTGTATAAAACAACACCATGCCGACGTGCGTGCCTTGCAATTCGCCATCGTATCGCGCCTTTTGAAAACTGTATTTTTCCAGAATGAGGGTTTGAATATCCTGCGCCACATCCTCGCCCAACAACTTGCTGAGTTTGCCCAGCAGGCGATAAAGCGGATCATCATCGCGCTTGGCCAGTCCCTCTTTGACTGCCGTAATCTCCTGATTGGTGATCCCACCCGGCGCGACTTTCAACGCCTCTTTCACAATCGGCATAATGCCGGTGTCGAAGAAGGTCGCCAGTTTTTTATAATCATAGCTGGGGTCTAAAGAAAAGCCGCTCTCTTTGACCAGCCCCAGCTTATGCTGTTCGTCATACATCTGCGCGACCAATTCTTGTTTCTCTTTTTCTAACTCGCGCTTAAAGCGTTCGACATCCTGTTGGGTGACCAAGGCATAGGTCTCCAATTTTTTCATCTCCAGGAAGGCGCGATATTTTTCGTCCCAACGGGCATTGAAGGCCGCCTGTTTTTCACTGATGGTTTTCTCCGATTGCCAGATCGCCGCCACATCCTCCAGGTTGATGCCTTGATAGACGCCGCCCATCATCTTGCGCCCACCCAGCGTCAACACGCCGGTCTTTTTACTGGCGAAGGTGAGGTCATTTATGCGCCCCAAAAAATCGCGCAACTCTTGCAGATTGGTGATGCGCGCTTCTACATAACCGCGCTCGGCGGTAAACAGGCTGCGCGTCTCAACGGTTTCGGGCGACGACAGCATAGCGGTCAAGGTCTTGGGATTGACGCGATATTGATAGGCCAGAATGGCAGTGGGGATTGCACCGATATTTTTACGCTGTTCATCGGCAACGTGCGCCAGCCGGTCTAGATACTCCGGCGCAATAGCGGCAGGCAACAGCGCGATGACTTTGCCATTGCCGATGTAGCGCGAGCGCGTCTCGCCGTACTCGAAATTGGCGGCCTGGTGCATATAGCCTTTGCGAATCGTCGGCAGATCATAGGAGACTTCATTGAGTTGTTTATCGGTCAGCGATTCATTGAGCGCCGCAAAAAAGAGCCAGTCCAGCAGTTGCTCTTTCTTTTCGCGCACGCTTAAACCGTCCAGAGCTTCTTCATCAATCTGCAAATCAACGACGCGGAAATTGGCTTCGCCAGTCGGTGCAGCAACCGTCTCGGCCTCAGACCTACGGGTTTCCAGATAGGCTTTCTCGTTGGCGCGTACAGACAACCGTGCAGAGGCGGGAAGCGCGGCCAACAACAGTACCAGAATCAATAACGTGGTGAGGGCTTTTTTCATGGGTGGATTCCTCCGATGCAAAAGGTTAGCAACTAGCTGGGTCAGCGAAGACGAGAGTTCGTCCGTGTGCAGCTAAAAATAATTGCCGACTCGCTAAGGGGCGAAGCGAAGAGATGCAGCAATTGAGAAGCGTTTCGATGCCCCTGACCATGAGGAAAAATCAGTATGAAATCCGGTTCAATGATTTATGGATAATCGGAGAAAATATTACGCGCCGCGCTTTGCCTCAAGCGGTGACGGTGAAATAAGTGGAAAGCGCTGTCCATTTCCCTGCGGCCAAACGACGGAGCGCGTGACATAACTCTTCGATGTCGGTTGGTTGCAAGACCCGCGCTGGCACTTCATCGTTGGGCATCCAGTCGAAAGCAAAAGGCTCGTCGGTGATAATCGCCAACAGGTGTTCGCGCCCCGGCGCGCCGGTCAAAACGAAGGCGTCATATTGCGAGCCGGTTTGCGGATAATAATTGCGCCCCGCTTTGAGCCGAGTCTTAGGCGCAAACCATGAAGGGCACAGGCAATAGGTGAGGCCATCTGCGCCTTCGTTCAACAACAACAAATGCCCGGCTCGATCCGCTTCGATAGCCAGACGCAACGCATCGCCTATGCGGTAGCCGCGTTTGACGCCATCCTGTGGCGCGCCAAGGCCGCGAAAGCCCGTCGCTTTCTGTTCATAATTTCCGGGTATCGTCCAAATCTGATCGGTGAACGTCGCCAACGCTATCAATTCGGCCAGCGCCCGAGGCGCGGTGTGCTTCGCAGTGTTTCGCAACGTAGAAGCAAGCTCTGGGCGCAGAGGATTCGGCAGCGCTCCCAGTCCGCGATACAGCGGCGCACGAGGCTCGCCCACACTCTTGCCGATTTCTATTGCTTGAGGCGGAACATCGGGCGGCGGTGATTCCACTGCCGACGCGTCCATAGCCTGCGCTTGATAACGTAGCGCCTGATGAATTTTCGGCAGCCAATATTCCTGTGGATGATTGAGTACCTCGATCCAGTGCCAGCCCTCCAACCAATATTCAAGTTGTTCCGGGAAAGCGGCGCGTTGCAGCAGCAACGGCACAATCGGCTTCGCGTATTTCCACGCCAGCAAGATTTCCTGCTTGACGGCGCGTGACCGCATAGCGGCATCGGAACACATCAACAACAGGGCATCGCAATGCTTGATGGCCTGCACCACCTGCACGCCGTACATGGCGCTGCCTTCCAAGCGCTCCTCCTCGCCCCAGACTTGTAGGCCGTGGGCTTTCAAGGCTCCGGTAATCGGCAGAATTTTGGCGCGCTCCTGAGCCGCATAACTGATAAAGAGTCCTTTTGCCGAAGGCGTCGCGGTCGTTGCAGGAGTGGGTGTAGTCGCCGTTTCATGCGCTGCCGCTTCAAGGGCTGTCCACAACTCTTCGATGGTTTGCTGGCGTTTGGCCGGGTCTTTCGCCAAAGCTTTTGCCACGGCTTGCGCTACGACCAGCGGCACATCCCCTTGCACCGCTTCCAACGGTTGATGAATTTCATGCAGATGTTTCTGCATCACCGCCTGCCAACTTCCCGCATAAAACGGTAACGCGCCGGAAAGCAATTCGTAAATCATCACGCCCAAGGCATAAATGTCGGCGCGCTGGTCAAGCGGCGCGCCTTGCCATTGTTCGGGCGACATATAAAACGGCGTACCCAAAATTTGACCGTGCAAAGTCAGTTGCACATCCTCTTTCAATTTAGCGATGCCGAAATCCAGCACGCGAACCAGCGTTTGCCCATGCAGCGTTTCCAGCATGACATTTTCGGGCTTCAAATCTCGATGCACGATGCCCAATTGATGAGCGACGCTGACGCCAGCGAAAAGCTGCTTCAACAAGGGCAGCGCCTGTGGCACCGTCATGCGTTTTTCATTATCAAGCCAGGAGCGCAGGGACTGGCCTTCGATATAATCCATCACCATGTAAAGAAGACCGTCGGCAGTTTCGCCGCAATCCTGCACCGCGACGACGTTCGGGTGTTTGATTTGCGCCACAATGATTGACTCTTTTTTGAAGCGGTCAACGAGCAACCGATCACTGGCGATGCCCGGAAGCAGAACCTTGATGGCAAAATATTTGGGCAGTTTGTTGTGCCGAGCGCGATAGACCGCGCCCATCCCGCCACGCCCAAGACATTTCTCCAAAGTGTATCTGCCGTCCACCGTCTTGCCGAGCAGCGCATCAACATCATAATCCAAGGTCGGAACCGAGCGCGTCGCGGCATTCAAGTCTGTGCCATCCAACTCACAAAAATTATTGTCGTCGCTAAACTGCGCTTTGCATTGCGGGCAAATTTTCATAAGCGCCCTCGACTGGTGTTATATTTCCTACCGCTGATCTTTCAGCAGACAGCAATGAATGCCAGTAATATCTGCTACGAAATGCCGTGAACATAGCAACTTTCTTTTTTCCTGTCAAACCCGGCTTCTTGCGCTTTCATGAAAATGCAAGTACGGGCGACCCTTGCGAAGGTCGCCCGTACTTGCATTTTCATAAAGCGCTCTAAGGCGGCAAAGTTGGTCGCCGGTCGAGGCTTACTTTTTTTGCACTGCCGAGGATTTATCGTGGTTTGACTTTCGTGAGTTGTATGGCTTGCAGAGCTTTGCTGATTTCGGGGTTTGCCATAAACCATTTCCACACCTTGCCGCTGCGAAAATTCTCTACGCTCAACAGCGTAATGCCTAGGTCTATGCCAATCACATCGCCATCAACCCAACCGCTATTCGGATTGAAAGCGTCGGCAAAACCATAGCGACCATAAATCTTGTCGCCGTACTTTTCACGCATCGCCCACAACGCCGGTAACGCGATCTCCGGCGCAAACATCAACGATCCGCCTGCCGCATACGGCACCACGGTTCCGTCAATCGCCGCATCGCGTGGCGGCCCGCCCCAAGCCACATAGCCTTTGGCGCTGTCGGATGCGCTGATGCCCCAGATGTTCTGTGTATAACCGGGAAACTCTGTCGCCAAATCCAGGCAGAAAGCGCGATGCGCGTACACCGCATCAAGCGAATTTTTGTAGAAGTCAGTGAACGGCGCTTGCTGCTCTTTACGTCCGCGAAAATCAATCCACGCGTGACTGTATAGGTGTATGAACAGCGGCCCACCGGTTATATAGGTGCGCCCCGCATAAGTGATGAGCGGTCGTTTCCAGGCATACCACGACGCACGGTTGATTGGATGCGTAGGCGATGCGATGGCCAGCACATACAAAATCATCAGTTCGCTGTAGCTGTCCCAGCGATGCTTGATGAAACCGCTTTCCGGTCGCCAGCCATGCGACAACAGCAGTGGGTCTTGGTTGAGCATCCAGGGAAAATTGACGCGCTGGTAAATCTTCGTAGCCAGCCGAACGATCTCCGAGTCAGCGCGGAAATATTGTCGCGCCGTCAACACGCCAGCCAACAACAACGCTGTGTCTATGGAAGAAATTTCGCTGTGCCAGCGCCGTGCGCCGGTCGCCGCGTCCAGCCAATGATAAAACCAGCCTTCCTTTTGTTCGGCGCGGTCAGCAAAAAATCGCAAGGTCAGGCGCACACGTTTGCGCGCCTGTGCGGCGTTCAACCAATGGCGTTCCGCCGCTATGCAGAGCGCCGTGAGTCCGAAACCGGTGCTGGCAATGCTGGCGACCTGATAGCTTGAATGCGTCGCCGCGTGAGCTTGACCGTCAACGCGAGCGCGGTCAAGCACCAGCCCGGTCTGCGCGTTTGCCTGCTCCTGAAAATAGCGAAAGGCGCGCTTTGACAAGTCTTCTAAAAATGGCTCGACCCGATTGAACCGCTGTTTTACAGGCGATGTCGTGCGATGCTGTGAAGATTTTGCTAAGGCAAAATTACTGGACAAAGCCGCAACGACAAACCCTGCAACGAAGCGCCTAGCATACGATTTGCACCGACGAGAGAAATTAATTTTGCTCAACGGTTGATTCCCTGCCCATCCCTTCACGAATCTCTTGCCCCTTTCTGGAGCGCCCTGCATATCATTGTACGGGCGACCACCGCAGAGTCGCCCGTACAGGTCGTTTCAGAAGAACTCTTTTTCTTAACGTCTATAGAAATCACATTATGGCTTTACCGTAAAACTCGATTGCAAGCCGCCTTCCGAGCTATTGCCAACATACACTTTGAACTCGCCCGGCTCGACAACAAAGCGCATATCGTGATTATAAAATCCCAGATGCCTGGCTGTCAGTTGAAATTCAAGGCGGCGCTTTTCACCCGGCTGTAAGCTGACGCGCTCAAAGCCGCGCAACTCTTTCACCGGTCGCGTCACACTGGCCGCCACATCGCGTAGATAAAGCTGCACGACTTCATCGCCTGCGCGTTTGCCGACATTTTCGACTTCGACGCTTGCGGTCAATTGTCCGTTCGGCGCAATCGTCTTCGCGCTCAATTGCAGCTTGGACAAGTTGAACTGCGTATAGCTCAAACCGTATCCGAAAGGATAAAGCGGCGTCCACGGCACATCCAGATATTTCGAGGTGTATTTGTTATTGGCATCAGGCGGACGCCCGGTGTTTTTGTGATTATAGTAAAGCGGCTCTTGTCCAACGCTGCGCGGAAACGTCACGGGCAATTTGCCGCCCGGATTGACATCGCCAAACAAGGCATCGGCAATGGCGTTGCCGCCTTCGGTTCCGGCAAACCACGCCTCCAAAATCGCTGAAGCATTTTCGGCAACCCAGTTGATCGTCAATGGACGCCCGTTCATCAACACCACTATCGTCGGTTTGCCGGTTGCGATTATCGCTTGCACCAGTTCCAGTTGATGCCCAGGCAAATCCAAGGAGGCACGCGACGCCGCTTCGCCGCTCATCTCCGCCGCTTCGCCTATCGCCACAATCGCTACATCGGATTGACGCGCTGCTTGTACCGCTTCGCTGATGCCTGCGGTCGTGCCGCCTGAAACTTCGCAGCCTTTCGCATAATTAATTTTCGTTGTAGTGGCAAGCTTCGCTTTGATACCGGCAAGCAAGGTCACGGCGTCCTCTTTTCTGCCATCGCCTGTCCACGAACCCAGCATGGCTTGCTGGTCATCGGCAAGCGGCCCAATCACCGCAAGCGAGCGCAGATTTTTATCAAGCGGCAACGCCTCGCGTTCGTTTTTCAACAACACCAAGGAACGCGCTGCCACTTCACGCGCCGCCGCCAGATTTTCCCGGCTCAACAACGTGGCGCGTTCGCGGCTCTCATCAGTGTACGGATGATCGAACAGTCCCAACCGAAATTTAATTCGCAAAACGCGCCGCACCGCTTCATCAATCGTCGCCATCGAAAGCCTGCCATCACCAAGCAGTTGCGCGCCGTGTTGGTTGTACAAACGACTGACCATCTCTACATCCACACCGGCGGAGAGCGCCGCTTGCGCGGCATCGGCTTCGGTAGCGGCGATGCCGTGGTTCATCAGTTCTTTGATGGATTCGTAATCGCTGACCACTATGCCATCGAACTTCCATTCGTGGCGCAGCACTTTGGTCAAGGTGAAGGCATTGGCCGAAGTTGGCTCGCCGTCCAAATCGTTAAAGGCGCTCATCACCGTGCCAACGCCGGCCTCAATCGCCGCTTGAAAGGGCGGAAAATAGACTTCACGCAAAGTCCTTTCGGAAACTTCTGTGCTGTTGTAATCGCGTCCGGCTTCTGCCGCGCCGTAAGCCACCCAATGCTTGGCGCAAGCAACAACTTTATCTGGCGCGCTGTAATCTTGGCCTTGAAAGCCGCGCACGCTGGCGCTTGCCATTGCCGCGCCCAAGAACGTATCTTCGCCGGAACCTTCGACGATGCGCCCCCAACGCGCATCACGAGCGATGTCAACCATAGGCGCAAAAGTCCAGCGCACGCCTGCCGCTGAAGCTTCTGCGGCAGCAATCGCGGCGGCGCGTTCGACCGCAAAGGTGTCCCAGCTTGCGGCTTCACCCAACGGCACGGGAAAGATGGTGCGATAGCCGTGAATCACATCGAAGGCAAACAATAGGGGAATCTTCAAACGTGATTCCTGCATAGCTATGCGTTGCAGTTCGTTGGTGCGCTTGACGCCGCGCACGTTCAGCGTTGAGCCTAACAACCCTTGGCGAATCATGGCCGGATGTTCGGGGCGATAAACGCCGTTGGCTTCGCCGTCGAGTTGTTGCAGTTGTCCCAGTTTTTCGGCCAGCGTCATGCGCGCCAGCAACGCATTAATTTTCGCTTCGAGGGTATGGCGTTGCGACGCTGTTGAGGAAGAAGGAATAAGGGGAATGAGCCAGAAGATCAGGAGCAGACTCGTTATTTTCACACCTTTCACGAAGGCTCTCCTTTGTCGGGGATTTAGGCCACAGATGAATCGTTGATGAATCATTGCGGCGGCTGATTAACTTGATAACAAAGGTCTGGCGCGAATGGTTGAATATTTTTTTCTATCAGTTACGCCTAACCAATTCTTGTAATGCAATCAATTTTCGATTGCTTGTACGGGCGACCCTCCGTGGTCGCCCCTTCTCAAAAGCAATATGATTTCAAGAAGGGGCGACCACAGAGGGTCGCCCATACATTTATATGTAAAGCGCTTTAGAAATTGAAGCGCGCCTGCAATTCAATGACGCGCCCAGACAGGCCGCTGGTGGCGCGGCCAAAATTGGGATTGCGAACATCGGTGCTGGGGCTGAAAAATCCGAACGGCGCAAGGTTCAACAGATTAAAAGCGTTGAACAGATTGGCGCGCAATTCCAAGCCTGCGCCTTCTCGCAGCACAGAAAAATTCGGCAACCCTATGCGCTTGACCAGACTCAGATCGAGGTTGGCATAACGCGGTCCGCGAAAGACATTGCGCCCTATGCCCGGCACACGGCTGGCAGGTTTTGAGGTATCGAAATATTTCGCGCCGCCGCCGGGAAAATTCCCGCCAGCGCGAATGAAGGCGCGATTATCGCTATCGGTAAGCGCGCCACCAAAATATTTCGCTGGCCTGGAGGGACACAACTCCGGCCCGCCCGGGGTGCTGGTGCATTCGCCAATCAAAGGCGTCCACGGAAAGCCTGTATGCGCGGTGTAGATGCCGTTGATTTGCCAACCGCCCAAAGCTTTGCCTACCCAATCGTTGCGACCGCGCAAAATCGGCAAGTCCCACAAGCCCGATACGATGAAATGATGTCGCACATCATAATCCGAAGGGCCGCGCTCGAATCGTTGATCTTGCGGATAACTTTGATTGGTGACAAACCCCGGCCCTTCATACGACAGCGTGTCTATGCTCTTGCTGAAACGGTACATCGCATCAAGTTGCAGCCCCCGCGAAAACGACTTGGACAAGCGCAGATTCATGCCGTTGTAATTGGCGTTGACATCCGGTGTAGGGAAATAGACGGCATAAAACGCCGGGTTGTTTTTGTAGAGATAATTTTGATTCACCAGACGCGTCAGCTTATGACTGGAACTGCCTTGATACCCCAAGGTCGCCAGTATCTGCGCCGGTAAACTATATTGCACTTCCAGCGAATAGGTATAAATGTACGCATTGGGATTTTTCGGTCCCGACGCATAAATTTCGACCGCGCCGCCTTTGGCGCTGCCGGTCACAGGGTCTATGCCTTGCGCCAAGGCCGGGTTGACCGGATAGCTGAAAGGCGAATTGCTCGCCCCCAAAGCATAGAGAATCTGCCCGTCTGCAAAGGGGCTGCCGAAACCATCGCCCGGCGCTCCCGCCGTGCCGCAACACAAATTATAGCGCGCAAAAAACGGCGGATTGCCGCGTGAATTCAGAAACGGCGCAAGCGGATGACGATTGAAACTGACGCCAAAACCGCCGCGCAACACCATCTTGTTGTCCAACGCCGTAGGACTCCAGGCAAAACCTAAACGCGGCGCAAAGTTGTTGCGGTCGGGTTTATAAAGTTCGTTGGTGACCACGACTTTGGCATCTTCCAAACCTTTCGCGCCAAATTGCAGCGTGCTTAACTGGCCGCGCTTTTCCCGCAGCGGCGTGAAATATTCATAACGCAGGCCGATGTTGAACGTCAGATTGGGTTTGAATTTCCAATCGTCCTGAATGAACAGGCCATAATCTTTGGTGCGGAAATAGCGTTGAGCATCTGCCGGAAAGCCGGTGCGCGGGTCGGCATTGATGGCTTCAAAAATCGGCGTGCCGTTGGCTAAATTCCACAAGCCTACAAATGAATAGAGCGGACGCGCACCACCCGCCAAGGCGTTGTTGCTCTGCTCCCAGCGAATATCTGCACCGGCCTTCAAGCCATGACTGCCCAAAACTTTACTGAGTGTGTCGCGGAAATTGTAAGTGTTTTCGGCAAACAATCCGGGCGTGCCTTCGCCACGCGGCGCGCCAAAACGTATGCGATCAAAAGGCAAGCCTTCCACCTCTATGCGCGGTATGCCAAAGTTGGCGTCTTGATTGGTTTTGATTTCGTTGAAGCCAAAACGCGAAAAGTTGAAACGCGCTTCATTCAACACGGTCGGCGAAAAGGCGCGTATGTAGGTCAAAGCAAATGACGGATTGGTGCGCTTCGACACAATATCGCCAATCGGTCGGCTGCGCCCCGCGCCATCACTGGTCAGGCCATCAAATTTCGTAATGTAGCTGCTGAAGGCGAATTGATTCTTTTCATTCCAATTGTAATCGAAGCGGAAATTGTATTGGTTGCCGCTGATGTTTCCCGGCACGGCAAACTGTGCATACAGTATATCGGCTATGCCGTCGAGTCCGCCGCCTGCGGGGCTGCCAAGCGGCACATAGCGTCCGGTCGCGCCGGTCAAAGAGCCTATGTCCAGGCCGCCGTTGACGACGGCGCAAGGTCGGCCAGGCAGGGCTGAACAATCTCTGGGCAATACGCTGACGATGCGCGGTTCCAGGCCGGGGGTTTGAAAGACTCTGGCGGTCAAACTGTTCGGGCGTTGGCGTATGACCAGTTGGCGATACTCAGGCGTCTCGACAAACTCATTGAAAAAATTGGTCGAGTTGTTACGCAAGCCTTCATAGGAGAAAAAGTAAAACAATTTATTTTTGACGACCGGCCCGCCCAGGCTGCCGCCGAACTGGCGAAACAGTTGATTGACGCGCACCGGCGGCGCATTGTCGGGGCCGTTGTACTTGTTGAAGGCATTGAAATCCGGGTCGTTGTATTTGAAGAAGGCGCTGCCGTGCAAAGTGTTGGTGCCGTTTTGCGTGACCACTTTCACTTGCGCGCCGCTGTTGCGACCATCTTCGGCGGAGTAGGTGCTAGACAGCACCTGAATCTCTTTGACCGATTCCTGATTGGGAGTGATGACCGCCGCGCCGCCCCAGGTCAAGCTGTTGACGCTGACGCCATCAATCTGAAAATTATTGGCCGATAGGCGTTGGCCGTTGGCCGTGACCGGCACTTGATTTTCAGTTTGAAATATCGAATTGTTCGAGCCGCCCGGCCCTGTAGTGTTGGGCAAGCCCACGGAGGCACCATTGCCAGCGCGTGCGCCATCGCCAAAGACGCCGGGCGCAAGGCGCACCAATTCATACGGGTCGCGCCCGACCTGGGGAATTCGCAACAGTTCTTTGGTGGTGATGGAGCGCGACACATCCCCGTTTTCCGTCTGTAGCGTGGTGGCTTCGGCGGTGGCATTGACGGTGACCGATTCGCTTACCTGTCCGGTTGCCAGAATCAGATCAACGCCGCGTGGTTCTTCGGCGTTGACGATGACATCTTCGATAATCTGTTTTTTGAAACCGGCAAATTCGGCGCTTATGGTGTACTTGCCCGGCGCTAAACCGGCGACGCGATAAAAGCCATCGTCTCCGGCTTTGACCTGTTGGACTTTGCCGGTCTCTTGATTCGTGACGGTGACGGTCGCGCCGGAGACCACTGCGGCAGAGGCGTCCTTGACCGTGCCTTGAATGCTGGCCTTGAACTGCGCCACTGCCGACAGCGAAAGCCCAAGCACCAACGCCAGCATCAAAGTGAGCGATAAAAGCTTGCGGATTGCACAACACATGGCTGGTTCCTCCTGAAATAATGTTCCCAATAGTGAGTGAAACGATTTCTTACTAAAACGATTTAGTAAGGCTAAAAAACCTAGCACGCCGGTCAGAACTCGTCAAGTGATTTGTTTGCTGCCGCCTGCGCCAAGAGCTTGCGTTGCCTTATGCGGTGTGCGAAACTGCGCCTATGCCTCGAAAAAAAGGCGGTTCCACAGGCGCGAAAAAAATTGCCGGATCAAGTCCGCCGCCGGTCAGTTTGAAACAACTGGCGGCGCATTTGGGTTTGTCGCCCAGCACCTTGTCACTGGTCTTGAACGCTTCGCCGGTGGCCGACACCATTCCGCAGGAGACCAAAGACCGCATCTTTGCCGCCGCCAAAGGCTTCAACTATCGCCCCAATTATCTGGCGCGCTCCCTGCGCCTGCAACGCAGCCACACCATAGGCGTGCTGGTTCCCGAAGTCAGCGGCGGCTATACCGCCGAGGTGATGAACGGCATCGAAGAGCATCTATTACAGAAAGGCTATTTTTATATCGTCGCCTGTCACCGCCATAAAGCCGAACTGCTGGAAGATTATCCGCAGTTGTTTATGGCGCGACGGGTTGACGGCATCATCGGCATAGACACGCCATCGTGTCAGTCTCTGGATTTGCCTGTGGTGTCGGTCTCCGGTCACCAAGATGTCAAAGGCGTGACCAATATCATTCTCGATCATAAAAAATCGGCGCGGCTGGCGCTGGAATATTTGATTCAACTCGGACACCGGCAAATCGCCGTGATCAAAGGGCAGGTCTTCAGTTCTGACACTCAGGTGCGTTGGGATGCCATCAAAGAGGTGGCGCGAAAATTGAAAGCACCGATTGACGCGAAACTGGTTTCGCAACTCGAAGGCGATTCGCCGTCGCCGGAAATCGGCTACGTTGCGGCCAAAAAATTATTACAGACCGGCAAACCCTTCACGGCGCTTTTCGCCTTCAACGACATCTCGGCGATTGGCGCGATTCGCGCTTTTCAAGAGGCCGGTTTTGGCGTCCCCGAAGATCTATCGGTCATCGGTTTCGACGACATTGCCAGCGCCGCTTTTCATAATCCGCCGCTGACGACGATTCGCCAACCCCTCAGAGAGATGGGCAAACTGGCGGCGAAAGCGTTGTTGGAGCGCATCGAAAAAGGTTCGTCCGCGCCCTACACGGAATTAATTACCACCGCACCGGAATTGATTATCCGTCAATCAACCGCCGTAGCGCGTCCCGTCATTGCCCGACGCAAGACGGCGGTGAAGTAAGCGAATGCCACAGCAACCAGCGCCTCTTTCGACCCCAAAGCATAACTATCGTTTATCGCTGTTGCTGCATTGCAGCTTCGTCGTGGTCGGCATCGTCAATACGTTGTTAGGTCCCATCCTGCCAACCCTATCGGCACAGTGGCGGCTGACGGATTCGCAGGCCGGTTATCTGTTTGTCGCGCTCGCGCTAGGCGCTATGATGAGCGCCGCCACTTCGGGTTATATGATGGCACGCTTTGGCGGCATACGAATGTTGGTGATGGGATTCACCTTGATGGCCGCGAGTCTGATTTGCCTGAGTCAAAGCAACTGGGCAATGGGAGTGCCGGTGATCTTTATGTTGGGCGCGTCTTTAGGGCTAATCAATCCGACCATGAATCTGTTGATTGCCGAAATTCATTATCAGAGACGTGCGGCGGCGCTCAATCTGGTGAACCTGGCGTGGGGCGTTGGCGCGGCCTCTGGGCCAATGCTGGTGGTCAGACTTGGGCGCGATGGCAACCTCAGCTTGCCGCTATTTCTGCTTGCTGCGCTGATCTTAATTTTCGCTTTGTTGATGACGCGATGCCGCGAGGTCGTCGTAGCCAATCCCGCGTCGGCAAATGCGCTTGCGCCTTCGCCCAGTCGTAATGAATGGACACAAGCTTATGTGTGGTTGACCGCCGCCTTGCTCTTTTGTTACGTCGGCACAGAGACCGCGACGGGCGGTTGGCTCTCTTCTTATGTGCAGCGCCTGAACCCAGCAACCGATACGCATTGGGCAATTTCGCAATCCATCTTTTGGGCAGCCTTGTTGTTGGGCCGAGCCATCGCGCCTTTAGCGCT
Source organism: Acidobacteriota bacterium (assembly GCA_016201275.1). Lineage (GTDB taxonomy): Bacteria > Acidobacteriota > Blastocatellia > UBA7656 > UBA7656 > JACQDB01. The sequence continues at coordinate 21,243 of JACQDB010000117.1, forward strand.
GCGTGCTCTGAGCGAACGGCGCTTGCTGTTGGGCTGTGCCTCGATCAGCCTGGCAGGCGTCAGCGTGATATTGGTAAGCGCAACTTCGACGGGCATCTTCATCGGCGCAAGCCTTGCCGGTTTGGGAATGTCGGCGATCTTTCCCACCACGTTGGCGGTGTTCACACAACATAGCGGGACGCAGGCCAACAAAATGACAGGCGCGTTGTTTCTAGCTGGTTCGTGGGGCGCGGCGGTGCTTCCCTGGCTGGTCGGCCAAGCCTCTGATTATTACGCCAGTTTGCGAAGCGGTATGGCGGTGATCGTGGGCGGCGCGGCTGGCGTGTGGGCTTTACAAATCATCATCCATCGCCGTCTCGCGCCAAGCCCTCAGCCACACACGCCAACGACGGCTCAGGATTAGCGAGCAAATCATTTCACCACGAAACCCACGAACCCACGAACCCACGAAACCCACGAAGCGCATGAAGATCACGAAGCGCATGAAGATCACGAAGCCAGCGCAACCATGAATCAGCTGTCGTGATCGCGGTGTTTTTCGTGATTGGTCGAACGCGCTTTGCCAACCGCGACGCAACGGTTACAATGACCGACAACAGTTCGGCACAGCGTGTCAGCACGATTTCAAACAAGCGGGGTTTTCAAATGAGAAAAGCAGCAATCTACATCTTCAGTTTTATATTTGCGGGAGCCGTAGCGCTTGCGCCAGCGCCAGCCAAAAAAGTTACGATTGAGCAAATGGCGACAGCAATAGCTACAGCCTATGAAGCAAAAACTTTGAGTAAGCTTGATGCCGAGCATCCCTTATTGGACAAAGTGAAAATCATCATTGAGCATTCGCTTGCCGAGGACAAGGCGAAGGATCGCTTTGAGATCAAAGAGTTCAAGACTCTCGAACAAGTCGAAAAGTGGCTCAAAAAACGCGAGCGCGACGAGGACATTCCCGGCAGAGTGAGCCAGCCTTTGTTGCGTTGCAAGAACGGTTTTTGTACTTACGATTTCGCCGGTGGCATTTTGCACAATCAGTTGTACCTGAAAAAAATTGCCTATGGTTATCGCAATGGACAGCCCTACATCAAGACAATTTATTTGCTCGATGGAGACTAAGCTCGACTTTGTACATTTTTCAGAGGCGAAGCAGCCTTGCCAATCCCCCCGACAGCAGTCGGGGGGATGCTTAAAGTTCAGCCTACGAAACGCTGCCAACGAGAAATGAATCCCCCCGATGGCAATCGGGGGATAGTTAAAGTCCAACCTTGCCCGAGGCTCAAGGCTGGACTTTAAGCATCCCCCAACGGCAGTTGGGGGGATTGCAAAAAAACTTAGTGGCTTGCGGTGTAGGTTGGACTTTAAGCATCCCCCAACTGCCGTTGGGGGGATTCAGACGAATGGCCAAACCGCTTCGACTTTCCGTTGGGGGGATTCAGATGAATTGCCTCACTGCCTCGGCTCTCCGTTGCTAGATTTTTCAGAGGCGCAGCAGCCTGATTTCATCGGCTTTTTCAGCACCTATATGCGCGGCACCCCAAGATTCGGTATGAGCGCCGCGACGAGATGAACATTCATGCGGTGCGCCAAGTTTCATCTCCCGAATCTTGGGGGGCCGCGCATATAGTCGGTGATACTGGCTCTTCCCTGGCGCGATGCACCAGGCTATTGCATTTTGTCCTTGCAGGGCTGGGAAAAAGAAACTTCTTTTTGCTGGCGTCTCACTTTTAATCGCACCCGATGTGTGGCGAAGCGCATCAAGCTAACGTCGCATGGACTTCAGGCTGTGCAATAATTTTTTGGCGGTCGCTGCATTTTGATTCTGCTTAATCGCCATCTGCAATTCGTCTTCGGCTTCGTCAAGCAAGCCCTGATGCGCGTAGATCACCGCTAACCCCAGATGCGAAGTGGCGCGCTCTTTGGTCAGGCGTTGCAATTCATCGCTGTTTGCCTGCGCCAAAATTTTAAACCGCGCTTCGGGCAAAGGCGCGGTGGGCGCGGTAAGCGTTTTGCCATTTTGATTCGCCGTCACCTGCCACGCATACAGCGCGCCGCGTTTGAGCGCTTGCGGCGCGGTCCACGACGTTCCCGTAAGCGGCGCGCTTTTTACGATCACCTGAAAATTGCTGTCGAGAACAAAGACGGTGTAGGCGGTCGCGCCATCAAGCGCCTGCCAGCGAAAAGTCGGGCGGTCGTTTTGAATCACTGTGCCGACAGGCGTGAGCAAAGCAAAGGCTTCGCCGTCAACTTGGTTGCTCATTAAATTGCTGCGCTGGCCTATGAGTTGTCGGCTGGCTTCCGGCAAGGCGAGGGCTTGATTTGCCAATGCCTGTTTGATGGCTTTTGCATAAACGCTGGCAAGTGGCGACGACGCGCCAAGCGCATACGGATTTTTTGCCTGGCGGTTTGGCGTTTCGGCCTTCAGGCGATGGTCATGGTCGGGGCTTGCCGGTTTAGCGGGCGGCGTAGGCGCGCCAGAGTTGGTCGAATCATCTGGCGCAATCGCTTCAGAGTTATTCTCTGGCGGCGTTGCCGATTGATTGGCAGAATAAGTTGCTGACGGCGATGTTGAATTGTTGATGGCGGTGACGCTGTGTTGTTGATCGTGTGAACGCAGCATAAAGAAACCGGCGACCAGTATCGCTAACAAAACCGTCGTCAACGCCAACGCCATCGGCTTGCTGCGAAAGAAGGCGGAGCCGTTTTGCCAAACCCTCGGCGCGAATTTCACCAAGCGATTGGTAACGCTTGCACTCAACGATACAGCGTCGGCTATAGATGGCGCGGCGTTGCTTGGCGATGAGGCGATGGTTGTGGCAGCCGCCTGCTGAGGTTGGAGGTTTGGATAGCTTTGCAAATTTTCTTTGAGCAAGGAAAGCTCACGCACTTGGTTGGCGCAATCGGCGCAGACTTCCAGATGTTGCTTGACGATTGCACCTTCCGCCGTATTCAACGCGGCGTCCACGTAAGCCGCTAGTTGTTCATATACGAGGTGCGCGGACGCCAAGTCTTGGCGCTGCAAATCGGCGCGCAGAAAGTGAATCGCCGCATTGGTAGCGCTGCTCTGCTGGATAGCGGCGCGGCACGCTTCGCATACGGCGAGGTGTTGGGCGACGGCTTGCAACTCTTGCGAGTCAAGCTGGCGCGCCCGAAACCGCTCCATCAGTTGTGCAGATAAATGGTCAATCATAATGCTTCCGTGTGCTGTGCTGTAATCAGTGGGGATTGCGCTTCAATCAATAAAGATGCAGATTGACGCGATATATTCTTTGGCCGTTGTAGTTTTTCTAACTACGCCTCCGACTTTGATTCGCAGGGGCTTGAATGATGGAAGAAAGAACCTGCAAAACGTGAGTGCTTTTCCCAGGCCCTGTACGGGCGACCACCGCAGGGTCGCCCGTACAGGGCTACAGACTATTTCACCCACAATCCTTACCTCGACTTTGTACATTTTCCAGAGGCGAACCAGCCTTGCTAATCCCCCCGATGGCAATCGGGGGATAGTTAAAGCCCTACCTACGAAAC
>JACQDB010000114.1 GCA_016201275.1 Acidobacteriota bacterium
GGAGAGCCGAGGCAGTGAGGCCATTCATCTGAATTCCCCCAACGGAGAGCCGAGGCGGTTAAGCCATTCGTCTGAATCCCCCCAACGGCAGTTGGGGGAAGATAAAAGTCCAACCTACACACCAAGCAAGCAAAGGTTTTTTTGTAACCCCCCCAACGGCAGTTGGGGGATGGTTAAAGTCCAGCCTTGAGCATCGGGCAAGGTTGGACTTCAAGTATCCCCCGACTACCATCGGGGGGATTTGTTTCTCGTTGGCAGCGTTTCGTAGGTTGGACTTTAACTATCCCCCGATTTCCATCGGGGGGATTAGTTGAGGTTGCACGGCGTTTCGTAGGCTGAACTTTAACTATCCCCCGACGGCAGTCGGGGGGATTGGCAAGCTCGGTTCGCCTCTGAAAAATGTACAAAGTCGAGCTTAGTATTTGCGCCATAGGCGCACAGGAGAGTAGCCCGTGGTAGCGCCACGGGAAGGTGAAGGCGGCTGAAAGGTCGCGCTCTGAAGGAACGCCGGAGGCTTGCCGCATCGCCGCTCCTGCACTACGAGCTACTCTCCTGTGCGCCGACGGCGCAAATACGGCTGGGTAGTTACCATCCTTCAGCCTTACTTTTTTAGCACTACCCAAAGATTTACCCGTCAGAGCGGGGTGCAATGAAAAGTGAGGCTTGGTTTGACCAACAGTTTTCGTCGGTGCGCGTTCCCAGCCCTGAAAGGGTGCCATTCACTAGCCCAGTCCAACGGGCTGGGGACGCACGAGCGAGCAGTTCCCAGCCCTGAAAGGGTGCCATCGTTGATGGCGTGAATACTGCGCCCTTTCAGGGCTAATTGTGGCACGGGCTTTTCCCTAGTGCGCTGCACTAGGCTAGTGAATTGCGCCCTTTCCGGGCGGCGAACAGGAAATTTCTTTGTGCTGGCGTCTCACTGTTACTTGCACCTGGCCAGAGCGTAAGCTGTTGGCGGTGATTTGATTTTATGCGCTCAATCCTGCATTCTACATCTTGCAGGCCGTAATGATTTTCCTCACCTTAGCCTTCAACATATTTTTTTAACAGTTGATTCATAATGATGCTTCGCCATTTTTTTTATCCTTCACTTTCTTCCTCACCTAGTATCGCCGGACACCGGACACCGGACACTGGACACCAGACTTCGCAAAGCGGTTTCTGGACGTTCTGCACCATTTTTGTGTTGGCGATGTTGACGCTCGCCTGCACGGCGCAATCGAAAGATTTTCAGTCGTCGGAATTGAAGCGCGACAAGCAGCCGCTATCTGAACCGCGACAGTTGTTGTCGGCAAAAGAGAATGTGGCAACACTGGCGGCGCTGGAAACCTACAAAGCGGCGCTGCGCTCGCGGGGCGAGTTGCTGGAAAATCAAGGCATCTTGATTGAATCGCTGGACGGCAATCAAACCCTGGCGTCGCACAATGCCGATAATGCTTTCAATCCGGCGTCGGTGATGAAGTTGGCGACTTCCTTCGCGGCGCTCGAAAAATTCTCTCCCGCCTATCGCTTTCGCACCAACTTTCTGGCCGCTGGCACGATTGATAAAACGACGCGCAAACTCACAGGCGATCTGGTCGTAGAAGGCAACGGCGACCCGATGTTTGCGCGCAGCGATGCCGAAGAAGTGGCCAAAACGCTGATCGCTTCCGGCATTACTCAAGTAAGCGGTTCGTTACGTATTGCCGGTCGCTTTTATTTTTTTGCCAAAGGCTATAAACGCAACCTGTCGCCGGAAACGTCGGCGGCGAAATTGCGTGATGCCTTGCAACACGCAGGGCTTCGCATACAGGGAGCGACCGTGAAAGGGGCGGTCAGTGGCACGCCCGTGGCGGCGCATTATTCCGACACCTTGACCAATCTCTTGCTCTATCAAAACGCCCACAGCAGCAATGCCATTGCCGAAGTGATAGGCGAGTCGTTGGGCGGCGCTGCCGAGATACAGGATTTTCTGATGCGGCGACTTGATTTGAAAGACGGTGATTTGTACATAGGGCATCCTTCGGGTCTGGAGTTCAATCGCATCACGCCGCGTGTGGCGTTGAAGATTCTGCGCTCGTTGATTGCCACGCTTAATAACTATTCGCTCAAGCCTGAAGATGTGATGCCGGTTGCCGGGGTGGATTCGGGAACCTTGCTGGGGCGCTTCACCGATGACGCCATCAAAGGCGCGGTGATTGCCAAAACCGGCACGCTGTTTTCTACCGACAGAGGCGTCAGCACACTGGTCGGATTAGCGTTTACCAAAACGCACGGCACCCTGTTGTTTGCGGTCTTCAATACCGATGGGCGAGTTCATGCGTATCGCCATTTGCAGGATGATTTTATTGAGCAGGTGATTAGTGAAGTGGGCGGCGCGGCGCGGCTGGTGCGCCGTGAAGATGCGTTGTTTGAACGCCCTTCGGGGGCTATCGTGCAGGCACTCGACAAAAAATGAAGAAGGGTTAGGCGCGACCTCTCTATAGAAGTGAAGCGCCAGAATTTCTCTAGTTGAACTTTATTGGTTTAGCACGACCGGCGTTGCCACGGACAAGGGTTGATAGCGGTAACAAAAGGCGGTGAGCTAATTGTGCGTTGATGATAAGCATCGTGCTGCATGATCGGGCTGTTTAAGAGTGATGCGCTCATGTTATGGTGTCAGCGGTTGTTCCCGATTCTTCGATGATGCGAGGTGCAGAATGAAAAAGTGTTTACCGTTGATGAGCCTGTTGTTGGCGCTCAGTTGTGTGATGATGACGTTGGCACATCAACGCACGGGGGGCTATAAAGAAGCGGCGAACGACGATCCTGAAGTCGTCGCGGCGGCGGAGTTTGCGGTAGCTGAACAGGGGCGAACCCAAGAGGCTGCCATCACGCTGGTGAGCGTTGAGCAGGCCGAGACGCAAGTGGTCGCCGGAATCAATTACCGACTATGTTTGAAGATCGCAGTTGATGACGAAACCAAGGACGTAAAAGTGGTGGTGTATCGCAATCTGCAAAAAGCTTATTCGCTCACCAGTTGGGCAGAAGAGTCTTGTGGATCAGGGCAAACCGCTTCACATTGAGCCAGCCAAGCGGCCAAGAGATGAATAAGAAATCTCTTGGCCGCTTTTGTTGATGAAGAAATATTGGCTCTCCCATATCTTCCGTACAGGGCATCAACCTATTGCGTTGTACATCGCAGTGGCATACAACATTTAGAGCGCCTTCACGCCTAAAGACCAGCGCGCCGAAATATTAGCTACAGCGGCGCTTGAGGAATTGGCTCAAGCGCCGCAACCGCAATTGAATTCACGATCAATAAACTCCAGACCGAGCCAGTGCCTTGCACTCTGTGCGATGACTTGAGAGGCGGTCTGAGACCGCTAGAATTTGCGGTCTCAGACCGCCTCTCAACCAGATGTTGTGGGCGTGGGCAAATGCAATTCGCTACGATGTTTTCTTACTCTCTAAATTTCACAACCAAGACATAGAGATTACACAGGGTTGCTTATGCTCTATGCCTCGGTTGTGAAGCTTCAGCAAGCGTCAATGGCGTCGTCGGCTATTGTTTATTTTCGTTGGGCGGCGCGTTGTTGGGGGTCGCCGGTTTAGCGACAGGTTTTGTTGGCGCTTGCACCAAGCCCAAAAGAAAACTGAAATCGGCAGGCTGGTTGCCAAACGTCGTTGTCGCAAAAGCGTGACAGTCCATGCAACTGGCGCTGGCCTGATTGTAGGTTTCCATAGTGGTGTTGGCGAGCATCTTCGGAAACTTGAAATTGAACGCCTCCCATTGCGTGCCGACTAATTCATAATCTGCCCACACGGTTCCGGCCACGCCTTGCAGGGTTTGCCATTTCTTGTTGGTGGCCTGGGTTTCCGGATAGATGTCCGAGGCTCTGACCACCTGTGTGCCGTAACGCTTATCGCCGAATTTATAGGCGTACTTCGCGGCATAAGGCGCAGTCGCTGCCCATCTGTAGGTCTGCTGTTTTTTAATCAAACTCGGTGGATCATTGAGCGGGCAACTGGTGCAGTCTCGGTTGAAGAACGACGAGTTGGTATAAGGGTCGTACTGGCCTACATCATTGTTCAACTGCTCGAAGGTTGACCATATCCATTTAGCGAAGTTTTTGGTCTTGGTGATGATGTGCAAACCCACCAGCCCAACGGTGACATTTTGAATGAACAGCGGCTTGTGGTTTTCGGTGAATTGGCGTTCGATGTAAATGGTCGCCTTGCGGGTGTAGAACTTGGTTGGGTCGTCGCCTTTGCTGGTATCGAGTATGCGCCAGGCAGCTTTGATTTCGATGGAGTTTTCCGGCATCGTCGGATTAGGCGGAAAATTAATCTGGTTCTTCGGATTGCTGAAAAACTTTTTCTGCCCGTGATAGGTATTCAACTTGTTGCTTTTCACATACTGTTCTTCGACCGGGTTGACGCGCACTTCATAGACCACGAAGTTGAGATTTTTATCAACCAGCGGATAGCCTGTGGCCTCCAGAAATTCCAGGTTGCCGCCTTTGAAGTGGACATTTTTGGCTGACAACCGCAAGACCTTTGCGCCTTTCGAGTGGGTCTTGGCCTGTAAACTTTCCAACTCTTTATCTGGGGCGCGGTATAAATCCAAGGCATCAATGAACGTCTCCCAGAGGCGCGGTCGGTTATCGAGCGGGTTTTGAGGTGGCGGCGCGTCGGGATTGGCCGGGCAATTCAAAGCGACAAAAGATTGCCACGAAAAAGAGTCGAAATCGCCCTGATTTTTCGGGTCGGTGCTGCCGCCTTCACCATATCCGGCCAGCGTCTTGACATCGCTTGGCAAGGCCGGGCAAGGGCTTGGCGATGAGGGTGCAGGGGGTTCATCTGTAGTTGACGGAATGTTTGCCTGCGTGACGCGGCTGCCGATGTAAGGAAGCACAGTGGCAAACAAAGCGATGAAGGCAAACGGCAAAAGGCGTTGACGGATTTTTCGCTGCCTCATGATTTCTCCTTTTCGGGCAAAACCCGATACTGGTTTCGACATCGTTCAACGGGCTGCGTGAACGACAGGGGTGAGTGATGGTTTCCGAAGCGGCGAAAGAAAATCCGCGCGTTCGGATTGCTTCATCCGAATCCCGGCGATGGTTCGTTAGCGGATAGATAAAAAGAATTTGAACGACAAAATCACCTGCACTGCAACAACCAAGGTGACGAAGTGTGAATCTTTTCTGCTGCAATAAAATGTGAAGCCACAGCTTACCCAAGCAAACAGCAATTCACAAGGGTTGATGAAACGAAAAGGACTGCCGACCAAAAGCTGATCTTATACGCCTTTACCCTGACCAATGGGATTGAGCAGTTGAGCAAGTGCGACCAGCAGTTCCTGCGCTTCTATGGGTTTGCCGAGGAACAACTGAAAGCCCGCCGCCAGCGCCCGCTCACGCTCTTCGACCTGCGCGAAGCCGGTCAACGCAATTGCCGGAATCAGTTTGCCGGAGGCCGCTTCCCATTGCCGCACTTTGTCTATCAAACTGTAGCCATCTTCTTCGGGCATCCCTAAATCACAAATCATCACGTCCGGTGACCAGATCGCCAGAATATCCAGCGCTTCTTTGGCAGAACTCGCCGTCCGTACCTGTATGCCATATTGATGCAACACACCGCTCACCATCTCCCGCGTGTTTGCGTCATCGTCAACCGCCAGCACCTTGCGTCCGTTGAGCGCCTCTGCATCCAGATTGTTTTGCGGCGAAAGGTTGAGGTCGAGGGCATTGCCATTTGCCGCAGATGATTTGACGGTCGCCGTTGGCAGCGGCAGGCGGACGACAAAGCGCGCTCCTGCGCCATCCCCATCGCTGAAAGCCGTGATGGTTCCGCCGTGCGCTTCTACGAGGTGGCGCGCAATAGAAAGTCCCAGCCCCAGACCGCCATGTTTTCTGGTGCTGGTCGAATCGGCCTGTTGAAAACGGTCAAAGATATAGGGCAGAAAATCGCCCGCAATGCCGCTGCCCGTATCGCTGACGCTGATCTGCGCCTGCGCCTCTCGATATTCGAGATTGACCTCTATATGGCCGTGTTCAGGGGTGAATTTGACAGCATTGGACAGTAAATTTAAGATCACCTGTTGCAGTCGTTGGGCATCGCCATGAAATTCACCGATGGCGGGAGGCAGATTCATTTGCAGGGTGATACCTTTGGCAGCAATTGCCGGACGCATGGCTTCCACGGTCATCTGAATAAGCGCTTCCAGATTCACGGGCTGCATCTCCAGATGTAGTTTCCCGGAAGCGATGCGCGACACATCGAGCAAATCTTCAATCAGTTGCGCCTGCGCCTTGGTGTTGCGCTCGATGGCCTCCAGAGCGCGGCTGACCATCTCTGCATCAAGGTCACCTTTGCCCAGGAGAGTTGCCCAGCCCAGCACCGCATTCAAAGGCGTGCGAAGTTCGTGTGACACGGTTGCCAGAAATTCATCTTTCAGGCGATTAGCTTTTTCGGCCTGCGCACGGGCTTCGGCTTCCGCCGCCAGGCGCTGGCGCTCGATATGATTCAATTTCGACGCATTGAACCAGATGAGAAAGGTAAAGAGGGCAATTGCCATCACCGCCATCAGCGATGATCCAAAGCCCAAGTCATAATATCCTGCCTGTTGACCGAGCAGGCGCAGCCAGTTTAACAGAAACGGCACCAGCATAGCGGGAATCAACAACCGGCGAGCGATGATGCCGCCGGCGTGGGCGCTGCTGATTGCCGCAACAATCCCTTGCTGCGGATGCGAAGAAAGCAAGGCCAGACTTAAGGCAAAAAACGCAAGGGTGGTATGAAACGCGATGCCGGTATATTTCGCTATGCCGTAAAGCGCCTCTACCTGATAGGCATAGCCGATCAGCGTAAGCAGGGCAATTAAGCCCATCAGTGCCGATAAACTTTGCGCCAGCGCCTTGCGCTGGCCTGAGTAGAAGAGCAGCAGGGCAATACCGCAGAGCGTAAAACTCGCGCTGGCATTCGGCCCCATGCGCCCCGGGCTGGTGGTTGCCAGAGCGCCGGGCAACTCGGTAAACAGCAATTCATCAATGCCCAGGTTCCAGCCGATCAGATGTTCGCTCAAGGTCAATGCGCCGATCAGGAGAACCAGTGTTGCCAGTAATTGCCCTACACGGCGCAACCGCGGACCTAGAGTTTCCCTGCACAACAAACCCGATGACGCGCCTGCGAACGTGAGGCCCAGCGCGGTATTCGCCTTCATGGTGATGTCCCCATAAAGGGCTTTAAAACTTTCGATGGCAAACAGCCAGCCGGCCAGTACCAGCGCGCCAACCAGCAGCACAAAAATGCTCAGGGCAAGCGCGAGTCGTTCTGCGTTAGCGACAAACCGACCGTTAAATTGAATGACGAAGTCCGACATCCGCAGCCTCAATTGATGAACGACTTGACAGATTTCAGGGGAATGCGTACAGGTAATTCAGGCAAAGCAACATGAAACCGAGATAAACTTATGAAGCTTGTGAAAGGTTAATTTAGCAATTTCTTCTGCACATATCAAAGCCGATTCCCAGCCCCTTCGTTGCCACTATTCAGAAAAGGTGAGGCGCATGCTGAAGTAGAAATGGAAGGAATCGCCGGCCTCGGAGAATTTTCAATCGCCAATGGCCTCAGCGTCGAAAACGCCTTCCCGATAGGTGGGCGGTGATGGTACATTTTCCGGTTATCATTTCAGCTCAAGAGGAAGAACAGCTAGACCTATGAAGTTCAGAATTCTGCATCACGATCATTGTTTCGATGGCTTTGCTTCGGCGGCGGTGTTTGCGCGCTTTTTAAAAGAGCAGTTGCTGCCTGATGCCGAAATTGGTTTCCGGGGCTTGTCCCATCAGCCGAATCAGAAAGTCATCGAAGCGGAAAATTTCGACGGCGACCAGAATGCCATAGTGGATTTCAAGTACAGTCCTTCGGAGCGTTTGACCTGGTGGTTCGATCATCATCAGAGCGCCTTTTTATCGCCCGAAGACGAGCGCCATTATTTCGATCATCCGTGGCCGACGAAATTTTATAATCCCGAATACAAATCCTGCACCAAATTTATCGCCGATACCTTGAGCGAAAAATACGGCTTTGACCAGAGCCGCCTCAGCGAGTTAATCAAATGGGCCGACATCATAGACGGCGCGCAATACGAGACCCCGAAAGTCGCGGTGGAATTGCAGGAACCGGCTTTGAAATTAATGATGGTCATCGAAGCCAGCCACAACGACGCCCTGATGCTGAAGATTATTCAGGCGATGCAGGATCAACCGCTGGCCGACATCGTTGCCGACGCCGATTTTCAAAACGAGTTTCAACCGCTGCTGGCGCGTCATCAACAGATGCTGGATTTGATACGGCAGGCAGCGCACTCGGAACGCGGCGTCGTCTATTTCGATTTGAGTCAGCACAACGCTGTCGGCTACAGCAAATTCATTCCCTATTATCTGTTTCCCGAATGCGTCTATTCGGTGAGTTTGAGTTTGACGCCGACGCGCTCGAAAGTTTCCGTAGGCTACAATCCGTGGAGCGGCAAACCGCGCCGTCATAATCTGGCTTCGATTTGCGAACGCTACAACGGCGGCGGTCACGCCGTGGTTGGCGCGATTTCTTATCGCACCGATGAACTGGAGCGAGCGCGACAAACTGCCGAAGCCATCGCCGAAGAATTGCGCTCATAAAAACCGTGAGTCGTGAATAACGAATAGGGAACAGTGCCTCATGATTGAACTCAAACATCTGGATCATCTGGTGATTCGTGCGAAAGATTTGGAAGCGATGATCGGGTTTTATTGCACCGTCGTCGGCTGCACGATTGACAAGCGCGTAGCGGAATTGGGACTGGCGCATCTGCGTGCTGGCACGTCCATGATTGATGTGATTGCCGTTGACGGCAAGCTGGGATTGATGGGCGGCGCGCCTCCCGATAAAGAGGGGCGCAACCTGGATCACCTGTGCCTGCGCGTCGAAAATTTCAGCGTTGAAAATGTGCTGGCGCATCTGCAAGCCTGTGGCGTGGAAGCCAGCGAGGTTTATCAGAATTACGGCGCGGAAGGCTATGGCGCGTCCATCTACATCAAAGACCCGGAAGGCAACACCATCGAACTCAAAGGCCCTGCCGATGAAAACGGATAAGCGTTGCGGTTGCCAATAACGCTTTGTTTAGGTGAAGCACCGAAGAAGAAGACGGATTCATCCATCTGGGATTTACCAAAGAAATTGAGAAAGAGTATGCCGCGAACACTGTTTGAAAAAATTTGGGACAAGCACATCGTGCATCAGGAAGAGGGACATCCAGCCCTGCTCTACATTGATTGCCATCTGGTTCACGAAGTCACCTCGCCGCAAGCCTTCGAGGGGTTGCGCCTTGCCAAACGCCAGGTGCGGCGCACCGATTTGACTTATGCGACAGTGGATCACAATGTGCCGACTACCGACCGAGCGTTGCCGATTCTTGATCCTATCGCCAAACAACAAATCACTACGCTGGAAGAGAACTGCAAAGAATTCGGCGTGCCGCTCTATGGACTCGGCAGCCCTTATCAAGGCATTGTTCACGTCATCGGCCCGGAACTTGGCATCACCCAACCCGGCATGACGATTGTCTGCGGCGACAGCCACACGGCAACACATGGCGCGTTCGGCGCGCTCGCCTTTGGCATAGGCACTAGCGAAGTCGAACACGTACTCGCTACACAATGCTTGACCCAGGCCAAGCCGCAAACTTTTCGCATCAACGTCGAAGGCCAACTGCCGCATGGCGTCAGCGCCAAAGATTTGATCCTCTACATCATTCGCGTCATCGGCACGGACGGCGCTACGGGCTATGTCATCGAATACGCTGGCGAAGCGATTCAAAAGCTTTCGATGGAAGAACGCATGACGGTTTGCAATATGTCTATAGAAGCGGGAGCCAGAGCCGGAATGATTGCGCCCGATGAAGTGACCTATGAATATTTGCGAGGCCGTCAATACGCGCCAGAAAATTTCGCCGCAGCCGTAGCCGATTGGCAAACCTTGCCGAGCGATGACGGCGCGGTGTTTGATAAAGAATTGACTCTGGATGTAAGCAATCTTGCGCCGCAGGTCAGTTGGGGGACCAGTCCGGGAATGGTGACGGATGTGACCGGCACCGTGCCGCAACTGGAAGCGCTCGCCGATGACAATGCCCGCAAGGCGGCGAAAGGAGCGCTCGATTACATGGGCTTGGAAGCCGGTATGCCTATCGCGTGGATTACGATTGACCGCGTTTTTATTGGCTCCTGCACCAATTCACGCATAGAAGATTTGCGCGCTGCGGCAGCCGTGATTCAAGGCCGACACGTTGCGCCGACGGTGCAAGCGATGGTGGTGCCAGGGTCGCAGCAGATCAAATGGCAAGCCGAACGCGAAGGCTTGGACAAGATTTTCATAGAGGCCGGTTTCGATTGGCGCGAATCCGGTTGCAGTATGTGTTTGGGGATGAACCCCGATATTTTAAGCCCCGGCCAGCGTTGCGCTTCAACTTCGAATCGTAACTTTGAAGGTCGTCAAGGGCGCGGCGGACGCACACACTTAGTCAGCCCAGCGATGGCAGCGGCGGCAGCGATTGAAGGGCGCTTTGTGGATATACGAAATTGGGAATGATGGGGTGAATTGAGTTATGAAAGGGTTAAACTGGAAAATTATATTGTCGAATTGCTGAAGCCCTTGAGGAACTCGAAGCAAGGGAAGCGAAAGCAAAACGAGGTGAAAAGATTTCTGAGTTTGAATTCCAGATGATGTTGGAACACGCCTATCATCATTTGAATTTTGCCTGGAATATTCGCCACATCTCGACCAAAAGATATTCCAAATTAACTAGCGAGGAATTCGATCAATGGTCGAAATTTCCTAAGAGCGTGTCTGCAAACCCTGGAATCCGTCGCCGTGTCAGTAGCCCGACCGTAAGGGAGGGCTTGCTTGCACCAGTAAAACCCTCCCTTACGGTCGGGCTACTGACACGCTTCGCGGTTTGCAGACACGCTCTAAGGAACTTGAAGCCTATTCTATAGGGGAAGACGAGCCACAAGAAAGTTAAACTCAATTATGATACCCTTCATCAGACATACAGGTTTAGTAGCGACGCTGGATCGCGTTCACGTTGACACCGACCAGATTATTCCCAAGCAATTTCTGAAGCGCATCGAACGCACGGGCTTCGGGCAGTTCCTGTTTTTCGACTGGCGCTTTGATGAAGACGGCGCATTGAAAGAAGACTTCGAGTTGAATCAGCCGCGCTTTGCCGGCGCAAGCATATTGATAGCGCGCACCAATTTCGGCTGCGGTTCATCGCGGGAACACGCGCCGTGGGCGTTGCAGGATTATGGCTTTCGCGCCATCATCGCGCCATCGTTTGCCGATATTTTTTATAACAACTGTTTGCAAAACGGCTTGCTGCCGGTGCGTTTGACGGAAGGTGAAGTTGAGCAAATTTTTCAGCGCGTGAAGGCCGAAGAAGGTTATCAACTGACCATTGACTTGGAAAATCAAACGGTAACGGATGACGCAGGGCTGCATTTCAACTTCGCGCTCGATTCTTTTCGTCGCCAGTGTTTGTTGAAAGGGCTGGATAACATCGGCCTGACTCTGCAACACGAAGAGCGCATTCAGGCATATGAAGCGCACCGTGGAAGAGTGAGGAAGTAGGGGAGAGAGGGAGAAGGGGAGACAGGGAGAAGGGGAAAGATACGATGGAGAATTTTTCGACTGATAAAAAATCTCCCCATTTCCCTGTCTCCCCTTCTCCCTCTCTCTCCTGCTTTTTTGAAAAGGGAAATTATTATGATGGAAATAGACAATGCCATAATCGTGGTTTCAGGGTTGCCGCGTTCGGGGACTTCTATGATGATGAAGATGCTCAATGCTGGCGGCATCGAACCGGTAACTGACAATTTGCGAACCGCCGACGAAGACAATCCGAAAGGCTACTACGAACTCGAAAAAGTGAAGCAGCTTGATAAAGATAATTCGTGGATTGGCGATTGCCAGGGCAAGGCTCTGAAAGTCATCTCGATGCTGTTGAAACCGTTGCCCGCCACGCAACATTACAAAATCATTTTCATGCGGCGCAAGATGGAAGAGATATTGGCGTCGCAACGCCAGATGCTGATTCGTCGCGGCCAAGCCGATACCATCCCCGATGTCCGCATGGCGGAGATGTATCAGAAACACTTGAAGGACATCGAAGCCTTTATCGAAAAACAACCGCACATGGAATGTCTCTACATCAGCTACAACGAGGTGCTGGAAAACCCTGCGGCGAATGTCGAAACGGTGAATCGTTTTCTCGGCGGCCATCTGCATACAGCGGCGATGCTGGAAGTAGTTGACCGCGCTTTGCACAGGCAAAGAGGGTAGCGCGACACATTGGTACGGAGCGGTTTGGCTCCGACCTGAAACCGTTATGGCGCTGGCGCTGGACTGCCGAAAGCATCCCGTGAAGGCCGTAAGAAATCCGGTCGGGCAATTAGTTTCCATGCGGCTTGACAAGGGGTTTTGCGATTTCGTATTCTTTTCGTTCGTTTTCTTTAAGGAAATTTTGGAGATTCACGTCATGCAGACATACATACCTAGCGGAAAGAATCTGGAGCAGACACGCGAGTGGCATTTGATTGATGCGGAAGGCAAGACCGTCGGGCGTTTGGCTTCGGAAGCCGCGAAATTGCTCATGGGCAAACATAAAACCACCTACACGCCGTTTCTGGATGTAGGCGATCATGTGGTCATCATCAACGCTGAAAAAGTGGTGTTCACCGGCAATAAATTACAGGATAAAATTTATCGCCGCCACTCCGGCTGGCCGGGTGGACTCAAAGAAATCACCGCTGAAAAACAGTTACAAAAGTTTCCCGAACGGGTTCTGGAACTGGCCATCCGAGGGATGCTGCCCAAGAACACCATCGGGCGTCACATGGGCAAAAAGCTCAAAGTTTATGCTGGCTCGGCTCATCCGCACTCGGCGCAGAGTCCCAAGCCGTTCACCGTTTAATTCGAGACCGACGGCGCAGCAGCTTTCGCGCCGTTTTCTTATGTAGGAGAGAGAAATAGTGCCAGACACGATTCAAAATTATGGTACAGGGCGTCGCAAGACTGCGACCGCCAGGGTGTTCCTCAGACCCGGCACCGGCGAGATCACTGTCAACAAGCGCAACATTGCTGAATACTTCAAAAATGAAACGCATCAGATGATTATTCGCCAGCCGCTGCATTTGACCGATTCGGCCAATAAATTCGACATTCTGGTGAATGTGGACGGCGGCGGCGTCAGCGGTCAGGCCGGAGCGGTGCGTCACGGCATCACCCGCGCTTTGATTGAACTGAACCCAGAGTTTCGCGCACGCTTGAAGAAAGCTGGCTTCGTGACCCGCGACCCGCGTGGCAAGGAGCGCAAGAAATACGGCCAGAAGGGCGCTCGTGCGCGCTTCCAATTCTCCAAGCGTTAATAGTCATCAGTCCTTCGTCATTAGTCCTTCGTTTTGCGTTCGAGCAATCAACTGAAGGACCAATGACGAAGGACGAAGGACTAAATCCATTACCGGCTTTCGTGATTGGTTGTTCCAACTGGGAACGCAGGCCGGTGAGTACATAAACCAATTCCATTCAGGAGGAGCAATTTGGCTACTACAGTTACGATGAAAGAACTGCTTGAAGCCGGTGTCCATTTCGGGCATCAGGTCAGGCGGTGGAATCCGAAGATGAAAGAATATATCTTCGGCGAACGCAATGGCATTTACATTATTGATCTTCAGAAGACCCAGAAACTTTTTAAGGACGCGGTGAAATTCGTCACTCAGGCCGCCAACGAAGGCAAATCCTTTATGTTTGTCGGTACCAAACGACAGGCACAGGACGCCGTTGAAGAAGAGGCCAAACGCTGTAATCAATATTATGTCAATCAGAGATGGCTGGGCGGACTGCTGACCAATTTTCAGACCGTGCAGAAATCTATACAAAAGATGAAAGACATCGAAGCCATGCGAAACGACGGGCGCTTTGATGCCTTGACCAAAAAAGAGCGCCTGGAATATGACCGCGAACACGAATCGTTGAGCAAGAACCTTTCCGGCATACGCGATATGAAAGTGCTGCCGGACGTGATCTTCATCATAGACTCGAACAAAGAAGAGATTGCCGTTCACGAAGCCAACAAACTCGGCATACCGGTGGTGGCTATCGTGGACACCAACTGCAACCCCGACGGCATTGATTACATCGTCCCCGGCAATGACGATGCCTTGCGCGCCGTCCGTTTGTTCGCCGCTAAAATGGCCGATGCGATTATGGAAGGCCAGCAACTGCTCAAAGAAGGCGGAGCCGATGAAGGCGACGTAGAAGAGAGTGCGGCAAGCACCGGTTCGTCATCCGGCGATTCGCCGCGCCCCGAAAGACGAGACCGCCGAGGCGGACGCGGAGGCCGAGGACAAGGCGGCCAGCGCCGCACGACCTATGTGCCAGCGGGCGCGCCTCCGGTTCCTGATGTAATGGCGGCGGCTCTGGAAGAACGGCCTACAGCGCCACCCGCAGCGCCGCCCGCAGAAGCGCAGGCGGCAACCGCTTCAGCCGACTCGTCAACTACTGAAAGCGCGGAAGCAACCGAGTAGATTTTCAGCACACAAGAATGCAACAGGCGGAAGGCGGAAAGACAAACAAGAGGCGTTCTTGTTTTGCTTCATCCTTCCGCTTTTGTCTTAGCGGGAGACAATTTTTTCCGGTTCCGGCGCGTTCAGCAACCGCCGCAGGATGCAATCACGGCGTGCATCACAACCGATATTTACGATATTCTTAACCAAGAGAGGCAAGTATTCATGGCAAACCCAATTACACCAGCAGCAATTAAAGCTTTACGAGAAAAGACCGGCGCGGGCATGATGGAATGCAAAGGCGCGCTCACCGAAGCCGAAGGCAACGAAGAGAAAGCCATAGAAATTTTGCGTAAGCGCGGCCTGGCAACCGCCACCAAAAAATCGGGGCGCATAGCGGCAGAAGGCTTGGTTGACGCCTACATTCACGCTGGCGGCAAAATCGGCGTCCTTGTCGAAGTCAATTGCGAAACTGACTTTGTGGCGCGTGGCGACGATTTCCGCAACTTCGTTCACGATGTCGCTATGCACATCACCGCCGCCGAACCGCGCTTCATCACCAAAGATGAAGTCTCGGAAGAGGTGTTGGCCAAAGAGCGCGAAATCGCTTTGGCAGCGGCCAAGGCCGATCCGAAAAATGCCAACAAGCCGGAACCGGTCTTTGAAAAAATCGTCGAAGGCCGCCTCAGCAAGTTTTATCAGGAGGTCTGTCTGCTTGAACAGCCTTATGTCAAAGATCAAAACATCACCGTAGGCGATCTGTTGCGCCAGATGATTTCCAAGACCGGCGAGAACGTCAGGATTCGCCGCTTCACGCGCTTCAAGATGGGTGAGGGACTAGAAAAACGCTCCTCTGATTTGGGCGCTGAAGTGCAGGAACTGCTCGGCGGCAATGAGTAATGGACAAAAGCCTCTCGAATTCGAGAGGCTTTTTTTTAAGGACAACCCCAAATGTCAGCAACCGCTTTTTATAAACGCATCCTCTTGAAAATCTCCGGCGAAGCTTTGATGGGCGATCAAGGCTTCGGCATAGACCCCGAAACCATCACCCGCATCGCGCTGGAGATTAAAGACCTCCATTCGCTCGGCGTCGAAACCGCCATCGTCGTAGGCGGCGGCAATATCTTTCGCGGCGTGGCGCTTTCCGCCAAAGGCATGGATCGCGCCTCCGCCGATTATATGGGAATGCTGGCGACGGTGATCAACGCTTTGGCTTTACAGGACGCCTTGGAAACTCAGGGCGTTTTTACACGAGTGATGACGGCCATCGAAATGCACGAAATCGCCGAACCCTTCATACGCCGTCGCGCCATCCGTCACGTTGAAAAAGGGCGCGTCGTGATCTTTGCGGCAGGCACCGGCAATCCCTATTTCACCACCGATTCGGCGGCGGCTTTGCGCGCTCTGGAAATCAAGGCCGACGCCATTTTGAAAGCCACGAAAGTGGATGGCATCTATACCGCAGACCCTACGAAAGACCGCACCGCGACGATGTTCGACCGCATCTCGTACCTCGACGTGATTCAACGCGATTTGAAGGTGATGGATACTTCGGCCATCAGTTTGTGCCGCGACCGCAACTTGCCTATACACGTTTTCAATCTTTATATTCCGGGCAACATCGTGCGCGTCGTCTGCGGCGAAAAGGTCGGCACGGTAGTGACCAACGAACCGTAAGGGCTTGCATTATTGACTCTCAAAATCCAAAATCTAAAACTTACTTTTCATTGGAGAGAATGTTATGGACATGAAAGACATCATCAACGATGCGCGCAAACGCATGGATAACGCTGTGGAAGATGCGCGCAGAAAACTGGCAGCCGTTCGCACTGGTCGCGCTTCGGTGAATTTGCTCGACAACGTGACGGTCGAATATTACGGCGCGCCGATGCCACTCAATCAATTGGCGACGATTCACGCGCCCGAATCCACCATGTTGACGGTGCAGCCTTTCGACCCGACGCAACTCAACGCTGTGGAAAAAGCTTTGCGGGTTTCCGATCTGGGATTGAATCCGTCCAATGACGGCAAGATCATTCGCGTGCCGATTCCGCCGCTGACCGAAGAACGCCGCAAACAGTTTGTCAAAGTGGTTCACGAACTCGCCGAAGAACACCGCACCGCGATTCGCAATGTGCGCCGCGATGCTAATGAACATTTGAAGAAATTACTCAAAGACAAATTGATTTCCGAAGACAACGAAAAAGACGGCCTCGATCAGGTGCAAAAACTGACTAACCAACACATCGAAAAAATTAACGAGGTCGCCGCACAAAAAGAAAAAGACCTGATGACCGTTTAAGCAGATGAAGTTTTGATTGATAAAAAGGGCAGTTTGTCGCTGCCCTATTTTCGTTCTGTAATCGTGATGCGACGCTCGCTGTCGTCGCGGTATTCGATGTTGATGAGAGTTGCGCCTGCGGGAACAAAGCCCAGACGCTCCGCCCATTCGATCAAGACCACAGCATTTTTTTCTTCTAATAGATCTTCCAGACCAAGCCCGAAGCACGCGCCCACTTCGAGGCGATACAAATCTATGTGATACAACCGCAAGCGCCCTTCATATTCATTGACCAAAGTAAACGTCGGACTGGTCACGTCAACAGGGTCTATGCCAAGCCCTGCGGCCAAGCCTTTGGCGAACACGGTTTTGCCTGCGCCTAAATCGCCGCGCAACAAAAAGACCGCGCCGCCTGTGAGTTGTTCACCGATTTGCTGTGCCACTGCGAAGGTCGCTTCAGGCGATTGGGTAATAATTTCGTCGCTAAGATTCATCTCTTTGTCGTTGCTCTCCGGGCTACGAATTCAGCCCGGCCAGTGCAAAGCGCCAGAATTTTTTTTCGGCAATTTTCTGCTCGCCGTGTCGCTGTGTTGCGATGTCACCGTGTCCGCTCTGCTCGCCGAAATAGCCTTATTTTTCAGGGTTTTTCGGCCTCGCCGCCGATTGCGATGAAGGCTGCGCCGAGATGTCTGGAAATCTCGGAAGCAAGCAAAGCGCGGGTTCCGCAGCGTGCGGCGGCGAGGTCGCCCGCCAAGCCATGCAAATAAACTGCGGCGATGGTTGCGCCCAACGCGTCGTCGGTTTTCTGTGCGTAAAGTCCCGCGACAATTCCTGTCAACACGTCGCCGCTGCCGCCCGTCGCCATGCCGGCGTTGCCCGTAGGGTTTACGTAAACTTCGCCATCGGGCGCGGCAATTAATGTGCGATGGCCTTTCAAAACTAAAATCACTTGATGCGCGATGGCGAAATCTCTAGCGATTTCGCGGCGATGCTGCGCGACTTCTGTGATGGACTGATTCACCAATCGCGCCATCTCGCCGGTGTGCGGCGTCAAAATCAAAGGCAGTGCGGCGCTGCCCTGCAAATTTTCTGTCCAACCGACCAGCGCGTTTAAGCCATCGGCATCTATGACCATAGGGCGGGATCGGCGGCGAATCATGTCACGCACAAAAGTGCGCGTAGGTTCGTCGGCTGAACTTAATCCGGGGCCTATAGCGACAACATCACGTTCATTGGCAAAGGCAAGAGCGTGTTCGAGTGCCTCCACAGAAACTGCGCCTGCTTCGGTTTCACCAAGCGCTTCGGTCATGCATTCGGCAAGCACTTGGGCGGCAATGGCGGGTTGCGCCGATTGCGCTGTGGCGATGGTCACCAGTCCCGCGCCTGCACGCATAGCCGCTTCGCCTGTTAAAGCCGCCGCGCCGGTTTTGCCACGCGACCCGGCGATGCAAAGAACTTTGCCTGCGTCGCCTTTGTGTGCCTGCGTTGTGCGCCGTGAAGCGGTCAACCAGGCTGCTATCATTGAAGGCTCTACGAAGTTGATATACGAGCCAGCATCGTTGATGAGCGTGGCGGGTGAGCCAATGGGCGTGACGATTACCTCGCCGTTGAAATCGGCGGCAGGCGCAAAAACATTGGCGATTTTCGGAGCCGTGAAGGTTACAGTGAGAGCGGCTTTGACCGATGCGCCAATCAATTCAGCCGCATCGGAACGCAAGCCCGACGGCAGATCAACAGCAATGACCGGCTTGCATTGATTCAGGAATTGAATCGCCGTAGCGAATAAACCGGCGGCGGGACGGGCGAGACCCGTGCCTAAGAGAGCATCGAAATAGAGATCGCAGGCGATGGCTTTGGTGTGTTGAGCGAACGCCTCATTGTTGTCTATCTCAAAAAAATTGCAGCCTTCTACCTGTTGAGCAAGAGCGCGAAGGATGTCGAAGTTCACCCGCGCCTCGCCCTTGGTGTCTTCCACACGACCTAATAAAATCACACTGACCTGCGCGCTTTTGGCAAGCAGTTGTCGAGCGATGGCTGCGCCGTCGCCGCCGTTGTTGCCTTTGCCGCATAATATCAAAGCGCGTTTGCCCTGCATTGCGCCGAACTTTTTTTCAACCGCTTCAACGGTTCGCATCGCGGCGTTTTCCATCAGCACTATCGCAGGCACGCCGTAACGCTCTGTGGTCAAGCGGTCAACCTCGCGCATCTGTGCGGCGGAAAGAATTTTCATATAGCCGATGATAGGCGAGTAAAAAGCGCTCTGTCAAAGTTGTGCCTCTCCGGTAGTGTCCTAAAATTATGGTGGTAGGTGATAACCCGTGAAGCGGGTGACCGCTCTAAAGCCCAGTGCGCCAGCGCTGGGTTTGCGAATCGTAATAGCCTCCTAGCCTGCGAAGCGGTGATAGAGAATTGGCTATTACCCGCTTCGCGGGCTAACCATACGGCTGGGCGCTTGTCCACGGGCTGACGCCCGTGGCTTTATGCTTGCGCCCACTTCGTGGGCTAACCAACACACCATACGATTAGGGCACGACTGCCTCTCCACAATTTTGTCATCTCAATCGCGCTTCAACCCTTGACCTTCTGTGCTGCGAAGTTCATCGAGCAAAAAAAAATATCACCTTTTGTTGTTTCACACTTGAAACGAATCTTTTTGGGTGATACAGTGTTGCACGTTTGCAACAGTAGTGACCCAGCGGCTACTGAAAAAAAATTGAATGGAACAGGAGAAACCTTTATGGCACGAGTTGTACATTTTGAAATCTCTGCGGACGAGCCTCAACGAGCTTTGGATTTTTACGCGAACGTGTTTGCCTGGAAAGCCCGGAAATGGGAAGGGCCACAAGATTACTGGTTGTTGATGACCGGCGAAGGAACGGGCATAGATGGCGGTTTGATGCAGCGCACTGCCGAATTCCCGCCCACCGTCAACAGCATAGATGTGCCTTCGGTTGACGAGTTCGCGCAGAAAATTTTAGCCCACGGCGGCAAAGTCGTGGTTCCCAAAATGGCGCTGCCGGGCGTCGGGTATCTGGCCTACTGCACGGACACCGAAGGCAACATCTTCGGCATCTTTCAAAGCGATCAGGCGGTTCAAGCCAATGATTGTGCCAACCCTAATTCGTAGTCAACAGCAGTCCCAACTTTCACCGGAGGATGTATGAAAAGAGTCACAGGAATCGGCGGCATCTTTTTCAAGGCGCAGGACGCCAAGGCGCTCCGTGCCTGGTATCAGCAACACTTGGGCATAGAGATCAGCGAATGGGGCGGCCACGCTTTTGTCTGGCGCGATGCCGAAAACCCCGAAGGCAACGGCGTCACGGTGTGGTCTATTTTTCCCAGCGACACGCCTTACTTCGATTCTGGCGACAAGCCTTTCATGATTAATTATCGCGTCGAAAATCTCGATCAATTACTGGCGCAACTTCGCACCGAAGGCGTCACCGTCGAAGACAAAATCGCCGAAGAAGAGAACGGACGTTTCGCCTGGATTTTTGACCTCGAAGGCAACCGCGTGGAACTTTGGGAACCGGCGAAAGGAATGTAGTTCGCTTATGGTTTGGCAGGCTCTTAACCAAGTCTGTCAGACCTTTTTTTCAAAGGGTTCAAAAACCTGTGGGGATTTGTCGTCGCCCGCACTGCAAAACTGGCACGTAGCGAGGCTTCAATGGTTCCGCCGCAGGAAAAAAATAAAAACATAGAAACGGAGAAACCTTATGAACTGCACACACACCATGTTTATCAATGCGCCCGTAGCCAAAGTTTTCTCTCTGGTGGATGACGAAAAAAATCTGAAACGCTGGATGGACGGATTGGAAGAGACCATCTTTCCCGAAGGCTACGAACGGGCGAAAAGCGTCGGCACGAAATTCAAACAACGCATCCGGGAAGGCGCTCGCGTCAACGAATACGATGGCGAGGTGATCGCTTATGATAAGCCGCATCATCTGGCGATTCTGTTGGGCAACAAACATTTCACTGTGCGGGTTGATTATCGCTTCACGGCGGACCGTTTGCAGACGCGACTCGATTATCAATCGGCAATGATTCGCTCCTCCTGGTTCGTAAACTTGATGTGCAAACTCTTCGCGGGCTTCACCAGACGCCTGCTCAACAAACAGATGCAGAAATTGAAAGAGCTTGCCGAATTGCCTGATAATCCGTATCAAAGCGCGCCGCAAGCCTTGAGCGCAGCGCGTTGAAAGTGAACCGCAAGCAACCCTATTTCGGAGGAACTATGGTAAAAGCCCTATTCAAAACTGCCGCGCCGTATCTGGCAGACGCCATGAATCTGCCCGTGGAAAATGTCGAAACCGCGATGCCGTTTTATGAAACCGTCATGGGATTTCAGTTGGTCTCGCGCCACGACGCGCCTTATCAATCTGTCGTTCTCGAAAGAGACAGCATACGCATTGGCCTGGCCGAAAATGGCGGCGACCCGACGCAGGAAGGTTGTTTCTTTGAAGTGGATTCAGTCGAAGCCGCCTTCGCGGAATTGCAGGCGAACGGATTGAATCACACAGCGGCCAACTTTCGCATAGACCGACACGGCAACACTGCTTACAAAGTCTTTTTCGTTATCGCGCCGGACGGACTCTGTTATTGTCTGGGCGAACGGATGGAAACTTGAGTGACCGGTTGAAGCGATGGGGATTGATGTTGTTGGCCGACGCCCTGAAGACACCGCTTCAACAAACTTTGGTTCTCTGGTAGCTGGCGTGAAGACACTCAACATATAGAGGTTTCTACAGCAACCGCATACAATATCTTGAGAGTCTTCATGGCAAACACCAGAGAGTCCAAACTTTTCACAATTCGTATTGTGTCGCGCTGGCATAACCCTCGCGGCAAAACCTAACCGATTAAAAAAAGGAGAACCATCAAATGATTACCAAAGTAAAAATCGTCAGCATTACGGTACGCGATCAACAGAAAGCCTTGGAATTTTACACCGAAAAACTGGGCTTCACACTCGTCAACGATCAGCCTATGGGCGATGATAAAGGCACGCGCTGGATCGAACTGGCGCTGCCCGAAGGCGGAGCCATCGTCAATCTGTTTCCGCCGCAGGGCGCGGAGACCAAAATCGGCGGCCTTTCGAATATCATCTTCAATGCCAACGACGTGCAGCAGACCTACGACGAATTGAAAGAACGCGGCGTCGTCTTCATCGAACCACCGACCCAACAACATTGGGGAACCTATTGCATCTTCGCCGACCCCGATGACAATCGCTTCGTGCTGTCGGCAAGTACTTAATGAATGAATAGTCGCTATCCCAATAGGAGGTAAAATTATGGTACATCAAGCAGAACTACGGTTAGCGATTAGAGGAAGTCTTACACGCGATAATTGGACTCCTTTAAGCCAAATATATAGACATGTGGAACGAGAAGTGAATCTCGATAATGAAGATTGGCAGCCTCAATCTCCATCTTCAGATATTCCAAAGTGGCAGAGAAATGATCGCAATAGTTTGCAATCCCAAAAGAGAAAAGGTGAGATCGTCTGGGATGGGCAGGCGAATTACAGGTTACCTTAAAAAGTGTATTTGAGCTTAGGGACTTAAAGATAATAGGGTCGTGTCCGAGTCTTGTTTTGCCAGTTGGTAGCTCGCGAAGCGAGCGTAAGCATTTAGCTCTTACCTTATGCAGCTAGTCACTACCTAGCTGCATAGTAGCTCGCGAAGCGAGCGTAAGCATTTAGCCCCGTGCGTTAGCGCGGGGTGAGAACCAGTATTGTTGTGCAAGCCCGCGAAGCGGGCGATAGACGAGGGGGTTGGCAAATCTATCGCCCGTTACACGGGCTAGAAAAGGGTTTCGTTTCTCCACCCCAGCCCTTACGGACTGGGCTTTATGCTATCACCCGCTTCGCGGGTTCTGGGAGGTTCGTCACTTTTCATTCAGCACACAGCAGTTCAATCCAACCGAAGATTTTGGTAACCGATGGTTTGCAGGGATGGGCAGAATAAAGGTGAATCCTGCCGCCTTGTTGCCAAACTCGCATCACGCAAAGCGAAAACGGAGATTCATCATGCTGAGAAGTATCTTCGCCGTGCTGGCCGGTAATGTCTATAGAGTGCCGACAGGACTTGAAAAGCCAACCGGTCATCACTCCTTTAAGCGCAAAAGGCTGCAATAAAGAATCTCCTTGTTGCTAAGGGCAATACCCTGTCAGTACCAACTGGAATCATTTAAGCAACCGGTTTGAACCGTTTATTAAATGGAGCCGCCAAAATCATTTGTGCTATATTCTGGAAATGCTGCAATACAAATTACTCAAATTATCACCGCGATTGCTGCGCTTTTACCGATCTACCTTACTCCTTGACTTCCCTCGCATTACCTCTTATCTGCCGGTTGTCGGTAAGGTTCTTGATGTTGGCTGTGGAGTTGGCATCGTCTCTCATCGAGTTGCTTCCGAACGTCGTGACCTGAACGTACTTGGGATTGATATATCGGCGGCCAGCATTGAGTTGGCGCGGGTTAATTACACGCTCCCCAACACGCGATATGAATGCAAGAGACTTGAAGCGGTCACCGAGCAATTCGATTGTGTCATGCTGCTTGATGTGCTTCACCACATTCCTCCCAGCGAATATGATAACTTGTTCAACTCAGTCAGATCATTGCTTGCGCCGGGTGGGTATCTGTTAGTCAAAGATATTGAGCGGCGTAGAGGTTATATATCTTTTGCGATGGATAGATATATATCAGGATGCAAGCCTGAAGAAATCAATTTGCACAATTGCGATGAGATGACTGCAATAGTATCCCAGCATTTGAGAGTAAAGAGCGTCGAAATAAAATTTAGATTTCCATTTCCCAATTATTATATCGTTGCGGATTCAGCTTGACCTTGGGGTGATACTCCTTTTCTTGCCCGATCCTATATTTGACTCTGGCCGGATGGCAAGAGGAGGGATTCCCGAATTGGAACCCTTCTGACGCCGTTGTTGCTGTGGTATCACCTCGTTTTTCTATTGCTGTTGATTCCCTCCAACCTCTTCGGCGGACGCTTGCGAAGCCGACAACATCAACAGAGTTTCGCTTGATTCATTGCGTGATGATAAGGTTCAACCAGGCATCAACTTCAACCGTGCGATGCGCCGGAATCAGCGTCGTTGAACTGTATTCCGTCACAATCGCCGGGCCTGAAAATTGCGCTCCGGTTGACAAATCATCGCGCCGATAAACTGGCACGCGGCTCGCCCGTTCAGTCAAAAAAACTCTGGCGATGCTGGCAACTTGCGGCGCGGCTGGTTGACGAAGCGCCGAACGTCGCAAGCGCGGTTTGTCGGTCACTCCCGTAGCCTTGAGGCGCAGCGACACGATTTCCGTTTGGCGCGAGGCATCGGCATAACCGTAACGCTCTTGGTGCAGCGCGTGAAATTTCTGCTCGAAGTTTTCCTGCCAGGCCAGCTCAATTTCAAACGATTGTCCGACATAACGCATCGCCACCGACCGCGCCAGTTTCTGCCGCTCTTTGGTGAAGCCTTCGGTGATTAAATCTTTGTGCGCTTCGCGTTCGAGTGCGACAAATTCGCGTTCCAACTTGCGGCGATTCATCAAAGCGGTTTTGACCATCACGGTGCGCGAATAATCTTTGACGACATCGCCCAACAAGACGCCCAGCGCCGACAGCGTGCCAGGTGAGCGCGGCACCACAACGCGAGAAATGCGTAGCGCTTCTGCGAGGTCGCAAACGTGTAGACCGCCAGCGCCGCCGAAGCTCACCAATGCAAACAGGCGCGGGTCTTGTCCGCGTTCCACCGACACCACGCGCAGAGCGCGCTCCATATTGGCGTTGGCAACCTTGACGACGCCCAGCGCCGCCTGTTCAACGCTCACCGTGGTGTTGCTGAAGCGTGACATTTCAGCAGCGAGTTTCGCCATGAAAAATCTGGCGCGTTCGACCTCAAGATTCATTTCGCCGCCCAGTAAGCCGCCGCCGCCGAATCTTCCCAGCAGCAGATTCGCATCCGTTACGGTCACTGCTTCGCCGCGTCCGTAACACGCAGGGCCGGGGTCTGCGCCTGCCGATTCGGGGCCGACGCGCAGAGCGCCCGCTTCGTCCACGCGGGCGATAGAGCCGCCGCCTGCGCCCACCGTGTGTATGTCTATGATCGGCACGGCAACCGGCAAACCGGCTATAGTAGCCTCATTCGTGGTTTTCGCTGCGCCGCTGCACAACGCCACATCCGTAGAAGTGCCGCCCATATCGAAGGTGATAATATTCGGAATCCCTGCCGCGTCGCACACCCGCAACGCGCCAACCACGCCGCCCGCAGGCCCCGATAAAATCGCCCGCACCGGCTCACTTGCGGCAACCGCCGCCGACACCGAACCGCCGTTCGATTGCATAACCCGCAGGGAAGTCTGACGTCTGGAGTCCGTTGTCCGGCGTCCGGCAGGCGTAGCTTTTTTGTCGCTTGCAGTTTTTCGCGTGACCAATGTGGAAGCTGAGGCGTTGAGGGAGGCATCAATCTTCTGACTCTCGACACCGGGCTCCAAACTCTGGACGCCAGACTGTAGCGAATGCAGATAACCAGACATTTTCGGCACCAGATAAGCATTGATGGCGACCGTTGCAGTGCGTTCATATTCGCGGTATTCGGGCAGAATTTTATGCGACAAAGAAATCGGAATCTTCAGGCGTTCGAGCGCCTTTGCTACCTGCTGTTCGTGCGTTGGATTGGCAAACGAGAAGAGCAGACATACGGCTACCGATTCGGCTTTGCTGTCGGCGATTTGTGCGACGATGGTTTCGAGTTGTTGTGCATCAAGAGGCGTAAGGATTGTCGCGTCGGGCGCGATTCTTTCCGTTACGCCAAAGCGCAGTTGGCGGGCAATCAATGGCGCAGCGCGCGTGACGAAGAAGTTATAAATTTCCGGTCGCGCCTGTCGCCCGATTTCCAATACGTCTTCAAAGCCTGCGGTGGTGATAAGCGCCGTGCGTGCGCCTTTGCGTTCCAACAAGGCGTTGGTTGCCACCGTTGTGCCGTGAACAATCTCGGAAGGCAAGACGCTGGATTCGGCCAGTATGCGCGAGAGGCCTGCCAGAATCGCGGCGGCTGGATGGTGCGGCGTCGAAGGGATTTTGAAAGCGTTGCGGCGATGACCACGAGCGACAACGAAATCGGTAAAGGTGCCGCCCGTGTCTATGCCTATGCGGATGGGTTCCATGCAGTGAAAACTCTCTTGATTAAGGGAGGATGATGGAAGATGCCGTTTTATCTATGCTGACCAGTTCGAGATTAAAAAATAGCGTTTCCCCGGCTAACAGATGATTGGCGTCCAGGGTTACGTCTTCGCCTTCGACTTCGATGATGCGTACAGGAATGGCTTCGCCGGAGGGCAATTGCATTTCAAACATCAAGCCAACCGCCGGAGTAACTTCGGGCGGAAAATTTTCCCGCGCTACGATCTTGACGAGTTCTTCAAAATACGGCCCGTAGGCTTGATCTGGGGTGATGACGATGTCGCGTTTTTCGCCTACGCTCATGCCGACCGCGCCCGCTTCAAATCCCGGTATGACTTCGTTCGCGCCGACGGTGAAACGTAACGGTTGGCGGCCTACGGAACTGTCGAACACCGTGCCATCATCGAGTTTTCCTGTGTAGTGTAGGGTGATGGTATCGCCCTCTCTGACTTGTGACATTTCATTGCTCCTTTCAAATTCAATGAAAAACCATACCATATTCCCCTTCGCTTCGTCATTTGATCTGGAAAAACTCAGGCGATGATTTCCCGTTGTTGCTGCCCTGTGCCGAATCGTCAAGCGACTGCACTGGCAACGCTGCGGCTTGCTTTTGCGTTCTGGCAAAGTTACTATCGCGCCGAATTCAAGCACCGGAGTTGAGAAAAAATCATGGCACATCTGAAAGATTTTCGCGGCGTCGAAGGCACGGATTTTTTCGAGCAGGACAGAGGCTTTCAAAGCTTGCTCGCTGATTTGTTGAATGACGAAGACCGACCTGCCGTCTTCGCTTCATTGCACGACTGCGCGAGGCTTGCCGCCGGGCGCTGGCACGAACTGGCTTGCGCTGCGAGTCGTCATGAAAACTTGCCGAAGATTATCAAAGTTGACCGCGCCGGAAATGCTGTCGAACAGATTGATTTTGGTGCTTATACGCCGCAACTGCGCCGCGAAGCCGCCGAGTTTGGTTTGTTCACCAAAGCCGGAAACGAGTTGCACAAATTCGCCATGATTTATTATTCGGCGCACAACGGTGAAGCGGCGATCAATTGTGGTGTCAGTTGCACGGACGGATTAATCCGCTCCATCGAAGCGAAAGGCTCGGAATTTTTGCGCGAGTTTTATTTGTCGAAACTGCTCTCGACAAAAACGCCTTTTGCCGGAGCGCAATTTGTCACAGAGCGCACAGGCGGTTCCGACGTGGGCGCAATCGCAGCGCAGGCGACCCGCGACGCCGAAGGGAACTGGACGATCACCGGCGAAAAATGGTTCTGCTCGAATCCTGATGAGTATTATCTGGTGGCTGCGAAATTCGATAACCAGGCGCAAGGCACTGCCGGTGTAGCGACCTTTCTGGTGCCTCGCGTGTTGCCCGATGGGCGTTTGAATCGGGTGTCGTTCACGCGCCTGAAAGACAAGTTGGGGACGCGCTCGCTGCCGACTGCCGAAATGGATTTTAACGGCGCGACGGCCTTTCCGATTGGCGAATTGCACGAGGGGTTCAAGACCTTGATGAATTATGTCATCAACGCTTCGCGCATACACAACGCTGTAAACGCTTGCGCTTTTACGCATCGCGCTTTTCTGGAAGCGCGCAATTATGCGCGGCAACGCGAAGCCTTCGGGCAGACCTTACTGGCCGCACCGTTGATTCAGGAAAGTCTGTTGCTGTTACTGGAAAGAGCCTGGCGGCATCGCGTCCTGACCTTTCGCTTGATTGCGATGGTTGATGAAAACGGCCTTGCGCCCGAAGACGCGGAGACCGCTATGTGGCAGCGCTTTTTAATCAATCTGGCGAAGTATCGCACGGCTGTGCAGTTGGTGGATTCAATGCGCGAAGCGATGTTGATTCTCGGCGGCAACGGCATCATCGAAGACTTTACGATTCTGCCGCGCTTGTTCCGCGACGCCATGATTATCGAAACTTGGGAAGGGCCGCCCAACACGCTCTGTTTGCAGATCATGCGCGATGCCGCGAAATCGAATCTTCTGCAACGCTTTCAAGCGGAGATTCACCAGGCGCTGGCTTTATGGCCGACGGATTTTCTTTCGCACACGCGCCGAAATATTGAACACGAGTTCAAAATATGGAACGAGGCGATTGCCGTCAATGCGGCAAATATGAACTGGCTGATCGCCAATGCGCGGCGCGTGGTTGATCGTATGGGCGGCGTTGTTGAAATTTGCTGGCTGGTCGAAATGGCTTTGCGGCATCAGGAGCGCGATGCCACCGCCGCCTTGATGGCATCGCTTGCGGCAAAGAACCTGTTTGCTAAAGACGATTTTCACCATCCAGCACAGGCATTGCTGGCGCAATACGGATTGGCGTTAATAGAAGAAGAGGAAATCAAGTTGGAGAATTTCAGCGAAGGGTAGAGCCGTTTGCAATTTTTTGTACGGGCGACCCTGCGGTGGTCGCCCCTCCTTCAAAAGCAGGTAGCGGATCAATCGGGAGAGATAGAGTTTGGAGTTCCGCCTTCAGGCTAATGGCATGAAGTGAAGCGGCATAGCGGCATAGATGTACCGCAGGCTGTCTAGCCGGCGGCGGACTTGGTGGCAGAAGCGCACGAAATCCAAGTCTTAGCTTGCCGCTGTCAGCCGCAGACTAGACAGTCTGCGGTACAATTTAACGCCATTGGTCTGAAGGCGGTCTTGTTAGCGGCTGAAACAACCGCCAGAAGGCGGAACTCCAAACTTCTCTTTTCTCTCCTCCTTGACCCACTACCCAAAAGCAATAGGATTCCAAAAAGGGGCGACCACCGCAGGGTCGCCCATACATTCTTTGGTCCTTTTAGTTCGCTATTTTTTCTCGACCTCCAGCGTCACAAGGGTTGCGCCCCAGCCGCCTGCTTCTACAGGCGCGTCCCGATAATCCACGACAAAGGGCGTGCGCGAAAGCAAGGAGCGAATCATCTCGCGCTGCACCCCTACGCCTTTGCCGTGAATGATTCGCAGATAACGAAAGCCGCGCCTGTGGGCTTCTTCTAAATATTCTTCGACGACAGCGCGCACCTGTCTCGGCGGGATTGAATGCAGGTCTAACACATCACGAAACGCAATAACCACGGGGTCGGGAAAGGGATTGAAAGGGTCTATTGCCTCGTCAGCGAAAGTTGTGTTTGCGTCATCAAGCGATTGGTTTGCACGGGGTGGAAATGGCTTTGTTGGGTCGTGCGTTTTGCCTTCGAGTCGTTGAGCATTGCGTTCATCCGGTGATGGCGCGGCGGATTTTGTGAAAGCTGTGCGAAAGGCCTTGCATAAAAATTCCAGCGTCATAGCGGCCTCGTCGTTTGATTCAAGTCGCGCTCGATCAAGGCCAGTTTATGCTCATCGTTTTTACCGAGTTCACCTCTGTCTTTCAGCAGCAATAACTCTTCTCTGGCTTTTTCGAGGTGCTGACGTGCGGCGTTCATTGCTTCCGCATTTTTGTTGATGACAGCGATGGCCAAGTACGCTTCGCCGATTTTGCGCCTCGATTCGCTGTGCAAAATGGTAATCTGCGAACTGCTGTTGAGCGCCGCCATCTTCTCTGCATAGGCCAACCCTTTTTGATAATAGGCCAGTGCTTCGGCGCGTTTGCCCTGCTGCAAAAAAATATCGCCGGTGTTGTGATAGGTTAAATGGGTCTGCTTTAGAAACTCGACATTCGACGGGTCGTTAGCGGTGATCTCTTCGAGGATTTTTAGCGATTTCAAATTGGCGGCGATGGCTTCGGCGCTTTGATTCATGGCCTCGCGGGCAAAGGCCATATATTGCCAAAGCTCTGCGAGGTCGCGTCGGGCTTCGTTATTTTTCGGGTCGGCTTCGGCGATGCCGCGCATAGTTTCCAGGGAGCGCAGAATATAAGGAATGCCTTCGTTGCCTTTGCCTATGCGCGCCATCGCGGTGCCGAGATTGATGCTGGTGGCGGCAACGAAACGGCGATAGGCTTCCATCTGTGGAAAGTCGTGTTGCAGGCTTTCTGACAACACCACGGAGCGGCGATGCAACTGTTCGGCTTCAATGAACGAAGCGGCGAGCGTTGCCGCAGTCGCGCCTTGTTGTCGCCGTCTTGCAGCGACGTATTCGAGCCGCGTACCTGTGCGTTGCAGCGCCACGGTCAACAAACGTCGCGCCATTTCATCGGCGGGATTTCTGGCAAACCCTTGTTCCGCTTCTTCCAGAGAACGGCGATACCATTTCAGCGTCTCTTCGTCGCCGCCGGTGAATTCAACGGTGTCGCCTTTGACCTGATAACTTCGCGCCAGCAGGTTGCGATAATCCTGATTTTCCGGCGCTTTTTCGACCAATCTTTGCGCGATGTCCAATTGTTGTTGACCGCTCTGCTCGGCCTTTTGCCATTGCTGTAGCCTGACCAGCAGAAGCGCCTTCATGTGCAGGGACTGCAAAAGATTCTTGAGGTATTCGGGATGGTCGGGATTGCCGCGCAGCAGATCGTTGAAGATTTCGACACTTCTCTGATAACTGATTAATGCGCCTTGTGAATCGCCTAAATTGGCGCGATAGGTTTCGCCTTGCACGTTGCCGATTTTCAGATAGGCCAGCGCCAATTCATGTTGCAGCGCCGGATTATCTTGGGCGTCTTCGGAAAGATTATCTAGGTATTCGATGGCATCTTTGACCAGCATTTCGCGGGTTGCGGTGGCACCGGGCAGGTTGGCAATGGCGTCGTGATATTTGAACACCACGTTGTTGGCCAGCTTTCGCACTTGGTCGAAACGCTTTTCGGCGCGGGCGCGCTCCTGCTGCGCCACTCGCGCTTGATAGGTGATGCCGAGCAGTCCGGCAATCAAGGCCAGAAAAATCAACGCTGCGGCCAGCACGCCTACCTTGTTGCGACGGATGAATTTCGAGGCGCGATAGGCAAAGGTGTCGGGGCGCGCAGAAACCGGCAAGCCATTCAGATAGCGGCGCAGGTCTTCGGCAAAGCGTTCGACCGATTCATAGCGACGTTCCGGCGCTTTTTTCAGCGCCTTCAAAATGATGTTGTCGAGATCGCCCTTTAAGAATTGCGGCTTGCGGCTTGCGGCTTGCGGATTTTTTTTTCGCTCGGCATTTTGGAGATTTGCTTGAGCGGAATTTATGCGGTCGGTTGATGGTGTCGCAGCTTTGAATTCTACAGATTTATATTCCGCCATCTGCAAGCCGCAAGCCGCAATCGCCCGGCTGGGGCGCGGCGGTTCAGTTTCGCAGACCACTTTCAATATTTCATCGAGTCGCAGGCCGGTCAAATCATAAGGCCGCGTGCCGGTCAGCAATTCATACAGCACCACTCCCAGGCTATAAACATCGGTTGCGGTGGTGACGGTCTCGCCGCGAAACTGCTCAGGGCTGGCGTAAGCGGGTGTCATCATGCCGAGTTGAGTGGCGGTGTTGCGGTCGCTGTTGTCGCTTTGCGAAACGACTTTGGCGATGCCGAAGTCGAGCAGTTTCACCTCTGAGTTGTCGGTCACGAAAATATTCGAGGGCTTCAAATCTCTATGCACTATCAGCCGACGATGCGCGTAAGAAACTGCCGCGCAGACCTGTAAAAACAGCTTTAATTTTGCACTGACGCCGAGTTCTCTGAGGTTGCAATACTGGTCAATCGGCACGCCTTCGATAAATTCCATCACATAAAACGGCAAGCCTTCTGCACTCATGCCGCCATCGAGCAGGCGCGCAATGTGCGGGTGTTCCAGCGACGCGAGTATCTGGCGTTCGTGGCGAAAGCGGCGCACCATGTCAGCGGTGGTCAAGCCGCGCTTGATGATTTTGACGGCGACCTTCTGATCGAATTCGCCATCGGCGCGTGCGGCGGCAAAGACCGCGCCCATGCCGCCACGTCCGACTTCGCCGAGTATGCGATAACGCCCTATGAGTTGATTGCGGAAAGTGGCGTATTCGTCTTCTGTCAATAAAGAAACCGGCGAATGGTCGAGCGCCGTTGCCGCGTCGGCAGCCAGCATCTTTTCCACTTCGCCGCGCACCTCTTCATCGGCGCAGGCGGTCGCCAGAAAAGTTTGGCGCTCCGCTGTGGCAAGCTCTACGGCGGCATTGAAGAGTTGTTTGATGTGCTGCCATTTTTCGGGTGACATAATTTATGTGAGTTGCGCTGCCAGCCAAGCTTTGGCGCTGCGCCATTCGCGCTTGATGGTCGAATCCGATACGCCCAGAACTGCGGCTACTTCTTCGTTCGATAAGCCGCCGAAAAAACGTAACTCGACCAGGCGCGCCTGCATCGGGTCGAATTCGGCCAGGCGATTCAATACGGCGTCAAGCATCACCAAGTCGAGGTCGCGCTGTTGGACAAGTCCCAAGGCTTCGTCCAAGGCAAGCAGGGTTTGGCCAGCGCCGCGCTTGTCGGCCTTCCGATTGAGCGCGTGATTGACCAGTATGCGCCGCATCATCTCCGCCGCGATGCTGAAAAAATGGGCGCGATTACGCCAGTCCACGGAATGCTGATCAATCAAACGCATATAGGCTTCGTGGACCAGCGCTGTCGCCTGCAAGGTGTGATTCGAGCGTTCGCGGGCAAGTTGACGCCCGGCTATGCGTTTTAATTCCTGATAGACTAGCGGCAACATTTCATCGAGAGCAGCGCGGTCGCCATCGCGTGCCTGTTGCAGCAATCGGGTGACGAGGGATGATCTTTCTTCCGCCATAAATGAATGTCCATGTCATAAGAGAACCAAATGTCCAATTCATTCTATTATGTCTGCCGCTCCCTGACAAAAAAAATTGATCGGCTGACCCCTGTGGCGCTCATTTCTTGCGATTGACTAGAGAAAGGTATAGAGGTTAAGAAACAGGAGTTTGGAGGTCCGCCTACAGGCGGCAGATTGCGACTGCGAAGCCTGCCGCCTGTAGGCGGACCTCCAAACCCCGCTTCTCCTTTTTCCAGAAACAAGCAGAGGCATAAGGTAAATCAGATGAATTGTCCGTTATGTAATTTTGAGAATGTGCTTGATGTGGAAAGGTGCGCGCAATGTGATGCGGCGCTGGCGAAACCTGTGAACGATTCACCCGAAGAGGCGATGGAGAAAGTGCGCCGCATTGCCGAAGACATCACCAAACTTACCACCGAGATGCAGGAGAAATTGATTCCGGCGCGCACCACTTCGTTCAATGGCTGCGGCGTGATGCTGCTGGATTATCGCCCGGTCGAAGGCGGCGATTACGAAGTGACGCGCTGGGTGACGCTGTTCGGCTTTCCGCTCATTCCGTTAGGCGTCTGGCGGATTCGTCCTCGCCATTACGAAAGGAATTATCAGGGCGAGCGCCAGAGTTTTTATCTGCTCGACAAGCGCCGCCTGACCTTGAGTCGCTGCGTTCGCCCGTACCTGTTTCTGGCGCTTGGAGCGTTGCCGTTCCTGCTCGCCTACTTTGTTTTGAAGCCGGTCATGTACGCCATCAACCGCGCCCTCGGCAGCGGGTCTGCAGTGGCGTTGACTATTCTGCTCATCATTGCGGCGCTGGTCTGGATTGGTTTCATCATGACGCGATTCCACAATGTCGAAAAAGCCTATCAGCAGAAAACGCCATGAAGCCAAGCTCCGTTCTATGGAGCAAAAGAAGAAAACGAAAGCAGGCAAAACATAACCTGAAGGGAGAAATTTTCATGCTACAGTGGTTGATGATTCGCAGACCTATAAATCGGCAGCGCTGGTAAGTTGCAGCGCCAAAGGTCGCCTCTGATTCGTCCAATCCGCCTGATCCGCCTGATCCGCCGAATCCGTGTTCCCTCCGCAAGGCCCTAGCGAAGCTTGCTTTTTTCGCGGCGAAACGGTTGCACACGGCGGTGCTGTCCTCTGCCGGAGTTTCTCAGAAGAGGCGCGTCGCCGCCCACTAATTTTTTTGTGTGGTTGCAAGCGCTTTTAATTTCGATTATTTTATCTGTTTAGAAAGTGAGAGAGAATCCGTATTGACTCACGTAAATCAAGGCTCAACCATACAACCGCCGGGGTGGTGAAATTGGCAGACACGCAGGTCTTAGAAGCCTGTACCGCGAGGTGTGCGGGTTCAAGTCCCGCCCCCGGCATCTAGTTTCAATCTCCAGATGACAAGCGCAACACGACGCGGCAGTTTGTCCACCTCGCTGGTTGTCTGGTGTTGATGAAAGGCGAAACACAAATTGAATATAACTGTTACCAATCAGGAAAACTGTAAGAAACAACTGCAACTGGAAATCCCCGCCGAGGTGGTCAAGGCAGAGGTTGACCGCAAAGCCGCCACCTATGCGCGGCGCATCACCATACCGGGATTCCGCCCCGGTCACGCTCCGGTCAATCTGGTCAAAAAGCGTTTTCAAAAAGAACTGCGCGACGAAGCGGTTTCCGAATTGCTCCCGACTTCCTTCACGCAGGCGGTCAAAGAGAAAGCGCTGAAACTGGTCGCCGAACCGAACCTCGATGAAATGAAAGTCAACGATGATGATTCCATTAGTGCCACTTTTTCCTTGGTGACTGCGCCGGAATTCGAGTTGTCGGAATATAAACATCTGTCGCTTACCAAACACCTGCACGAGACCACCGACGCCGAGGTGGACAAAGCCATAGAGATGTTGCGCGAAGGTCGCGCCGAATTGGTTCCGGTCACAGATCGCGGCGCACAAACCGGCGACACCCTCAGCATTATCTTGAGCGGCAAAGCCGATTTGACCTATCAGCCGCAAGACCTAAGCAGCACGGAAGCGGTGGCAGCCGTGAATACGGAAGAAGCCGCCGCCACCGCATCGAACCAAAACGCCGAAGCCTCTGACGAAGAGGCGCAAGAAAAAACCGCTGCCAACGAAGCGAGCGAAGCCGACGTAAAGACGGCAGGCGAGGCCGTGACCCGTGAAGCTGTCGAAGCCCTTACAGAAGATGACGCCAGCGCTGCCGCTACCGAAGAGGCGATTACCGTAGAGGCGGAAAAGACCATCGAGATAAGCGAACAGAACCTTGATATTACGCTCGGCGCGGAAGGCAATCTGCAAACCTTTGATGAAGTGTTGACCGGCGCACAGGCGGGCGAAAAAAAATCGGTGACCATTGATTACCCGAAAGATTATCCAGACCCTAACTTTGCCAATCGCCGCTGGCATTTCGATTTGGAAGTGACCGCCGTGCGCGCCAAAGAATTGCCCACAATGGATGAAGAGTTTTTGCGCGGCATTGATGCGGAAATCAAAACCGTGGACGAACTGCGCGCCAAGATTCACGCCAATTATGAGGAGCGCAACACCCAGCACAGCAAAGACGCGCTCCGCAACGCGGCGATCAAGCAACTGATCGCTGCCAATTCTTTTGAGGTGCCAGAATCGCTGGTCGAAAAACAGACCCAGCAACGCTTTTCCGAAACTCTCAATGACTTGATGCGCTCCGGCATAGACGTTCGCAATCTGGGACTTGATTGGAAGGCCATGATGGAGTTGCAACGCGACAAGGCGATTGATGAAGTTCGCAGTTATTTTATTCTTGAACGCATCATCGAAGCCGAAAAGATTGAAGCCACGGACGAGGAATTGGAGCGGGAAGTGGCGTTGATGGCCACGGCCATGAATCAACCGCTGGCGGCTTTGAAAGCACGCTTGACAAAGGAAGGGGGCGTGGATACCATCAAAGAGCAGATCAGACATCAAAAAGCCCTTGACCTTATTATCAATTCCGCCGATATTAAAGAAGTAGTGGGAGAAGAAACAGAAGACGCAACCGAGAATACCGAGGAAGGGAGTCAGGCTGAGGGGTAAGCCAAATTCGTAAGGTCTGCGGCTCTGTACATCGCCGGTTTCTCCAGGCGGTCGCGGCTTACCGAATCGGCTCCTGCTGGCCACTAATCTGAAGGACAATTTACGCTATAACTATCATGAGTAACTTCGATAAGAACTACGAAACGCACATGGCTCTTGTGCCGATGGTTGTCGAACAGACAGCGCGTGGCGAAAGAGCTTTCGATATTTATTCGCGCCTGCTGAAAGACAACATTATCTTTTTGGGGACGCCGATTGACGATATGATTGCCAATCTGGTGGTCGCCCAGTTGCTCTTTCTGGAAGCCGAAGACCCCGACCGCGACATCTCGCTTTATATCAACAGCCCCGGCGGTTCGATCACCGCAGGCTTTGCCATTTATGACACTATGCAATTCATCAAACCCGATGTGACGACCATCTGCATCGGGCAATGCGCTTCGATGGGCGCATTGCTGTTGACCGCAGGCGCGCCCGGTAAACGCTACGCCTTGCCGAATTCGCGCATACTGATTCATCAACCCTCTGGCGGCACCCAAGGACAGGCGACCGATATTCGCATACAGGCCGAAGAGATTTTGCGTATGCGAAAACTGACCAGTGAAATTCTGGCGCATCACACTGGGCAAACTATGGAGCGCGTCGAACGCGATGTCGAGCGCGACTTGATTATGAGTCCGTCGCAGGCTAAAGAGTATGGCTTGATTGATCAGGTCATTGCTCATCGTGAATAATCAGCCCGCAAGAGCATCCGCCGATTATTCGTAATTTACTGTTTACAGTTGGCCTCTGTAATACCGAGTTCGAGAATTTATAACTGATGGGAGACTGGATGAGACGAGGCGATGATACCCTGCGTTGCTCGTTTTGTGGCAAATCACAGAACGAGGTAAAAAAGCTTATTGCCGGACCTACCGTTTATATTTGCAACGAGTGCATAGACATCTGCAATGAGATAATCACTGACGACCAGCAACAAGAGACCGCAGCCCGTCGTCCCCCATTGCCCAAACCAATTGAGATTAAAGAGTTCCTCGATGATTACGTCATCGGCCAGGACGAGACCAAAAAGAAACTGGCGGTCGCCGTCTATCAACACTATCGCCGCATCGAAATGCAGAAGCGCCGCAACTCCGATGTCGAAGTGCAGAAATCCAACATCATGTTGATTGGCCCCACGGGAACCGGCAAAACTCTGCTCGCCCAAACACTGGCGCGTATGCTCAATGTGCCGTTTACCATAGTGGATGCCACGACTTTGACCGAAGCCGGTTATGTTGGCGAAGATGTCGAAAACATCATCCTGAAATTATTGCAGTCGGCCAACGGCGATATTGAACGCGCTCAAAACGGCATCATCTACATAGATGAAATAGACAAGATTTGCCGCAAGGATGAAAACCCTTCGATTACCCGCGATGTGTCGGGCGAAGGCGTGCAGCAGGCGTTGTTGAAAATCCTTGAAGGCACGGTGGCCAATGTGCCGCCGCAGGGCGGACGCAAACATCCGCATCAGGAATTTTTCCCTGTTGATACGACCAACATTTTATTCATCTGCGGCGGCGCTTTCGTAGGGTTGGAAAAAGTAGTCGAACGGCGCGTCGGCAAAAAAGCGTTGGGCTTTCACGCCAACGTCAGGAGCGCTCGCAAACGCCGACTCAGCGAAACCCTGCAACAGGTCGAACCCGAAGATTTAATCAAGTACGGCTTGATTCCCGAATTCGTCGGGCGCTTGCCGGTGGTTGGTACGCTGCATGAATTGGATGAAGCGGCGATGGTCGAGATTTTGACCAAGCCCAGAAATGCCTTGAGCAAACAGTACAAAAAATTGTTCGAGTATGAAGGCGTCAAGTTGCGCTTTGCCGATGACGCGCTTGAAGCGATTGCGCGCATGGCTTGCGAACGCAAAGTTGGCGCACGCGGCTTGCGTATGATTCTCGAAGAGTTGATGCTCGATGTGATGTATATGCTGCCGTCGAACAAAAAGGTGAAGGAATTTGTGGTCACCAGCGAGATGGTCGAAAATCGTCGCGCCACCTTTCCTGTCCTTGAAAAAGCCGGCTAACGAAACTTCAGGATAGCAGAAAATTCCCCCGATTTTTCGGGCTACCAACAGTTAAACTTGTTCTCTTGAAATCGTAAATACCATGAATGAATTCAGTGATAGCACCCCAAGCGACGTTGTTCGATGCCCTATGGTTCCGATTCGGGACGTAGTGGTTTTTCCTTATACGATGGTCGCCTTTGTCATCGGCAGACCGGCCAGTGTGCGCGCTCTGGAAATCGCTTTGCGCGGCGACAAGACCATCTTTCTGGCCAGCCAGCACGACGCCACCGTTGACGAACCCGA
Organism: Acidobacteriota bacterium; assembly: GCA_016201275.1. Taxonomy (GTDB): domain Bacteria; phylum Acidobacteriota; class Blastocatellia; order UBA7656; family UBA7656; genus JACQDB01. The sequence continues at coordinate 38,094 of JACQDB010000114.1, forward strand.
TATTGATCAGGTTTACAACATCGGCACCATCGCACGCATCACCCACAACCTGCGCTTGCCCGATGGCAACATCAAAGTGATGGTCGAAGGCATTGAACGGGCGCGTGCGGTGCGCGTCGAAGATGAAGATGGCTACTGGCAGGCGACGGTTCGCAAAGCGCCGCAAGTCAGTGAATCGCGGGCGCGCTTGAACGCCTTGATCGGGCGCGTGGGATCGCTGGTTGATCAATATGTTCGTCAGTCAACCGACTTGGCCAATCCCGAAACCGTCACCGCCGCTTTACGCATTGATGACCCAGCGCGTTTGTGCGACACCGTGGCCTCGAATTTGAAGTTGTCGGTCGAAGACAAACAAGGGTTGTTGGAAATCTTCCCGCTGTATGAACGGCTGGTGCGTTTGACCGAAGTGCTGGAAGTCGAACTGGAAAAAATTCAGGTTGACCGCGCCATTCACGGGCGCGTCAAACGCCAGATGGAACGCGCTCAGAAAGAGTATTATCTCAACGAAAAAATCAAAGCCATTCACAAAGAGTTGGGGCGCAAAGACGAAAAGGCCGAACTCGAAGAGTTGAAGCAGAAGATCGAAGCGGCAGGCTTGCCGAAAGACGCTTATGATAAGGCTATGGCCGAGCTTCGGCGTTTGGAACAGATGCCGCCGATGTCTGCCGAATCAACCGTCTCGCGCACCTATCTGGATTGGCTGCTCGCCGTTCCCTGGCAGGACAAGAGCGAAGAGTTGCGCGACATCAAAGCGGCGCAGGAAATTTTGGACGACGATCATTATGGCCTGGATAAAATTAAAGAGCGCATCATCGAATACTTGGCGGTGCGCCAACTTGTAGAGCGTCCGAAAGGTTCTATACTCTGTTTTGTTGGCCCCCCGGGAGTCGGCAAAACCAGTCTCGGTCGTTCGATTGCCAAAGCCACAGGCCGCCATTTCGTGCGCCTTTCGTTAGGCGGTGTGCGCGATGAAGCCGAGATTCGCGGCCATCGTCGCACCTACATAGGCGCACTGCCGGGACAAATTATTCAGATGGTGAAGAAGGCCGGTACGGTCAATCCGCTCATCCTGCTGGATGAAGTAGATAAACTCGGCATGGATTTTCGCGGCGACCCGTCATCGGCCTTGCTGGAAGTTTTAGACCCCGAACAGAACTTTACCTTCCACGATCATTATCTCGATGTCGAATATGATTTATCCAACGTGATGTTCATAGCGACGGCCAATGTCCTGCACACCATTCCTCCGGCGCTGCAAGATCGCTTGGAAACTTTGCGCTTGCCCGGTTACACCGAACGCGAAAAGCTGGAGATTGCCAAACAGCATTTGCTGCCGAAACAACTGGAAGCCAATGGCCTGACCAAAGAGCAGGTCGAGTTTACCGAAGACGGCTTCAAGGCCATCATTCAACATTACACACGCGAAGCCGGTGTGCGAAATCTTGAACGCGAAATTTCTTCGGTCTTGAGAAAGATCGCCCGCAAATTATTGACCTCCGATGACGCCGAACATTACAGCGTCGTCATTACTGGCGAGGTGGTCAAAGAATTATTGGGTCCCATCAAATTCCGTCCGCAATCTCTGGCTGCTGAAAACGAAGTTGGCTTGGCAACCGGCATGGCATGGACGGAAGTCGGCGGCGAGATTCTGCACATCGAAGCCTCTTTGATGAAAGGTCGTGGCCAGATCAAACTCACCGGCAAACTCGGCGAAGTGATGCAGGAATCGGCACACGCGGCCTTGACCTGTGTGCGCGCTCGCGCTGATCGCTTGGGCGTCAAGGCCGATTTTTATAAGAAGTTTGATTTGCATCTGCACGTACCGGAAGGCGCGATTCCCAAAGATGGCCCGTCGGCAGGCATCGCCATTTCGACAGCGCTGGTTTCGGTGCTGACCGGCATACCGATTCGCAACGACGTAGCGATGACCGGCGAGATTACCTTGCGCGGCAAAGTCTTGCCGATTGGCGGTGTCAAAGAGAAATTGCTGGCCGCACATCGTTCGGGCATTACCACGATTATTCTTCCGAAGGACAACGGCAAAGACTTGGTTGAATTGCCGGAAGATATTAAACAGGCGCTGACCATTCACGAAGTTGATGATGTTGATCAGGTCTGGCGCATTGCTCTGGAAGATGACCCGATTCAACGGCATCTGGAAAAATTGAAGAGCGAGCCGTTGACGCCTGAACTGCCGATTTGGAGTCAACCGCCGACGGGCGATGCCGCCAATCAGATTTTGGAATAGTCCGTAGCCCGTAGTCCGTAGCCCGTAGCTGTTTTTTGAACTCCCTGAAAGTGGCTCCTGTAGCCGGTTTCAAGGTTTCCTGTCAAACAGCGAGTGACGAAGGACGAAGGACGAAGGACGAAGGACTATGAAGGTAACGAGCGCAGAGTTTATCAAGAGCGCCACCGCGCCGGAGCATTATCCGCTGGACCGCCGCCGCGAAGTCGCTTTTATGGGGCGCTCGAATGTCGGCAAATCGAGTTTGCTCAACAGTCTGTTGGGCGTGAAGGGGTTGGCGCGCACCAGTTCGACACCGGGACGCACCCAACTGATTAATTTCTTTCTGATTAATCAGGCGTTCTACTTCGTGGACTTGCCGGGATATGGGTACGCCCGCGTGCCAACGGAAATCAAAAACGAGTGGGGACCGATGATTGAAAAATATCTGGCGTCCCGTGACAATCTGGTGTTATCTATAGCGATTATTGATGCGCGACATGGCCCTACCAAGCTTGACCTCATGTTGAAAGAGTGGCTGGAGACCAATGACAAACCGTTCATCGTAGTTGCTACGAAAGCCGACAAATTGAGCAATAATAAATTAAGTGCCAGTATGAAAAGTGCGGAAGAGAGTTTGGGGAAAGGCCGTGTCATTCCCTATTCCGCGATCACCCGTCGCGGTGCTGACCGCATCTGGAAAGAGATCGCGGCGCGAACTCTTTCCCGTTGACCAGTGCAGGTTGCAGATGGCGGATGCCTGACTTTCCCAATCCGCATTCACCGGAATCCAGCCTGAAACCACACGGTATAGCCATTGACAAAGTGTACCGTTTCTCGCTCTACAATCTGCACCGGATGACTTATCCCTGTAACCAAACTCCCTGCCGTGAGGCGCAACTCAGGAAGGCGCACGCGGCTAAAAAATCGTGAGGATAGAAAAATTATGGCTGAAGAAGTAAATGAGTTGATGGACATCAGCGATTTGAAAGAGATGTCCATCTCGAAACTGACCCAGATCGCCAAAGAGTTGGATATAGCGGGGGCGACCGGTATGCGAAAGCAGGAGATTATCTTCAAAATCCTACAGGCGCAGACCGAAAAATCGGGGTTGATCTTTTCCGAAGGCGTGTTGGAGACGCTGCCCGATGGCTTCGGGTTTTTACGCGCCCCGGATTACAACTATCTGCCGGGACCGGATGATATTTACGTCAGCCCTTCGCAGATACGCAAATTCGATTTGCGAACCGGCGACACCATCTCCGGGCAGATACGTCCGCCGAAAGAAGGCGAGCGTTATTTCGCTTTAATCAAAGTCGAGGCGATCAATTTCGAGCCGCCGGAAATGGCGCGTGATCGAGTGTTTTTCGATAACCTCACGCCGCTCTACCCGGAAGAAAAACTGCGCCTGGAAACCGCCTCGGAAAATCTTGCCGGTCGCGTTCTTGATTTGATGACGCCCATAGGCAAAGGCCAGCGCGCCTTGATTGTCGCGCCGCCGCGCACCGGCAAAACCATGCTCTTGCAATCGGTCGCCAACTCCATCACCAAGAATCACCCGGAAGTCACCTTGATCGTGTTGTTGATTGACGAGCGCCCCGAAGAGGTCACTGATATGCAACGCTCTGTGCATGGCGAAGTCATCAGCTCGACCTTCGATGAACCGCCTACGCGCCACGTTCAAGTCGCCGACATGGTGATTGAAAAAGCTAAACGCCTGGTTGAATACGGGCGCGATGTGGTGATTCTGCTCGATTCGATTACCCGACTGGCGCGCGCTCATAACTCGGTGGTGCCGCCATCGGGCAAGATTCTGTCTGGCGGTATTGACTCGAACGCTTTGCAAAAGCCCAAGCGCTTTTTCGGCTCGGCGCGCAACATTGAAGAAGGCGGCAGCTTGACGATTATCGCCACGGCGTTGATTGATACTGGTTCCAGAATGGACGATGTTATTTTTGAAGAGTTCAAGGGCACAGGCAACTTGGAGATTAATCTCGACCGCAAGCTGACCGAGAAACGCATCTTCCCTTCGATAGACATCAACAAATCCGGCACTCGCAAAGAAGAGTTGTTATTGGCGCAGAAGGATTTCAATCGCATCATCGCCTTGCGTCGCGTGTTGTCGCAATTGTCGGCCACCGAAGCGATGGAGTTGTTATTGGAAAGATTGGGCAAGACCAAAGCGAATTCCGACTTCCTCGATTCGATGCAATCACAATAGCGCAAAAGAGGTAGGCGTTGCGCCTGTCTGGCGGCAATATCTTTTGCCAGTCCCCGCGTTTTTTGGGCGGCTTGAAATTTCAGGCCGCCTGAAAAACGCTTTCGTTTTTGACTTCGCTGTTCTCTTTGTCGTCACCACGAAACTGACACGCGGTTGAGAGGCGGTCTATGACTTCCGCCGTGCGGTCAGCGACCGCTGCTCAACAAGCCTGCCGCACCAATGAAAGACGAGCGCGCATTGCCATGAATCAAGCCCCTTGAGGCGTCTTGAGTGGTGCAAAGATGGGGCTGGAAAAAGTGAACCCGACAATGCAGCGCGACGAGTATGATGCGTCGAGGCCAGCGCTTCGACATACTGCGAAAGGGTTACTAGAGCGTGTCGCAGAAATGAATGTTTTGTCCAGATATTGTGTGTGATGGTTTAATCATCTACAACATATAGACGGTTGCTGGGATTCTGCGACACGCTCTAACTATTCAGCTTGGTTGTGAGAGTCGAACTCTGGGCGGCGGTGCCGCTTTGAGGTGCGGAGAGTCCGAGGCTCTCCGCACCTCAAAGCGGCACCGCCGCAAGCCTTGGCCGGGTAGTTACTCTTTGTTAGGACTGAATCTGGAAGATGGCGAGCCGCAAAGAATTAAAACGGCGGCTGGCTCATTCGTGGCATGAATTTCAGGCTTGCCGCTTGACGAAACTTTCCCATAACTTTTATGTTGAGAAGTGATTCGCGTTGACGAATCTATCTCTGGCGTTACCGGACTTCAGCCCCCCGGAACCTTTTGCCAGCAACGGCTGAGGCCATGAGCCAAGACCATAGTGGATGAGTTATTATGAAAGGCAACAGGAGAAGTCAAATGTCACAAACCGTCACCCTGAATTTGCCGGATGATTTTTTTCAGCCGCTTCGCCGTGCAGCGGTGGCGACCAATCAAACCATAGAAGAGACGTTATTGACGGCGTTGCAGGCTTCGCTGCCATCGCTTGAGGGCTTGCCGGAAGAGCTGATCGAACAATTGATTGCGCTGGAATTGCTCGATGATGAATCACTCCGGCAGGTGATGATGGAGATAGTGCCGTCCGACCAACAGCAAAAAATTCATGAGTTGTTGGCACGCCATCAAGACCACAACTTATCGGATGAAGAGGGCGCAAGGCTGACGGAGTTGCAGCACCAAGCCGATCTGGTCATGCTTCGCAAAGCTCATGCAGCATCGCTGTTGCGTTTTCGTGGCAAGCGCCTGCCGACACTTGCCGAACTGCAACCCTCCACGGATATTTCGTGATGAAGCGTGCGCGTCGAAAAATTCCTGCGGCGCTGGAGCGAAAACTCCGCCAACAGGGACGCAATCGCTGCGGCTATTGTTTGTCGAGCGAAGTGCTGATCGGGATGCCTATGGAAATCGAGCATCTGCTTCCTGTGGCGTCCGGTGGGCAGAGCGTAGAAGCCAACTTATGGCTCTGTTGTCGGCGTTGTAACGAATTCAAGGGCGCGCAGACGCAGGGCATTGATCCGCATACTTTGGATACGGTAGCGCTCTTTAATCCACGGGAGCAGGTATGGAGCGAACACTTCCAATGGAGTGAAGACGGTACGGAAATCATTGGTCAAACGCCAAGCGGACGCGCCACTGTGATCGCTCTCAAATTGAACAACTCCATCATTGTCGTTACCCGCAGACAATGGGCCAGCGTAGGCTGGTTTCCTCCCACTGAATGAAGCGTAGTGATTGAGCGCTGGCGGAAGATCAGCCGACGGCTCAGGCATTGACGAAGCGCGTTTTAAGGTTTTCGCTTGACGAAACTTCCCATAACTTTTATGTTGAGAAGTGATTCGCGTTGACGAATCTATCTCTGGCGTTACCGGACTTCAGCCCCCCGGAACCTTTTGCCAGTAGCGGCTGAGTGAATGTACAAATGTCAAATCTGTGGTAGCAACTCCGAACCCAACACTCCTGCACACAAAATCATCATCGCAGCCCGCAAAGCGACTTATCCGTTTCGCGCCAGAGCCAACGCCTGTTGGAAATGGATCAAAGAGCGGCGCAAATTTGTCCATACCGATGACCGAGGCGGGCAAGGTGTAGAGCGTGTGCGCGAAGTTCTCGCTTGCGCGGCGTGCGCGATGAAGTTCGCCAATTCCGCAAACGGCGACAACGCAAAAACTGATTTCCGCAACGACGGCAAGCGTCGCCGCTGACGGGAATTCTAATTGACGTTCATCCGACGGGTTATGAAGCAACAGAGAGATCGTGCGCCGCCGCTTTGGGGGGAAGTTAGAACTTTTGGCGCGACAGAATGAATAGCAAGTCTGTATTAGAGCGCTAAATGTGCCAAGTATATACCGATCTCTTCCAAACTAATGACCAGATCGGCTAGACCGGCATCAATCGCGGCTTTCGGCATACCAAAGACCACGGAACTAGCCTCGTCCTGAGCAATGCAAAATCCCCCTGCCTTTTTAAGGGCGCTCAATCCTTCGGTGCCATCGCTTCCCATACCTGTCAAAATGATGCCCACTGCAGCACCGCCAAAGCAGTGTCCTACCGAGTCAAATAAGAGATTGGCTGAAGGGCGATGTCCTTTGACTGGTAAGGCATTCGACAAGAGGATTTTTCCATTCGCACTGAGCAATAAGTGACGATCATCCGGGGCAAAATAGATATTGCCGGGCACTGGTGTCTCACCATTTACGGCGGGAACCGCTTGGAGTGCGATCTCGGAGTTCAGCCAGTTAATCAATCCTTGGCCAAACCCTGTAGTGATATGCTGCACCACAAGAATGGGGATGGGATACGAAGCGGACAACTTCTTAAAAACTTCTTTGAGAGCGACGGGGCCTCCGGTAGATGCCGCAATCGCTAGCATTCCTGGTGCGACGCTATTCTTGAAACCCAATCGGGGTCTTTTTGACGGTTGTAGGGAAGGCAACTTGCGGGTTACTACTTTAACTCCTGCCATCAATTTGATGGTCTCGATGATGCGCGATAAGGTCTCTTTACCATCTGGAGTGGTAATTGCTAGAGGTTTTTCCGCTACTTCGAGCGCGCCTGCCTGGATGGCTTCGAAACTGATGGCACTGTCCGTGACCGCAGTGATAACGACAATAGGGGTGGGTGTAGATGCCATGATCCGGCGAATGGCTTCGATGCCGTCGAGTTTGGGCATCATGATATCCATAGTGATGACATTGGGCTTTAATCGTGCCGCCATGGCAACGGCCTCTTCTCCATTGCGGGCAACAGCTCTTACCTCCAGATTACTATCCTCTTCGATAGCTCGGATTAATATTTGTTGTAGCGACTCCGAGTCCTCGACTATCAATACACCAATCTTTTTTCCGCTCACTATTGCGCTCCTTGATCCAAAGTCGCTGACTCTATTTATCGTCGTCAAAAATTAGAATTGTCGCTCATTATCTTGCTAGGCCGCGATCATACTTTCCACCAACTCCAGGAAATGCGCCTGCTCGAACTGGCTTTTTACCATATAGACATCGGCACCCGCTTCCGCGCCTTGCACCTTGTCTTGTTGCGAGTCTCGTGAACTAACCAGAATCACTGGCAAGCGCTTTAACCGCGCATCGCTCTTGATCCGCTTGGTAAGCTCAAAGCCATTGAGTTGCGGCATCTCAATATCACTGATAACCAGATCACAACCGGAGGTATGTGCCAGTGCCAGCCCTTCAGCGCCATCTTTGGCTAAGATGACTTCATAGCCTGCTATCTCTAAAATATTTTTCTCAAGCGTTCTGGTCGTAATCGAGTCATCAACGACCAAGATTTTCCGCTTTGAGCTTCTTCGCTCTTCTTGCTTGGGCGGCGTAATCGCTATTTGGTTCTTGCTGCCATGTACGGTACGCAGCAAGTCCGCAGGGTTGAGCAAAAGGATCACGCTGCCATCACCGAGAACGCCGCCGCCTGCAATGTTGTTCACCTTTTTCAGTTGCTTGCCCAGTGATTGAATGACCATTTCCTGCTCGCCCAAAATCTCAGTAACAATGAAAGCTGCACGCTCTCCACTATGCGAAACGATCAACACGGTCCAGTTGGCAGTTTCGGCCTGCCTGCTCTCCTCCAGTCCTAATAAGGCATCAAGCGCAATTAAGGAGATCGAGCGAGAATCGAAAGAGATAGCCATTCGTGATTCCACTGTATAAGTGTCTTTCGGGTTTATCCGCACCGCTCGGTCTATAGATGAAACGGGCAGCGCGACGATCTGACTGCCACTCTTGACCAGCAATACGTGCAGGGTCGAGAGTGTGAGCGGCAAGGTGATGCGGAACAGGGCACCCGCATCCTCCTTGGTCGTGACCTCAATCTGCCCTCGTACCCGTTCAATATTGACTTTAACAATATCTAGTCCCATACCGCGCCCGGAAGTTTCCGTCGCCTTAGTCCGCGTCGAGAACCCCGGACGGAAAATCAGGGAAAGCAGTTCCGCCTGCGTGAAGGTCTTCAGTTCCGGCTCTGTAAATAGCCCCAGTGCGCGGGCTCTATCTTTAACGCCATCCAGGTTAATGCCTCCTCCATCATCGGCAATTTCAATAACTATCTGATTGCCTCGCTGTTCCGCCATCAACTTGATGGTGCCTTCGGGATTTTTACCGAGCTGTTGGCGAGTTTCCGGCGGTTCTAAGCCGTGATCAATGCTGTTGCGAATAAGATGGACTAAAGGATCGCGTATCGCTTCGAGCAATTGTCGATCAAGTTCGGTCTCTTCACCACTAAATTCTACGGCCACCTTTTTGTCATGCTTGCGAGCTAGGTCGCGCGCCTGACGCCGCAAGGGGTCAAACAGGGTGCGTAGCGGTAGCATTCGCAACCCTTGGATTTCCTGCTGTAGGGCAGCAACCGATAGCCCAAGATGCAGTTCATCGTTGGCAGAATTTTTGGTTAGTAACTGAGATAGCCGGTTGATATTCCGGAGCCGCAACTGGTGGGTATCCAGGCTGTCAAGCAGACGCTGCACCGCTTTACCCTCTACGGACTTTGATAATTTGCGGCGCAACGGTCGCAAGCGCGACCAATCCTTTAATGCTAGTTCTACTTCTGCGCCGATTTGCTCTAGCTCGTTGAGCCTCTGTTCATAGCGGTTCTTTGAGATAAGCAACTCGCCTATATCCGACATCAAGCGGTCTATCTTTACGATGGGAATACGTATGGAATCGCTCTGACTACTGGCAAGCGCTTCGCCAGATATGGTGGTGGGCAGAGGGGAGTCGTCCTTGACACCAAGATGACTCGCCGCCATCATCTCAACAGGACTAGGGGCTTGGAGGGACAAATTTTCAGTGATACAAGGGCTTTCTGAATCCGCGTCCACCGGTTCGCCGGGCGTACTTTCGAGTAGCTGATAGACTCTTTGTTCAAACTCAACATCAACCAAAGCGGGTAGTTCCAGTTCGCGAAGTTCTGCTTCCAACAACTCGCTCATCGTATCCAGTCCTTCATAGCACAGATCGAAGGCCGCTGGACTAAAGATATATTCCCGGCGTCGGGCTGCGCCAAACAGATGTTCCAGACTATGCGCGATCTTCTGGATCATCGCCAACCCGATGGCACTGGCTGCGCCTTTTAAATTATGTACGCTGCGAAAAACCTCGTGCAAGACTTCCTCTTGCATTCCGGTGCGCTCCAGTTCGATTAAATCCCGATTGATTAGCGCCAGATGCTCTTCCAGTTCGCTCTTAAAAGTAATCAGCAAGTGCAACGGCAGTTCATCATCTAATGGCATAGCGACTCCTCACGAGTAACGATTAATTTAGACGATAGCGCTGAATAATAGCGCTGATGACTTTGGCGAGTTGGGTCAAATTCTCGGCGGTCGTTGCTACTTGTCTGGTGCCGGAGACATTATCATTTGCGCCCTGGTTGATATTCTTCATGGCTACGGCAATCTGCTCAATGCCGGTTACCTGCTGATTCGTAGCGGAAGCGATTTGTCTAGCGGCATTCGAGGCTTCGGTAATGGCTTCCGACAGATGGCGGACATTGATGCCGACCTGATGCACTTGACTGACGCCTGATTCAACGCGCTTGCCGCCTTCTTCTGTAACCATAACTGCGGTGTTGGTAGCCTTCTGTATTTCACTTAAAATGGCGCGCACCTGTGCGGTCGCCTGCTTCGATTGAGCGGCCAGATTTTTTACTTCTACTGCTACAACGCCAAACCCTTTACCGACCTCTCCAGCTTTGGTGGCTTCAATCGTGGCATTCACGGCAAGCAGGTTTGATTGCTCGGCAATATCATTTACCGAGGCCGTAATCTCGCCGATTTGTGCGGCTTTTTCACTCAGGTCGAGAATATTTTCTGCTATCGCTTCGACCTGCTCCTTGATTTTTGCCATGGCTTCTACGGCTTGCTCAAGAGCTTGCTGACTGGTTTTAGAGACTTCAAGCGAGCGATTCGAGCCGTCCACCACGGACTTGGCTTTTTCACTGGCTTGATTGACAATCGCTTTGATTTCATCAAGCGTAGTTGAGGTTTCTTGAATGGAGCTGGCTTGTTCGGAAGCGGTAGCCTGCTGCTGTGAGGTGGCGGCAACCAGTTCATTAGCAGAAGAACTGAGGGTCTGTACCCCCGCAGACAACTCTTGAATCATTACGCGCACACCATCAATCATCTTCTTGGCGGAGCCTAAGAGGATGCCGATCTCATCTCGTCGCGTTACATTGGGAATCTCATGATTCAAATCACCTTGTGCGACTTTCTCGACGATCTGGGAAACCTGACGAATAGGTGTAGCGATACTGCGGCTTAAGAAAATGCCAAGACCGAGTGCCACCAATATCGCAGTTATTATCATGCCATAAATGAACGAGCGCTTGCTGTTGTATATCGCTTGGGCTTCAATAGTTTCTTGAGCGATTCTTTCTTCTTTTAATTTCACCAGTTCATCCAATCGCACATCAAGTTCATCCGCCATAATGCGGGCTTCTTTCAGTGTGGCGCGTGCTTCTGCGTCTTTTCGCGCTCTAGCTAATTGCATGATGAGGTTTTGCTTCTGTCGCAAGTCCTTAAACAACTTCTCAGTTTCAGCGGCTTTCTCTTTCACTTCCATTTGGATGATTGATTTCTTATAAAGTTCAAAGGCTCTGAAAAACCGTTCCTCGTAAGCTTTGGCGTTGGCGATGCGCCTATCTATATCGGTCTCATTTTCATCCAGAATCGCATTCGCAACGCCTCGCGAGAGGCGCATCATTTCGGTATGCGCCTCGCCCAGTTTGGCGATGCCGACGGTCTGGCGATCTTTGAAATCGTTAAGGATGTCATAGATCGTTTCCATTCCACTTTTTGCCTGATAGCCGACAAACCCCACCAGCATAGCCATAAAGAGAAATACCAGCATCAATTTTGTTCCTATCGTGCGATCTTCAAACCATTTCATAAGGGTCTCCTCCTCCGCTGAAGTTTTGGGTCCTTAACCTTGATCAACCATCAGGTGCTGGGCGCAAAGCAATTCCTGAAGGTTAAGCAGCGCAATACCGGCGGCGGTGACACCGAGTAAATATTGTGCCTGTTCTCCCGATAGTTGCGAGGGCAACGACTGGATAGCACTGGGCGCTAATTTCGTGATCTCAACAATGCAATCTACAGCAAAACCCAGGCTGAGGTGTGGCGCGTCAATGAAGACGATGGTTTGACGGGAATGGTGTTGCGTCAGCCCCAGAAATTTCGCCAGATCAATAACTGAGACAATTTCCATTCGTCGGCTGATCACTCCCAGAACAAAATCCGGCACTCCAGGTATCCGGGTTAGGTGTGTTCGCTGGATCACCTCTGAGAAATACTGCGTCTCAAGTGCATAGCGCTCTTGCTCCAATTCAAAAACTAATACCTCAAGGCTCTGTTCAAGCTGGTCATTCTTTGCGGTTTTTGCCAGTTGTTCAGCGCGCTTGGCAAGAAGCGCCTCTAGGCCATCGCCATCAACTTCGGCGTTCTCATCAAGTAAAAGCCCCGCCATTTTTTGCCGCAGCACGTCCCAACCAATAAAAGGTTTATGCCCCTGCTCTCTTCGCTGTCTCATTCGGATACTCCTTGCAGGATTTGAGTCGTAACACTCAATAACCTTGCTGCCGTTTGACCTTCAGAATGGGCTACCTCGCTATCTCCTGGCAAAGCGGTCAGCAGTTTTTTAACCCGCGTCAGATGGAGACGTGCAGACCTTTGCTCCCCAAGTTTTCTATAGAGCAAGCCGAGACTCCAATGTCCCATCACAAAACTACTATCAAGAAAAAGAGCGCGGCGCAGCGCCTCGACGGCTGCCTCAAGCTTACCTTCGGCCTGACAAATGAGCGCCAATAAATAATATCCTTCGATTTGATCCGGCGTTTGATTGATATAGTCTTGGCAACACTGTCTAGCTTGGGCATATTCGCCACTATCCGCCTTGAGCTTTGCCAGTAGGTAAAGGGCGTGCGCCTCTTCAGGCGCTGTTGCCGTGAGCAATTGCTCCGCTTTCGGCAGATCCGCTTCTGCTTCTGCAGCAGTCACTTTTGCGTTGACTGGTTCATCAGCCGACAGCGTTGACTTAGCTGACCACGGTGATTCCGGCTGTGATGCAAAAGGGCTGCTTTCGGTAAAGAGTTGAAAGACTGGTGGCTCAAGAACCGCTTGGCTGCTCAGTTTATCATTCTTGCGATAGAAGACGGTATCAGGAAAATTGACGATTTCATATTGGTGGAAATATTGCTGCGATAGCTCGCTTGCGCCGACGATCAGCCATCCGCCATCTCGTAGCGCGCTAAAGCAACGTGATGCTATTTTGGTTATCAAGCCGGGAGAGAAATAGATTTTGACATTGCGGCAGAGAATTAAATCCAGTTCACAAAAAGGCAAATCCTGAGCAAGATTCAAATGCTGGAATCGCACCATACGCCGTATCTCATCCGCAAGTTGGTAACGCTCTCCGATGAGCTTAAAGTAACGCTCGCGTATGAAAGGCTCAACGCCACGAAAGGACCATTTGCTATAGCTTGCTTGTGTGGCTCTGGCCAGGGCTGCGGCGTTAATATCGCCACCAATCAAATTGATTTTCCAGCCTAGGCGATCCAACAACATTTCGTGCAAGAGGATGGCAAGAGAGTACGGCTCTTCCCCGCTTGAGCAACCGGCACTCAAGATGGTTAAGCTTTTGCTGCGTTGATTTTCCCTAATCAACTCTGGCAATACTACTTCTCGCAAGGTTTTGAATTGCGCTGCATCACGAAAAAAGAAGGTCTCGCCGATGGTCACTCGCTCTAACAAGGTTTGAAAACATGGGTCGGCAGGTTGCGCCGTTGCCAGCGAATCGAAAAAGTGTTCAAAGTTATGGTAGTCATACCCTGTAAGTATCTCTTCGATAGCACCGCACGTTTGGTCAAAGCGATCCTCCCGGGTCACAATGCCGATACGGTCTTCGACTAGGTTGCATAGTCTTTTCGCCTGAGCAAACGTAACGATAGCTTGACGCTCTTTCACTCGCCCTCCCTCTCTTCTGAAGCAATGATCTTTTCGAGGTATTGTTCTTCCTCAAATCGCAACAGTCTGGTGTGATCGAGTACCGTTATCAAGCCATTCTGCTGACGTACTAGAGCCAGAATGAATTCAATGCCGGGCATTATCCCTTCAGGCTCTTCGAGATCATTTTCGGTCACAGTTATTACTTCCGTAATGGCGTCGGCTATCAGGGCGCGAGTGTGATTCTCAGATTCCAGCAGGATTATCGGGGTATTTGCGTGATAAGGTTTGGGCGGCAAACCAAGCAAAAGTCTTAGATCCATGACGGGGGCAATACAACCACGCAAATTGAGCAGACCCACGACCATCGGCGGTGCTCCGGCTAAGGGCGTGAGTTTCACCATGCGGATGACCTCTAAAATGACCGGTAGATAAAGGGCAAATTGCTGCTCTTGCAATTGGAGGCAAACCAGACGCAGATGGCCTGTTGGCAATTGAAACTTGCGGCGCTGGGGCTGAACCTGTTTTCGCAGTTCTCTCAACTGCTCTTCAAGCACTGCCAGTTTGCCCTTCAGTTCTGAATAATTCCACATCTCTCGCATTGTTCACCCTATCCATCTGCCAATTGTCTATCGTAAATAGGCGGAAATCTTTTCGATGACCTGTTTAATCGGCAAGGTTTTATGTATGTAGCCTTGCGCCTTGTGTTGGATCACTTTCTCGCTGAGTTCGGATTCGCTTAGGGAAGAGTAAAAGAGAACGGGAATACTTGCGATATTAGCGCTAGATTTGCTCCTTTTGATCAGCCCACATAGTTCAGGCCCATCAAGTAAGGGCATCTCAATATCAAGCAGGATCAGATCAGGCTTTTCACGAAATATGGTTAGGATGGTTCCAGACACTTGCGTAAGCGCCACAACTTGATAACCGGCTTTCTGTAGATGAAATTCGAGCGTTTCAACAAAGGTCGGGCTATCATCCACAATTAGCAGTTTAGGTTGTCGGTTGGATGGTGGGATGCTTTTCGGTGTTAGGTCATCTAGCTCTGTCTGAGTCTTTTGGCTCAAGCCAGAATCAGTTGGAAATATTACTCTGGTCTTCATAACTGACTATGCCCCCTGCCAGGAATCAAGAGTAAATCGCTCAATAAGAATTGAGGATATCCCAATTCACGGCAAACCCTTATTTGCTCGATATCAAGTTGGGGGACAAGTTCTCTTTACCAGTAACATCCTGATGCAATGCGTCCACCATAGACTAGGTCTCTTTACTTGTCTAGACAAAAGATGGTGTCGTCTCATATCCCATGAAAAGTGCGACTTGAGGCAGCATAGACTTTCCCCAAAACTGACGAAACTGCTCAACCGGATTTGCCTCGCAGGGAATTAGGAGAATGGCCGGTGGATAATGCTCGGCAGGGCTGTAGCGTTACAGGGGATTTTAGTCCTTCTTGCGCGACAGAATTTCGATGCCGCTCATCAAGCCTGCGCCGAACATCAAGCCTTCAATAGCGCCGAAGAGAATTTCGCGGGCGTGCTTCAAACTGTCGGTGCTGAAATATGGCGCTAAGGGTTCCATGCGGATTTGCGAACCGGCGAAGGAACGTGCGATCACTTCCAGGCTGCCGCTGAAGAGATTGCCGCCAATCACGGTTAATAAAATGCCCGCGCCCATCGCTCCTAATGCCGCGCCTAACACTCTTTGAAAAGGGCGCGAGTCCTTAATTAATTGGGTTGCCAGGACTGCGCCTAATGATAATCCCGCGCCGATAACCGCGCCTTCCAGCGCCCCTGTGATACCGCTTGGCGCACGCCCAAAGACCGCACGAATAATGTCCACGCCTAAAAGATTGGTGATGCCGCCGACGGTTGCGCCGCCTGCCGCGCCGCCTATCACTGCCCACCAACGACTGTGCCGATAGGTGATGTGCGAGGCGGCTACCATGCCGTAGCTGACGCCCAGACCACCGATGCCGCCGATGAAAGCACCCAGGCTGATGATGACAAACATCAACGAAGCCGCTTCGATTGCCGTGGTGTGGCGAGCGATGGCCAGCGCCAGCCCCAGCATCACGCCGCCAACTAAACCGGAACCGGCTGCGCCCAGCGTGCCGCCTATGCCTTGTCGTAAAATCGCCTGCCCACCTCTGAGCAGGCGCACCCACATCAAACCGCCGACTACCAACAGACTCACCGGCGCAGCCAGATGCGGCAAGCGGATCAAACGTTTGTCATAATCGCGTATCATCGCCAAAGAGATGGCGCGGCGAATGGTTCCGACTTTTTTGCGGTCGTGCGCTTCTGCCGAATCTGCCAGAACCTTGGCCACCTCGGTTTGAAAGCACTCGGCGAGCGCGATGCTGGCGGCTTTTCGCACCGCCAGTTCGTCGTCCCACAAAGCAAGATGGCGCAGCAACTCTTGGCTCTGTTGAGCTGGCACATAAAGACAGGCGGCAATGGCGCACAAGCGAATTTCCGCGTCCGGCTGGCGCGCCGCTTCTTGAATCAACGCCGCCAGCGAAGGCGCGCCTGCGGCTAACCATTGCGGCACGCTGCGTCCGCGATAGATCAAACTGGTTGCTAGTAAATCGGCCTCTTCGCCGGTCAAGCCAAGTTGATTGCCGAACGGCAACAACACTTCGAGAGCGTCAACATCTATGAGCAATTGATGGGCGTGGAAATTTTCCATAGCGCGTTCCAGCACCCGCCGTGCTTGCTTCAAAGCGCGTTCATCTTCGCTCAACCAGCGCGACACTTCCGGCGTCAGAAAATCGTGCGCCAGTTCCAACCACGCTTCGCCGTCCTGATTCCTGCGCCGCACCACACGCGCCGCCACCAACTCTTCGATCAAGGCGCTGACGGTGGACGCCGAGGGCTGCTGATTTTGCACTCGCGTTTCTACCCTTGCAGCGCGCAACACCAGTCGCCGCCCGTCAGCGGCAATCAAAGCTGTCAGTATCGCTTTGGCGATTTGCAATTCGGTGGCGTTGAACCGGCGCAAGACGCGCTCTAAATACCCGGCCAGAATTTGCGAAGCCGTCCCCAGCGCTTCATAGGCCGCCAGCGTCAAATGGCCGGTCGCATCTTTGGCGTCGAAGAGACAATCGCAGACGATTTGCAATTGCGGCGGGTCAACGCTGTGTTGATCGCTCAAATCATCGAGCAGGCGTTCGACCAGCGCCGTTGCAAATTGACAACCGACAGCGCGTGCCGGTTCGGTGATGGCGCGTGCCGCCTGTGCGCGGGGCAAACGCTTGAGGCGATATTCGTGATGAAAAATTTCCGGCAGAGCGATTTTGAATTGACTCATCTCGGCGAGAAAATCTTCGCGCAAGGCAAAGACGAATTTCACCGGCAGTGGTTCGGCGGCAGCTAAACAGCGCAAGGCTTCGATGAATTGTTGATGACTCGCTTCGTCCAGCAGCGAGAAGAACTCTTCAAACTGATCGAGAAAAAAGATGACAAAACTATTCGGCGTGTGGCGCGTTGCCTGCTCCAATAGGTCTTTCAATTGCGCCGCCTGCGCTTGCGGCGCGAAGCCATTTTCCGAAACGGCAACAGACGCTTCAATCCCGGCCTCTTCGAGGGCTTTGAGCATTTGATGCAGCGGGTCTGTGAAGCTGCGAATGACGAAGACCTGATGGCCTGCGGCTTTCAAACGCGGCAGCACACCGGCGCGCAGCACAGAGCTTTTGCCGACTCCCGAACGCCCGTGCAGTATGAAGGAACGCCGTGCCAGAATCTGCGAGCCGATTAATTCGATTTCCGTTTCACGTCCGAAAAAAAGCTCGCTGTCCTGCTCGGTGAAGTAGTCCAGAAATTTATACGGTCGTGGTGCAACCAGCCCTTGGTTTGGCGTTGCGCCTTCCGGCAATGACGGCGGACTGGCGTTGCTGACAGCGGCGCTGGCAAAGAGCGTTTCGCCGTGACTGGCAATCGTGTTAGCGATGAAGATGTAGCCGTGTTTGGGAACGGTTTTGATGTAGCGCGGATGGGCGGCGTCATCGCCAAGTTGCTTACGAATATCTTTGATACATTGCGTAAGCGCGGCATCGCTGACAAAGACGCCTTTCCAGATTTCCTCGAAGATGCGTTGTTTTTCGACAAGCTGTCCGGCTTCGCTGACCAGCAGCAACAGTACATCGAAGTATTTTGAGTTGAGCGGCAGCGGCGCGCTGTGGCGTCGCAATTGCCGATTGGCAACGTCAACGAAAAAGTCGTCGAAGTGATACCCTGTCGCCTGCATTCTGACTTGGCTCATGAAGTTTGATTTTCTCACAGATTGCTCACACTCTGCTCATTTTTCTTGCGCCGATTGACGCTATACTGACACTTACTTACGCGAGCTTGGATGCCGGAATCAGCGCCCCCCTGATGGAAAAATTCATGAGTATGAAATTCAAACCGTATGCTATCACAGCCGCCGCCTTGGTGGGGATTGGGCTGCTGTTGGCCACCTATGCCGGGTTGAATCGGCGCAATCAAACCGTAGGCTTGAATCAGGAGATTCAATATGACGATTTCGGCTTCGCGGTGTTGGGGACGGTGAAGGCCAATGCGGTCGGCGGCTATGCGACGCAGCACAGCACCGAGGGGCAATTTTATCTGGTGACTTTGAAAGTGACGAATCACGCTCAGAGGGTAAATTACCGCTTCAACAAAAGCGCCGCTATACTGGTAGATGAAAGCGGCAGAGAGTATCCGATTTCCAGCGTCGGGCAAAAAGCTCTGGACGGCGAAACAACGCCAAGCGGAGGATGCGAATCTGAGCTTCCGCCCGGCGCTTCGTGTGTCGCCGATCTGGTGTTCGAGTTGCCGAAAGCGGCGCGCCTCGCCTATGTGCGAATCTCCGAAGGCGGCGCGGTGGGCGATGTGCTGGACACGATTTTTTATGGCAAGAAGATGATTAAAGTAGGGGAGTGAGGGAGTGGGGAGTAGGGGAGAAGGGGAGAAGATGCGATGGCGGAGTGGGAAAAAGTTGCGATGAAGAATTTTTCGACTGATAAAAAATCTCCTCCACTCCCGTACTCCTCCATTCCCCTACTCACGGTTTTCTTTTTAATCAAGGAGTGAAATGCAAACCTATGGCTATGCGAATTTTTAATAAGTCAATCAGTGATGAAGAGTATCTATACCAGCAGCTTGATCCGGCAAAGTTGCCGACCCACGTCGCCATCATTATGGACGGCAACGGACGCTGGGCGGGCAAACGCAAGCTGCCCAGAGTTGCGGGGCATAGGGAAGGCGCGGAATCGGTGCGGACGATTGTCGAGACCGCTGCACGCCTCGGCATCCAGCATCTGACGCTCTTTGCTTTTTCCACAGAGAATTGGAAACGCCCCAAAATTGAAGTGCGCGCCTTGATGGATTTGTTGATGGAGTTCATACGCCAGGAGATCGCTACACTCAAAAAAAATAACATACGGTTTCAAATGCTGGGGCGCAGCGAAGGGCTGCACATTTCGGTGCTGGAACAGATACGCAAAGCCGAACTCTCGACCTTTCAAAACACCGGCTTGCAGTTGAACATAGCCATCAACTACAGCGGACGCGCAGAGATTTTAGACGCCTGCCGCGAACTCGCCAGAGAGGTTGCCGAAGGTCGCTTGCAGGCCGCTGACATCAACGATGAAGTGATTGCCAATAAACTTTATACCAGAGCGATGCCTGACCCCGACTTGTTGATTCGCACCAGCGGCGAAATGCGCGTGTCAAATTTTCTGCTCTGGCAAATTGCGTATGCGGAAATTTATGTCACCGAAAAGTTGTGGCCGGATTTTCGCACCGCCGAGTTTTATCAAGCTCTGCTTGCTTATCAGAAACGCGATAGGCGATTTGGCGGCATCAGTTTGTTGCAGGACGCCACCGCACCGCGTTGAGAGGCAACGCTTGAAGCAAACCTTGAACGCGCCGGACTCCTTGCCGAGGTTTGGCAAGCGCCTTGAAGGTAGCGCACAAAATGTTCACAGGCGCTAAACAAACGCCCGTTGACAACGGTAAAATAGCAGCAGGAGGTTTCAAATGATGAGCATTCAATTCAAACTTGCTGTTCTACTTTTTGGGGTTTTGCTTTCCGGCGCAGCGAGCGCTTTAGCCCAGCAGTCCCCGGTGATTACTGAAAAAGAGTTGTTGAGAATTGCTCCGCGTCCGAAATCTGAGCCGCGTGCCAACCTCCCCGCAGCGGCGAAGGTGGCGGTCGAACCGGAGAGCGCGACCACGGCGGAAGAGCGCCGTCGCAATGCCGAGATGGCGTGGTCTATACGGCTGCGAATCGCGCAGGAACGCGCCCGCGACTTGGAGCGCCGCGCCGATGCTACGGAACTGGAGATCAATCGCTTACAGAACCGGCTGTTCAGTGGCGAACCGCGCCCCTCAAAAACTCAAGTGGAGTGGATAGCCAATATCGGAGAACTCACACGCGAGTTGCGGCGCTTGCGTGGCGAAGCGCAAATCGCCCGCGCTCAAGTTGAAGAGTTGCTCGATGAAGGCGTTGCGGCGGGCTTTCGCGCCTATGCGACGACGACCGCTTTGCAACTGCAAGAAGGGATGTCCGCAGGGCAATACTATCGCACTCGTGATGGCGAGTTGAAGACCGAGTTGAGCGATACAGAGAGGCGCGCCGAGGTGATGCAATTGCGTATCAACGACCTCAGCCGCCGTATCCTGCTGAATTCCGGCAGCGGCGACGAGTTCTATAATGCGCGCCTGCGCGACCGGAAAACTGATTTGGAGGTGGAGTTGTCCGCCTTGCTGACACGCGAAGAATATACCAATCGCAAGCTCGACGAGTTGCGTCGTCAGGCGCGCGCCGTGGGCATCTACTTGAATTGAAGCCCTTGCGATTGGCACTCACCGATGACCCTCACCGCAGAGCCTACAGTTTGCCAACTTCGGATTGTGGGTGCAATAACCTGCAACCCTGTACGGGCGACCACCGCAGACTCGCCCGTACAAGGCATGGGAAAAGTACGCAAGCCTTGCACTTTATTTCATCCATAATCTTTTAGGAAGGGCGTGAACAAGATGACTAGGCCGTAGGCAGTAGAAAGCCGCAACGAGGCAAAGATGGCCCCGCTGCAAGGTTCCGAAGCCTCAAGTGAGGACTGAACGTCAGAGCAAATAATGCTGATGGTTAGATCAGTGGCCGTCTTTTCTCTTAGCTTCCTTTCATAGAACTCTGCATTCGACTGTAGCCGGGCTTTGTGCTTCGCATGAATGCCAGTGGGCTTAGGTGCGGTCAACTCTGGAGTAGGTTACCGAGGAATCAATGAACTATATGCAACTAGACGCAATTGCCGAGCAGCTACCGAAGGCGTGGAGTTCGATCATCGTTGCCCAGGTCGGCGCGTCCAACCTGAAGGTACTACGCATGGACGGAACGCCATACGCGGAGGAGGTTCATCCGTACCCCGAGGCGCTTCTAGTCTTGAAAGGACAGCTTAACTTAACGGTTCAGGGAGTAGCGGTCACGGTAAGCGCGGGTGGCATCTATGTGGTTCCGGCTGGTATCGCGCACGGCGTCGCCGCAGGCAGCCAGGGCATACTGGTAATCATGGATGCTGCATAGTAGTTCGCGCTTCGGGGCGACAGTGCGCTACTGGCGTGGGGGCATCGCGTACCTGGGTCGTCAACAAGTGCCTTCCGTGCGTATCTATGCAAGAGCCGTAGTTTATCTCCTGCACTTTTTCAGGGCGCGAAGAACTGGCGCAATGAAATTCCAAGGGCTGCACCACGGGCTAATCTTCTCAATTCTTGCAGGGCAAATTTGCTGAGTCGCCACGTTTTTTTTCATCGGTGTTTATCTGTGGTTGCTTTGCGGTCGCTGCAAACTGGATGACGCTGAAATTTTTGCCATCATTGGCGACAATTCAGAATTCTTTTTCTTGACAACCGGCAGCAGTTCTATAAACTTGTGTCGCTGTCCATTGTTTTGATAGCACTTCAAGTGGAACCCAATCATTTTTTTGTGGTCTTTTACGTGATGAATTTTTTTGTTCACCCTTTCAACCTTGAAGCCGGTAACGGTTTCAAGCAGCAGCACAATCTTGTCAAGGCGTACCCGGTTCGATTCACTTCAATCGCAATTCATTGCCGTTGACGGGAGGATGCTTTTCTTTACGCGAAGCTTTTCCTCTTTGCGGCTTTGAGTCTTTCTCATTCAAACCCTTAGCAGGCCGAGGGCAACTTGCGCCCTTCGCCCGAAGGCTTTTTGATAATGCAACTCGACACCCAGTCCGGCGGCATTGCAAAAACCGAGAGGAGAATCGTATGGCTTCTTTGACCGCGTTTTCTATCGTGCAACAGTTCATCGGCAATGACAGCAAAACCGCCGCCTCGCCGTTTGTCATTCCGCCCAACGTCACCTACACTGGCGCGAACTCTGCTTTCGCGGCGATCAACATCACCATCGCCAATGTCGCAGGCAGCAGCAGCGGCGCTTCCTGCAACATCGCCACCGGCGGCAACAATGTGGATTTTGCGCTCAACTGGTCGAATCAACAAGCTGTCGTCACCGTGCAACCGACCAACGTGTGGGCTGGCGACCCGGCCAAACGCGCTACCCTGCGCGCTTCGTTTGACGCTTTTCGCCAGCAACTG
Source organism: Acidobacteriota bacterium (assembly GCA_016201275.1). Classification (GTDB taxonomy): domain Bacteria; phylum Acidobacteriota; class Blastocatellia; order UBA7656; family UBA7656; genus JACQDB01. The sequence goes on from JACQDB010000114.1 coordinate 60,571, forward strand.
GAAACCCTCGAACTGACCAACAAATGCTTGAAACCCGGCGGCGCTTTTTTAGTCGCCCAGCGCGTCGCTGAATCCTTGCCGCTCTCTTTGGACGAGAGCCTGTATTATCGCTACAGCTTTGACAAGGTGAACAACTACATAGACCTGCAACCCGGTATGCGCTTGCGCGTCGAATATTCTTCTTATCAATTCATCGCCAGTTCCGGCAGTTACAAAGCCCTGAACGGTTACGCGGGCAATGGCGTAGGCTTGTACAACGTCGTGCGTCGCGCCGATCAGCGCGTCGCTTTTGACGCTTTTCTCGGACAATTGACGCCACCCGCCATAGATCAACCGTCGTGCGGTTTGCCCGGCGCTGGCGGCATCATTGATTTTCAAGGCGCAAATTCCGCCCGTCGTTATTACAGGCTTTTTTATCCGGCCAATTTTTCTGCGCCGGATTGTCCGAACGGCGCAGGCATGGCGCGCAATGTCACCTTGATTGGCGCGGACACGCTGGCCGACTTGGCCAGTGCGACTACGAGTTTCGCTGGTGCCACCTGTGCGACTGCCGCGCAAGGCAATCAACCGATTCTCTGCACCATTTTTCGAGGCCGCGACATCGCCATACCCGAAGTCCTGGTGCGCTTGAATTATCAGCAGGTCTATGTTCCTGTAGGCGCTACGGTTCGCAATCTGGTTGACCAGTTCATCAACTCGTCGTTTACGACGGCGACGCCAACCATAGGCTTTTTCCCCTTCTTCAGTCTCTATCGGCAATGGGGGCCTCTGCTTGATTCCTCGTATCAACCGAGCGCCGTCAATTTTGGCGCGGTGGATACGACGACGTTGACCGCAGGGCAACAGGACGTTTTCGATTTGCCTGTGGTCAAAGGCGATGCCTTGACCTTGCCCAATCTTTCTTAGTCACAGTCAATGATGCGTTATGTCAAGGCGTGCCAACGGTGCGCCCGTGAAGGCACGGTTATGCAGCAGTGATTCGAGCAAGAGGAGAGCGATTATGAATACGTCATCGGCACTGGCTGGCTATCAGGTCGTCCAGCAATTCAAAGACATCAACGGCCTCATAGCGCCTGAGCCATACATCATTCCACCCAATGTCAGTTATACGCCGGGCGGCGGTTTTAGCCCCGTCGTCATGACCGTTGATATGGTGAACGGCAAGTACATCACCAAGGGCGCTTGCGGCATTACTCCAAGCGGCGATAATCAGGACTTCACTTTAAGTTGGTCGCAGGATGCGAACAATTTTTGGGTGTTGTCGGTCAGCGTCACCAATACGACTGTCTGGTCGAGCGCTGCCAGCGACCGCGCCCGTCTGCGAAAATCTTTCGACGCTTTTCGTTTGCAGTTAGAAAATCTGGAATTGAATCAGCATTGTCTCAAACCCGGCGGCGCGTACACCGTCTGGCAAAATCTGGCCTGCTCGTTGCCGCTGGCGATTTCCGAAACCCTGTATTATCGCTACAGCTTTGACAAGACAAATGGCTATGTAGATTTGCTGCCCGGTATGCGTCTGCGCGTTGAATCGTCGGAGTACGAAACCATGTCTGGGCTGGCACCGATCTCGTCGCTCAATGGCTTCGTGCCGTCGAGCGTCAACTACTACAACATCAGTCGCTTTACTGACAGCAAGGGCAATCAGCGTTTGGCCTTCGATGCGTTCTTGGGAAACAATCGCGCTGCCTCGATTCCTACGGCGGCGGGCATTGCATCAGGCATCATTGATTTGCAACAACCGAATATGGCGCGGCGTTATTATCGGCTGTTTTATCCGCCGCAACTTGCGCCCGGTGAACGCCCCGACAATGCCGGTATGTGGGACAACGTGACGTTGATAGGCGCGGATACTTTGAGCGACCTCTATGCCGCCACCAGTAGTTTTGTGAGCAAGCAAAGTTGCACCGCCGCCGCCGCAGGGAATCAGCCGATTCTCTGCACCTATTTTCGCGGACGCACGATTGTGGTTCCCGAAATACTTGTCGGCTTGAATTCGCCTTCCACCACTATGGGGCAATACGTGCCGGTCGGGACGACCTTGCGGAACCTGTTGGATATAGTGGGCAATTGCAATTTCCCTATACTGACATCGGCAACCAACACCGTGACCAATCTGTGGCCGGTGTTCATGCTCAAACGTCCGTATGGTGCCATCGGCACAGGGCAGTCGTTCCCGCTGGTCAATTTTATATTGCTGCTGAACGGCTATTTTTCTATAGATGGCAGCAACTATTTCGCGGCAAGAGATGTCTATGACCTGCCGCTTGGCAAAGGCGACCTCGTGGCGCTGACCATCACCTGATGATGGAAAATGCCATCCGTTTTCTAACCACGAAGAACACCAGGAACACGAAGATGATTATTCTTTTTTCCCCGCTTCGTGATCTTCGTGTTCTTCGTGGTGAAAGTTTTTGATTTTGCCTCTGAAGAGAAATCAGAAAAGTTTTTTTCATGCGAAGAAGCGGTCTTTGAGCTTGACCATCATCAACCGACCACCTCAACGTCTGAAATCTACGGCTGAGTGTTCAGCTTCCCTTTCATTGAGAGGATGACCATCATGAATTATCAGCGCTCCACCAATTCGTCGCTCTACTTTGCGGTTTGCGACGACGGCACTCCGAATCAAACCATCGCTTACCTGTTGCCTACCGATAATCAGAGCGACCCGTCATCTTTAACGCTCGACCAGTCGTGGCAGAAACTCGGTTGGCAACCCTACGCCGGTTGCTACATCTTTGTGAACGACACCAATTATGACGAGGCGAAATTTGCCGCCGCCGCCAGAGTCTATTTGTGGGGCGGTTCGTTTACCAACGCCCGCCTTGCGTGGTTCACCAATCCCGATAACGCCGCGACGCAACCGCTCAACGCGATGGTCATGTTCGCAGACGCGGTGGACGCCGCGACTTATAAACTCAAAGAAGTGTCGTTGACCATCAGTCCGAATTTCACGCTCTTTTTAGCGGGCGGCTGTTTGATTACCACCGACGATGCCAACAACCAATTGCAGATCGCCCAGGTCGCAGGGCGCAGCAACTCCATAGCCATTCAATCGTTTTTTGGCACCCAGAATACTCCGGCGCTGGGCGCGGCATATCTGCCACTTTGCGGCGCGCAGGCCGGTTGTCTGCAATTTCAAATTCCCATCACCAACACGACGCTTGATGAAAATCATCTCGATGTCAGCTTGCGTTATTATGTGGACGACCCGAATTCGCCGGGCAATATCATTTCGCAACGCTATCCGATTTTTAATCCCGATGAAGCCAAATCGCCAATCACCGCCTGGGCGAGTCTGTATCTGCTCGATGCCTTCGATGTGACGCGCACCTATTTTTCCTTCAACGGACAAAGCGGCACAGGGCAGGGAAGCGGCGAAATGCCTTCCTACTTTCGCACCAACACGGGCTTTGTCGTCAACCTGACGCCGCAGCAAAACGCCCTTTCGGGATTCGTCTTCTCGACCAACTCCTCAGTCGTTGCAGACGAGCCGGGCGACCCGTTTTATGCAGTGCCAACCGGAGCTTTTGCCATCGGCATAGAGCAATCCGCAACCGTCAATGCCGACCCTACGGTTCCTGCTTATCGCGTGATGTGCGGTTTTTCCGGCGTCGAATATGTAGGCTTGATGACCGAGGCCGGAAACACTATGAATTTTGTGCCGAACCAGTTTGCCTACGCGCCTATGTACACGCCGCCGAGCAGCAACGGCAATGGCGGATTGGCAACCGCGAAAACTTCGGCCTTGGGCGATTCGGCAACACCGCAATTGCTCGCCGCAGGCGCTGTGACTTCGTGGATTTTTGTCTCGCAGTCCAACGACAGCGGCGAGTTGGAAGCGTCGTCGTCGTCATCAACGGCGGTTCAATATTTCGCGCAGCCTGATGATTCGGTGCAGTACGAAGCCGTTCAACAACAACAGAACCTTTTGAATTTCATGGAAGTTCCCGCAGGCATACTCACGGCATCAACGTCGAGCGCGGCCAAAGGCGTTGCTGTATCTGCGCCGCCCAATTGTTATCCTATGGCTCCGTATGCAGGCGTTGAGGGCGAGACCTTTGATGATTTTCAAGCCTTCGAGCTTCAAGTGTTAAGCCCTGCGCGGCGCAACACGATTTACTCTTTCCTGCAATCGGATACGCAACCGCCTACAGGCTCGCGCACCTCGACGACGCCGCAGGGGTTGCTCTCCACTTTCGATAATTCGCTGACCAACTGGCTGACACTGACCTTGGGGCAGTCGTCGTTTTATGAATTGACTGACGCGGCGATGGCGCAGTTACAACCGTTGATGAGCAGCAGCCCTACAGCCTATGCTTCGATTCAACCGTTGCTCGACATCGCTTATGCGGCGCAAGGCGACTTTGAAGCGGCCTTGCAAGCGAAGATGAATTCGGCGGATTACAATCAATTTCTCTCTGATTTGCTGCAATACGGTTTGCAGGTTCGGCAGTTGCAATTTACCGATGTGACCGGCCCTTTGAAAGAGGCCATGCAGACCAATCAATTATTTCTGGTCATCACCGACCCGACATTGTTATTGAACAATTGTTCGTTCAATTATTTTCAACTGACCTCGCCCGCCCTCGATTGGATCAAGGCGCAGAATCCCGCGCTTGAAAATATGGTCGCGCCTTTGCAGGATATTTTTTATGCCAGCGCCGCCGATTACACGACCGGCTTGCTGACTAAAATTTCGCAAAGCCAATTGCAGGCCAATCAAACTTTGCTCTTTCAAGCCGCCGCTTTCGGCGAGATTGTCATACAAGGTTGGAACTTCAATATATCGCCGAACACCTGGCACAGTTGGGCGACCGGCAACACCATTTTGATTTTGAAATACTCCGGCAAAAGCGTCATGCAACTGGCCAGCGACGCTACGCAATGGACGAACGGCGGCGATTTCAATCAATCGGTAGCCAACACGCAAACGCAACTTTTGAGCGTATTGAACGACGCCATCACTCGCGCCAAAAGCGAGCAGGAGTTTGCCGATTTCGCCAGTATGATTACTTCGCCGACGTGGAACGGCATACTCGCATTGCAATGCTATGTGCCGCTTGCCGCCATGCCGCCGCAATTGCAGGGCATCGCCGCAGGCATAGACCCGGCGATGTTTTACGCCCATCACATAGGCATCAACATCAATCCAATTCAACTGGCAAGCGGCAATCTCTCTATGCAGGATTCGTCGCTCTTCGGCTTGATTTATTACGACGACACCACAGACCTGACCTACAACCAGACCGATTATCAATTCAAGGTTCTGACCTTGAAGGTGTTGTTCAAAAACTCGGCGATTGTCAGTTTCGCCAGCCAGATTGAACTCTACATCAACAAGTTTTTTGGCGAACTGGCGGTGCAGCAAAACAGCGCCCACGGCAATAATTTATTGCTCAACGGCGTCTATCAAAAACAGGGCGACACCGAATCTTATGTCTTCACCGAACAGGGCGACAACATCTATGCGATGACCAGCAAGGTGTTGAGCGAAGTCGAAATTCTCAAGGCGCAATTCAACACCGTCGTGCAACCGGGCGGCGTCAAAGTCGGGCAACTGGCACAGGCCGATTTCATCTTGTGGGGCAATCTGCGCTTCATCAAACAACCGGCCTTCGATCTCTTCTCGTTCGGCGATGACGCGGCAGGCGGCAGCAAAGGCAATCTGAGTTTTTCCAATCTGCTGATTCACATGAGTTTTATGCCAGACCCGCCGGAAGGCGAAACCGCGCCCGCGCCGACCTTTGTTTTTGATGCCGGTCAAATCGCTTTCGATCTGGCCAAGAGCATCGCCCGTCCCGATAGTTTGTACAATCATTTCCCCATCAAGTTGAAGGGCCTGGTGCAGGCCGAACCCGCCACCTCGCCAACCGATTTGGGCTATATGGCGATAGATTCGCCGCTCAATACCACCGCGCTGTCATATCCGTGGTACGGCTTGCAGTTCGAGTTGAACATGGGCGGACCGGGCGGACTTGCGGCCAAGATAGATTTCACCGCGACGTTGATTGCCGCTTGGTCACCGGCTTTGAATCTGACGGCGTTCTTAGGCATCAAGCTGCCGGGCTTCAGCGGCTCTAGCAAAGAGTTGACTTTGGAAAGCGTCTTGAAACTTGCCATCGCCAATATCGAATTCATCGTCAACGGTTCGAGCGGCTACATGATGAAGTTCGACAACATCGCCTTGAAGTTTTTCATGGTCAAGTTTCCACCAACCGGGCAGACCAATATTTATTTATTTGGCGACCCGAATAATCAGGACAACACGACGCTTGGATGGTACGCCGCTTATGCCAAGGGCAAGAAAAAGACCAATAATAATCAGTCGCCGCCCAAGTCGTTGCCGCCTGCTTGAGGTTGGCGCGATTGGTTGCGCTCGTTGTAATGAACCCATAAATCAAAACCAAAATTAAGGAGTCATCCTGATGGCCATCACCTACGTTTCCTGGAATATCAAACAGCTTGGCCCCTCCAAGCTCAAGCCGACCTCGCTCATAGATGGCGTGCAGTCGCTGACCGAAATCGCCACCTACATCCTTAACATGAACGCCGATGTGGTGGGCGTGATGGAGGTGACATTGAAAGAGAGCGGAACCGACGCGCCCAAACAAATCTGCAATCTGTTGGGGCCGAGTTGGGGCGGCGTGGTGACCTCGAATGACGCCAGTTTAAAGCCCGACCGCTATGCCTTTTTTTATAACACCAAGACCGTCACTATCAATCAAGTCGGCTTTCCCGACTTCGTTGACATCAATAATAATCCAGTCACTTTTCCCAATCGCTATCCGGCCTTGATTCGCTTTACCACCGTGGCGACGCAGAAAACCTTTGGCATTTTAATCATTCACGGCCCCGAACCTGCCGAAACCGTAGGCGGCGGCGCGTTGCAGGCGATGACCGATTTATCCAATCTGGCCTTTGTGCAGAAGCCGCCTTTTCCGTTAATCATCTCCGGCGATTTCAATGTGGATTACAACCTCAACTCAACTCCTTACACCGTCTTTGAAAATAATCCCCTCAATTATTCGGTGTTGTTCAAAGGCAACAAGACTTCTTTGAAGATGTATTTCAACACCGTAGATGATTGGGGCGAATATGTGAAATCGGCTTATGACAACATCTTTTTATCGCCGGGACTGGCGGCGACCAGTTCGGCGGTTTATGACTCGATTAAACTGAAAGCGGCAAACTCGATGGGCGGATTGCCGCCGTATGCCAATGCCAATCCCACGCAGCAGGGGGAATGGCAGGACATTCTAACGCGGACGCGCAATCGCGTGAGCGACCACCTCGCCGTTTATGCGACGTTGAATATTTAACGCGACAAGCAACAAGGGCATTGTGCAGAAAGACCGCGCAAGACGTTTCGGCAAGTGACGTTTGAAAACCGATGCAATCTTTGGTGCTGCACCGAACCATTTCCTTCTTGATTTCTTTGAGGGCAACCGATTATGAACAGCTTACAAGACCTGATAAACCTGCTTACAGACGCCATCAAACAAGGCGGCGGCAATCTGACCCTGCCGGTCAACAATCTGCCGGAATCCACCACGCTGGTCGGCTATTTTCAGTTGGACACGCTGACCATCAATAATGCCAAGCTCTCTTCTACAGCTTCCGAGGTCACGGTCGTTGGCACGACCAGCATCTCGACTTTGAACCTCACGAATGTGCAGGCAACCTTGACCGGGCAGGTGGTCAATCAGGCCACGCTGTTGCAATTGCAGGTCTATTCATTGGGCGCGAATTGGAACCTGACCACCAGTTTCCCCAATCTGCCGGTGAGCGAAGATTTCAGCAGCAGCAAAGGCACATACTTTCTAAAAAATTCTTACTTTGGCGAACTGGTTTTATCGAGTCCGGCGTTTACCGCTTCGACTTTCGACGATACGAATTCAAACTACATCACCGGCTTGAACTTTACCGCTGGCGCAGCAGTCACCGGCCCTTTTCAACAAATCGCTCACCTGATTTCATCGGTCAAACTCCTAGATATTTATGGCGGCATCACCATGCAGAAAACCGACCCGCCGCTCTTTGATCTGCGCGCCGATTTGCCGGGGTTTAATTTCAATCTGGGGCAAATCAGCATGACCGATGTGCATTTGACCATGACCACAGACCCACCCGCCGACGATGGCGAGGTCTGGACTTCCTCGCTTGGCATCGCCGGAACGATCTCCGTAGGCACGACTGCGCCCATCGCCATGACAATTTCTTCGGCCTTGCAGAACACCGGCATATGGGTGTTTACCGGCGTGCCGGTTGGCAAAAGCACACAACTGGCCAATGGTCTTGCAGACCTCTCGGCGTTAATCAGCGGCAGCGCATCGGACTTGCAAATCCCCACGGTAGGCAAAGTCTTCTCGCTGTTTTATCTGTCAAAAGTCAGCGTAATGTTGTCGGCAACCGACAGCAGCGTGCAATCCATCTTCGTGTCTGTGACTTCGACAGACCCTTGGGTGTTGCCATTGCCCGGTTTCACCATCAACCAAATCTCTACGGGATGGACGATCTTAAACCCGCTCGTTAGTACCAAACGCTCGATCAGCGGTTATGTCAGCGGCATCTTCGTGTTCGGTGAAGAGCAGGTAGGCTTGCAGGTCACTGCACTGGTGCCAAATTTTATTCTCACGGCATCACTGGTAACCGTGACCAACACCGATGACGACGCGACCGCGCTGATGACTACCGACGACCCGCCCGAAGGCATACACCTGCGCGATGTGTTGACGACCTTGACCGGCAGCGATGGCGGCATACCCGATTTCATCGTCACTGAATTCGATTTGATGCTGGACCCGAATAATAATTCCTATTCGCTGGCGACGGCGATTTATGAAAACTGGACATTGCCGGTCAAGTTGGGAAGAACGACACTGACGTTCGAGCGCATGACGTTTTCGATTGCCTACAATCAAACGTCGCTGTCGGGAAAGATCGCTTCCTATTTCAATATTCTCAGCACCGATTTCATGGTCTCCGCCGAAAAACCTGCGGGCGACAACGGCTGGATTTTTTCCGGCGAAATGTTGAGCGGACAACAACTGACTTTGCAAACTCTGGCGACCGGATTCCTGCCCGAAGATTGGAACGTCACGTTGCCCAAGCCGCTCGACACCTTGGCGCTGACGACGCTTTCGGCTTCGTTCAATACCAAAGACAACACCTATGCGCTGGCCGCCGGGTTCACCTGGCTGCTGGATGATCTGGTTCCCAATTACACCTTTGAAATTGACGCCAACTTCAGCCTGCAATCCATCTGCACGATGGTCAACAATGTCGCCACCTATTCTTATAATGGCTCGGTGAGCGGCGTGTTCAAAGTCAATTCATTGACCGTCACCGTCAGCTATCAATTCCAATCCAACAACAGCACGCTGTCGTTCTCGATTAATTTCCGTGGCACCACTTTGAGTTGTTCCTATTCGACCAAGACCGTCGCCGGGCAAACTCAAAAAGTTCTCACGGTCAGCATAGGCAATTTGAACGTCGGCGAAATGATCGAATATCTGGTCAACCTCGCAGACCCCAGTTCCAATTTCAAACTCAGTTCGCCTTGGGATGTCCTCAACGACATCTCCATGAAAAATTTGTCACTGGAAATTAATCTGACGACCAATGACATCAGCATCGCTTACACGCCGACCAGTCCGCTCGATTTGATTATCATCAAACTCAGCTTCATCAAATTGACCTATCGCAAGACCGCCGGACAAGGCTCTGTGAACATCGAACTGGGCGGCGATTTCCTCGGCCAGGAATACACCTCTGCCGATCCTTTGAAGTGGGATATGTTGAACGACCAGCCCCCTGCGACCCCCGGCGCGGGAGCCGCGTTGCTCGATATGGAATACCTAGGCATAGGCCAGCACATCGCCCTCGACACCACAAATTTGAACAACGTCACGCAAGTCATCAACGCGCTCGAAGCCATGTTGCAACCGGTTGATGACCCGTCGAAAAACCCTTTGACGCAATTGCAGGGCTTGTCCTTCAGCCAGAACAGCAACTGGCTTATTGGCACACGCTTCACCGTGATGGGTACGGTAACCATAGCGGTGATTTTCAACGACCCGCAGATTTACGGTTTGCTGATTGCGCTGGGCGGCGAAAAGGCCAAGAGCTTCGCCGGATTGCAATTTGAAATTCTCTACAAGAAAGTCACAGACACCATAGGCGTTTATCACATCGAGTTGAAACTGCCAGATGCCATGCGCCACTTGGAATTCGGCGAAGTGTCCGTGACCCTGCCCATCATCGTGTTGGACATCTACACCAACGGCAATTTCAAAGTGGATTTCGGCTTCCCTTGGAACGTCGACTTCTCGCGTTCCTTCTCCGTGCAGGTCTTTCCCTTCGTCGGCTACGGTGGGTTTTATTTCGCTTATCTGAATGGCGACACGTCAACGAGCGTGCCGAAAATCACCAACGGCAATTTCAATCCGGTCATCGAATTCGGCATAGGCTTGTCGTTAGGCGTCGGCAAAACCATTAATGAAGGCGTCTTTTCGGCGGGTGCATCGGTCACCGTGCAGGGCATATTGCAGGGCGTATTGGGATGGTTCAACCCGAACGACAACGCCTTGCCCAAAGAGATGTACTACTGGATTCAAGGGACGATTTCCATCGTCGGCAAAGTTTATGGCACTGTGGATTTCGTGATTATTTCGGTCAGCATCTCGATTACCGTTTATGCCAGCGCGACCTTGACCATCGAATGTTATCAGCCGATTTTAATCAGCCTGTCGGCAGGTGTGTCGGTGACCGCAAGCGTCAAGATTCTCTTCATACGCATACATTTTTCGTTTTCGATGCAGATCAATTTATCGTTCACCATCGGCCACGCTTCGCCGACGCCGTGGATTAAAGCGTCTTCCGGCGGACAACAGTTGCAGCAGGCCAAAGCGATGTCGGCCAGTCGTGCGGTGTTGAAAGCCGCATCGTTTATGGCCGTCTCTTCGACCTCGTATTCGCTGGTGTGGAATCCGGTCAATGTGTTCGGCGGCACTTCCTACACCTTGCAGATGTTCATCGTTCCGGCCTTCACCGTCGCCGTGCAGGAGTGCATAGCCAATCCCATCACCACGCCGCAGGTGCAGGCGGTGATGCTGCCTTTTGTCGAGAACAGCTTGCCCACTACGCCCACTTCGTCAAAAGACATACGCACCATCAACAGCGACACCGCCAGCGAACTGCCGTTCAATCGCCTCGCACACGCATTGCTGGCGTGGTCTATTTATGCTTTGACGCAAGGCAACAGCACCACTATCAAAGCCGATGGATTGGATTACATCTATGACCAGATGATGGCGGATGATGCAGGAGAAACGATCTTCGCTTATCAAGGTTCGACGATTTATCAAAATCTCTCGAACTTCATCGGCAACAACTTCACGTTTCAGATCACCGGCACTTCCGACAGTTCGCAAAACGCGATGAGCGCTACCATCTTCCCCATCATGCCGGATTTGGTGATGACCGCCGGAAACAACGCGCCGATTGATTTCAGCCTCTTCAATCAGGTTGACCAGAATTATGAAGAGCAGCTTGCCGAATATTTCAAAGAGCGCATGGCCAACGCCGACGCCAACAACGCCCAAGACCCGCTGGCCGATCAAAATGGTTCCTCACTGATGTTGCAATCGTCGAATGAACCCGCCGAAGAATCTTTGGCGACGGTCATCTTCAAAGACTATTTTTTCATGGTTGCCAAAGCTGGCATACAGGCGGCGCAGGATGCCATGAACACCTATCAATATGCCGTGCAGTCGGGCGATAAATTGACCACCATCGTTGACAATTTCCCCAGCGGCGCAACCACAGTCGAACAGCTTGCCGTAGCCAATGCCGATGTCACGCTCCAACAAAATACTTTGTTGACCAATATTGGTTTGTTGTATGGCGACAGCCAAACACCTGTAGTCAAATATCAAATCAAGAGCGGCGATACCTTGGCCTCCATCGCCGCGAGTTTCAACGGCAACACCGGCATCGTCACGCAGAACCTGAGCAACGATTCGATCTTCCAGTTGACCGCCGTGGTCAACTATCCGGCGTCGCAATACACCACGCAAAGCGGCGACACGCTTGATTTCGTAGCCGCTTATTATCTGGTTCGCAATCTGGAAAATGGCAGTCAAAGAGACCTGCGCTGGTTCACGCAATTAATCATTGACTCGAATAACAGCGTGGATTTCCGCTTGCCTCTGACGAATGGAGCGACTTTGCAGATGCCGCAATTTACGGTCAACCCGCAAGGTCTCGTGGTGCTGGGCAACAACACGACCTACATAGTGCAATCGGGTGACACGCTCGCTTCGATTGCCGAAGCGAATTTGAATGCGATAGCCGCGTCGTTGAATTTGACGCCGCAATCGTTCGCCATTGATCCGGTCTTCGGTTGGTTCGAGCAGGCAATTGTGGCGCTCAGTTCGCAGAACGCCAATAATCAAAACGTAGATTTTACGGGCATTTTGCCGTTCGGCACGGTGATGACCATTCCGGTGATTCAATTGACTTCGGCAGGTGTCATTCAACCGCCCAACAATCCTACGTTCAATTACACTTCGCGCAACGGTGACACCGTTGGTTTAATCGCCGGGTATTTCCTGTTGACGCAGGTCGAGCAGAGTCTGTTGACGCCTATGGAAACCAACATCAAGAACGCCAACCCCGGCGCGACCTTCAGCCCGCTGCCCGCTACGCTCAACATTCCTATGCTGCAACATCAGATTGATCCTGCCGATTCGTTCGCTATTCTCGAAACGCTGTTCGACACTACGGTTGATGTGGCGACGGCGAATAATCAATCAGCGGGACTCTTAACGCCGCTGGCGATTCTCGATATTCCCAACGTCACGCACCCAATAGCAGCGGGTGAAACGCTCACCAAAATCGCCGCGATTTACAACTTCACGGTTGACGATTTCGCCGTGATGATTGAAGACGTAGAAAATATATTTGTCGCATCAACTGCCGAGACGCCTGCTTACATCACCATTCCGGCATTGCAGGAAATCAATATTCAAGAGTTGTTGACTTATATGGTGAACAACGGCGATTTCAATAATATGGCGGGAATGGTGTCGCGCTTTATGCTGCACGGTATGCGAATCCCGCAACCGCCGCCCGCAGGCGAACAACTCAACCTCACCATTCAACATTTCAAAGACGGCTTGGTTGACACAGGCACGCTCTGCCCGTTGTATCAAATGACTGGGCAACAGTTCGCCGCGCCGCCAAGCGTACCGGAATCTTACGACATCACTTTCGTCAACAAAGGGCAGGCGAGTTGGATCGAATTTTTACCGACCGGCACTTATACGTTGCCAAGTGAACAGACGTTGGCGCAGATTGCTCAAACGCTTGGTGTGCCTGCGCCGCAGATTGTTGCCTTAAATCCGAATGTTGATTTCAACCAACCGGTTCCGCAAGGCACGTTGTTGAATGTGCCGTCCGGCTCGCTGGTCGTGCAATTGACCAGCACCACGCCGAACGATTATCCCAGCGCGACGTTTTCGCCCAATATTCAAAGCGGCCCTTCGCCTATGGTGCTGGCGCAGGAAGCTCCGGCGCGTTATTCGCTCACGCAAAATTATGCGTGGCAGGTTCCCGACAATTCTTTGTTTGCCGGTCAAGGCAGCGGTCAACTCGCAGGGCAGCCGAGTATGTGGCTGTTCCCCGATAACCTGTTGTCGAAAGTTGAAGCCCTCGCGAGTCCGACGCAATTTGATTTGCAGACCGGCTCATACACGACCGGCGCAGTGATGAATACCACGCCGGTGCAGGCGTATTACTGGGCGACGGCTTTGAAAGTCAACATACGACAGATTGATTCGGAAGCCACCAAAGCCACTATGCCTGGTAGTTATTTGGTTCTCGGTTCCGACCAGGCGGGTAACGATTTGCTGCGCGAAGTCTATGACTATTTGACGACGCCGAAACAGACCGACAAAGCGACTTTGTATCTGCTTTATCAACCGAATCCTGCCAGCGCCAACAGCAACGGGCTGGCGTCGGACCTACTCGACACCACCAATACCTTTGTCTTGAAGACCAATCTTTCGACGGAAACGCACAGCGGCCCACAGCTACTGATGGCAAGCGAGATGGTTTTGGAAGCCAACATCGCCGCGCCAGTTCCCGAATCGGGCGACTATTATGCCAACATCGCCGCGTCGCAAGATTTCATGCAATTCCTCTGGCAGGCCAGCATCGTCGGCACCGGCGGATTCTATTTGAACTACGCCACACAAAGCGGCGGCATAGGGCTTCCCGGCAGCGTCTTTTCCAACGGCACGGATGCGACCTTGTGGCTGGTCATACTGCTCAGTTCGCAGACCACACCCGGCGCTACACAACATCAGGTCTATTCGTTCAACAACTGCGCCATCATTGACGACAACATCAACACCTCGAAAGTCAATCTGTTTGCCGAACGCACCGATGGCACAGATTTGGTTCCTTACACCACCGTTGCGGCTGGCAATCTGGGCTTTGAATTGACGCGCCCGAATCCCGATCAAGCGCCCGAATCGCCTACGCAATTGACTCAGGCTCTGTATAACCTTCTGGGTTTTGAAATCGTCGGCGACACGCTGTTTTCCGACAGCGGCGAAATGCCTCCGGTAGGGCCAACCCAGGACGACCCGAACAGCAGCGGCGGCATGGCGTTGCCGCAAAACGCCAGCACCGACGACACCACCTGGCGCTTTCAACAGGTCGTGCCGATTTATAAATTCGCCTTGTTGAACAATGTGCCGCAGGTCTCTGGGCTGCCCAGTCCCACAGAAAATCCGTATGCCGGTATCACCAAAATTTTGTCCGGCCAGCAATACAATTTAGGCAGCGCCACGTTCAGCTTCGCGTTTCAGGATGTCTATGGAAATCGCACGCCGCCCGATGTGCCGATCAATAATCTGCCCATTCCCGTGGGCTATTTCGACACCATCATAGGCTTGTCGCAATGGCCGGGTACGGCTTCGACGTTTGAATTTACCGGCGCAGGTGGCAAGCCGATTTTGAATATTGAAATCGGCCTGGACATCTCGAAGTACGTTCCCAACGCGGGCAACCCTTATACCAACGCCGTCTATAGCGCGAGTTCGCATCAGCAACGCTACAAGCAGCTTTATTATCAGGTGCAACAGAAACAGATCAGCGGACAGACCGAGACCTATGATTTGACGTTCTATTTAAGCACCACGATGAGCCAGCAATCATCGTCCGTGTTGCCGACGCGCTACGAAATTGAACCCAGATATTTGCTGTCCAATTTCATCAACTCGGCTTATGTGTTTTTGAACACCGCGATGTGGTGGCGCGCTTACAATTATTCGCTCAATGCGAACGACACGTTTGCGACCATTGCCAAAACTTTCTTCGGCGTGGATGCGGGCAGCGACCCGGCGACGCTCGAAGCGATTGCCACGGCCAATCAAAACACGGCGGTCGCCAACTTCCTCGCTTCCGATATAGCGATTCCCAATTTCTATGTTGTCGCGCAGGGAGACAGTTTGCAAACTATCAATGAACGCACCGGGTTTGCCATTGATACCTTGGTGCAGCAAAACGAAAGCGCGCCGCTCAATGCCGGAACCGACATCGCTTTGCCCAATCGCACCGTGACGTTGCAATTCACCGACGATACTGACAACACGCTGGCCAATGTAGCGGCTTCGGCAAACGTGCTGGCAACCGTAGGTGGCTTGGCGGTTGCCAATCTTACCTCAGCCAGTTTGTTAGCCAAAGACACGCCGTTCACCTATCAAGGCTTCACTGTGAAAATCGGCGACACGGTTGGCACTTCGACCATTCAGACGTTTCAGGATTTGGTCAACTATTTCGCCAACGCCTTGCAGGGCAAAAACGTCAGCGTCACCGCCGAAGACATTGCCGTTGCCAATCAAACCGTGCAGGGCGTCTTTGTTGAAGGCGCGACCTTGACGATTGCCGACTATGTTTTTCAAACCGGCGACACCATTGAAAGTGTCCTCGCTTATTTCAAACCCTATCCGCAAATTGGCCTTGAACAACTCATCAGCACGGTCAGTCAAGGCGTGCCGAATTCTGCGTTGCCGAATTATTTTGCCGCAGGAACTCCTCTCTATCTCAATTCCACTACGCAATCGTTCAGCGACACCGACACGCTGGTTTCGATAGCCGCAGAAAATCATCTGACCTTGCAGCAACTGGCGTTTTACAATGCCGGAACCGCTTTGAAGGAGACTGCCTCGCTGACCATTCCGAATCTGGTTTACATTGAACCGAATCTGGGGCGGTTCTATTCGTTCTATGAAACGACGGGCAGCGAAACCTTCCAGCAAATCGCCCAACTGTTCAACGCACAGGTCAGCGATATGGCCAACGACAATCAAAATCAAACGGGAATCTTTGCGCCGCAACAGACCATCAAGATTATTGAAAACAGCAAACCCTACAGCGTGACCACAGGCGACTACGACACCTTCAACACCTTGATTGCCGCTTTCGCCGCACAGGGCTTGACGATTTCGCTTGGCGATTTCGCGGCGGCGATTCAGACCAACAGCGGCTTGATTGCCGAAGGCGGATTCCTCACCATGCCGTTGCCGCAAGTTCAAGCGACGGCGACAAGCGGCGGACTTGCGACTACAAAATCGCTGGCGCAGATTGCCGAAGATTTTCAACCCGCGTATGTCAAAGCGGCTGGGCTTGCCGAAGCCGTCAGCAATTTGGGACTCGCCAACAGCGCCTTGAAAGGATTTTTGCAGGCAGGGGCAACCGTTTATCCGAATCAAACCGAAGCCAGCAAACAGGGCGTGACCTTGCAGACCGCTGCTAATGATACGTTCGTTTCACTGGTGACGCGCTTTTTATTAGAGACCGGCATCACCACCACGGTTGATGACATCGTTACCGCCAATCAGAATTTGACGACCTTGGTTGCGCCAGATGCTGCGTTTATGCTGCCGCCGATTTCGGCCATCATCAATCAAACGATCAACGCGCAGTTCCCAGACATCATCTTCCCTGTGTCTGCAAAACTGGAGATGGAACGCGATGATGATTTGATTGACGCGGGATTCAAACAGACTTTGCCGACGCCGAATTATGATGATGTGTCGGGCGCGGAATTAGACCGCTCGACCATCGCGCCGCGCACCACTACAGGCGCAGGGCAGTCGTTGAATCTAGGCGATTTCGCTGTGGATTTCGAGACCAACGCCTTCCCAGGTTTGAAGATCGCTACCGGCAAATCGCAGAGCGAAGCGCAAACGCAATCGGGCGTACCGCCTCTATGGGCGGTCAATTTCAGCACAGGCGGTTTCAGTCAGTTCGAAATTCAAAGCGCCAGTCCGAGTTTTTACGCCGTCAAACCGCTCTCTACGCAATTGCAGTCGCGTTCAAACGTGCCGATTCAACCGTATGCCAACGGCGCGCTGGAAGCGGCGAAGGCCATGAATTTTCAAGCTATTGATCTGGATGTGTGGGTGCGAGATTTCCTCGCTGCGGTGGATTTATTCCTGTCTCCTGAGTACGCGGTTCCGGCTTATACTCTTGACCCGACGCACGCCGCTTATACCAGCGTCGTCACCTCGAAAGGCTCGATTGCCAACGCGGTTTCCGCAAGTGTGGATTTCATACTGAATCAGAATCAGACGGAGAGCGGCAACCCGGCGCTCGAAGCGGCACAGCAAGCGTTGCTGCAACAACTGCTCATCAATTTGTCGAATGGTTACGCGACCGATGCGATCATTCAATATCCGGTCAACATACAATCGCCTTACACCGACGCCGACACCACGCCGCGAATTTCCGGCACGCCAGTTTCAATGATGTACTTGACCGGCGCAAGCGATGTCATCAGTACGATTGCCAAGGCTTATACGGTCAGCAATGAATATGTGACGGAACTGTTGGCCAACACGCAGCGGATTTTGAACAGCAATGCAACGCTGTCGCTCAACAACAAATCGGCGACGATGGTGATGATTGCCGACTGGGCGCAGCTTTCACTAGATGCCGTTGCGCTGCAAACCATCGCCAATTATTACAACCAGTTTTTCCCTACGACTCTGGATATGATCGCCAATGATCTGCAAGTGACGGGCGGCGGCGGTCTGTTTATGGCCAACACCGTGATCAACATTTCGCAGATTAAAAAACCGCTGACCGCTGCGGATTCGTTTGATAGCCTCGCCGAATACTTCAATCAAACGATTACTCAGGTAGCGATAGCGAATCAATATCTGCAAGGTATCTTCTCGATCACCAGTCTGACCGCCAGTAATCAAACCGTGCCGGTGACGGCGCAGGATTCGCTGTATTCGGTCGGGCAGAAATTCAATCCGGTCTTGACTGCTGACGCCTTGGCCAATGAGATCGCCGGGCAGAGCAATTTGTTTAATCCGCAATCCATCTTCTCGATGATTCAGGTGGTGCCGGATTACACGCTTTCGACAGCCAAGACGCCGCTCATCAATAACGGCGCGATGCTGACTTTTATGTTCAACACCAAAACCGAAGCGCTGTATAAAAAACTGTTCTTCGATTTGAACTATGTGATGAACGAGATGGAATACGACATTCAAGCGGGCGGCTCGAACATCAGCGATTATCAAGCCTCTTCGTGGTTGTCGTTTATCATCCCGATTGATTCAACGGTCAGCAGTCTGCCCAACATCAGTTCACAAATCGGCCAGGTGGAAGTGCCGATACCGCTGCGTTCCTATCCGACGCCGCCTTCGCTAGTGTCGCAGGAAAGCGTCACCGAGTACCCCGAAGCCACTACGGTGGGTGAAGCCAAGCTGTGGGATTATCGTTTGACGTATGAGCGTCAGGACGCCGCGCAGGACACCGATTATATGACTGTCACCTTCAACACTACATCGGTTGATAATGCGGTCAAGAACGCCGCCAGCAACAGCAATCTGGCGCAATTGTTTGACGCGCTGTTCAATGCTCTGGCGCAATTTTCATCCGTTTATCCGGCGGTTAAAAATGATCTGGCAGTGTTGCCGACCTTAAAACCCGGTGCGCCGAATCCATTGGCCGTAAGCGCTATGAATGTCTTTCAACAGATCGTCAACGGTGTAGCGAAGGCTTGGGAAAATCTGGTCAATGCGTCGAATCAGCTATCGCGTATGCGGCTTGGCGCGATGCAGGGCTTGATTGAATTCACCTACAACTACAGTCTGGAATCCACCATTGCGCCGGACGGCAATCTGGCATCGCTGACGGTCAAGCAGCTGGATGCGATGACGACGGCCTTCCCGGAAAATGTGTATGTCTATACGACCAACAAAGCCGGACAGGTGATTGAGTATCAATTGACCACCAGCAGCGAAGCCGAAGCCAACGAAACCGAAAAGACGTTTTACTACCCGGACGGCACGGGCGATGCGAACCCAGTGGCGGCGCTTGGGTCGGTGAAACAGATTTTTGAATTTGCCGGTTTGGATATGGTGTTGGTGCAAAACGCCTGGGGCGGCGTTTATGTGACGCGCAACGAAAATCTGGTCAGTTACGCGCCGACCAGTCAGACGTTCATTTATCAAACACCGTTGGCGCGCTTCTCGAATATGATGATTCCGCTAGTACAAAACACCAGTTGCATCAACATCACAGCGACACAAGACCCAACGGATTTCGCTAAGAACCTGACCGATAGTTTGAACCAGATGTTTACCGAACTGTTTTCGGTGGATGCGTCCGGCACTACGCACGACATCAAGATCGCCTGTCAATATGGTTATCAGGTGGTCTCTTCATCAAGCGGCGCAAACCCTTGCGGCAATCCCAACGACCCGCTTACCAGTCTGGTCAGCCGTTTGCCGGTGTTGTTCGTGCCGAAATATCCTTATGCCTTAAACAATGCGGATTTGGTGAATCAAATCGTGACTTATATTGTTGCGTGGTCGCAGCAGGCATCTTCGGCGGGTGGGTTGTACATTTTTGAAGTAAGTCTGTTTTCCACTCTCGACCCGCAATTGACGCAGCCTTTATTGGAATTGAAGAATCTGGTTTATCAACCGCCGACCTCCTGAAGCGCTGCGGGAAGAGAAGTGAAGGCTCATCGTTATTGGAAACTTTGAGCCTTCACGGTGTCAGCCATATGGCCGAGAACTTCTGCGCGAGAACCCGGCATTTGCCGCACGTTCATTTCGAGTGATGCCTTGAAACTGGCTCTGGTAGCCGGTTTCGTGTCGCGGTGTGTTCACCTGCCTAACGCTTCCATCAGCAATCAAGTAAATGCTGTCGTGTTGCTTGATCAGTTTGAAGTTCAGACGATGCCCACATATCACCGAGGGGCGTCCTTTCAATACAGCGGTTCGGTTTCTACCACAAGTGGCGAGTCTCCCTTGCGCGCTCTGATTTAAATTACTTGAGGTTTTGAGGAATGGAGTAGGGGCAGGGCTTGTCCCCGCCCGGATTTTGCGAAGCACAATGCTGGTCATCGCCTGCGGCGATCCGGGCAGGGACAAGCCCTGCCCCTACTGATGTCAACAAACTTAGATTCCAATGTATTTAGTTGGACTGCAAAGTAATGATCACTTTACCGCCGTTTCGTGAAAAAGCGCGTTGCGCGTCGCAAATTCGTGAAGGCTGGCAAGTCGGATTGGTGGGGAAACCTGGGCAGACTGGGCTTCCCACCAGTTGAATGCAGTCTGTGCAGTCTTTGGGATAGACGCCCGGATTGCCGGTGTTTTTCCCCAGCGGCTTTGGCACGATTTTGGTAATCGCCTTATTGGTGTTTGACACCTTCCAGCCTCCGCCACCCTGCATCGTCATCGTCACTAGATAATTGAATCCGTTGACCAGACTGACATCAACATCTTCCGCTCCGGCTGATGGGTTAAGCGTGAATTCAGCCGTCGTGTAGCCGTTCGGAAACGCCGCATCGGGACAAGCGGGATAACCGCCAAAAGTAACATTGCCGCTGATGCAGGTTTGCGGAATATTCGGGAAGGTTTTGGATTTACCCGCCGCAAGCGTGAATTGACACTTTCCGGCGTAGGGCTTTTGCGACGGATTTTCAATTACTTGATCGCAAAAACCTGCCGCCTTCAACTGGTCGGCAGTGAGCGGCGGATTACTGGCATTGCACGCCCCGCCGAGCGCTGCCAGTACGACAAAGACTTGCATGACTTTTTTCGTGTTGTTGGTAATGACCAGACTCGTGCGTGTGGGCGCAGCCTCCAAGGCCGCCGCCGCTTTGCTCTCCGGTGAACTGACCAGAGCGTGACTTTGCGAATTGCTGCTTGTGCTGAAGCCAGTAAATATTGCGAAGCCAAAGATGACCAGCGCAATCAACGCATATACAGCTTTTGATGGTTTCATAATCTTGATCTCCTCGAAGATGATGGTTAAGAATTTTGGGTTTCAACTTGGCAAACCTCTAAGGTTTGGTTGCAAGTTGACGGAGCAACTTTGAGAAATTTCATTTTTCGTGCAGGAGCCTCCCTCAAGTGGTGAGTTGTCCTCTTGCCTTCCAGCCTTTCGCCGCACTTCTGGTTTGCGCTGCCCGTTCATTTCGAGTCACTGCGAAGCCGACGACTCGCGCTGCACCTTCATTGTGAGTGACGGCGAAACTCAATGCTTTCGTCGTCCTCTCATTTCGCGTGATGCCTTGAAACTGGCTATGGTAGCCCGTTTCGTGTCGCGGCGCGATTTTCCGCCTAAGCTTCGCGTTCAGCGTAGGGCGCGAACGGCATTGCCAGTATTGCCTGTCTTTTCGACCTTCAAAGATAAAAATAGGGCTTGGCGATGATAGACAAAACCAAAATGGCGAATCCCAGATAGCTGTTAGGTTTCGCTTGCTACACGACGTGAATTGCGACTTCGCCAAGTCATCAATTGAGCGATAAAGACTACCGCCAGTCGCTGGTATTCTATTTTGCCTAACCATCAGGTTCACAGGGCGCGCACGACGGCCTCGAAAGGAACGCCCAAGCTCAGGTGTGCGCGCTCCTATGCAACGGCTAGATCGGCGGCTCGTCTGGCAGGTAGGGGATCATCCCACGGCGATAGGCCTCTTCTTGTACCGCGCGTGGCATATACCGAGCATCAACGATCATTCCGTTGACCGTGAGTAACCACACCAGCGGATTGTCGGCCAAGCGACTCGGTAGGCACCAGTTAGGATCGAACTGACCGCGCACCTTCAGTATCTGTCGAACCTGTTTGCTTTTCGCTGACCCTGAACTTGAACTCAACCCGAAAGCCGCACATAGATCGTCTGCCCGCATATAGGGCGTCTGGCTTTTGTCGAAGAGAAAGTTCACCATCCCCACCGTGTAAACGATGCCGCACGCCCACGTCCGAGGTTTGCCGCCCATCAGCGGCGAAGGTCGTTTACGCGCCAAGGCGGCTGCCATTGCTCGGCACATCTGTGCATACTCCTCGTCAAGGTGATCTCGGCATACCTCGTTTGTCATCGCAATAATTTCCTGATACGTCGCCTCCATGTGTTCCGGTACACTCTCGGATTTGCCCTTCTTCACCATAGTTGTTCTCCAACCTTTCTACGCGAACGCCGCCGCCTAACGTCTCGCATCAGTGGCCGCATGGATGACGACTAACATCGCCAATTCCAGCCATGTGCAACTCGCATACTGCGCTTTGCTGCATTGAGGAGTTAGGCGATTCCCTCAGTTGGCGAACCTGGCTCTGACGCTCTAGCCTTCTGCCGCACCCGCCTCACTTGTTGCTGTCGCCGCACATTCATTTCGAGTAACCGCGAAGCTGATGGCTCTCGCGGTTAGCTCACCTTAAATCACGGCACAATGCGTTTGCGGCACACTCATTTCGCCTTCCATCACACCGCCTCTCGCCGCCTAGTGCTTTCGAGTTGCGCCGTGAAACTGGCTCCTGTAGCCGCTTTCAAGGAACAATGCCCTTCCACTTCCGATTGCCTAACGCTTGGTATAACCCGTCACCACGAAACATCGAAACAAAAGGCAAGCTGGAGGGCAGTCGGGTTCATACCATTGTTAGGACGTGCATCCGGTAAAGCCTAGCCCTTCGCGTTTCGCCCAAACATACGGTTCTGCTCAGGGTCATGATTATAATTGATGTCTAACGAATGAATGATCTAATCGCTTCTATAAATTGTGCCGGTTCATCTACAAACGGCAGGTGGTGACTTTGTTTCAGATCAATCCATCTTTTCCGGCCACCGTATGCCGCGTACCCAGATCGCAAGGAGAACGGAGGCACGACGGCATCAAGATTTCCCACAATCACTAGCAGCGGTGTACGCAATCTTGAAAGGTGCGGCTCGACATTCACTTGGCCCAGTTCCGCATACATCGCTTTGCTGATACTGATTTGCACGTCCTGCCAATTGGCTTCTGGCTTTGTGTAAGGCGCACGCGAGAAGATTCGCGCTTCCGACAGGTGTTGGTCTATTCCGCCGTATGCCGAAGCCGCCCATTTTGACAGCGTGATTTGCTGATCTATATTGTGATAGGGTGGAGGTCCAAGCGCTTCGAGTTCTTTTACTGCATCTAATCTATGCTCATCCCGCGCCCACTTCAGGGCCATTTCGTAACTTGCCGTTAGACTGGTCTGGGTATTAAATGGTCCGGCTGCGTCAATCACACCATCAACAAGATTAGGTTTATCGAGAATCGAGAGCATCGCCAGAGTTCCGCCCCACGAATGCCCTAGTAGATACAGACGACGGCTGGGGTACTGTGTCCGCAGGTACTTGACGACGTTTTGAACGTCTGCGACGTAGTTGGCAGTAGTCTGGCTGGCGTCCGGGACGGCTGGCGAATTAAGGACGCCGCGCTGATGTAAGTAGGCCACCAGAAATTTCGTTTCGAGTTGCGGCCCGACGTAAGCGCGAAACGAGACCAGAGCGAATGCGTTACCTGGGCCTCCGTGGAGGTAAAGCAAAATCGGTGCTTTCCGAGATGTACCTCGTAGCTCCAAGTAAAGCTTTGTACCGTTACTCTCGATGAAAGCTGATTTGTTTATTTGTGCTGTTTGACACTGTAGAGCTATTGGTGAAACGAAAAGCAGGAATAAGACGGACAGAAAGGTACGGCACGAGTAGGCAGATAATTTCATTAGTTTCTCCTCTATAAACCACGTAAACAATTTGCGTGGGCAACCGTGACACTGTGTACTTCATAAGCATGAAGCCTTGGCAATTTATCACAATTCAGTTTCGATTAGCACTTTCGAGCGTTTGATTTGGCAGCAAAAATCTCCCTCGGAAATTCCATCTTTAATCTTCAGAACTCATCATGAACCTTGCCATAAGGAAATGGCCTAGCCTAACAAGAATTCGGCCTTGGGTTTTTATTTCCGGTATTGGAATCATTTCCTATCTCTACACATTTGCTCTTGATCTTGGTAATGCTTCGGTTTCTATCTCTATAAACTTATTCGGCCATTCAATTGATTCGTCATTGTTCGATGCCAATTGTGCTTTGATTGCTGATTCATCGTCGTTATTGCAATGAACGTATTCTCTACGGTGTCCCGGCTTCGGTGAATTTATTTGTGCTTCTTGGAAATTGCTTTACATAGAATCGGGTTTGCTAACGATTTGGAACGGCCAAATCATAACCTTCTACATCTCTTGTGGCAAGTTGACGATGCACTTTTTCGGTTGGACTCTTTGAATAGATTGGGGTATCGAGTTCTTGATAATGAAGAGTGAAAGGGAACCACAGATGAACACCGATACACACCGATACCGGAAAAACCATGACTTTTCCTATCGGTGTTTATCGGTGTTCACCTGTGGTGATTTCTCTTTCTCTGAAAACCTGCACGGATTTTATCAACTGAACTTTTAGAGCGGTTTTCGATTGAGGTCCCTGAAAAATCAAACCCGTTGAGCGATAGTCGAAGACCTTCGTGCGGTCAAAGACCGCTGCTCAACGATAGCGCGGTTAGCGCGGTCAAAGACCGCTGCTCAACGATAGCGCGGTTAGCGCGGTCAAAGACCACTGCTCAACGATAGCGCGGTACGTACACACTTATGCAAATCGCTATTTAGGCAAACCGCTCTATATGGGAAAACTTCGGCGGGATGAGGCGATGAAAAAAGAAAGGGATGACCTGATTTGCATCACGCCATCCCTTGCGAGGTTTCTGTGTGGCCAACTCTTAGTCGGCTACTTGAGTGCGAGCATCCAACTCGGCATCTATCGTGTCCTCTTCTTCATAGGCATCCGAGGGCTCGGTCTGGTCGGCTTCCAACTTCATGTTGCGATAGTATTCCATACCGGTTCCCGCTGGAATCAAACGCCCCATGATGACGTTCTCTTTCAAGCCGCGCAGGTAATCTACCTTGCCGCTGATGGAAGCTTCGGTCAACACTCTGGTCGTCTCCTGGAACGAGGCCGCCGATATAAAAGACTCGGTCGACAGCGACGCTTTGGTGATACCCAACAAGAGCGGCTCGGCTTCGGCAGGCTGGCCGCCTTCTTCCAAGACTCTTTCGTTTTCATCCTGGAAGCGGAAACGGTCAACCATGTCTTCGAGCAGGAATTCCGTATCGCCTACGTCTTTCACCCTGACCCAGCGCAGCATCTGGCGGACTATCGTTTCAATGTGTTTGTCATTGATGTTGACGCCCTGCAAACGATAGACCTCCTGAATTTCATTGACCAAATAACGCTGCAACTCTTCGATACCGCGAACCGCCAGAATGTCGTGCGGATTCAAAGGGCCATCCATCAACGGCTCGCCCGCCTTAACAATATCGCCTTCCTGCACGTTGACGTGAACGCCACGCGGAATGGCGTATTCACGTTTTTCGCTGTCGGGCGCTTCAACGATGATGCGGCGCGAGCCTTTGACGATGGGGCCAAAGGTTACGATGCCGTCTATCTCGGTCATCACCGCCGTCTCTTTCGGTTTGCGCGCTTCAAACAATTCCACCACGCGAGGCAGACCGCCGGTGATGTCTTTGGTCTTGGTGGTTTCGCGTGGAATCTTGGCGATGATGTCGCCGGGCGCTACGCGAACGTGCTCTTTCTCTTCCACCTCGACCGAGGCCGAACCGCCGTGACGTTTCTTCCAGTCTTCGTAATCGGCGACCAGCAAGTTAGCGCGCACAGGCATTTGATAGGTTCGCAAGACCTTGTTTTTGGCGTCGCGGATTTCGATACGCGGCTGACGTTTTTCATCCGGCGAATCCATCACCACGATGTGCGACAAGCCGGTTTGTTCGTCAACTTCTTCGCGTACCGTCACGCCGTCAATCATATCCTTGAAGTGAATCGTGCCGGAGGCTTCGGTCAAAATCGCGAAGGTGTAAGGGTCCCACTCGGCCAGTTCCTGACCTTCTTCGACTTTCTGCCCGTCGGTGACTTTCAAGGTTGCGCCGTAAACGATTTGATAACGCGCCGCTTCACGACTGCGGTCGTCAATCAACAGAATCGAGCCGTTGCGGTTCATCGCCACCAAGTCGCCTTCGCGGTTTCTGACCGAGTTCAACTCTTCAAACTTGACGCTGCCGGAAGTACGCGCTTCGTGTTTGGTGACTTCGGTGACGCCACCGGCGACGCCGCCGATGTGGAAGGTTCTCATGGTCAACTGCGTACCGGGTTCGCCTATGGACTGTGCTGCGATGACGCCCACGGCTTCGCCCAGTTCCACCAGTTTGCCGGTCGCCAAGTTTCTGCCGTAGCACTTGATGCAGCAGCCGCGTCGGGATTCGCAAGTCAACACCGAGCGAATCTTGACGCGCTCGATACCTCCGGCGATCTGTATTTGCGCCGCCAAATCTTCGGTGATCTCTTCGTTGGCTTCAACGAGTTGTTCGCCGGTGATGGTGTCGCGCACGCCGTCAAGCGCCACGCGCCCGATGATGCGGTCGCGCAAGGACTCAATCTCTTCGCCGCCTTCGACAATCGCCGTCGCCCATATGCCACGCGAAGTGCCGCAATCGGGTTCGCTGATGATGACATCCTGCGCCACGTCAACCAGACGACGCGTCAGATAGCCGGAATCGGCAGTCTTGAGCGCGGTGTCGGCCAGACCTTTACGTGCGCCGTGCGTTGAGATGAAGTATTGCAAGACGTTCAAGCCTTCGCGGAAGTTGGCGCGAATTGGCGATTCGATAATTTCACCGTTCGGTTTGGCCATCAAACCGCGCATACCGGCAAGCTGACGAATCTGTTGTTTGGAACCGCGAGCGCCGGAATCGGCCATCACCAAGATCGGATTCAATTCGCCGGATTCGGTTTCCTGCCGGTCCATCTCTTTGAACATGGCGTCGGCAACTTCTTCGGTTACCTTTGACCAGATGGCGATAATTTTGTTATAGCGTTCGCCTTTGGTGATGACGCCTTCTTCATATTGTTTTTCAATATCCACCACGTCTTCACTGGCTTTGTTCACCAGAATGACTTTTTGCGGCGGCGTTACCAGATCGTCTATGCCTATGGAGATGCCCGCTTTGGTGGCGTACAAGAAGCCCAGTTCTTTAACCTTGTCGAGCATCTTGACGGTCTCTGCATGACCCAAACGCAAATGGCAATAGGTGACCACAGCGGTCAAGCCTTTTTTCTTGAGCGTGCCATTGATGAACGGCATATCTTTGGGCAGGCGGTCGTTGAAGACCACACGTCCAGCCGTCGTGTCAATGACGCGATTCTTCAGATTGCGAATCGTGGCGCGCAGCAAATCCTGATTGTCGCGCTCCTGTTCGAGGTCAACAAAATCGCCCGAATACATCAACTTGATTTCGGTCTGCGTGTGTACTTCGCCCATATCCAGAGCCAGCAACACTTCTTCGGGACTGGAGAATTTGCGACCTTTGAACTTGTCGTTCGGATTCGCCTTGGTCAAATAGAAGCATCCCAACACGATGTCTTGAGTAGGCACGGCGATGGGCTGACCGTTGGCCGGACTTAAAATATTATTCGAGGCCAACATCAAAACGCTGGCTTCAATTTGCGCTTCCGGCGACAGCGGAATATGCACGGCCATCTGGTCGCCGTCAAAGTCGGCGTTGAACGCGGTGCAGACCAGCGGGTGAATCTTGATGGCTTTGCCTTCGACCAAGACCGGCTCGAACGCCTGTATGCCCAAACGGTGCAGCGTCGGTGCGCGGTTAAGCAGAATCGGATGCTCGCGTATGACTTCTTCGAGAATATCCCACACCACCGAGTCCTGACGCTCGACCATCTCTTTCGCCTGTTTGATGGTGGCGGCGAATTGTTTTTTCTCCAGCAGGTTGTAGATGAACGGCTTGAACAATTCCAGCGCCATCTTTTTCGGCAGACCGCATTGATGCAATTTCAATTCGGGGCCGACGACGATGACCGAACGACCTGAATAGTCAACGCGCTTGCCTAATAAATTCTGACGGAAGCGACCCTGTTTGCCTTTCAAAGTATCGGACAAGGATTTGAGCGGACGATTGTTCGCGCCGCGCAGCACGCGACCGCGCCGACCATTATCAAACAGCGCGTCCACGGCTTCTTGCAGCATACGCTTTTCGTTTCGCACGATGACTTCGGGCGCTTTCAACTCCATCAACTTCGACAGACGGTTGTTGCGATTGATGACGCGACGATAGAGGTCGTTCAAATCGGAAGTCGCAAAGCGTCCGCCATCGAGTGGCACCAGCGGGCGCAACTCCGGCGGAATCACCGGTATGACATCCAAAATCATCCAGTCCGGGTGATTGCCCGAACGCCGAAACGCATCCACCACTTTCAGGCGTTTCGAGAACTTCAATTTCTTCTGCTGCGAAGTCTCTTCCTTCATGCGTTGGCGCATTTCCACAGAGAGTTCTTCCACGTCAACGCGCTGCAATAATTCTTTGATCGCTTCCGCGCCCATCTTGGCCGAAAAGCGCCCGGCGTACTGCTGCATTAATTCGCGGTAGCGGTCTTCGGTAATCAACTCGCGCTCTTTGATGTCCAGCACATCGCCTTTGTCTATGACGATGTAGGACTCGAAGTAGAGAACCTTTTCCAACTCGCGCAAAGGAATATCAAGCAGGTGACCGATGCGCGATGGCAAGCCTTTGAAAAACCATACGTGCGAGCAAGGGCTGGCGAGTTTGATGTGGCCTAAGCGCTCGCGGCGCACTTTCGATTGCGTGACCTCGACGCCGCATTTATCGCAGACTACGCCGCGATGTTTCATGCGTTTGTATTTGCCGCACAGACATTCCCAATCGGTTACGGGGCCGAAAATCTTGGCGCAGAACAAGCCGTCACGCTCCGGTTTGAAGGTGCGGTAATTGATGGTCTCTGGCTTGGTCACTTCGCCGTGCGACCACGATAAAATCTTTTCCGGTGAGGCCAGACTGATGCGTATAGCCTCGAAATCCGGCGCTAGATTAGTTTTTTCTTGGTGTGTTCTAAACATCTTCCCTCCGTTGGTTATTGGTTACTTGTTACTGGTTACTGGTTTTTGCTTGCGGGCTACTTGCGGGTAGCCCATAACCAATAACCAGTAACCAATAACCAATAACTATTCAGTAACTTCCTCGCTGCGACGCATCAATTCAACATCCAGACCCAGCGATTGCAACTCGCGGATCAACACGTTGAAGGATTCGGGAACGCCTGGATCAAAGTCCGCTTCGCCTTTGACAATCGCTTCGTAAATCTTCGAGCGACCGGCTACGTCATCGGATTTCGCGGTCAGCAACTCTTGGAGAATGTGCGCCGCGCCGTAAGCTTCCAATGCCCAGACTTCCATTTCGCCGAAGCGCTGGCCGCCGAACTGCGCCTTGCCGCCTAATGGCTGCTGCGTGATTAACGAATACGGCCCAATGGAACGCGCATGAATCTTGTCGTCCACCAGATGGGACAATTTCATAATGTAGATGTAGCCGACGGTCACTTTCTGCTCGAAGGCTTCGCCCGTCATGCCGTCATACAACACGGTCTTGCCGGACGTAGGCAGATTGGAATAAGCCAACAGTCGTTTGATGTCTTCTTCGCGAGTGCCGTCAAAGACCGGCGAAGCGAACGGCACGCCATCGGTCAACAACTTGGCGTGTTCGATTACCTCTTCGTCCGACATGGCGGCGAAACGCTCTTTGGTTTCCGGCACGTCAAAGACTTCTCTATAGACTTCGCGGATTTCATCGGCCTCGCCGGAGGTGGCGAGAATCTTGTCTATCTGCTGGCCTATGTGTTTGGACGCCCAGCCCAGATGGGTTTCAAGAATCTGCCCGACGTTCATACGCGACGGCACGCCCAAGGGGTTCAAGACAATCTCTACAGGCGTTCCGTCCGGCAGGTACGGCATATCTTCTTCGGGCAGTATGCGAGCGATGACGCCTTTGTTACCGTGACGGCCAGCCATCTTGTCGCCAACCGAAAGTTTGCGCTTCATGGCGATGAAGACTTTGACCATCTTGATGACGCCCGGCGGCAATTCGTCGCCCTTCTTCAACTTCTCGACGTTCTCTTGATGCAGTTGTTTCTGCACGTTGATCTGGCGTTCGGTGCGACGCTCGATGTCGGCAATTTCTCCGGCAATGTCTAAGCGCGAACCGGCAACCTCTATGCGTCGCAACGCGCCCGCTTCCAGTTGCTCCAACTCTTCGCGGGTGAGTTTGGTGCCTTTGGTCAGCCACTTCTTGTTTTTGTAAACCAGGTCTTCGGCGAGCTTCTGGCCTTCGAGCAATTCGAATATGCGCTTGTTGCGTTCGTCTTCGAGGATGCGGATTTCATCCTGCAAATTCTTGAAGAGTTTTTCTTCTTCGGCCTGTTCGATGAGCAACGAACGCTCATCTTTTTCCGCGCCCTTGCGGGTGAAGACTTTGACATCAACGACGATGCCATCAATGCCCGGAGGACAAGTCAAACTGGCATCGCGCACGTCCCCGGCCTTTTCGCCGAAGATGGCGCGCAAAAGTTTTTCTTCCGCCGTCAACTGGGTTTCACCTTTGGGGGTGACTTTGCCGACGAGAATTGAACCGGGCTTGACGCTTGCGCCTATGCGTATGATGCCGGACTCGTCCAGATCACGCAGCGCCGATTCCGAGACATTCGGAATGTCGCGGGTGATCTCTTCGGGGCCAAGCTTCGTATCACGCGCTTCGACTTCCAACTCTTCGATGTGAATCGAAGTGAAGCTATCTTCTTTGACCAGTTTTTCCGACACCAAAATCGCATCTTCAAAGTTGTAGCCGCGCCACGGCATAAAGGCCACGAGGACGTTGCGACCGAGCGCCAACTCGCCGCCGTTGGTGCAAGGGCCGTCGGCAATCACGTCGCCTTTTCTGACCTCTTGACCTTCGCGCACGATGGGCTTTTGATTGATGCAGGTGTTTTGATTCGAGCGCTTGAACTTGGTCATCTGATAAATATCAGCATTGATTTCACGCGAAGTCGTGCCGCCCGCTATGCCGTGTTCAGCGCGTATGATGATGCGTTCGGAGTCCACCGAATCCACTACGCCATCGCGTTTGGCGATGACCACCGCACCGGAATCCTGTGCCGTGACGCGCTCCATACCTGTGCCTACGAGTGGCGCTTGCGCGCGCAGCAAAGGCACGGCTTGACGTTGCATATTCGATCCCATCAATGCGCGGTTGGCGTCGTCGTGTTCGAGGAAGGGAATCAACGAAGCGGCGACCGAGACCAA
Source organism: Acidobacteriota bacterium (assembly GCA_016201275.1). Lineage (GTDB taxonomy): Bacteria > Acidobacteriota > Blastocatellia > UBA7656 > UBA7656 > JACQDB01. Next base: position 92,140 of record JACQDB010000114.1, read on the forward strand.
CTGCTTGGCGCTCACATCGAGGAATTGAATATCCTCACGGTCAATGAATTTGAATTCACCGGCCTGGCGCGAGTTCAAACGCTCTTGCGTCAAACGCCCTTGCTTATCCACTTCCGCCGACGCCTGCCCGATGGCGTACTTGTCTTCTTCCCACGCCGACAGATAAAACGGATACGGCTCGTATTCGGCAGGCTTGCCGCTTCCCATCTTCTTGTTGGCTTTGTCCACAACCTCTTTCGGCAAGTGGTCGCCGACGCTGTAATCGGAATCGCCAGCCGAGGTGATGCGTACATAATCAATCACTTTGCTGTTTTCGACTTTGCGATAGGGCGATTCGATAAAGCCGAATTCGTTGATGCGCGCAAAGCACGACAAGCTGGAAATCAAACCGATGTTCGGACCTTCAGGGGTTTCAATCGGACAGATGCGACCGTAGTGCGTCGGGTGAACGTCGCGCACCTCGAACCCGGCGCGCTCACGCGACAAACCGCCTGGCCCAAGGGCTGACAGTCTTCGTTTGTGCGTGATCTCCGACAAAGGATTGGTCTGATCCATAAACTGCGACAACTGCGAAGAGCCAAAAAATTCGCGCACCGCTGCAGTGACCGGCTTGGCGTTGATTAAATCACGCGGCATAGCGGTCTGCATCTCTTGATGTATGGACATCTTTTCTTTGATAGCGCGTTCCATTCTGACCAGACCAATGCGGAATTGATTTTCCAGCAGTTCACCGACTGCACGCACGCGACGATTGCCCAGATGATCAATGTCATCGGCATCGCCTATGCCTTTCCGCATCTTCAAGACGTACCCGATTACGTCAACGAAGTCCTGCGTCGATAGCGTCTGATGGTCGAGGCGGTCGCGTTCGGGCTTGCCGAGTTTGATGTTCGATTTCAGGCGACCGACGCGAGAGAAATCAAATTTGCGATCATCGAAGAACATCCCGCGAAACAGATTCCAAGCGGTCAGTATGGTTGGCGGATCGCCTGGACGCATCTTGCGATAGATTTCAAGTATCGCATCGCGTGGCGTCTTGACCGAATCTTTCTTCAACGTCTGGCTGATGACCGTGCCGACTTCATCGCGTTCGGGGAAGAAGATTTCCACCGTCGTCACGCCGGATTCGATAATCTCCTGCCACTCTTTAGCACCGACTTCGGTGTTGGCTTCGGCAATGACTTCGCCGGTTTCGTTGTTGATGACATCTTCGGTGATGAACGCGCCTTCGATCTCCATCGGATCAACGGTCACGGTTTTGATTTTGGCCTTGATCAAATTGTCTATGTCGCGGCGCGAGAGTTTCTTGGCATTGGCACCCCCGCGCACCAGCGGTTCACCCGCTTTGTCGTGAATCGCTTCGGCGGATTTCAAGCCGACCAGTCCGGGCATAGGCTCGAAGTGCAATTTGCCGTCGGCAATTTTGGCTTTGATCGAGGTGTAGAACATTTTGAGAATGTCGGCGTCGGCAAAGCTGGAGCGTTTGATTTCATCTTCGAGATGCGAATCGCTGCCTATGCGTTCGAGGTCAATCTTGTCAATCAAACCCAGAGCGCGCAAAAACACCGTGCCGAGGAATTTGCGCTTGCGGTCTATGCGAACGTAGAGCAAATTTTTGGTGTCGTATTCAAACTCTACCCAGGAGCCGCGATAAGGAATAATCTTGGCCAAAAATTCCGAGTTGTTGTCGGACTTCTCGAAGAAGATGCCGGGCGAGCGATGCAATTGGCTGACGATGACGCGCTCGGTGCCGTTGATGATGAAAGTGCCGTTATCGGTCATCAACGGAATCTCGCCAAAGAAGACCTCTTCTTCCTTGATGTCGCGTATGGATTTTTGCCCGGTGTCTTCGTCGGTGTCCCACACGGTCAGGCGAATCTTGACCTTGAGCGGCACCGCATAGGTCATGGATTTTTCCTGGCACTCTTTTTCGGAATGCTTGTGCTGCAAGGTGACCGGCTCGCCGCAGTTATCGCACAACACCGGCGACACGGTATTCAACACGCCGCACTGCGGACAATTGAGGTCTTCGGCGGCGAACGGATTGACGCGCAGAATATTGCCGCACGAACGGCAATTGGTGCGTAAATGATAGAGTCCTTCCAACTGTCCGCATTTGCATTGCCAGTTGCCTATGGCATACTCGACAAAATCCAGTTGCGAGGTTTCGCGGAAATCGCTGATCGGAAAGACCGAGCGGAAGACCGATTGCAAGCCGGTGTTTTCGCGTTCCGCCGGCAGCAAATCCATTTGCAAAAAGCGATTATACGATTGTCGTTGAACCTCTATGAGATTCGGTATGCGAATCGCGGTTTTGATTCGGGAAAAATCGTATCGTTCGCGGGTCATGCCGATGCTTTTCTTTTTTTGTGCTGACATATCTCTCCTAATCGGCGCAGGCGCGTGGTGGCCTGCAATCATTGGTGATCTAAATTAGAGGTGACAAACACTTTGACCTTGTCAATTCAATAGACAGACAAACGCGAAGCGCGGTTGGATACACTTTCTCCAACCGCGAGCTTCGCGTGATTTGTAAGCGCATGTTTAATTGTACTAATGTCGCCGTCCCAAAATTTCTATAGACGCTAATGTTACACAGAAGCTAGTGGGCGGTCAAGCAAAGTTGTAAAACCCCGTTGGCAGAGCGCCAAGACCTTTGAACTCTGCCAACCCCAACCCAACCTGCCACTACTTGAGTTCGACCGTGGCACCCGCGTCGGTGAGCTTTTTCTTGAGCGCTTCGGCCTCTTCCTTGTTGACCGCTTCTTTGACGGCTTTCGGTGCAGCTTCCACCAGGTCTTTGGCTTCCTTCAAGCCCAGCGCAGTGATTTCGCGCACGACTTTGATGATGCCAATCTTCTTGCCGGGGTCGGCCATACCGGACAAAATGACATCAAACTCATCTTTCTCTTCAACCGGCGCGACAGCGGTTGCAGCGGCGGCTGCCGGAGCAGCGGCGGCGGCGGCTGCCGAGACGCCAAATTTTTCTTCCATCATTTTCACCAACTGCGAGGCTTCAAGCAGCGAGAGTTGCGAAATCTGATCGACAATACCTTCAAGTTTATCTGCTGACATTTTCTTATCTCCTTAACGATTATCTGATACTTTTGGAGCAAGAGCAGGGAACGGAGTTCCGCACCGCTTTGCTTCCCGTGCATGACCGCTGCGCTGTCGCATCAACAACTTCAGCCGTCCCACCTTGCCGCTTTACTGACTAAGCGACTTTTATATGTGCGAAAAATCAAACAGGCGTCTCCACAAACTCCCGTTCGAGTTCGGACGCCTTAATTGCGGATTGCGGAGTTCAGATTGCGGATTGTCTATTTCAATTATCACTTACAAAGTAAGCCAAAATGATTTTGTTCAATCCGTAATCCGCATTCTGCAATCTGCAATCGAAGCGTCCGCAATTCGGTTAGGCGCTCTCTTTTTGAGCGCGAACTTGATCCACCACGATGGTCAGGTTGCGAGCCACACCCGCCGTTGCCACCGCCAGACGCTGCGCTCCACTGTTGACCAGGAACATGATCTTGGAAATCAACTCTTCCTTGGAAGGCATATTCGACAACTCTTCAATGTCTTTCACATTGATAGCCTTGCCTTCGACGATGGCAGCCTTAAAGGAAAACAGCGGTTTCTCTTTTGCCCATTTGGTCATCACTTTGGCCAGCGTGACTGGATCATCGGGCGATAGCGCGACAGCCGTTGCCCCTTTGAAACTCTCTTTGACCTGCTCCATCGGCGTACCTTCGGAAGCGCGTCGCGCTAAAGTGTTTTTGACCACGCGATACTTGAGATTGGCGGCGCGCAATTCGCGGCGCAGGCGTTCGTCATCGCCTACCGTGATGCCTTGAAAACCCACCAGCAGCGCGTGCGGCGATTCCTGAAAATCCTGATTCAAACTTGCGATATCCTGTTGTTTTTGTGCTCTTGTTTTCACGATTCCTACTCCTTTTGGAGTTAGGTGTTAGGTTGTAGGTAGCAGGTATGCGAGCAACTTGATATGCCCTCTAACACCTGTCAACTAACACCTGACACCGGATTAAAATTCTGCCGTGTTCAGCCGTATGCCCGGTCCCATAGTCGAAGACATGGTAGCGTTTTTGACGTACTTGCCTTTCGAGGTCTGCGGTTTGGCGCGCATAATCGCGTCAATCAAGGCGCGAGCGTTTTCGACTAACTTCTGCGGATCAAAACTGACTTTGCCGACGGGCGCGTGAATGACGCCGGTTTTGTCAACGCGAAACTCAATCTTACCGGCTTTGGTTTCGCTGACGGCGCGTGCGACATCGGCGGTCACGGTTCCGGTTTTGGGGTTGGGCATCAAGCCACGCGGCCCCAGAATTTTTCCCAGTTGACCAACCGCACGCATCATATCGGGCGTCGCAATCAAGGCGTCGAAATCAATCCAGCCTTCTTTGATACGCGCCACGATGTCTTCGCCGCCGACTTCATCGGCTCCGGCTTCTTTGGCTTCAGCGAATTTTTCTGCCGAGGCAATGACCACAACTTTTTTCGACCGACCCAGACCGTTGGGCAACACCACAGTGCCGCGCACCATCTGGTCAGCTTTGCGCGGGTCAACGCCGAGCCACATATCTACTTCTACGGTTTCGTCGAATTTCGCGTAAGCAATCTTCTTGGCGAGTTCGACGGCTTCTTCGACGGTGTAGAATTTGCTGCGGTCAACCTGTTCGGCTGCCGCTCTGTATTTCTTACCTGCCATAAATTTATTCCTCCCAGGTCATTAGCGTGATGAGGCTCTTGAACGAGCGCCATCACTCCCTTTCGCAACTCAAGCGCTACTCTTTGCCGTTGCCTTGAAACCGGCTACCAGAGCCAGTTTCAGGGTTTCGGCGGAATCGTTGATAAGGGATTCAGAGCGCTGCCTTGCGCCGCCTTGTTGTTGAGATTAGTCGGTGATTTCCAGTCCCATGTTTTTCGCAGAACCTTCGATGGTTCGCATCGCCGAGGCGAGCGAAGTGGTGTTCAAATCGGGCATCTTGGTGCGCGCAATCTCTTCGATCTGCTGCCGCGAAATTTTGCCAACTTTTTCGCGGTTGGGTTTGGCCGAGCCTTTATCCAGGCCGATGGCTTTCTTGATCAAATCGGTTGCCGGCGGCGTTTTGGTGATGAAGGTAAACGAGCGATCCGCAAACACGGTGATGACCACAGGGATTTTCAGATCGCCCATGTTCGCCGTCTTGGCGTTAAACGCTTTGCAAAACTCCATGATGTTGACGCCGTGTTGCCCCAGAGCAGGGCCTATGGGTGGCGCGGGATTGGCCTTTCCGGCGGGAACTTGCAGTTTAATGTATCCGGTTATTTTCTTTGCCATAATTGGGTAATTGGCGAGCCGATTTGTCCGTGACGACAAATCGCAACTCTCCCCTTTCTTAAATTAAAGTCCTTGGTTATTGGTTATTGGTTACTTGAAAATATCAACCCGTAACGAGTAACCAATAACATGATTCAAAAATCTATTCATCATCGGAAAACGTCAGTTTTTCGACATCGAGGAAGTTCAACTCCACGGGAGTCGAGCGACCGAAAATGGTGACCATAACTTTCAGCACGCCTTTATCGGCGTTAATCTCTTCGACCGAACCGGTGAAACCGCTGAACGGCCCGGCCAGAATTCGCACCTGTTCGCTGTGCGCGAAGGTATGTTTGGGCTTCGGTTTTTCCGCCGCTTCGGTGACATGGTGAACGATTTGATCAACCTCTTCAGGAGTCAGCGGCGTCGGCTTTTGGCCACCGACAAAACCTGTCACCTTCGGCGTTGATTTGATAATGTGCCAAACCTTTTCACTGACTTCGCCTTTTTCATCGGTTTCGATTTCCACCAGCACATAGCCGGGAAAAAACATCCGCGAAGTCTCTACACGCTTGGAGCCGCGCATCTCTACGACGGTTTCCGTAGGCACCAGAACCTGCGGAATCTGGCTCTTCATATCGTAGGCTTGTATGCGCGATTCCAAAGATTCGCGCACTTTTTTCTCATACCCGGAATAGGTGTGAATGATGTACCACTTTTTTTCGCCCATAATTTCAGCCTATCGAAAAACCTTTTCCAACTGTTGAAAACCCAGGGTGACGAGATAATCTACGCCCCACAAATAAAACCCGAAAAAGACTACTGCGACCAACACCACCACCGTGGTACTCCAAACTTCACTGCGCGTCGGCCAAGAGGTCTTTCGCATTTCCAGCTTGACATCGTGATAGAACTGTCCGATTCGGCCAAAGAATGACGGCGGCTTGAGAGCAAGACGCGGACTGTTGTCCTCGCCGTTGTCCGATTCTTTGCGCGACCGCTTCTCGTCTTCTTCCGTGAACTCTTTTGCTAAACTCATTACCTTACCCTCTATCAAGCGAAAATGCTTTTTTTGTTCTTGGTTACGCGTTACTTGCCTATGGCATTTTCGAATAACTAAGAACCCGTAACCAAGAACAAAGTAGTGGCAGGGGTACCAGGATTCGAACCCGGACCAACGGTTTTGGAGACCGCTGTGCTAGCCATTGACACCATACCCCTGCAAAAAATTACTTGGTCTCTTTGTGCGCCTTGTGCGCTCTACAGGTATTGCAGAATTTCTTGAACTCCAGACGATCCGGGGTCTTCTTCTTGTTTTTGGTCGTCACATAGTTGCGATTTTTGCACTCCTGACAAACCAGTGTAATGTTATCTCTTGGCATAATCCCTCAATTAATTACTGAAAATCTTTTGTATAACGCTATCAAAAATCTCTCTGAAATCCGAATCAACTTTTCAGTCCTTAGTCTCTAGTCCTTAGTCCTTCATCAGGTGTCAGCAACACCGAATCCGCTAAGGACGAAGGACGAAGGACTAGGGACTAAATCCCTATTCGAGAATTTCCGAGACCGTGCCTGCGCCCACCGTTCTGCCGCCTTCGCGGATCGCAAAACGCAAGCCTTTCTCCATCGCTATCGGCGCGATCAACTCGATCTCCAATTGCGAATTGTCGCC
>JACQDB010000121.1 GCA_016201275.1 Acidobacteriota bacterium
AATCGCGTCACGCAGGAAGATTTGAGCCAAGCGGTGACACCACTGTTTGCCAGTAAAAAAGGAGAAGTGATGCCAACCATAGCAGAAACATTACGCAAAGAAGGAATCCAAATTGGTTTGCGACAGGGCAGGCAAGAAGGCACGACAGCGTTGACCTTGCGTCTGTTACACAAGCGCTTTGGCACACTGGATAAACGCACTCAAGCGCAAATCAAAGGGCTATCACTCGAACAACTCGAAGACTTGGGCGAAGCCTTGCTCGATTTTCAAGCGCCGCAGGATTTGGTGAAGTGGCTGAAAGCTCATCATGGGAAATCCTCTTGACGAGTTTTCATTGGAAATAGCAATGACCGATGCAGCGCCAGCCGCGTTCATTGCACTGGTCGCGCAACGCGAAACAGCCGCCGCTGCTGTTTGGTGTTCGAGATAACCCACGATGGCAGAGCTACACAACCCGCACGACCGCTTTTTCAAAGAAGTCTTTTCGCCTCCCGATGCCGCCGACCGACTGCCTGTCGGTAGCCGCTACCTTACTGATGGCAAAGCTTGGCGAAAGCGATGATTGATTTGGCCATCGTTTTGAATCTTGCGCTACCAAGCGATTCCCGGATTCGGAAAAATCGAATTGAAAGCCGCATCTCTTTGCGGTAAAGTGAGCGCCAACAAACGAGCCTCTGCATCCTGAAAAGATTGGTCCAATGCTGCTTCTGATGCCAGGCTGAAAAAATTGCAAGCGATAAACTCGAAGACTCTGCGCCGCCTGAAAGAGTCTTCTCGCCGGAGAAAAAACGATGAAGCGATTTCTATTTTTCTGCCTCATGCTGGCGCTGATTAATTCTTTATTGCCCGGCAATCTCTCCCACCGATTCTTGCCGCGCATCTTCGCCGCGCCAACCCTGACACTGGCAAGGCCGCGCCATCCAAACTCGCCTGCGAGCCTGCACATCGTCCCGCATGGCAATACTCGTGTGAAGGTAGAGGCAGGCCAAAGCTTGCCCACGCCTGTGAGTTTCGCGGGAGAAAATAATTCTTCGTGGTTATCGCAAACGGTAAAGCCTTTGGCGCTTGCCGCCGGTGATTTTGATGAAGATGGCATAGCGGATTTGCTGTGCGCTTATGCGAACGGTGAGGGCGGCGAAGTGGTGGGTTATCGCGGCAATGGTGCGTTTCATTCGACGAATCATGCGTCGGGCGAAATGCAAACCAGCGCAGCAACCTTGAACGATACGCCGTTTTTTGCGCCGCATATCTGGGCTGACTTGAGCGCGCCTCCCGATTTTATAGGCGTCGGAGATTTCGATGCTGATGGCCATCTGGACATCGTGACAGCAGCGCGCGGCGGCGACCGTTTTTATGTTCTTCGCGGCGATGGCGAAGGGAATTTTTCGGCGGCAAGTGAAAAGACAGTGAACGGCCAGATAACCGCGTTGATGAGCGGCGAGGTCAATCGCGCCGATGGTTTGAGCGATTTGCTCTTTGGCATTGACAACGCGCAGGGCGCAGAGGCGTTGGTTTTTGCATCGCCAAACGGCGCAGTCAACGCGATAGCGGAACATTTCGCGTTGCCTGCGACAGCGCATTCGTTTGCCATTGGTCAACTCGATAGTGATTACGCGATGGATATTGCCGTCGCTTGCGGCAAAGAGTTGGTGATGATTCACGGGCGCGACCGCAAACTTTCGCTAGACCTGTCGCAGCAAGCACCTGTCAAAGCGGCAAAGCTTGAACGGCGCGCTTTCGCGGTTGATTTACAAGCCATCGCCATTGGCGATTTTGTTGGCGACAGGCGCAATGATCTAGCCGTGCTTGGCGACGACGGTAGCCTTCGCGTTTTGAGCGCCAATCGGCAGCAGACGAAGAGGCCGGCATCAGCAGCTTTCACTCGTTGGCAACAGCACCACTTGAACGTGCCGCCCATGCCGCAGGCGACGGCGTTGTTCAGCGCCGCACTGTCGAGCCAATCGGGCGACTCGCTCATCGTTGCCGATAACGCAAATCATCAACTGCGAGTGGTGGAATCGGCAACCTCAGACGCTGCTGAAAGCGTGCAGGCAACAAGCGGTGATGCCGCCATCGTTGACTTGATTTTCGAGAGCGCGCCGGTTGCCGTGTTGCCTTTGCGTTTGAATGAAGACGGCTTGAGCGACTTGGTGATTTTTCGTGACGGCGACCTTGCACCGGCTATCGTGGTCTCGGCGACTACGACAACCTTTACCGTCGCCAATACCAATGATGCGGGAGCCGGTTCTTTGCGTCAGGCAATTCTCAATGCCAATGCCAGCGTCGGAGCCGACACCATCACCTTTGACATCGGCGGCGGCGGCGCGCAAACCATTACCTTGGCTGCCGGTTTACCGGCGCTTACCGAAACCGTCATCATCAACGCCACCACGCAAGGCGGCTTTGCCGGTAAACCGCTCATCGAAATCAACGGCAACGCGCAGAATGTGGACGGCCTCAACCTCTTGGCGAATAACTGCACGGTGCGCGGTCTGGTGATCAATAACTTTCGCGGCGATGGCATAGAGATCGCCAATGCCAACGGCGCAATCATCGAAAATAATTTCATCGGCACCAATCTAGCAGGCACGGCCACGCTGCCCAACGCAGGACTAGGCGTGCGCCTGACTACGGCCTCGAACAATCGCATAGGCGGCACTACGGCGACCTCGCGCAATCTCATCTCCGGCAATGAAACCGGCGTCGGCATAGGCGGCGCAAACTCCACAGGCAATCTTGTGCAAGGCAATTTCATCGGCACTAATTTGAGCGGCAATGCGGCGTTGGGAAATGGCATGGGCGGCGGCGTGTTGATTTTTAACAGCGCCACCAATATCAACAACACCATAGGCGGAACGGCGGCGGCGGCGCGCAATGTCATCGCCGGTCATCTCGCCTCCGGCGTCACCATTATGGATAGCGCCAGCGGCAACCTGATCCAAAACAACTTCATCGGCACAGATGTCACGGGACTGGTGGCCATCGCCAATGCTGATAGCAATGTAGCTATTTTTTCTGCGAACAATACTGTCGGCGGGACGGTTTCAGGAGCGCGCAACCTGTTGTCAGGCAGCACGCAAAATGGCGTGTTGCTGCAAGGGAATCTAGCCACAGGCAATCAGGTGCAGGGCAATTTCATTGGCACGAATATCAATGGCACGGCGGCGCTTGCCAACGCGCTCAATGGCGTTCTGCTTGATGGCGCAGTCGGTAATACGATTGGCGGCACGACGACAGCGGCGCGCAATCTAATTTCCGGCAACGCGCAACACGGTCTGGCGATCACCCAAAACGCCGCGAATAATCAGGTGTTGAATAATTTCATCGGTACAACTTCGTCCGGCGCAAGCGGTTTGCCGAACACTTTTGAAGGCGTGCAGATCGGCGGTAGCGCCGCGAATAATTTTATCGGCGCAGGGCCGCCAATCAACCTCGGCAACGTCATCGCCTTCAATGGCGTATCCGGCGTTCGCGTCAATGGTGGAACCGGCAATCGCGTGCAACTCAATTCTATTTTTTCCAACACCGGGTTGGGTATTAATTTAGCCGATGATGGCGTGACGCCCAACGATGCAGGCGATGTGGATACGGGGCCGAACAATCGGCAAAATTTTCCACTGTTGACTGCGGCGGAAACCGATGGCAGCGCCACCGCTGTCAAAGGCACGCTCAACAGCATAGCCAGTTCCAGCTATCGCCTGGAATTTTATTCGTCGCCTGCCTGCGATGTTTCTGGCAATGGCGAGGGACAAGTTTTTCTAGGCGCTATCAATGTCGCTACCGATGTCGCCGGCAACGCCAACATTGCGGCAAGCCTTCCAGCCGCCGTACCCGTTGGGCAGGTGGTGACGGCAACCGCTACGGATGGGGCAGGCAGCACTTCGGAATTTTCCGCCTGTGTCACGGTGGTGATGGCTCCCTGTGCGATGACCTGTCCGGCGAATCTGGTGGTCGGCTCTGCGGCTACGCAATGCGGCGCGCCGGTCTCTTATGCAGCGCCCACAATTGTAGGAATGTGCGGAACGATAAGTTGTACGCCGCCATCCGGCAGCTTTTTTCCGCTCGGCGTTTCGTCGGTCAATTGCACCAATGCCGGCGGCTTGAGTTGTGCGTTTACGATTACGGTTTTCGACTCTGCGCCACCAAGGATTCGATGTGCTGAAACCATCACGGTCAATCCTGCCGCTGGGCAACAAGCAGCGGTGGTCAATTATTCCGCGCCCGTAGTGAGCGACAATTGCTCGATTCCTACAGTCATTTGCAGGCCGCCAGCGGGAGCAAGTTTTCCGCTAGGCACCACCGTAGTTCAATGCGTGGCAAGAGATGAAGCGGGCAATGAAGCCGCTTGTCAGTTCACCATAACGGTCAGCGATTTGGAAGCGCCGGTGCTTCGTTGTCCGGCGAATCTGGTGGCGGATGCGTCGCCCGGTCAAACCACGACGACGGTGAATTACCCGCCGCCGACGGTCACGGACAATGCGCCGGGCGCTACGACGATTTGTGTGCCGCCTTCGGGATCGGCCTTCGCGCTGGGCGTGACCAGTGTTTCCTGCACCGCCACTGATGCGGCAGGCAATCAAAGCAATTGTAGTTTTACCATCAACGTGCGAGGCGGCGCGCCGCTTGCCTTGGTGCTGATTCCAGGTGGTCGCACCGCTGTGCCGTTTGGCTTGAGCATCCCTGTGAACCCGGTGCGAAAGAATCCCAAAAAGAAAGGCGAATGCGGCTTCTTCAAAATCCGCAATGCGGGCTTCACGCCGTTGATCTTGACCCTGGATTCAATATTACGCACCGGCGCAGCCGCAGATGCAGGCATCATCAAGGATGTCAACGAAGGCAATTTATATGAATTGAGTCTCATCAATGCCGACCGCGCCGAGGCCGTTTTGGTGCGCGGCGACCAAGTGGAAATTCCTGTAGGCGGCGAGCGTGATTTTTGTTTGCGCTTCACGCCCTTCATTCCGGCGGTCATCAACAACCCGACAGCGCTGATGGCAAAAGATGTCTTGTCGAATCAGTTGACTTCGCGCATCACGTTTCGTCTGGCTGGCGGCAATCCGTTGCTCGTCAATGTAGCGGCGAACCTTTCCACCACCTTGTTGTTCATCAACGGTGCGAATCCGCGTAAGCAGGCGGTGGTGACTTATGAGCGGCGCGGCAATGAATTCATCTTCACCTATTCGGTGTTCGATGCCAACCTTGACGTTCGCAAAGCGACCTTTGAATTTTTTGACAGCGCGGGCGCGGCCTTCGGACAACCGATAGAGGTAGATTTGACGCCAGCTTTGACGCAGGCAAATATTTTGAAAGGGCAAAGCTTCACCATCGAACAGCGCTTTACCGGAGCGACGACGAACCCCGAAGTGAGCGGCGGCAGGGTGACGGTTTTCGATGGCGAAACCAGCGTCAGTCGCGTCGCTGAAGTCATCAGCGGCAGCAATCTGACGACGGCTTTGCGCTTGATGACGCGGCGCGAAACCATCGAACCGGCAGGCACAACGATTGTCCGTGCGCTGCCGTAGTTGGTGAACGAGTGAAGATGGTGGATGAAATAACCGGCAAGACTTGCGCGATTTTCTCAAGCCTGGTACGGGCGACCACCGCAGGGTCGCCCCTCCTTGAAATGCTTATCCTTTCCAAGGAGGGGCGACCCTGCGGTGGTCGCCCGTACAGGGTTGCACTTGATTTCATCTACCATCCTAAGCAAGTCGAGTGCAGCGATTCTGTAGATAGAGGGTGTTGCAGAATTCCAGAAACTGCCTATATATTGTGGATAGTTGAACCATTACACACAATATCTGGACAGAACATCCATTTCTGCGACACGCGCTAGATAACTCAATGGAGCGAGGTTGAGCAGTGATGAAAACTCTAGTTTATAAAGCGATCAGCATCGGCTTGATGATGGTCATCATCCCCGGTGCGCTGTGCCAAACGCTGGCGGCGGATAGCGGCATTGGTGAAGATGACAAACCGTTTCGCCTTTATGCGACGGCCTTGAGCGGCGCACCCATAGCCAGCTTGACGGCATTCAATGACACCACGATTAATGGGCGCGAGATCAACGGCACGCAGGCCATATGGGGTGGCGAAGTCATCCGAACTACCAAAGCCTCGGCGCGTTTGACGGGTGAACATTTTGGCCACGTCACAATGTTGGCGACATCGCTGGCAAAATTTTCTTTGGGCGAATCGCTCACGCCAGACGGAGACCGAATAAAAACCTTGATCGCCGCCGTAATTAGCGGCGGCGTGAAAGTACAATTGCAGCCGAACACTTCGGCGTATATAGAGGCCGGAGGGTTGGTGTTTCAAGCTACTCCCGGCGCGAGCTTTCGTTTGACGATGAGCGGCGAAATTCCCACTCTGAATATTGAATCGGGAAAGGTGCAGACGCAGACCACGCCGCAACGCCGCTACACGGTTCGCCCGGTTGGTATGGGCGCAAAACTGAGTGTGCGGGCGCGCTCGACGCGACAGATACAGGTGCAGGTCACCGATGAAAATGACAAGCCGGTTCCCGATTTGCCGATCTTGTTTGCGCTCGGTCAAGGTTCCGGCGGCGTGTTGGGATCGGGCGCGGCAGCGGCGGCGAATGTGACCGTGACCACCAATGCACAAGGCCTTGCGACAACCAGTTTCACTGCCGGACAATCGGCGGGCGGGACTTCGATCAGCGCCACGGTTCCCGGCACCAATGCCTCGTGGACTGGCGAGATTAAAGTTAATAGCTCATCCGGTTTTTTGAATCCCACGAATGTCGCGATTCTTGCAGCAGCGGCGGCGGGCATCATCGCTACTGTGGTGGTGCTTGCCAATCGTAATCAATCGCGTGAGCCGATTCTGGCGCGCCCTCCTGATGTTCGCCCCAAATAATGGGGAAGGCAAAATCAGGATGAGGTTTGAGGGGGGGCCAATTTGCTGCGGGGAAAGATTCGCCAAGAGTTCTCTTTCACTTCGCCGCAGCAATGGGGAAAGAAGGCCAGAGTTTTCACGAAGCGCCTGCGGTTTGTTACAATGCCCTGCATGATTCTGGTACTAGACAACTACGATTCATTTACCTATAACCTGGTGCAGTATCTCGGCGAGATGGGCAAAGCGGTCAAGGTGGCTCGCAACGATGAAATCACGTTGGACGAGATTCGCCAATTGAGACCGGAAAAAATCGTCATCTCGCCCGGCCCCGGCACTCCCGATGGCGCAGGCATCACGCTGGAGTTGATTGGCGCATTCTCCGGCAAGATTCCCATCTTCGGCGTCTGCCTCGGACATCAGGCCATCGGTCAAGCCTTCGGCGGCAAAGTGATTCGCGCTCCGTATCTGATGCACGGCAAAACCTCGGAGATTTGCCACGACAACCGCACCGTCTTTCGCGGCCTGCCCTATCGTTTCAACGCCACGCGCTATCATTCGTTGATTGTCGAAAAAGAGAGTTTGCCGGAATGCCTTGAAGTAACCGCCACCACTCCCGATGGGTTGGTGATGGGTTTGCGCCACAAAGAATTTTATGTGGAAGGGGTGCAGTTTCATCCCGAATCCATCATGACCGAGAACGGCAAAAAACTGCTCGAAAATTTTGTGAAGGGGTAAGGCCAAATCATTATGCCGAAGATGACCGCTCAAGAAGTTGAAGACTTTATCTTTTCGCACTTTCCTACGGCCAATCAGAAGCGCCATTTTCTTGTCGAAAAACTTGAGGAGATGAGGGCGCAGGTGCGAATGATTTATCACCAACGGCAACTCCGACCGGGCGGCACCATTTCCGGCCCGGCTTTGATGGCATTGGCCGACACGGCGATGTGGGTGGTGTTGACGGGAATGATTGGCCCGGTGGCGCACACCGTGACGACCAGTCTGAATATTAATTTTTTGCGAAAGCCGGATAAAAAAGATGTGATTGCCGAAGTGCGCTTGTTGAAACTGGGCAAACGTCTGGCGGTTGGCGACGTGGTGATGTATTCGGATGGCGAGGCACAGCCGGTGGCGCAGGCCAGCGTAACCTATTCGATTCCTCCACACCGCGAATAAACGACGCCTTGATCGCACTGCCTGCAAGTGGAAGGGATCGTGCGCGTAAACTCCCACCTGTAGGCCGCACGACAAACGATAAAAAATAATGGCGACTAAACCGATAAAACGAGACGGCATTTTATCAACAGGCGGCATCCTTGACCGCATCGTTGACAAGCGACTGCAACGCCTTGCCCAAGCCAAACGGCGAGTTTCCAGACCTCAACTGCTGGAGCAAAGCGTGAGCAGGAAAGTTCCTCATCAAGCATTTGGTGATGCCTTGCGTGGCAGCGACGGCTTCAACATCATTGCCGAAATCAAACGTCAGTCCCCTTCAAAGGGCATCCTCCGCGCAGACTTCGATCACTTGGCGATAGCCGAAAGTTACGCGCAGGCCGGGGCTGCGGCAATATCGGTGTTGACCGAAGAAGATTTTTTCGGCGGCCACCTAAATTTTCTGCGCGACATTCATGAGCAGACCGCTACGCCGTTGCTGAGAAAAGATTTCATACTCGATGAATATCAACTCCTCGAAGCGTATCTGGCGGGGGCGTCGGCCATCCTGCTGATTACGGCGATTCTGGATGATAAATTGCTGGCGGCTCTTATCGGTCGTGCCGAAGATTTCAATCTTGAAGCGCTGGTCGAAGTTCATAGCGAAGATGAAATGCGCCGCGCTGCGCGGGCTGGCGCTTCTATCATTGGCGTCAACAATCGCGATTTAACCACCTTCAAAGTTGAACTGGAAACCTCTCTGCATCTGGCGAAGTTTGCGCCGCGTGAGGCGCTGCTGGTCAGCGAAAGCGGCATACATACAGGCGCAGACCTTCGCCGTTTGCAGGCCGCAGGTTATCAGGCGTTTTTAATTGGCGAGCATTTGATGCGACAAACGGATGTAGCCACGGCCTTGCGCGAATTGATTGAAGAGGCTCGCTAGCCAGTGATGACAAAAGTGAAAGTGAAAATCTGCGGCGTGCGAACCTATGCAGAAGCGCAAACGGCGCTTGAAGGTGGAGCCGACGCGCTGGGCTTTAATTTCTGGCCAAAGAGTGTGCGCTTTATCACCCCCGACCAGGCGCGGAAAATTATTCAGCGCCTGCCGCCGTTCCTTTCCTGTGTCGGCGTCTTCGTCAACGCAGACGCCCAACGCATCAATCACATCGTTGAACAGACAGGCATACAAATCGTCCAACTGCACGGCGATGAAGCACCGGAATTTTGTCAGCAGCTTCACGCCGCGAAAATTATTAAAGCGTTTCGCGTCAACGAAGCCTTTGATGTCGAAGTGATAAAAACATTTTCAGCAAGCGCTTTTCTTCTGGACGCCAAAGTGAAAGGCGAATACGGCGGCACCGGGCAGCGCTTCGATTGGCAGATTGCTATCGAAGCGAAAAAGTTTGCGCCGATTATTCTGGCGGGCGGCATCAATCAAGAGAACGTCGCTGAAGCGCTTCGCCTGGTCAGGCCATTTGCCATAGACGTGTGCAGCGGCGTGGAAGCCGAACCGGGCAGAAAAGATTTGCCCAAGTTGCGCGAATTCATGAAGACCGTCGAACAGGCGAATCGAAGTTGGTAGGCCGGTTCCGCGATCATCGGAAAATGCTTGTCAAGCGAGCGGGTATGAACCACGAAGGACACGATGAACACGAAGACTTTTTGACAAGCTTCGTCTTCATCGTCTTCATCGTCTTCATCGTCTTCATCGTCTTCATCGAGTTCATCGGGGTAATTCTTAACCAACCGGAAATGCGCCTGATTCGTTTCCTGCGAACCGTGAAATTCAAATTTGAAAAGCCGTTGCCGAGCGCTATCAAACGATCTATGGGCGCGGCGGTGGTGTTGGCGCTTGACGCGAGGTTTGCCACGCTTGTTAGCAATCCGTTTGCGGCGGAGTGGTTGGCGTGAATGGTTGCGGCGGTGGACGGTAGCGAGCGCAAACCTTCACCGCGTGCCTCCTGCATTTGAGATTTATTTCGTAACTGTAGGTGTCGCATCAATGGGTTTCCTGTCCAGATATTGTGTGTGATGGCTTGACCATCTACAACATATAGACAGTTTCTGGAATTCTGCGACACGCTCTGGTTACTTTATTTCACTGCTTCAATGGGTTCGACCATCACGAAACTGCTTTTCGTCATCGCCTCGCTTTCGATGAACAACTGATAAATGCCGGTTTGTGGAAACCTCAACAACACCGTCTGTTGACTATCAATTTGGGCGACTTGATGGGTTTGCTTGATGTGCACCGACACCGGCGCATTGCCGGAGTTGTAAATCCGAATCTCTCCCGGTTGTTTCAAGCGCAACCACTCCGGTTTCAGATGATTGCCTTCGACGGCGAATTCACCGGCAACCACATAAGCATCGCGCCGCACCGGTTCCGGCATAGACACCACCCAGACCATCGCCAAAATAATCAGCGAACTCAACAACATCGTCAGCGGCATTTTATGGTCTTCGAGAAAATCCCGCGTGGCGTCCCATTTATAAACCATCCAGCCGAGCGGCAACCCGTAAGCGATATGGCCAAAATAGGCGATGCCGATGGCGCGATAGTTGCCCGATAAATAAAAAATTCTGGCGAACGGAGAAAGCACCGCGAGGGTCTCCAACAGACAAGCCCATACGATAGCCCAGCCCCAGAAGCGTTTTTTCATGAACAAGGCGTACATTAAGCCGAAGGTGATGCCATTCGAGAAATGATAAGCCCAGCCGCTCAATTCGGTGAAGCGGGTCGAGGTCTCGCTGTTCAACACCCATAAGCCATAGGCGCTGATGGGCGTAAAGATGCGTTGTCCGGCCAGCGCAAACGGCAACCGCGCCACATCATAACTGATGGTTGCCAGAAAACCGCCGAGGCTGCCAAGCAACAGCGCCGTGGCGAATTCATCATCATCCGCCTTGCGCGTCCAAACCCAGATTCCCAATAAGATCGCCCCACAGGGCAGGGTGATGAACAGCACGGTTAAATGCATGGGCGCAAGGCCGTAAACTTTCGCCAGCAGCGACGCGCCCGAAGGCAGGCATAACAGCAGCGACAATACGCGCAATCCCTGCGTGTATTGTTGTGTCCCACTCTTTCTCTCGATTCTCTGTGCGATCATCGGTGATTCCCGTTCACGTCGCGCAACGACAGCGATTCCGGCTTCCGCAAACTCTGCGTGTCGAAGTCAGAAAAACATTTCTGCGCCTACGGTCTGCAACAATTTTCGTCAGGAGAACTTATGCTATAATCCGATGCTCATTCCAATCGGTTATACAAGGCTTCGGTCGGTGCTGCTATTTATGGCACAGTTGCAGGGAAAAAGGAACGGAATTTTTACGAATTCTTTTTGAAAGAGAAACTCGTTGCAATGGAAAATTATCACTTGCCGGATGAGGGCGGACATTTCGGAATTTACGGCGGACGCTTCGTGCCGGAAACCTTGATGCACCCGCTCGATGAATTAACCAAAGCCTACGACGCGGCGCAACGCGACCCGGAATTTCACACGCAACTTCAACACCTGCTCACCACCTATGTCGGCAGACCCACGCCCTTGATGTTCGCCGCAGCTTTGACCAGACATTTAGGCGGCGCACGCATTTATTTAAAGCGCGAAGACCTCTGTCATACCGGGGCGCATAAAATCAACAACGCCATCGGTCAGGCGTTATTGGCCAAACGCATGGGCAAACAACGCATCATTGCCGAAACCGGCGCGGGGCAACACGGCGTGGCCTCGGCGACGGTCTGCGCGCTGTTGGGCTTGGAGTGCATCGTTTATATGGGAACCGAAGATATGCGCCGCCAGGAGTTGAATGTCTTTCGTATGCGTTTGCTCGGCGCGCAGGTTGTAGGCGTGGACGCAGGCAGCCGCACCTTGAAAGACGCCATCAATGAAGCCTTGCGCGATTGGGTGACCAATGTCGAGACCACCTATTATTTATTAGGCTCGGCTTTGGGGCCGCATCCGTATCCGGCGATGGTGCGCGATTTTCAAGCGGTCATTGGTCGAGAAGCGCGCCAACAAATTCTTGCAGTCGAAGGGCGCTTGCCGGATTTATTGATTGCCTGCGTCGGCGGCGGCAGCAATGCCATAGGCTTGTTTTATGAATTCATCGGTGCTGATGAAGTGCGTATGCTGGGCGTCGAAGCGGGCGGACGCGGCTTGCAGAGCGGCGACCATGCAGCGCGTTTCAGCGGCGGCAAGCTCGGCGTTTTGCAAGGCACGCGCAGTTATGTTTTGCAGGATGACAACGGCCAGATTGCCTTGACGCATTCGATTTCCGCAGGGTTGGATTATTCGGCGGTGGGTCCCGAACACGCCTATTTACGCGATGCCGAGCGCGTCGCTTATACTTCGGCAAACGATGACGAGGCGTTGGCGGCGTTTCAATTATTGGCGAAATTGGAAGGCATCATACCGGCTTTGGAATCGGAGCACGCCATCGCTGAAGTCATCAAGACCGCGCCGCACATGGCACCCGACAAAATCATCGTGGTGAATTTATCGGGGCGCGGCGACAAGGATGTGAACACCGTGATGCCGCTTGTGATGAACCAATGATGAAGTGAAGCGGGGAAGCGGGGACCAGTCGTTTCGCTATTTCTGTCTGGTCTTGACATATCAAATGGAGAGCCATATCAAGGCACTATGCATGAGGAGTTGATGGATGAGTCTTCCGGTAAGTCAGAATTTTCAAGAAGCCGTTCAAGCAAAGCCGAGCTTGTCTAAGGAGGCTCTGCGACGCAGGCGCAAACAGATTCAAGAAGTTTGCCGGACAATTATTAGCAATTTTCATCCTGAAAAAATTACCTTTTTCGGCTCGTTTGCCTATGGCAAGCCAGAGCTAGAATCCGACGTGGATTGGCTGATTGTGATGCCTTATGAAGGCAGCCCGTTTCGTATGGCCTCGTTGATATTGACTTTTATCGTTCATTCCGTAGGCGTACTGCCGATTGATTTACTGGTGCGGTCAGAGCAACAGATCAGCCACAGACTGAAAATCGGCGACAGCTTTATTCGGGAAATTCTGGAACGCGGAAAGGTGTTGTATGAAAGCGACCGCGCTTGAATGGGTGAACAAAGCAGAGGGCGATTGGCACGTTGCCCAGATGAGTTATCGCGCTCGCAAGCACCCAAATTTTGACGCAGCGGTTTTTCATGCACAACAATGCGCTGAAAAATGTCTGAAAGCCAGACTGGAAGAATCAGCGATTGCCTTTAGCCGCACGCATGATTTGTTGGTGCTTCATCAACTGGTAATCACGGTCGAGCCGGGCTGGGCGACTTTGCAATTGTTGCTGATTATTCTGAATCCATTTGCGGTTGCCTATCGGTATTCCGGCCTATCGGCTTCTCGGTCAGATGCGAAGGATGCCTTGAATGCTGGTCGTGAAGTGCGGCGAGCGATTCGCAACACGTTTGGTCTGCCGATATGAAATTGCATATGCTATGAAACGGAAAACGCGAAACCAATGACGAGAATTCAATCCAAATTTCATGAATTGAAACAAGCGGGGCGCAAGGCGTTCATCCCTTACCTTACGGCGGGCGACCCGGATTTGGCGACGACCGCGAAATTGATTTTGTCGTTGGCAGAAAACGGCGCGGACATTATCGAATTGGGCGTACCGTTTTCCGACCCGATGGCGGATGGCCTGGTGATTCAGAGAGCTTCTGAACGCGCTCTGCGACACCAGGTCAGCGTCAGAGATTGTCTTGATCTCGTCAAGCAGGTGCGCTTGCACAGTCAAGTGCCGATAGTTTTATTCAGCTATTTGAATCCGCTGTTGTCGTTGAAGGCGTTGGGGCAAGCCTTGCGCGAGGTCGGCGTGGATGGCGTACTGGCTACCGACTTGGTGCCGGAAGAAGCCGGGGATTACCTCGCAGAGATGCGCGAAGCCAATGTTGATACGATTTTTTTAGTCGCGCCAACCAGTCCCGACGCACGCTTGAAGCGCGTAGCGGATTGTTGCACCGGATTTATTTATGCGGTGTCGCGCACGGGCGTCACCGGCGTGCGTCAGAGCTTGTCGCAGTCGGCGAATCATCTGGTCCATCGCGTGCGCCGCTTTACGGAATTGCCGATTGCCGTAGGCTTTGGCATTTCAACCCCGGAACAGGTTGCCGCCGTCTGGCAACACGCCGATGCAGCGGTGGTCGGCAGTCGTATCGTTGCCGAGATTGAAAACCTTGAAGGCCATGAACATTTAGTCGAGAGAATCGGCGCATTGACGCGCTCCTTGGTCGGCAAACCTTAGCCGGCGGTTTGCCGAGCCGGAAGGAGTTTTGACCCCCTGAAGCTTGAACCATGAAGCTTTCGTTGACGAAATATCATTGGTAGTTTTTCGATTTGGAGAATGCTGTGGACATCAGTGATTGGCGAGACGAAATTGATCGCATAGACGAAGAGTTGGTCCGCTTGCTCAATCGCCGTTCGGTGTGCGCGATTGAAATCGGCAGAATCAAACGCGAGTTGAATTTGCCGGTCTATTCCCCGAATCGTGAAACGGAAGTCATCCGCCATGTGTTGAGCCAGAATCACGGGCCTCTGGAAATGGCGGCGATTCGTCGTTTGTTCGAGCGCATCATTGACGAGTCGCGCAGTCTGGAGCGCACTATTATGGAGAAAGAATTGGAAGACGAACGCCGCGCCGAAAATGCCCATGAGTGAGAGCGTGCGGCGGCCATTTCGTCGAAGGATAAAGAGATGATCATCGTTATGGAAGAGAGCGCCAACGAAGCGCAGGTCGTTAAGGTAATCGAAAGAATTGTGGAACTCGGTTTCGACATTTATCGCACCACAGGGGCGCGCTACACGATTTTGGGCGCGGTCGGCAACCGTCCCATTGAGCCAAGCGACGTGCAGGCTATGGAAAGGCTCGACGGCGTTAAAGACGTAGTGCGAATCAGTGGCGATTCAGTACGAAAAATCCAACGCCCGCTGGCCGTCCGTCCGCCCGAAACTCCTGCCGTGCATTTTCCTCATCTGACAATTTTCGGAGTCGGTTTAATCGGCGGCTCATTGGCGCTGGCCGCCCGCGAAGCCGGACTTGCTGCGCGCATCAGCGGCTGTGGCGATAAGAAATTTTTAGAAGCGGCGTTGGCGCTACAGGTCATAGACGACATTGACGAAGCCTTTGAAAACGGCGAGACCAGCGATGCCGATTTGATTTATCTGGCGGCTCCGGTCAATGCCATTGTCGAGTTTTTGCAGACCAAAAGTCATCTAGTGAAAGCCGGAGCGATCATCACCGATGCGGGCAGCGCCAAGCGCGAAATCTGTCAGGCGGCGCGTGATTCTTTGCCTGCTACGGTTGCCTTTGTCGGCGGCCATCCGATGGCGGGCAGTCATCGAGTCGGCGTGGAATTCGCTTCCGCCGATTTATTCAAGCGCGCCGCTTACGCCTTGATAGTGGACGCGACGAATCAACCGGACAGGGTTGCGCTGGCCAACATCGAAGCCCTTATCAAAACCATAGGCGGACGGGTGGTGCAGATGTCCGCCGAGCAACACGACCAGATTGCCGCACGCCTCAGCCACGCGCCGCAACTGGTTTCCACAGCGCTCGTCAACGCGGTGGCAAAGTCCAACGCCAGTCAAGCGTTGGCGCTTGCCGGAAGAGGCTTTCAGGATATGACGCGACTGGCCAATAGCCGTTGGTCGGTGTGGGAAGACATCATCGAAGCCAATGCCGATGAAATCGTCTTGGCCTTAACAGAAGTTATATTTGAATTGCAAAAAGTTCGTGATAGTATAGCGCATAAAGATTTATCCGATTTGCGGAAAGCTTTTGCAGCGGCAAATGATTATTTGCACAATGCCCCTTAGTTGATGCGGAACAGGTTCACTCTATCGTACACGCGGATATAAGGTCTCATAGATTATGGCAACGTATGTAATTGGCGATATACACGGACGGGCGCACTTATTGGATCAGTTGCTGCGCGATCTTCCTTGGAATGTAAAGCAGGACAAGATTGTTTTTCTTGGTGATTTGATTGATCGCGGCCCCGAATCGCCTGCCGTCATAGACCGCGTGATGGCATTAGCTGCCGCCAATCCTCAGGTCATAGTGCTGCGCGGCAACCATGAACAGATGCTGCTTGATTGTTTGGAATATGGTGAGTTGAACTGGTTGATTCCCGAAAATGGCGGCCAGGTCACCTTGAAATCTTACGGCATCAGCCTCGGCGAGATCGAAGACATTGCCGATATAAAAATTCCCGAAGAGCATTTCGAGTTTCTCAACCGCCTGCCGTTTTATCATGAAGACGAGCAGGCGATTTATGTACACGCGGGTTTGATACCCGGCCTGCCGCCTGCCGAAACCGACCCTGATATTTTACTGTGGACTCGTGACCTGGACTTTTATCGAAACTATCACGGCAAGCTCTGTTTTTTCGGTCACACGCCTACGCATTATCTGCCCAAAGACGGACGCCGCAAATTCGGCATCTACATACACGGCGGTTGCGTCGGCATAGACACCAGCGGCCAGGAAGACAGCCCACTCTCGTGCCTCAATGTCGAATCCTTCGCGCTTTATCAAGCCTATCCAACCGGAAAAACCGAAGTCGAACGATTGCGAGAGGCCAAACCTGCTTTTACTTTTGCCGCCAATGAAGCGCGAGTTGCTTCTTAGGTTGGATGAAAGAGTTTTTCAGCTAGGCTTGCTTCGGCGCGCCTTTCTGGTGATGATTTCTTTGGGATGGAAAAACGGCTCCCTGCTTTCACCTTGCTTCTTGCCTCTCTGCTCCTGTTTTTTTCCTGCAATCGGCCTTTGCTTGACGAACGATTTCTCGACAAGCGTTTGGAGAACTGGACGGTCATAGACGACCCCGACACCGTTGAAATCCCTTCCCAATGGCACGTCGAAGATGATGGCTGGTTGCATCAAAGCAGCAATATATGGGGACGGCGCGGCGATTTTTTAGGGCGCTGGTACGGCACGATGATCGTGGCAGGAGAGGCGAACTGGTCGGATTATCATCTGTCAGTTACGGCGAAACCGGAGGATGATGATGGCTTCGGCGTGGTCTTTCGCTTTCAGGATAGCGAGCATTTTTACCGTTTGATTTTTCTCAACGACAGCTTGAGCGGCGGCCCACTGGCGCGGCTCGATAAACGCGACGGCGCAGATTATACGGAAATCTGGGCGGCGAAAAAAGGCTATAAAATGGGCGTGGAAACGCTCATCGAAGTGGCCGTGAAAGGCGCTGAGATACGCGGCTCGGTTGATGGGCAGCAACTGTTTTCCGTGACCGATGACTCGTATAAGCGCGGCAAAATCGGACTGTTTTGTTATGCTCAAAGCCAGCAGGCATTCGATAATGTGCGCGTCAGCAATGATTGAAGACGACGGGTTCGGCGGTCACAGAGGTTAATATTTTTATGAGCGATAAGCACGAAGCACCAAATCATGGCATCACCGGGGGTGCGCCGGTGGTGGTTTATCTGCACACGCCCAGAGAAAAACTTTGGGGCTTGATTGGCGAAGTCAATGCGGCAGGAGTTTTTATGCGCGGCATAGACTTAAACACCTTTGATGATTGGACGCAAATGCTGGCCAGAGGCGAACGCAACATCGGTTTAACTCATGTCTTCTTTCCGATGTGGCGCGTCGAGCGCATCACGCTGGATGAACGCATTGACGATATTCCCTCGCTCGCCGATAAATTTCACGAGCGTGTCGGTTTAACCCTCGAAGAATACTTCGCTAAATAGAGCGAGCCACTTGCGCCGTGCCTTCTTTACGGCAGGTGTTGAAAAATCTCCGGGTCGAATTTGGTGCCGTAGGTGAATTGCGAGATGATAACTTCCTGAACGAATTTGCCATTCTGCGACATCACTCGACGAACCGGAACCAGAGAATTCTGTATCACTTTCAAGGGCGTGTAAAAATACGACAAGCGATATTTTACCGGCGCTTGCCCTTCGCCCATCGTCAGCGTGTATTCCAGATGTAGGATGCGATAGGTTTTGGCGCTGATCCAATAAGTGGTCTTGGTGCCATCCGGCGAAGTCATCTCTAAAACATTGCAATCCACGCCGACAACGGTTTCGGGTTTCTTCAAGTCGAGCGTGCAACCGTCCTCTTTATAGCGCAACAGGGAAGAATAATCGTGCGTCAATTGCGCCCGAAAAGCGGCTTCGGCTTCGGGGCGCGGATTGACATATTGATTGTTTTGCGCCGACCAGACCGACGCCCCGTTATACGAGATGATGTATTTGATGGCCTTGGCGACCCCTTGATTTTGTGCTGCTTCGGGAGTGGATAGATTCAAATCAACGCGCAGTAAATCCTGCGTGGATTTTTCTCTGGCCGACTGACGCAACAGATAGGTGCCGTTGATGTCGCCCTGATCGGTGGCCAGTCGAATGCTGCCTTCTTCCTGAAGGTTGGCGCGTGCGGCCTGCAAAGTTGGCCTGCTGCCATAAGCGATGATGACGTATTCGGCCATGATTTCCGCAGGCGATAACTTGACCTGTTGACTGGCCTCCTGTTTCTTCTTCTCTTTTTCAATCTCTTTGGGCGAGGCCACTTTGCCGGTGTCTTTCTCTTTCAACTCCTTCTGTTCGGCCTTCTTATCTTTCGGTTCCGGCTTGGCTTCCTGCGCCGAAACCCGAACGACCGATGGCACCACCAACAAGCCGCTGAGAATGATTGCCAATAGCACCACAAATTTTTGCGCCGCTGAGAAACGAATGAACATGATCAAAATGCAGATTCCTCCGAAATTGCCCGGTAGTGATTGAAGCAGTCGTTCTGTGAAAATGAATTTTTACATTCAAGAAGAAATGTCGCAAGGCGCAAAGCATGGTTGCGGTTGACGCGCTCGCCTTGAACTCTATAGGGAAGTTAAGAAAAAGAAGTTAGGCGTTCCACTTACAGGCGGAAGCCTTCGCCTTCTAGCGCTTTCGCCTGTAGGCGAGACTACGAAACACTTTCCTGACTCACCCGCTTGCACCACTACCAACATTTTCTTGAAAGCGATTGCCTTGCGAACCGCTCCACAACGGTTTGCAAGGTAACTACGCAGCTAGAGAAATTCGCATACTCTATATCTATAGACAGGTCGCTCCAACGCAGCTACGCAGTTATTTCGCAAGCCTGATAGGCTTTCACAACTTGAGAACCATTCTGCCAGAAATTTTCCCGGCACGCATTTCCGCAAATATTTCGTTCACCTGTTCCAGCGGTCTAGTCTCGATCTGACATTGCAATTTGCCTTGCGCGGCCATCTCCAACACATCGCGCACGTCTTGGCGCGTGCCAACCGCCGAAGCGTAGATGTGGGCTTCGCGCCCCACCATAGCGATGGCCGGAAAAGTTAAAGGCTCGGCTGGCAAACCGACAACCGCAATCGCGCCGCCTGGTCGTAACGAATAGAAGGCCGCATCATAGGCCGCCTTTGCCGCCGAGGTGACGATGCAGAGGTGCGCGCCGCCGAGGCTCGCCATGCGCTGAACGGTTTTTTCGGTCGTCGCATTGATGCAGTGGGTTGCGCCTAACGCTTGCGCGAAGGCTAACTTTTCATCATTGACATCAATGGCGATGACCTGGGCACCGGATGACTGAGCGATTTGTACGGCCAGATGGCCAAGTCCGCCGATGCCGAAAATCGCTACGCGTTGTCCGCTGTGAATTCGGGCTTTTTTGATGGCGCGATAAACCGTGACGCCAGCGCAAAACAGCGGCGCGGCTTCTTCAGAGGTGAGCGCGGCGGGAACTTTGATAACGTGACTGGCTTTGGCTTTCATCAATTCGGCGAACCCGCCGTCCACCGTAGCACCGGTGATTTGTTGTTTAGGGCAGAGGTTTTCATTGCCTTCCAAACACAACTCGCAAGCCCCGCAGGCATAATGAATCCACGCCACGCCGACGCGCTCGCCAATCTCTAACTGAGTGACCGCTGCGCCTTTCTCGATGATTTGCCCGACGACTTCGTGGCCTAAAATCAAAGGCGTTTTGACAATCTTCATCATCTGCGGCCAATCGCCTTCGGCTAGATGCAAGTCGGAATGACAAACGCCGCAGGCAGCAATTTGCAGCAACACTTCATCCGCTGCCGGGGTTGGTCTGGCGCTCTCTTCGATGACTAATGGCTCTTTGAATTGCTTGACGATGGCTGCTTTCATAATTCCTCCGGTGGTCTGCAAGGCGAAAGAAGATTTTACGCGGTCTCTGAAGATCACGAAACCAGTCGCAGTCTTTGGTACTGGACTTGAAGAAACATCTTTTCTCAAAAGCAGAGAAAAGGAGTTTAGCGTTTCGCCTTCAGACCGCCGATTGGTGTTGCCACACCTGCCTCCTGTAGGCCAATGGCGTTAAGTTGTAGCGCCGACGGTCTAGTCTGCGGCTGACAGCAGCAAGCTAAGACTTGGATTTCGTGCGCTTCTGCCACCAAGTCCGCCGCCGGCTAGACCGCCTGCGCTACAGCTATGCCGCTTAACTTCATGCCACTGGTCTGTAGGCGGAACTCTAAACATCTTTTTCTTACCAACTGTGTAGTGGCAGAGATGCCGAGGACGTTCTCCCTGTTTCCTCCACCTGTTATTCCGAACGGTGAATCGCTACTCTCCAGACGCGGTTGATAGCCTTTGTTTATTGCGCTCATGCACCCGACAGATTCGCAAACGGTTGACGATTATAATCACCCGCCGCAGTTTTCAAAAGCTGCTTGGCATCCTTTGCCGGTTTTGTACTATAGTTTTCCTATAGCACTTTCTACCCCAAATTTTTTTATCAGTGGAATGAAGGAGGAGCCATGCTCTTAATGCGAAAGGCGCGAAAGGTTTTTGCCGTGTGGATGATGATGGTTGTGTTTGTACCGCTGGCGGTGCTGGCGCAGGGCGACCAGAAAGCTGAAGAGAAGAAAGACGAAAAAAAAGTTGAAGAATTGCCGCTCAAGCCGGAAGGCAAAGTCGAATTCACCACCGATGAAGGCACTTGGATGTCTCTGGATGTGTCGCCCGACGGGCAGACCATCGTCTTTGATTTGTTAGGCGACCTTTACACCTTGCCGATCAGTGGCGGCGCAGCCAAACGCATCGTCGGCGGCATGGCCTTTGAATCGCAGCCGAAATTTTCGCCGGACGGCAAAAAGCTTGCTTTTCTCAGCGACCGCAGCGGCGCGGAAAATATCTGGATTTGCAATCCCGATGGCTCTGACCCGAAACCGATTACCAAAGGCCGCCACACCATGTTCGTATCGCCGTCGTGGACTCCCGATGGTAATTACCTCATCGCGTCCAAATCCGACAGAGGCATAGGTACATTTCACACCTATATGTATCACAAAGATGGCGGCTCCGGCGTCAGCATCGGCACACCGCCGCCGCCGCCGCCGCAACCCGGTCAACAGGGGCCGCCGCCCGCTCCGCAACTCAACAAGATGGGCGCTGTCGCGTCGCCCGACGGACGCTATATTTATTACGCCCAGCGCAACGGGGCTTTTAATTACAATGCACAATTTCCGCTGTGGCAGATCGTCCGCTTTGACCGCGAGACCAGTGAAACCTCTACGATCACCAACGCGCAGGGCAGCGCTATGCGTCCGGTGCTGTCGCCCGATGGCAAGACCCTGGTTTATGCGACGCGCTTTGCAACCAAGACCGCTTTGCGGGTGCGCGATTTGACCACCCACGAGGAGCGTTGGTTGCTTAACGGCGTCACCCGCGACGATCAGGAATCCCGCGCCACGCGAGATGTTTTTCCGAATTACACGTTCATGCCGGATGGCAAATCGTTGCTGGTGCCGATGGATGGAAAAATCAAGCGCGTGGATTTTGCTACTGGACAGGCGACCACCATTCCATTCACTGCAAAAGTTGAAGCGGAGACCGCGGCGCGTCTGCATTTCGATTATCGCGTTGATGAAAGCGCCAACGTCAAAGCCCGTTTGATTCGTTATCCGGCGTTGTCGCCAGACGGCAAGCGCGTAGTCTTTTCAGCCTTCAATAAACTCTATGTGATGGATTTGCCGAACGGCATGGCGAAGCGTTTGACCAATCAAAGCGCTGGCGAGTTCATGCCTTCTTGGTCGCCCGATGGCCGGACGATTGTTTTTGTTACCTGGTCCAATCAGGGCGGCAATATTTACCGCGTGTCGGCAGATGGCGGCACCCCGCAAGCCTTAACGCGCCAAGCGGCTTTCTATACCTATCCGATCTATTCGCCGGACGGCACAAAAATCGTGTTCATCACCGGCGCAGTGGATGACCATCTATATTCAGACCTGCGCGGCGAACGCGATTTTTCCTCGCCGGAAGAAGCCGCCTTGCACGGTCACGAGGCCAGCAGCGCCGCAGAAATTACTGGCGCGGGTGGTTCGACCGGATTGGACTTGCGCTACATTCCTGCCGATGGCGGCGCTTCGGTTTTCATAGCGCCAACCCAAGGCGGACGCTATCCGCATTTTTCTAATGATCCGAATCGCGTCTATCTGACTTCGTTTCAAGGGCTGGTCTCGGTGCGTTTGGATGGCTACGACAGACGCACGCACATCAAGGTAACGGGAACCGGCGAACCGCCCAATCCGGCGAATGCCAGCGTCATAAAAATTTCGCCGGATGGCAATCGGGCGTTCGTTGATTTGCAGGGCAAACATTTTTTGCTGACCCTTCCGAAGGCCGGAAAAGAGACCGTCAATATTAGTCTGGCAAGCCCCAATTCATCGGTGCCTGTGAAGAAGATGTCTGCCGAAGGCGGTGATTTTCTCGCCTGGTCTGGCGATGGCAAAACGGTCAGTTGGTCTTGGGGAACCAAATTTTTTCGCCAGGATATTACCGCTGATAAACCGGAGAGTTTCGATATATCGGTAGAGATGGCGAGAGCCAAACCGCAAGGCACTGTGGTGTTGAGCGGCGCGAAACTCATCACTATGAAAGGCGACGAGATCATCGAAAAAGGCGACCTCGTCATCACCGATAATCGCATCACCGCTATCGGCGCAAAAGGCAAAGTGGCGATTCCCGCGAACGCGAAAATCATAGATGTCACGGGCAAAACCATCACCCCCGGTTTCATAGATGTTCACGCCCATATGTGGCCGCCGCGTGAGGTGCAGCAAAATCAGGTGTGGCAATATCTGGCCAACCTCGCTTATGGCGTCACCACCACACGCGACCCACAGAGTGCCACCACAGACATTTATGCTTACGCGGATTTGGTGGAGACCGGCGAGATTCTTGGGCCGCGCATCTATACCACCGGCCCCGGCGTCTTTTCCAGTTCCGGCATAGATGACAAAGAGACGGCGCATAATTACATCAAGCGTTATAAAGAGGCGTACAAGACCAGCACCTTGAAAGAGTATGTGACTGGTGATCGCTTGACGCGGCAATGGGTAGCGATGGCTTGCAAAGAGTTCGGCATCACGCCAACCACAGAAGGGGCGCTGGATATGAAACTCGATTTGTCGCAGATGATTGATGGTTTCAGCGGCAGCGAACACGCCTTGCCGATTCAGCCCTTGTATAAAGATGTCGCGCAGTTTGTGGCGCTGACGAAGACCTTTTATACGCCGACGCTTTTGGTCGCTTACGGCGCGCCGTGGTCGGAAAATTATTTCTTCGAGACAACCGATGTGTTGCACAATGCCAAGCTGCGTCGCTACATTCCGCGAGAGTTAATCAATGCCATGATGCGGCGTCGCGGACAGTGGTTTGCGCCCGAAGAATATGGCTTCAAAGGCATCGCCAAAGGCGCAGCCGATGTCGTCAAAGCCGGTGGTCGCGTCGGCATAGGCGGACACGGACAGATGCAGGGCATAGGCTATCATTGGGAAGTGTGGGCGATGCAAGCGGGCGGAATGTCCACGCACGAGGTCTTGAAAGTGGCGACCATTTTCGGCGCGGAAGCGATAGGCTTAAACCAAGATGTTGGGTCGTTGGAAGTCGGCAAACTTGCCGACTTGGTGGTGCTGGACAAAGACCCGCTCGCCGATATACACAACACCAACACGATCAAGTGGGTGATGAAGAACGGCGAGTTGTTTGACGGCGACACGCTGGAAGAACTCTGGCCGGTGCAGAAGAAACTGGATAAGCAATATTGGTGGGACACCGAGCCGAAATAATATTCGGATAAGACGATTCCCTCGAGAAAGCGGAAAGCCTGAACATACGATTGTCATAAGTTCAGGCTTTCCGCTTATCTTTTCGCTGCGTTAGAAATTGGCTTCGTGGAGTTTCTTTGAGTATGCCGAGAAACGTCTTTTGAAAACGAGTGGTTTTGTGCTGCTGGCGAAGGTGCTAGAATACCAGTGTTTCACATTGTAGTTCTATGGTCATGAGGTGAAAAGTATGGATGTAACGATCAGCATACCGCCAGATATTGAGGGGAAGCTTGTGGAACGCGCAAAGAGTAGTGGGTACGCTACCGAGGATTACATTACGCAACTGATCGTAAAGGATATTTCACGGAAAAGTTTGCGCGACATCTTTGCGCCGGTGCGGGAAGAGATTGCCGCCAGCGGTATATCGGAAGATGAATTAGACGCATTGCTTGTAGAAGCGCGTGACGAAGCATTTCAAGAGAGAATGGCCAGAGGTGAATGAACCAACTAACCGCCCGAAAGTAGTTTTTGACTGCATGATTTTTTTGCAGGGCGTGGTGGGCAAAGAGTTCAGCCCTGCTGCTCAATGCCTTGAGTTGTTTGAGAGTGGAGCAATTGAACTGTTTGTCAGCTACGCGCTGCTCAATGAAATCAGTGATGTCTTAACCCGCCCGAAACTGCGAAACAAATTTAAAAAACTAACCCAAGAAAGAGCGAATGAACTCATTGAGGGCTTACTCGATAGAGCCAGTATGATGGAAGTCGTGCCACGTCAATTTACCTATGAACGGGATCCCAAAGACGAGCCATATATCAACTTGGCAATCATGGCAGATGCTGCCTATCTGGTCAGCAGGGATAATGACTTATTGGCTTTGATGCAAGACACGGCTGAGGGAAGAGCGTTTCGAGCCGCCTATCCAAACATTCGAATTATGGACCCTGTTTCCTTTCTGAAAGTGATGACATAAGCCATTGTGAAGGGGAACACAAAATTTTCATATCCCATGAAATATTCCCAGCGCGAGTTTGTGCCGACAGCAGTTTTTGCCTCCTTCAAAGGCGCAAATCCGCGCTGGGATTTTTCTTTCTCTAACCCTGTGAAAATTTTTGCAGCCTTCACCAATGAAGAAGTCTTGCGCGCTCTGCACATCGTTGAGCAGGAGACGAGGGCCGGAAAGTGGGGGGTGTTGATGCTTTCGTATGAAGCCGCGACGGCTTTCGATGCGGTGATGAAAACTCACTCGCTGCATGAGTTTCCGCTCGCCTGGATAGCGATTTTTGACAAACCGGATGACGCAAAAGTTCAAGCGGAAAAGTTGGCCTACGAAGTTTCCGACTGGCAACCGCAAATTTCTTTCGAAGAATATCGCCAGACGATTGATGCCATTCATCGGCATATCGAAGCGGGCGACACTTATCAAATCAACTACACCTTTCCGATGCAGGCGACATTTTCCGGCGCTGCCTTGTCGTGGTTTCAGGAATTGGGCGCGATGCAGGAGGGCGAATATTGCGCCTATGTAAATTTGGGGCGCTACAAAACTCTCTCCCTGTCGCCGGAATTATTTTTCGAGCGTTGTGGTACTCGCCTGATTACCAAGCCAATGAAAGGGACGATGCCGCGTGGCCGTTGGCTGGAAGAAGATGAAGCGCAGGTTGAGGCGTTGCGGTCGTCTATCAAGAATCGCGCTGAAAATTTGATGATCGTGGATTTGCTGCGAAATGACTTGGGAAAAATCTCGAACATCGGTTCGGTCGAGGTGACCAAACTTTTTGCCGTGGAAAAATATCGCACCGTGGTGCAGATGACTTCGACGATTGAATCAACGTGCGCGGCGAATCTTGGAGTGACGGAAATCTTGAAAGCCCTGTTTCCTTGCGGTTCGATAACCGGAGCGCCGAAAATCCGCGCTATGCAAATCATCAATGAATTGGAGCCTTCGCCGCGTCGCGCTTACACCGGCTGCATCGGCATCGTCAAACCCGGCGGCGATTGCCTGTTCAATGTCGCCATCCGCACCATCGTTGTGGATACGCAAACCAACTTGGCTGATTTTCAGGTCGGCGGCGGCATCACCTATGATTCGACCGCTGAAGACGAATATGCAGAGTGTTTGGTGAAGGCAAATTTTTTGACGCGCCAATGGCCGGAGTTCGATTTGTTCGAGACCATGCGGTTGGAAGATGGCGAATTCTTTTTGCTCGAACGGCATCGTCAACGCTTGCAAAAATCCGCCGCCTATTTCGATTTTCAATTTGATGGCGAAGAATTTTATTCACTGCTGAAAGCTTTGCGATACGACTATGCAAAGGGGCGTTGGCGAGTGCGGGTCTTTGTCCATCGTGAAGGCGCTTTGCGCTTTGAGGTTCAAGAAATCGCGTCGTTCGATGACCGGACGCGCCGGGTGAAATTCGCGGCGCGTCCGGTGGACAGCAAAAATATTTTCCTGTATCACAAAACCACGAATCGAAAAATTTATGAGCAGGCGCTCGATGAATCCAGCGATTGTGATGAGGTGATTTTGTGGAACGAAGCAGGCGAAGTGACCGAAGCGACTATCGCCAACGTGGTGATCCAAGTAGGCGAGAGGTGGTGGACGCCGCCGCGTCATTGCGGATTGTTGAACGGCACGTTGCGCGATGAATTGATAGCGACGGGCGAGTTGCGCGAGAAGGTGATTCGTAAAGACGAGTTGCTGCGATGCGATGCGCTTTTTCTCATCAACTCGGTGCGTAGAGGTATGCCCGCCACTCTTGTCGAATGAAATACGGAGCCGCTAATGAAAAAACCGACAACTGATTTCGAGCCGCAGTTGGTCATCATACCGCAAGATGAATTTCTGATGGGATGCGAAACGGGCGCGGACAATGAACGCCCTGTGCATCGCGTCTTGCTTGATGCGTTCGCAATTGGGCGGTACACGATAACCAATCGGCTCTATCAAAGTTTTCTATCGGAATCGGCTAGGCCAGCGCCCGCAAGCTGGCACGACGCTCGCTTCAATCATCCCGATCAACCGGTTACTTCGATAAGCTGGTTCGAGGCAACAGCGTATTGCGAGTGGCTGGCGGCGACAACCGGCAAGCCGTATCGCTTGCCCACCGAAGCGGAATGGGAGTGCGCGGCGCGTGGTGGAGTGTCAGAGAAACTTTACACTTGGGGCGACGAAGCGCCGGAAGCACAACCGCGCTATGCGGAGTTGTGGAAGACGGGGCCAGAGCGCGTAGGCCAGCGTCCGCCGAACGGCTTTGGCCTTTACGATATTTCCGAGAATGTACACGAATGGTGTGCGGATTGGTACGACGCTGATTATTATCGAGTCGCGCCCGTCGCCAATCCCGTTGGTCCCGACAGCGGAACCCGTAAGGCATCGCGTGGCGGGTCGTGGCGGCATCAAAATAAAATCACGCGAGTCGCGGCGCGCAGCAGCATCCCGCCGCAATTTCAATACAGCGACTATGGCTTCCGCTGTGCGATGAGCCGTTGATCGCGTTTGCCTGTCTTCGCGCTACAATCCCAGCGTCGCTTCAATCTCGTCTTTCAACTTCAAAGGCCCGGCGATCAATCCTCTGAGCAATGGACGCTCCTGATTGAAGCGCAACTGCACAGGCTCTATGCCGCGCACGAAGCCGCCTGCCGCTTCGATTAACGCCACGCCTGCGGCCACGTCCCATTCGTGTTTGGGAACCAGTGTCCACGTCGCATCGCCTATGCCTGCGGCCACCAAACCCAATTTGTAAGCCACCGAGCCGACGTGTCGAACCGTAAAAATGGCATCGTTGAAACGATCCCACTCGCCGCGTTTGGCTTCCGAGCGGCTGCCTAAAATGACCGCGCCTGCGAGAGTTTGTTTGTCGCTTATCGCTGTCGGTGCGCCGTTGTACAGCACGCCTGCACCGATTGCACCGATAACCAATTCGTTAGTTGCAGGGTTGCTGATGCCTCCGGCTAGTGGTTTGCCGTTGACCACATAGGCTACGGAAATCGCCCATTCGGGAATCCCCGAAATGAATTCTTTGGTGCCGTCAATCGGGTCAATAATCCATACGGCCTCTTTTTCCAAGCGGCTCAAATCGTCTGTGGTCTCTTCCGAAAGCCAGCCTTCGCCGTCGCGCAAAAGCAGTTCTTGTAAAACGGCATTCACTTCGCGGTCGGCTTCGGTGACCGGATCAAATTCGGTTTTATAATCCACCTTGAGCGTTTGATTGATGAAGGCGCTGGCCACAAGGGTGGCGGTTTTTAAGGCGTTTTCGATGCGACTGAGTAATTCGTTTGGGCTGGTTTCGCCCTCTGACCGTTTGCTTGACTCCATTCGTTCTCCTTAAACGTGCAAGTCTAGCCGATTGCCAACGACCAAGTCCAACGAGGAAAAAATCGGCTTCGTTTGAGGAACGCGGTTCGTCGTGTAGAATGAAAAGGCAATGAGAGTGCTTGGCATTGAAAGTTCCTGCGATGAAACGGCGGCGGCGATAATCGAAAATGGCCGCGTCATTGAAGCCAATATCATCGCTTCACAAATCAAAACCCACGCGCCGTTCGGCGGTGTGGTTCCCGAACTGGCATCACGCGAACACCTCAGCAATATCGCTTTCGTAGTCAACTCGGCGCTTGCCGAAGCCCATACAAATCTCGACGCCATTGACGGCATAGCGGTCACGCGAGGGCCTGGCTTGATCGGTTCGCTGCTGGTCGGTTTGAGTTATGCCAAGTCGTTGGCTTATGTCGCCAACAAACCTTTAGTCGGTGTCAATCACATCGAAGGCCACGTTTATTCGGTGGTCTTTGAAAACCCGCCAATCGCATATCCGGCGCTGGCGTTAGTGGTTTCCGGCGGCCACACGACGCTGTTCTATATTCCCGAAGAGGGCCGCTATGCCGCCTTGGGGCGCACTCGTGATGATGCGGCGGGCGAAGCGTATGACAAGGTGGCGAAGCTTTTGGGCTTGGGTTATCCGGGTGGGCCGGTGATTGATCGGCTGGCCAATTCGGGCGATGCGAAAGCCGCTGAGTTGGTGTTTACTTTGCCGCGCATGGATTCGCCGAATCTCGATTTCAGCTTCAGCGGCTTGAAGACCGCCGTGCTGCGTTATGTGAAAGAACACCACATCAAGCCGGTGGAAAGTCCTGATGCAGTGACGCAAGAGATACTCGATTTAATCGCTTCGTTTCAGGATAAAGTGATTCGTTCTTTGCTGTCGCGTGTCCAGGAAGCGGCGCGGCGGCATCATCCGAAGACGATGATTCTGGCCGGAGGCGTGGCCTGTAACAGCGCTTTGCGTGCGAAGATGTTGGCGGTTGATTTCGGCTGCCCGGTCTATTATCCGAGTCCGATTTTGACTACGGATAATGCGGCGATGATCGCGGCGGCAGGCTTCCCGAAATTGGCGCGAGGTGAAGATCACGGCTTGAACTTTAACGCCACGGCTTCTTTGCGCTTGGACAATTTCGTGATGGAAGGCTACGACGCGCCTGTGACGGCGAGGTATCGAATTTGATGGAACGTCTCCAGTCGCTTGAACCAACGGTGCGATGTTGATGAAAGCAAAAAAAAGTTTAGGACAGAATTTTTTAATTGATGAGCGCGTCTCGCAACAAATTATTGATGCGGTGCGGCCAAAAATTTCTGACATCATTGTTGAGATTGGGCCGGGAACCGGGGCGCTGACGCAACTACTGGTGGATGAAAGCGGCTTGGTGGTTGCGGTTGAACTTGATGCCCGTTTGATTGAACGACTGCGGCGCGAAATTCGTGAGCCGAATTTTCATCTGGTCGAAGCCGACGCCCTGAAAGCGGACTGGAACAGTTTGCTGGATGCTGCCATGAAGCAATGGCGCGAGTTTCATCCTGAAATTACTGCCGCGCCGCGCTTGCGCGTCGTCGCCAATCTGCCGTACTACATTTCGACGCCGATCATGGAAAGATTGCTGCAACTGCACGGGCGGTTGTTTGATCTGACCTTGATGTTGCAGGAAGAAGTAGTTGATCGAATCGCCAGTCGTCCGGGCGGCAAAGACTACGGCTACTTATCGGTGCTGGTGCAGTATTTTTGTATGGCTGAGAAATTATTTGCGGTTCCGCCGGAAGCCTTTTCGCCAGTTCCGAAAGTCCATTCGGCCATCGTGCAGTTGATCTTTCACCAACCCAAACCTGTTGAAGTTACTGACGAAGAAAAGTTTTTTGCCGTGGTGCGCGCCGCTTTCGCGCAACGGCGCAAGACCATATTGAATAATTTGAAGGCGGCGATTTCGATTTTGCATTTTGCTACCGCACCGATTATCGCCCTCGAAAATAGCGGCATTGATGCGAAACGCAGGGCGGAAACTCTGGCGCTTGCCGAGTTCGCCAAGCTCTATGCGGCGCTCTTTTTCAACTGAGTTACAAAGTGTTATGTTCAACAGTCAAAATGTAGGTTCTTGATTTTGTGGAGGCGGTATGGATTTTATGAACACCCTGATTCCAGGTGATTGTGAAGACATCATTAAGCAATTCCCGGACAATTCGATTGATTTAATTTTTACCTCGCCGCCGTATGCCGACCAAAGACAAAAGACTTATGGCGGCATCAGTCCTGATAAATATAGCGAGTGGTTTTTACCAAAAGCCGAGCAGTTTTTGAGGGTATTGAAACCTACAGGAACTTTTGTGTTGAATATCAAAGAGCGCGTGGTGAATGGTGAGAGGCATACTTACGTACTGGAATTGATTTTGAAAATGCGAGAGCAGGGATGGCTTTGGACGGAAGAATTTATCTGGCATAAAAAGAATTCTTATCCGGGAAAGTGGCCTAATCGTTTCCGCGATAACTGGGAGCGCTTGATTCAGTTCAACAAAGAAAAGCGATTCAAGATGAATCAGGAAGCGGTCATGGTGCCAATCGGGGAGTGGGCTAAGGAGCGTCTGGCTAATCTAAGCGACACGGACAAAATAAGAGACGAGTCAAAAGCTGGCAGTGGGTTTGGAAAAAATGTTTCCCATTGGTTGGGGCGCGATCTGGTTTATCCCACTAATGTTTTGCACATGGCGACGGAATGTTTTAATCGGCAACACAGCGCGACGTTTCCTGTGGCCTTACCCATGTGGTTTATTAAACTTTTTACCGACCGAGGGGACAGTGTTCTGGACCCCTTTGCAGGCTCTGGCACGACGGCTCTGGCTACGATTCAGGCAGGCAGAAACTATGTTGGAATTGATATTAGTGAGGAATATATAGAAGTGGCGCGCAGACGTATTGCCCAAACCCAAATCAGTCTGCTTGATGGTTTTGACTCTGAAACCACCTACGTAAATTCCAATCAGCAAGCCCCAGTTAATGAGAAGGCTGCGCTATGAATCGCATCAATCTCGATGCAGTCCAGCACTATGTGAATCAGAGTATCGGAGACTTTCATAAGGCCAGAATTCGAGCCTTAGAAAATTCTGCACTTCAAAGGCTGTTGAAGAAAAACCCGTACTTGTTTAAGGCGAAAAATTTAATCACGGCGGGCGACTTGATAACCAGTTTAATGGAAGCCTCTTTGTCGTCTTCAGAAGAAGAATTATTTGGCGATTTCCTGGAAGATTTAGCTGTTTTTGTTGCACAACAGACATCAGGTGGTCACA
This sequence comes from Acidobacteriota bacterium, assembly GCA_016201275.1. Classification (GTDB taxonomy): domain Bacteria; phylum Acidobacteriota; class Blastocatellia; order UBA7656; family UBA7656; genus JACQDB01. Next base: position 31,664 of record JACQDB010000121.1, read on the forward strand.
AGTCAACTGCTCCCGGAGTAGATTTAGAGTTCTTTAACCATGACATTCATTACGTGGTCTCCGTAAAATCAGGGCCGAATTGGGGGAATAGCTCACAGCAAAGTAAACTTGAGCAGGATTTGAAGAACGCTGTCGTAAGAGTCAAACAATCGAAACGCGGAGGCAATGTTCAACCGGTTCTGGGCATTTGTTATGGCAAGACAAGAACCAGTTATCTTCGCGGATATTTAAAAATTGTCGGGCAAAACTTCTGGTATTTGATAAGCGAAAATAAAGATTTATATACAGAAATTATCGAACCAATCGGATACCAGGCCAGAGAGCATAATGATGCCTTTTTGCTTGAAAAGGCCAAAGTCATCAACCGATTCACCAAACTTTTTCTTGAAACATATTGCGATGAAACTGGTGCCATAAATTGGGCAAGGCTTGTCGAGGTTACCTGTGGCAATTACGATTTGGATAAATTTTTGCCTTAAATAATGACCTAGGTTCCGTGTAAACATAGCTGGCGTACTGTTATACTGTGTGTTGCGCTGCGGCATCACTCTCTACGAAATCAAACGGCGGACGCAATCAAACTTTATGGCTGAAGGAAAACTGGAAATCATACCGCTGGGCGGCGTGGGACATTTTGGAATGAATATGATGGCGCTGCGTTATCAAAACGTCGCTATCATCATTGATGCGGGAATGGGATTTCCCAACGAAGACCTGCCCGGCGTTGACATCATCATCCCCGACTTTACGTTTATTGACGAGTACCGCGACGAAATCGCTGCCATCGTCTTAACTCACGGTCACGAAGACCACATCGGCGCGGTGCCTTTTCTGCTCAAAGAGATTGACGTGCCGGTTTACGGTACGCATTTCACTCTGGCGTTACTCGAAAACAAACTCCTCGAACACAAGTTATCCGACACCGCGCAGATTCACGCCGTTGAGACTGGCGAAAAAATTACCGTCGGCGAATTCGAGGTGGAATGGATACACGTCTCGCACAGTTTGACTTCGTGTGCGGCGCTGGCGATTACCACACCGGTTGGCGTGGTGATTCATTCGGGCGATTTCAAAGTAGATGACACGCCGGTGGTCGGCCCGACCATTGATTTGAAACGCCTGACCGAATACGGCGATCAAGGGGTGCTGGCTTTATTGGCCGATTCGACCAATGCCGAACGCCCCGGACGCACGCTGTCGGAACGTGCGGTGATTCCGGCGCTGGAAAAAATATTCGATGAAACCTACGGGCGGATTATCGTCAGTTGTTTCACTTCGTCCATCCATCGTTTGCAAATTATTTTCGATCTGGCGCAGGAGTTTAATCGCCAGGTCTGTTTGCTGGGGCGCAGTATGTTGCGGAACGTAGAGGTGGCCGACAGCTATCGGCAACTGGATATTGCCGACGGGTTGTTGGTCAGTCCCGCACAAGCGCGGCAGATGCATGATGATGAAATTATTTTGCTTGCCGCAGGCTGTCAGGCCGACCCGATGTCGGCAATGATGCGTTTGGCTACCGATCAGCATAAAAATTTGTCCGTCGAAGAAGGCGACATGGTGGTGCTGTCGGCGCGCAACATACCGGGCAATGATCTGGCGATTTCGCGGCTGATTTCGCATTGCTACAAACGCGGCGCGCAGGTCGTGGATAGCTCGACAGCGCGTGTGCATTGTTCGGGGCATGGCAGTCAGGAAGATTTGCAAATCCTGATTGAAGCGGTGAGACCGAAATTTTTGATTCCCATACATGGCGAATATCGCCAGCTTTATCGCCATAAAGAATGGGCGGTCGGTTTGGGCATCGTCGAAAAAAACAACATCGTGATTTTTGAAAATGGCGATGTCCTGGCGTTGGATGAACGCAGCGCCGAAATCATCGCCAAAGAAGCGGTCGGGCGCACCTTCATAGATCAATCGTATGGCGAAGTCGAAGACATCGTGGTGCGCGACCGCAAACATCTTTCTTACGATGGCATAGTGGTTCCGGTAGTCGCTATCAATCCGACTTCCGGCGAAATGGAATCGGAGCCGGAAATCGTCACTCGCGGTTTTATTGTCGAAGAGGCGGAAACTGATTTTCTCGAAGAGTTGAAAGAGATTGTCGAGAACACCGTGAACGAAGCGAGTCACGAAGAACGCATAGATCATTCGGTCATCAAAGAAAAAACCCGCTTGGCGCTCAAACGCTTCATCCAGAAACGCACCGGGCGACGCCCCATGATTCTTCCCGTGGTGGTTGAAGTGTAATGCCCATCCGAAAACGGCTGACCCGCTGGCGCATCATCCTGCTTATTCTTTTCACCCTGTTGGCTGGCTTGTTGGTCTATGCCTACGAAGTTGAACCTTATCGCATAGAAGTCACGCGCTATCACCTTGCCGCGACGTTGCAATCGCCCATCAAAATCGCCCATCTTACCGATCTGCATACTTATGGATTAGGGCGGCGTGAAGGTCAGATGATCGCCATACTCAAAGCTGAGAAGCCGGATTTGATTGTCATCACCGGCGACCAGATTTCTGATCTGAGCGGCTATGACGGCTGCCGCCAGGTATTGCAGCAACTCCATGCACCGCTAGGCGTTTGGGTCGTGCCGGGCAATCACGACAACTGGTATCGCATCGCCAAACAGAAAGAATTTTATGCCGAGGCGGGAGCGAAATTCTTAAAGAACGAGAGCGGCAAAGTGCGCGATGATGTCTGGATCATCGGCTTGGATGATGCGATGACGGGGACGCCGGACATCAAGGCCGCGTTGAAAGGAGTGCCGGAAAATGCCTATAAAATCGGGCTTTTTCATGCGCCTGCCTATTTTGATGTAGCGGCAGGGAAATGCGACGTGGTCTTTGCGGGGCATACGCATGGCGGACAGATTCGCGTTCCGTTCCTCAAACCCTTCTGGTTGCCCAAAGCCTGCGGCGACTACGTTGCCGGTTGGTACGAGCGCGCCGGTTCGAAGCTGTACGTCAGTCGCGGGATAGGCACTTCGATTGTTTCAGTGCGCTTCAATTGCCGCCCGGAAATCGCCATTATCACTTTGGATTAGTTGGCTCTCCCTTTGCTATCCAGCTTTTCCTGCTTTACCCAGAACCGCTTGAAACGTGAAAGCTGCCCGACAAGTGGAGCGGCTTGCTCCACTTGTCGTAGCCACTCCGGCAAGATTTGACGATGCGTTTCCCAGGCTTTCCGGCATTGAGAAGCGGTGCGCCAGGTTTCGACTGATGACACGAAACCGGCTTCCAGAGCCATTCTTGTGTCATCAATGATTTTTTTCAAGACTTCGTAATCGCGCAAAACCAGGCGATGCAATTTTTCATGTCGCCAGAATAAACTTTCCGCATCGTAGCCTACACCCGGAGTTGCGCCGGTCACAATCAAATCGCTCTCCAATACCAGAGGCTTGAAAATACTCAGGCACGGTGAAGAGGTTCCGGTGAGCCAATGCGTTTGATCGGTAGAGTGCAGGCGACTGACCATAGCGCCAGTGGTTTGTCCGGCAATGCGCGTCGGCCACCACGACGCATGGGCGCAAGGCATCTTCATGCGCCAGCCGTCTTGCGGCTGCAAACCGTTGTGGTCGCGCAAAGCGGCGAAGAAGTCTTCCCGTTCCAGTTTGTCATTTTTCTGCTTGAGATTTTTCAATGTGCAGGCGCTGCGTTCAAGAGCGCCGGACAGCTTGCGGTATTTCGCGTCGCCGAAACAGCGTGCGAAATCGAAATCCGCCGACGCTTTGCACCAGCCTTGCCGACGCGCCAACCGATAAGCTTCATCGGCTATCAAATCGAATTCTTTGCCTATGGAAAGGGCGTTTGAAATGCTGCGAATGCCGCGCACTTTTTCCGCCGCCCACATGGTATCGGCGGTCTCCAAGACCCAAGCTTCGTGCGGGTCGGCGATGATAAAGGAATTGTGATAACGAAAATTTTTATGGCGATAGCCGCAATTGCCGCCCTGCCCGTAGCGCTGCAAAAAGGTGGTGATGAATTCCAAAGCCTCTCGTGCCGAGGCGGTGCGTTCGAGCGCCAGTCGCAGCAAGTCCATTCCGGTCAGCCCACTTTTTGCGACCGGCAATTTCGTCCACACCGCTTCATTGCCTATGGCTACGCCGTGGTGATTCGCGCCAATTTCTGCGCCCCACATCCAGAAAGGCCGACTCAAAATGACTGCGTTGGTGTGCGCGGTTTGCGGGATTTCTATATAGGTGCATTGCAAAGTCCTGGCGTTGTGGTGATGGATTTGCGGCAGGTGGTCAACGGCCTGCGCTTCGCCGGGTTCGCGGTCACTGTTTTTGGCAAACCACACTGCGCCATCGGCGGTGTGATTGGGCAGAGCTACCATTGTGTCGCACATCGTTTTATCAAGAGGTCGGACGATTACCAGCCATTGAAAGATTCACAGGGAAGAGCGAACTGAGCAGCCATAAAATCATCAACAACCATACGACGACGACCGCTCCGAACAGACCTAAGAGCATAAACAGCCAGAGGTAATCCGTAAAGCGTGTGCGCTCGCTGCCTTCGGCAAAACGATTCAACAACGCAACATTTTTCTTGTTCGCCTGAAACGCAAAGTCCAGAAAATCGCCTACCAAAGGTATGCTGCCGATGAGGTAATCGAAGGCGACATTAAAGACCATGCGCCCGATGACAATCTTCGGCAAGCCATATTGAATCGAGCGCAACACCAGGTAAACGGAAATCAAGGCGCTGATGGAATCGCCAGCGACGGGTAAGAGAAAGCCTATGATAGGGTCAAGCCCGAAGCGGATTTCGGTTCCGGGAATCCGAAAGATTTGGTCTAGCACGAAGCCGATTTTTTCGAGTCGCGCATCTACGTGTCGTTCAGCGATTTGGCGTTGTGGCGATTGGTTCGGGTCGGCATACAGGATTTCAGGTGCTGCCGGGGGATTGAAAGTTTTACTCATTGCGGCCTCCAAAGCTCAGATGAACAGTAGCGCAGAAATGGCTGTATGAAAAAATCAGAGTATCGGCAAGCGGAGAACTGCCATCGCAAAAACGCTCAAATGATTTCAGAAAAAAATCATTTGATTAAGGAGAGAATAATTACTGTGATGACAATGGCACCAAGCAAAGTGGCGGTTGCATATTTGTAATAATGTCTCGGCCAGGTCGAGGCTCGTTCGCCGACATATTTGATCGCGCCGCATTCGCCGATGAAGCGCAGCAGGCGACTGATCAGCATCAGCCCCAGAAAGAGCAGCGGATTCATGCCTGTAAATCCGGCTCCGAGACTGGCCACGCGAACCAAGCCGGTGGTCATACCGGCCAGTAAAATAAAACCTACGCCCCAATGGCTATCGAATTTTTCGATGATGCCCGCCCAACGCTCCTGCGCTCCATACAGGGAAATTAGGCGTTCGCCCAGCGACTGAAAAAAAACTAAACCAATGACATATAAAACCAGAGAGCCGCTGACCGAGCCACAGGTGGCGCTGACGGCAAAGCGCAGCCATTTGCGCGGCGCGGCGGTGATTAAGGCCACCAAAATCAAGGCTACAGGGATGGGAAAAATTGTCAGCCCGGCAAGTTCCAGTAAAAAGACGTAGCCTTCGGCGCGAGGATGCGCGGCGATGCGTTGGGCGTTGGGCTTGATTTTTTCCCTCCACCAAGTGGAACTCCAGAAGTGTTTGATGGCCATCGCCCTGTAGTTTACCCGAATCATTTTGACTGCGTAAGGGCATTGATGAAACTGGCAATCACGAAATATCAATGCGGGTTTTTGTCGGCGCGGGGGCATTCAGTTCTCCGCGAACAAGAAGAAGCCACAGATGAACACCGCTGCACACCGATAGGAAAAGCCAAGACCCTTTGGGTTTTTCTGGCCTCGGTGTTGATCTGTGTGCATCTGTAGTTCTCTTGCGCCCTTTTGTGGCGAGAACCATATGACCTTGTTGTTGGCGCGGGATATTGCAAAAGTTTGCGGCGCAGCTTTCAGCCGTAGTCTGTGGCTGTGGTAAAATAATTCGACAAACCCATCGCTAAAGGAACAACCCATGTCAGAAGAGAGAATGGTTTCCGCAAATGCCAATGATTCGGAAGAACAAAAAGTTGAATTGAGCCTGCGTCCGAAATGGATCAAAGAATATATCGGCCAGAATAAAGTCAAAGAGAACCTCAGCATCTTTATGCAGGCGGCGAGAAAACGCGGCCAAGCCTTAGATCACGTTCTGTTATATGGCCCACCGGGTCTAGGGAAAACGACTTTGTCGAATATAGTAGCCAACGAAATGGGCTGCGATATTAAATCCACTGCCGGGCCGGTCATCGAAAAAGCCGGAGACCTGGCCGCCTTGTTGACCAATCTCTCCGATGGCGACGTGTTGTTTATAGATGAGATTCACCGCCTTAATCCGGCTATCGAAGAAATTTTGTATCCGGCGATGGAAGACTATCAGTTGGACATCATCATCGGCCAAGGCCCGTCGGCGCGCTCGATCAAAATTGATTTGCCGAAATTCACTTTGATTGGCGCGACCACTCGCGCCGGATTGTTGACCGCGCCGCTGCGCGCCCGATTCGGCATTCCGCTGCATCTGGATTTTTATTCCGTCGCTGATCTCGAAGTCATCATTTTGCGTTCAGCGGAAATTCTAGGGGTGCAGATTGAACAAACGGGGGCGGTCGAAATCGCCAAGCGTTCGCGTGGCACGCCGCGCATCGCCAATCGGTTGTTGCGTCGCGTCCGCGATATTGCCGAGGTGGTGTACGATGGTATCGTCAGCGCCGAGGTGGCGACCGATGCCTTGAATCGCATGGAGGTGGATACTTACGGGTTGGATGAAGTTGATCGCAAATTGATTTTGACCATCATCGAAAAATACGAAGGCGGGCCGGTCGGTTTGGGCACGCTGTCGGCTTCGATCAGCGAAGAGAAGGATGCCATAGAAGAAATTTATGAGCCGTACCTGATTCAAATCGGCTTTTTGAATCGCACGCCGCGAGGCCGCATGGCCGCACGCGCCGCTTACGAACATTTCGGCTTTCCTTATCAGGCCAGCGCGAATCCGTTAGAACAAGGCAAGCTCTTCAGCGGCAGTTGAGCCGCAGGGCTTGAAGGGTTGGCGTGGCTGGCGATGAAAAATCAAAAGGGCAGGAAAGCTGGCGGTTTTTTTACATTTTTTTTGCAACTTTCTGCACCCATTTGCCACTTACCCAGCGTTTATAGCTGGTGACACGCAATTGTCGAAAAAGCCAGAAAATATGGGAACTTTAGCGAGTCTCTTTCGTTTGGAGTTGCATTACCCGAAGTAGCTTGTTTAGGTCAGTACCAAAATCAGTTGGAGTTCAATATGAAAAAACTAAGTCGCAAAACGCCATTCCTGATGCTGTTGGTTTTAAGTCTGATTGCTTCGCAACTTTTCCTCAAAGCCTTTGGCATCAATCTGACGCCTAGCCTAGGAACCCTTGCCCATTCGTGGAGCCGCGTCGCCAGCGCCGTCGGCTTTGTGTATCAACCGGGTTTCGCGGCGGAGTTGGATGCTCTGAGCCATCATCTGTTTTGCGATGAAAAAGGACAACCCGTTGACCGCGAAGAATTCTGCGGCGAAATGGCTTGCTATAAAGGGAATGATTTTGATTTTGAGATGCCGCCAGCTATCGAAATCACCGAGCCGGATTATGGCGTCGAGCCGGAAAAGCCGGGCTGTTGGAAATCGGCTTATAAACAGATACTGTTGCAAGATAAAAAACTGGAGACCGAGGTTGTCGAGATCGCCACAGATGCTGACGAAAACTCTGCGGATGCCGATGGCAAGAGCGAAGGCACAGCGGTGAGTAGTTCAACACCGGCGACAGGCGAAGCGGCTACGGGTGCGGCGGAAGCCGATGCGAAAACTTCTGTCACCACCGTCGAGAATAAAATTTTTATGACCACAGATGATGAGCGCGTTGCGCCGAAAGCCGATAAAATCCGCAAGCCCTGCCCCGAACAGAGGCCATTAAAGAGAGAAGAGTTGCAACGTCTGGAAGAGAATCTGAAAAATTTTGAAGAACGAAAAATGAATTACGACATTCCCTTGGTGCAAGCGTTGCAGACGCTCAAGAGGCTGGAAAAAACCAAACACTTTCGCATCATCGTCCGCCTGAGTTCGCCGGTATCGCCGCACGCTTTCACGTCAGCGCCGAGTTCATTGGCCGGCCTGGAAGAGAGCGAGTTGTGAGGGTTTTTCTGTGCCGTTTTTTCTTTTTCCTTACTTGGAATGCGGGTCAACAGCCCGCATTTTTTTTGCATCGTTGATGCAACGCGGGGGCTTTTCGCGGATTCAAAATTGACTCCTGGAAATTGGCTTCGTAAACTGAATTCAGCAAATCTTAAACAGCGAGGGAACAGGATGTCACAACGTCGAACCATGAAAAAGAAGATGAAAGACCTGCTGCTTTTCATCCCCAATCTATTGAAATTATTAATTGATCTATTGCGCGATTCACGGGTTTCCTCCGCCGATAAAGCGATAGTTGCGGGAACCATTCTCTACGTCATTTCACCCATAGATGTGATTCCCGATTTCATTCCCTTCATCGGATTGATAGATGATTCCTATTTGATTGGCATCGCGCTGCTGCGCTTGTTGAATCGTGCTGAACAGGGTTTGGTGCAGGAACATTGGCGAGGTTCATACGACATTAAAGAATTGGCGACGAATCTTTCCAAGGTGGCGTCGTTCTTTTTGCCGGAGCGCATCAAAAATGTGCTGCACGGACGCATCGAACCGAAAAGCAGACTGTCGGTGGTGCAAGGTGCCAAAGCGGTGAACGAATAACGCTATACCGGACGGAGATTTTGATGAGAGGCGAATTGCGGTTCGCCTCTTTTACATGGCAGGTAGGCTTTCGTTGAGCGCTCGCAACAGCTTTTCGTGAATGCCGCCAAACGAGCCATTGGACATGGCTACGACGACATCGCCGCTGCGTAATTGTGGCGCGAGCGTTTTGACAATCTCATCCGGCGAGGCGATGAACTCGGCTTCGCGGCCTTGTGCGGTCAGTTGTTCAATCATTTCCTGCGGGTTGATGGCGGTCTCTTTGCTGTAGCGTTCAGGGTGAAATAATCCGGCGATGATAATTTTATCGGCGTGCAGTAATCCGGCGGTGAAATCATCTTGAAATTGTTTGCGCTGTGCGGTGTAAGAACGCGGCTCGAACAAAGCGATGAGGCGTTGACTGGAATATTTCTGCCGCGCCCCTGCCAGGGTCTCTCTGACTGCCGTTGGGTGATGCGCGAAATCGTCAATCACCGTGATGCCATTGATAATGCCGCGCACCTGCATACGGCGTTTGACGCTCTGGAATTCCGCCATCGCCGCCTGCACCGCTTGCCGGTCTATGCCCAGCACTTCGCTGGCGGCAATCACTCCTAGACAATTTTTCACATTGAACATACCGACGAGCGGCGATTGATAGTCACCAAACTTTCGGCCTTCGCAACACACCGTGAATGTGGTTTTTTCGCCCGAAAAATCAATGTTGGTTGCCTGCCAGGTCGCGCCGTCTTCGGTGCCGAAACTGATGACCGGGCAAAAGGCTTTGGGGGCTAATTCGCGGACAATTTCCGAATCCCAGCCCGCCAGTAAATGGCCCTGGCTCGGAATCAAATTAATCAAACGACTGAACGCGAATTTGACGGCTTCCAGATCACGATAAATATCGGCGTGATCGAATTCGATGTTGTTGAGAATCACGGTGTCGGGCAGGTAATGCATGAATTTCGGCCCCTTGTCGAAATAGGCCGTGTCATATTCATCGCCTTCTATGACAAAGTATTTGCCGGAGGTGACGCGGAACGAGGCGTTGAAATTTTCGGCGACGCCGCCGATTAAAAAGGCCGGATGCGCTTGGGCTTTTTCCATTGCCCAAGCCATCAAAGAAGTCGTTGTGGTTTTGCCGTGTGTGCCAGCGACGACGATGGAATGATGGCCGCGAATGAAGTTCTCTTTGACGACTGCTGCCATCGAGGTGTAGTACATTTTTTCATTCAAGGCATATTCCAATTCTGGATTGCCGCGACTGATGGCGTTGCCGACAACGATGAGGTCTGGGCGTTCGCATAAATTTTCGGCGTTGTAGCCTTCATTGACAGGGATGCCCAGCCGTTTCAATTCAAGTGACATGGGCGGATAAACATTTTCGTCCGAGCCGGTGATTTTGTGGCCTTGAACGGCCAGCATTCCCGCCAGCGATGCCATAGCCGTGCCGCAGATACCGATCAAATGATAATGCCTGGTTTCCAATAATGGGTCTCCTGTGAAAAATGAATTGTTCAGTATAACTGCCAAGCTTTGGCTTTGGAAAGTTGGCGGCAAGCTTTGCGGCAGGGAAGTCGGCCATACGAATCGCGTCATGCCGTTGTCGGCGACCGAGAAACAACCACCAATGAGCCTGGCTAGAAAAATCGAGAAAGCTGCTCTTGATACTGGCCTTGAGGCGCATCGGTGATTTCGTTGGTGACAGAAAAAAATCCGCAACGATCAACCTTGAGGTGATTTGATGAAGTTGAAAAAATGAGGCGGACTATCTGGAATTTTCGATCAGATCAACAAACTGTTGAACCGAGCGCGGGTAACCGGCGACCGCATTTAAGGAGCGCCCGTTTTCATCTAGGATAATTGTGGTCGGATAGCCGGAAACCTCCATGCGTCTGGCAAAGCGTTCCCCTTGGCCGCCATCTTCGGCGTTGAGTTTCAAGAAGACGTGTCTATCGCTTAACGCTACGACCTTCGGATCGGTATAAATCGTCTGATCCATTTTTTTGCACCAGCCGCACCAGTCCGTATAAACATCCACTACGACTTTGCCGTGATTGGCTTTGGCCATATTCAAGGCGCGGTCCAGGTCACGCTGCCAACTGATGGACAGCGCAGTAGAAGGCGCTGTCGGGGTTGGCGCAGACCGCGAGGTGGGCGACGAAGTAGGGTTGGGCGAAGCCGGAGCGGAGCGCGGCGATGGTTCAGTCGGAACCACAGCGGCGCGGCGTTTGGCGCTATCCTGAACTTGAATCAACAAGACCATGCCGATGGCGACCACCACCATAGCGAAAAAGGAAATGACATAACGCATCGTTTTGCTCCTCCTGATGTTGGGCCAGCCAAATTGAAGAAATGGCAACCTCATTATTATTTAACCTCTTGATTGCGGGGGCAACAGTTTCTTTTCTCCATACCCCTTTCACCTTTTCAATTTTCCTATACCAAAGCGTTTGCTGAGGGGCGTTGGCAACCTTGAAAGTCTGACTGGTAGAGCAAACTTGCCTTGATTGTGGTCAGTCGGTGTGAAAGAATTTTGCGCGATTGATAAGGAATCAATCCCCCTTGGCATGATTTTTTTATCGGAGAGTTAGCGCTTTGCCTAAGAAGTTTTTATTTCTTTGCCTGCTACTATTTTTTGGCCTGTCAGCTTTGCACGCTCGATGGCTGCAACCTGCTGCCGCCGACCAGCGCCTCAGCGCGACGCTTGATGTGCGCGTCAGCCCTGCCGATGACCCAGACCCGCGTGATGAAACCTCTATCGCGGTCAGTCCCCTCAATCCGCAAATCATGGTTGGCGCTTCCAAAGTTATCCTCGGAGGTGGCAACGGCGTTTCCGGCAACACGCGTGTGTCAGTTTATCATTCAACCGATGGCGGCAGAACTTGGGCGACCGCTTTATTACCTTTGGACACGCCGCAAAAAGTTTGGGGGCGTGCTTCCGATCCCTCCGTCGCCGTTGACTTGAACGGCACGTTTTATCTAGGCGCATTGTTATTGGACAATACCAATTTCGACAGCAGCATTTACGTTTTTACTTCGAGCGATGGCGGACGAACCTTTGGCAACCCGCTGCCGGTCACCTTCGATATAGGCAGCGGCTCGAACCCGAAACAGGCGGACAAATGCTACATCACCGTTGATACCTCGCCCACCAGTCCTTTCAAAAATTCTCTCTACGCGGTATGGACGTTGACCGATAGAGACGATTTCGGCATGAATCGAGCCACCATCAAGCTGGCCTATAAACGCCCGAACGATGCGGCCTTTTCGGCGGTCAAAACTATCTCTCACGAAGGCGATATGCGCGGGCCTTCGATCACCACAGGTCCCAATGGCGAGGTCTATTCGGCGTGGGAAGGCATAGGCAATCCCAAGGTGATTTTGTTCAATGCTTCAACCGATGGCGGCACGACCTTTTTTCCTGCGGAGGTCGCGCCCTCTATTGATTTCAATGTTCACAATTTTACCGGCTCGCTTTCTGCGCCGTCTCCGGCTATCTTCATCAACGGGATGTCGCGTATGAACAGTTTTCCGGTGATTGATTGTGACCGCAGCAATGGCGCAAATCGCGGAACCATTTATATCGCCTGGGCGGAAAGCACGAATCGTATAGACGCGGATATTTTTGTCAAAAAGCTTTCGCCGCCAAACGGCGCTCGCCCGACGATCAGCGAACCCGTGCGCGTTAACAATGATGGCGCGGGGTTCGACCAGTTCTTTCCGTGGTTGCGCGTGGATCAATCAAATGGTCAAGTCGAAGTAGCGTTTTATGATCGCCGTGATGATGGGCAACTGCTGCTTAATATGTATATCGCCCGTTCCCTTGATGGCGGCACGACCTTCCCGGAAAACATTCGCGTGAGCGGCGCAGGTTCAAACCCGCGCCTGCAAGCTGCGGTTGCCGGAACCAATGGCAATCCAATCGGCTTGGGCGATTATGTGGGATTGGTTGCTGCCAATGGCAAAGCGCATTTGCTGTGGGCCGATACGCGAGACCAGAAACAGAATATTTATTACGGCTTGGTGGAGTATGCTTCTGCGGGTGGTGGCGACGGCGGCGGTGTGGCCAACGATAGCTGCCAAACGCCGAAGGCGATTAGCGCGCTGCCGTTTGACGATAGCCTTGATACGCGCAGCGCCACCTCGGCAGCCGATGATCCGGTGACTTGTTCTGGCAGCGCTGATACTCATACGGTTTGGTACGGCTTGACACCGACGGTGAATGCGACCATAGGCATAGATACCATCAGCAGCGATTATGACAACGTGTTGAGCGTTTATACAGGTAGTTGCGGCGCGTTGACACGCCTTGCCTGTAGTGGGAATTTTGGCGGCGCAAGTAGCGAGAACAATCGTTCGGTGGTGACCTTTGCGGCAACTGCCGGAGTGAAGTATTTGATTGGCGTGAGCGGCAAAGGGCAAGGCGGCAATCTGAAACTCCGCGTCGGCTATCCGACCGTTACCTTTGCCGATTATTTCACCGCCGATGATGGCACAGAATATATCCGTGTCCGAGGCGCGGGTTTTGTTGGCAGCAATGCGGCGATGGTGATTCGCAAGGACGATGGCGATACATCGTTGACCAGTGTGATGTTTATCGGAGCGCGCCAAGGCGACGGGTCATTTACTGAGCTTTGGGGAACCAAAAAGAAATTACGCAAGCTCGTCAAACCAGGCCGCTCGGCGCGTATCTTTGTCGAAAGTCCGATTGGCAGCGGACGGCTTTCCGTGCCGTTCTTTTTTGTGAGAAATTAATTTTATGAAAGCATTGCGATTTGATGGTCGTTTACAACTCAGTCAAGATGCGCCGGTCAAGCAGCTTGAAGGCGAAGCCCTGGTTGAAGTCCTGTATGCGGGCATCTGTAACACGGACTTGGAAATTGTCAAAGGCTACGCCGGTTTTCAAGGCATTCTCGGTCACGAGTTTGTCGGTCGCGTGGTAGAGGCCGAGGAGTCTTCCTGGGTTGGTTCACGAGTGGTCGGCGAAATCAATGTCGGGTGCAATCAATGTTCCCTTTGTCTATCGGGCGATGCCCGGCATTGTTTGAAGCGCACCGTGCTGGGCATCAAACAACGCGATGGCGCGTTTGCCGAATATCTCTCTTTGCCGATCAGAAATCTTCGCCCGATTCCCGCTGCCATCGCCAACGAAGACGCGGTATTTATCGAGCCGCTGGCGGCAGCCTGCCAAATACTCGCACAGGTTAAGATTCATCCGGGAATGACGGTCGCGGTGATTGGTGATGGCAAGCTGGCGCAATTGATTGTGCGCGCCCTGGCTTCGACCAAATGCGATTTGACGATTATCGGCAAACACCAAAACAAACTCGATTTGATGAGCGGCTTGGCTGGGCAGGTGATTCAATTCACTGCCAATGAAAATTCATTGCAAGAGATTTTTCGGCAATTAGGCAATAGCCGATTCGACCTGGTGATTGAAGCGAGCGGTTCATTTTCGGGGTTGCCGATGGCCATTCCGTTGGTCAAACCGTGCGGCGCGATTGTGTTGAAATCTACTTATAATGGCAGCTCCTCCTTAGACCTGACGCAAGTGGCGGTCAACGAGATTCAGATCATCGGCTCGCGTTGCGGACGCTTTGACTCGGCTATTGAATTGCTCGCCAATAATCGCATAGAAGTGCGCTCGCTCATCAGCGATATGATTGAGTTAGACGAAGGCTTGCACGCCTTTGAAGCCGCGACCGCACCACAGAGCCTGAAAGTGCTGCTGCGTATGCCCGCCGCGTCGTGAGAAAAAAGCCCAGAAGCGCTCATCCTCAAAACCCTGAATCCGGCTCTCCTAGCCGGTTTCAAGCTTTTCGTCCCGGAAAATTGTTGACACCGTATTTTTCTGGTGCTATAAACTCGCCGGCACTTTGTACAACATATCGTATTGAATCTATATCGAACATACCATATTTAGGAGGGAAGATGAATCAGGGCGATTTGATTGAAAAAGTTGCAGTCGCGGCTTCGATTACCAAGGCCGAGGCCGAGCGCGCCATCAATGCGTTTAAGGGCGCGATCACCGATAGTTTGAGAAAAGGGCAGAGAGTCACGTTGGTCGGATTCGGCACCTTTGGCGTATCGCAGCGCAAGGCGCGCAAAGCGCACAATCCGCATACCAACAGCATGATCAAGGTTCCTGCCAGCAAAACCGTCAAATTCGCCGTCGGCAAGAAATTGAAAGAGGCCGTCAACAAACGCCGAAAATAAGCTTTCCGATCAAGCCGCTTGCCGTTTGGAAGCGGCTTTCTACTGCTTTTCACGGAGCCGATCTGTGCGCTCTTCTTCCCTCTTCCAGCGTGAAAATTCAAGCCTACGATCACCGAGTTGCGACGGGTAAGCATTGCCAATTTGGCCAACCATAAAGCGCGGCTCCGGTTGCCATCGTCAAGCCATCCTGGCGAGGGGCGATCAGCAGACTTTTATAGCGGATTGTAGATGCGTGTGATTCGTTGAGAGGGAATTTCCGACCCCTGTCGGTTTGCCTGATCCAATTGATGCACGAAAAAGTGCAACGCTAAACTAAAAGGGGATTCGGCGTTCTTTCTACAGCATCAAAATCGTTGGCTAACCTCTTTGAATGAAATAATTTTTCCTGCTTCGGCCTGTGGTATGGCGATTGCCAACCCAAGCGTGACTGTTGATTGATTGCTATCGGCAAAGGTTGCGTATGAAACGAATAAGAATTTACCCCTTGCATTGCATCAGATTCTTATTAAAATTGCAGGCAACCGATTTTGAAGTTTGGTTGGTGAAGCAGTATGAAAAAGTATTTGGCATCTATTTTTATCGCGCTCTTTCTGGGGCTTGCGGCGGGGACGTTCGCTTCGCCGAATGCAGCGGTCTTTGCAGCGACAGTGGACGATAGGAAAAAGGATGACAAAAAGAAAGATCCACCGGGTCCGCCTCCTGTCAAAGATAAACGAGAAGAGCCAAAAAATGATAATCAAAAACCGAAGGACAAGAAGCCGGGAAATTAACCCGGCTTCTTTTATTTGGGGAAACTGGCGATGGCCTCTTTTTCTTCGGAAAAAATATCAAATACCCCGTCGAGCTTGGAGATGGCGAGAATATTTTTCACCGATTGCGAAGGCGACAACAGCTTGACCTGCCCTTTCTTCTTCAACACGGCGCGATAGCATTTAATCAAACTGCCAACGCCGGTGCTGCTGATGTAAGTCACGGCGCGCAAATCGAGCAGGAAATTGATTTCATCCTCCTCAATGAATTTCTGCACCAGTTCGCTCAACTGGTCGGGGCCGTCGCCAGGGTCCAGCCTGCCGGTGATTTTCACAATTCTTATGGCCTCTACCTGTCTGCTGATTATTTTTGTTGGTCTTCTCATCATAGCTGAATACTCATTTAGAAACCTCCAAAGCGGAACCTGAGAGCAGTTTGATAAGCCTTGCCCGGACGCCGCCATGAGTTGATTAATGGTTTAAGAATTCATTCCACCGATACTGTAAACCGGATTGAGTAAAAACGGTACTCCATATTACCTCACTCATACATTGGTCACAAGCTGCGATAAAGATAATAACGTGATTGCGCCACCGGGAAACTTTCTGTAGAACTATGTTTATGGCCGACAAAATTTCGCAGTACGAACAGATCATCAAACAGGGAATGTGCCTGGAACATGATGGCGTGGAATTGAAACCCAACCTCTGGGAAAACGGCGTCTATTGGGGCGCGGATGATTTTGTTTATCACCTGCTTGCCGAAGTGGGAAAGAAAGGGTTGAAGGCCACCATCCTGGGCAAACGCCCGGTTGGCGAATACCTTCGATGGGTTGACGGGCTGTATCGCCCTGGCGAAATTCCTTCCGCCTCCAACGCCATACATTATCGCGCAGCGCGCAAACTTCGAGAGTTGTTGTAAACGGTTCATCAAGGAAATCAGCACACTCAAACATCACCAAGCCTCTACTCATCCCTATGGCGCTGTGGGTCCGCCTCAAGGCTGGCGATGGGCGCGCATCCAAACTTCATCCACCGCGCCTTCCTGCAACATTTTGGCGACATAGACAATCTGTCCGGCGTGCGTGGCCAGATGCACGGCAACATTGACCAACAGATTGAGCATGGTCGCATTGTATGCCGGTTCCGGGGTTGGCTCTAATAAGCGTTTGGTCTCGAACGCCTCCAATACCTGCGTCACTTCGGCGATGGTTGCCGCAAACATAGAAACCACTTCAGCTTTGGGCAATTGTCGGCGTTCGGCAAACTCTGCCGGACGGTTGCGCTCATAGTCGCTGCCGCCCATCGTTTTCACGATAAAATGACGCAGCGAACCGCTGAGGTGAATCAGCAGATTGCCTACGGAGTTGCTGGTTTCATTGGCTCGCCACCACAGTTGTTCATCCGTCAATTCTTCGACGCAGGAAAGAATTTGCTGAGGCAGGATTTTAGTTATCCGTAGGCGTAAGGCATCCAAGGCAACTTGCGAAACGGTGTGTTCTTCCATGTTTTTTTACCCTCTCTGCAATTTAACTCATGCCATCATAAACCAGAATTTCTCCAGCCACAATTTGCCCGGCGAGGTGGAGCAATATCCGCTTTGCTGGATTCTTTCGTCGCGTCATTTTTCACTTGTTCAGGTCTTTCTGAGAAAGACTATGGTCTCGACGTGATAGCTTTGCGGGAACATATCGAAGGCGACGAGGTGTTCGATTTTATAATCATAAGAGTGCAGGGTTTTCAAATCGCGAGCCAGCGTCATCGGGTCACAGGAAACATAATGAATACGCGGGGGAGCGAGTCTGGCAATGCCGGCAAGGGCTTCGGCTGCGCCGCTTCTGGGCGGATCAAGCACGATCAAATCAGGCGTTTGTTGAGGCGAGGTTTTGATGAAATTTCTCAACCACAGGTCGGCGCGTGCGGCGACGATTTCGGCGTTGCGAAGGTTATTGAGCGCGAAATTTTTTGCGGCGTATTCAACCGCCTCAAGGTTGGCTTCCACGCCAATCACCTTTTGAAAATGACGCGCCAATTGCACCGTAAATAAACCGACTCCGGCGTACAAATCAATTGCCAGTTGGCCGCTTGCTGCGCCTATGGCTGCCGCTACAAAATCGTCCAGCAACAGCGCGTTGACCTGAAAAAAAGTGGCAGGCGTGAATTGATAAACTGCGCCGCCAACTTTGCGTGTAACGTCGGAACGGTTAAACCCCGCCAAGCGCGGATAGACCGAAACGCTTTCACCGGCAGCGCGATTTTCGGAAGCCGTCTGCAACGGGTCGCTGGCGGTTAAAAAAATCTCGTCGTGTTTTTGAAAACTGGATTTTCGATTCGCTTGCACGAAGGGGCGAATCTCCTGCAAGGCGTCATTCAATTCCGGCAATAGAATGTCACAGCGGTCTATGTCACAAACGGTTTGCGAGTGGGCGCGAAAAAATCCCAGATGAACCATTGAGGGGTTTTCGCGCCTTGAAATTTTTTCATTGTTCGAGGCTTGAACCGCGTTTTGATTGGCGCTGCGTGCGATCTTCAAATTGGCGCGCAGGCGATAATTGTATTCCTTGGCAGAAACGATGTTGATCGCTTCCGGCCATTCAATTTTGGCGATGCGGTGCAGGGCGTCGCGTATGAATTCGACTTTGGCCTGCAATTGATTTTCATAGCGCAGATGTTGCCATTGGCAGCCGCCGCAGTCGCCGAAATATTTGCAGCGCGGCGTGATTCTATCCGGCGAGGGCGTCAAAATTTCTTCGATGACGGCGCGAGCAAAATTCTTTTTTTTCTCGGTGATTCGGACGCGCAGGGTTTCCGCAGGTGCCGCAAACGCAATGAATATGGCCAGCCCTTGATGACGCGCTATCGCTTCGCCGCCATAGGCGAGGCGTTCGGTGGTGACTTCGATACGGTCGCCGACACTTAGTAAAGTTGCATTCATAGTGGAACCATAGCGCCTTGCGGGGTTAGATGTAAAACAGGCTCAGGCGCGGGATTTTGTGGGTTTCGCGCAGGCGTCGGGAAATAAAATTCTGCAAGGTCTGCTCGAAAATCTTTTTATCCATTTTTCGTTTATAAGATTTCAAATGCGCGTCGGCTTCTTCTTCTATGGCCTGTCGCTGTTTGTCAGCCAGAGAATCTTTGATGGTTTTCAAAATCAGGCGGTCTATGCCATCCAGGTCATGCTCCAACGCCTGTTCGTTTACCGGGTCGGCCTGATCAATCTCTTCAGCAAGGCCGCGCAGTCGTTTGCGCGCCCGTTTCAAGGTCTCGACCAATGCGGTTTTCTGTTGCTCTCTGGCAGCGTTTTCGGCGTAAGCCAATTCCTGAAAAGAGCGGTCGAGAAATTCCCGCAGCGCCGCTTTCGGAAAGACCGCTTGCGAAGCGGCGGCGCGACTCTGCTCTTCTGGTGCAGGAGTTGAGGCCGTCGAAGTTGGCGTAGGCGTGGATGCGCCTACCTGTGACAAGCGATATTCGGCGAACATCGTTTCCACGGTCTGCTCGCAATAAAACATCGAATTGACTTTGCGAAATTTGCGCTCCCGCGCCTCGTAAGCGTCGAAGGCTTCGTTAATGGCGCGCAAGACGAGGTGCAGCGGGATACCGGCGTTTTTCCAACTCTCGATCAAGGCCCAATCCATAGGCGAAATGAAGAGCGGTTTGCCGCGTCGGCGCACAAACTCTTCTTCAATTTCGGTGAAATAGTTGAAGTAATTGAATTGCTCCGGTGGGTTCAAGGGGTTCTCTTGAGCTGGTTTTTTCACAGGATTCGCAAAGCGGAAAACAAAGGCACAAATGCGCGGAGTCGGAATTCGACGCGGCGTTTTGTGCCTTTGCGAGTTCTCAAAAAAAGAAAGACTGCTTACAGATTGCTGACCGTGCCGACCAGGTAGTAGCACACCAGCGCCACCACCATAGTGAGAAGAATATACCCTAAAAGCGAAGTCGCTTCTGTGGACGCGGCTGCATTGAGTGCGCCGATTGAACTGTAGTCGTTGCCTTCTGCCATTTGCTCATCTCCTTGATTGAAATTTGAAAAACCGTTGGGAATACTTGCCCTGCCAACCCTCGCTATTTAGGCCAGCGGCGTAAGCCGCCCGATGATGTTGCCCTGGGTGATTTCCAATTGTTCGCGGATGATTTCCATATTGGTTTCGCTCAGGCGCAGACTCGCGGCAATATCACGCGCTGCTTCGGTCAACTCTCTTTGCAGGACGTTGGCCAGACGTTCGCGCTCGGCTGCCGACACCGCTTCGGTATTGGCCTGCGAATGCGCGACCTCCAGGCGCGCATCGGATTTCAGCGCATTGATAATGTAAGCGAAATTGGGAACCGGATACAGTTGAGCTTTGCGAAAGCCTTCGCGCATTTTGGCTTTGATGTCGCTTTCGCTCATGCCTTCCAGACCTTTCAACACTTCTTCATCGGCCTTCGTCCAATTTTTATCGGCCAAGTCTTCGTAAAAGCGGCGCACCCCTTCCAGTTTTTCATCCGTGGAAGACGCCGGACGCTGTTCAAATTGTTTTAACCGCTCGCCGATGCGGCGATTGGCTGCTTCAAATTCTTCGCGGCAAATTTCACTGATTTCATTGGTATCACTGGTGCGAATTCTCATTAGTTCACCTCGACTATGTTGTATGAATCATCGTTCAGGATAAATACAATATACCTTTGAATTGCTTGAAACAAGTCAACGGAAATTGCCATTAGGCGAGCGCCCGTTGAATCTTGGCGGCGGCTTCGGCCAGCATTTCGTCCTCGCGTGCAAAACACCAACGCATATACACATCCTGTTCGGGGGCTTCCATAAAGGCGCTGCCGGGAACCCCTGCGACGCCGCTCTTTTGAATCAACAAATTGTTCAACTCCGTCGCATCGTTGAAGCGTTCCGGTATGCGCGCCCACAGGTAAAAGCTCGAACGCGAAGGATAAACGCTG
The DNA here is from genome assembly GCA_016201275.1 of Acidobacteriota bacterium. Lineage (GTDB taxonomy): Bacteria > Acidobacteriota > Blastocatellia > UBA7656 > UBA7656 > JACQDB01. The sequence continues at coordinate 52,320 of JACQDB010000121.1, forward strand.
AAGCCCGTGGCCTGCAAAGCGTTGCCTAAGACCTCGCGCTTGCGCCTGAAATCGTCGCGCAGTTTGACGTAATAATCGGGGTCGGCAAGCAGCACTCTGGCGAGCGCCTGTTGCAAAGGCGTAGGCGTGCAGACGTAATAAATATTGCCCAATGCCGTCAACTTTCCCACCAATTCGCCAGCCCCGTAAACATAGCCGATGCGCCAGCCCGACACGGCCCAGGATTTTGAAAACGAGTTGACCGTGAGAGTGCGCGACAAAGCGCCGGGCAGCGAGGCGATAGAGATATGGTCTTGCGGCGTCAGCGTGAAATGCTCATAGACTTCATCGGCGATGAGCAATAAATTGAACTCTTCGGCGATGGCGAGAAGGGCTTGCAGTTCGGCTCTGGTATAAACCCTGCCGGTGGGATTGGCAGGCGAACAAATGATCAGGGCTTTCAGCGGATAGGCGGCGCGCTCAGTGCCGGCGCGACAGAGGCGGCGCAATTCCTCAACGTCGAGTTCCAGTTGATCGCCGCGCAATTTCACCACGTCTATGCGGGCATCGCAGGTTTGCAGAGTCTTTTTATGATACGGATAATACGGCTCGAAGAGCATCGCCGCCGCGCCGCGCAAATAGGTGTGGGCGATGGTGACGAGGCCGCCGGTTCCGCCCGGCGTGATGATTAATTCCAGGGGCTTGGCCTCGGGGTCTATGGCGATGCCGTTGTAGCGGTTTATTTTTTCGGCAACGGCGCGGCGCAATTCGTCCACGCCCTCGAAAAAGCTGTAATGATTCAAGCCTTCATGGATAACTTGTCGGGCGTCTTCCTCAAGCAAGGGATGGAGCGCGACTTCGTTTTGTCCTTGCACCAGATTGCCAGCGGGTTGAATCAGTCTGGCGATAGCGCGTATATCGGGCTGCGTGATTTGCGTTTTGGTTTGCAACTTAAACCTCCAAGATAAGCTGAGGTGGCGCTTGCGGTAGGGGTGCGCCGCGTTTATGAAACTGAATGGTAAGGCTCAACGGTAGCACTGTCAAGCAAGGAGAAAGTGCTGGCTCAAGGCCCCACCGAAAAGCCCAGCATTGCCAGTGAGCGGCGCACTTTCAGCGCCGACTTGTTGAGAAGGGAGGCCTTGATGCTATACTTCTGCCTTACCTGAAAAAGATTATGAGAGAGAAATACGAACCTGTTATTGGCCTTGAAATTCACGCGCAACTCAAGACCGAATCGAAAATTTTTTGCGGTTGTTCGACGCGCTTCGGCGACACTCCCAACGGCAACACTTGCCCGGTCTGTCTGGGCTTGCCGGGGGCTTTGCCGGTGTTGAATCGCGAGGTCTTGCGAAAAGCTACACGCGCCGCGCTGGCGTTGCATTTGCACATCAATCACGAATCCATCTTCTCGCGCAAAAATTATTTTTATCCGGACTTGCCCAAAGGCTATCAAATCTCGCAATACGACCGCCCGTTTTCCGAACACGGCTGGGTCGAGATTCCCACCTCGGAGCGCAACGCCACCGGGCAGGCCATCGAATGGCGTATGAAACGCTTTGGCATCACCCGCCTGCATCTGGAAGAAGACGCGGGGAAATCGCTGCACGAAGGAATGGCGGAATCGGCGACGAAATCCTATGTGGATTTGAATCGCAGCGGCACGCCGCTGGCGGAAATTGTCTCGGAGCCGGATTTTCGCTCGTCGTGGGAGGCTTACGATTATGTGCAGTTTTTGCGTCGCACCTTGCTCTACGTTGAGGTGTGCGATGGCAATTTGGAAGAAGGGAATTTCCGTTGCGATGCCAACGTCTCTGTGCGTTTGAAGGGCGCGGAAAAATTCGGCACGCGCACCGAGTTGAAGAATTTGAACTCCTTCCGCTTTCTGCAAAAAGCCATCGAATACGAAATAGACCGGCAAATCGAAGTCCTCGAAGCCGGTGGCCGAATTACTCAAGAGACGCGCTTGTGGAACGAACGCGAAGCCAAAACCGTGTTGATGCGCTCGAAAGAAGACGCCCACGATTATCGCTATTTCCCGGAACCGGATTTACCGCCGCTCCTCATCAGCGAAGCTTTTATACAGGCACAACGCGAAGTCATGCCGGAATTGCCGGAAGCACGGCGTCGCCGCTTTGTGGCAGAGTACGGCTTATCGTTTGACGACGCCGCGCAATTAACCGACAGCAAAGGCCTGGCCGATTATTTTGAAGCCGTGGTCAAAGCGAGTGGCAATGCGAAGGCGGCGGCCAATTGGATGCTCAACGAGTTGGTGCGCGAGTTGAATCACTCCGGCAAGTCCATCAACGACAGTCCGGTCACGGCGGAAGCCTTGGCGGCGATGATCGAGATGATTGACAATCAAACCATCAGTGGCAAGATGGGCAAAGATGTATTGATTGAAATGTATCAATCCGGCAAAGCGGCTAAAGAGGTCGTGGAAGCCTTGGGCGGCGCACAGATTTCCGATGTCGAACAGATACGCGCTATGGTTGAACAAGTGGTGGCCGGTAACGCCAAACAGGTCGAAGCCTATCGCGGCGGCAAGACGACGCTCTTCGGCTTTTTTGTCGGCCAGACGTTGAAAGCCAGCGGCGGCAAAGCCAACCCACAAATCGTCAATCAAGTTTTGAAAGAGATGCTTGATTCATAAGAGTAAAAATTTCGTCGTCCCGCCGGCAAGCGGCAACGGTCGCGGTTAAAAAATTGCGCTTGCCGGCGGGACGACGAAACGCAGGGGTGGATCAATGAGGCTAGAGGTGTCGTCGCCCCGCTGGCAGGCAGAAGATGGCGCGGTTAAAAAATTGCGCTTGCCAGCGGGGCGACGACTCCCTTGCCTTGCTCACCTCACTGAACCGCTACCCCCAATTTTTTGTCAAAGGAAGATCATTTGAGTACGCTGAAAATTTTTGTTGTCGCGTTGGTACTTGGCCTTTTTTTACTTGGCTCCTCGGCCTGTGGAGTTGACCCCGGAAGTGCAGATGAAGTCGCGGTGATTGATACGAGCTATGGGAAGATCGTGGTGGAATTTTTTCCCAAAGAAGCGCCGCGTAACGTCGCTAATTTCAAACAACTGGCGCGTGAAAATTTTTATGAAGGCACGAAGTTTCATCGCCTGGTCAGAGACAAAGGACAGTACATAGCGATTCAAGGCGGCGACCCAAATACCATCTCCGGCGACTTGTCCACCTGGGGCAAAGGGCAGGCCAATCAAAAGACCGTGCCGGCAGAATTCGTCAAAACTTTACAGCACTTTCGCGGTATGGTTTCAATGGCCAGAAGAGGCGATGATATTAATTCCGCCACCAGTCAATTTTTTATCTGCACGACGGATTGGCATGAGTGGGATGGCAAGTATTCGATCTTTGCCAGAGTGATTGCCGGTATGAATGTGGTGGATTCCATCGCCCGCGCTCCTATGGTGAAAAACTCTGAGTTTCCCGTTGACCCGGTGGTGATCAACAAGGTTACGATTACAAAACGCGATCAGGTACAGGCGCTCATGGAATAATTTTTCGCTTGCTCAAACGCCGAAAATACTGATTGTAGCGGCAACGCTTTTTGCCGCCAGCCGGGCTATTCCTTCTCCTTAAAATTAATCGTTACGAGCATGGTATGAGTGATTTGTTGAACAAATTATTTTCCAGTCCGCTGGCGCTTGGGATACTGATTGGCGCGGCGGTGCTGCTGATTTTGCTTGTCGGCTTTCTGTTGGTGCGCTTCCGCAGAGGCGGCAGAGAGGAAGAGAAAGTGCGCTCTCAATTGGCCGCTATGGAAAGAGAGACGCAGTTTGCCGGGGCGGTCGAACAGGTTCCCTATCAGGCCGCGCCGGAAGCCTGCGCCGCCCAACTTGCCACCGTCTTTAAGGATTATCTTGCCATGCCGGTGTTCAAAATTTACGCCGGACACGAAAGCGATCAGGAGTTTGTCAACGTCTTGCCGAAAGAGCAAGCGGGCGCGTATGTGACCAATGATTTAGCCATCACGGCAACGCTGCCGCCGACGATTCCGGCCAACGCTGCCTTGGGCTTTTCGCGTCCGCAATTAATCAACACCAACGCTTTGTTGACGCAGCCTCCTGCCGTTCCCGGCCAAAGTGTGACGGCGCTGCCGTGGCGTGGCGCTTTCGGGTGGAGCGGCATGATTATCGCCAACGTGATGAACACCAATCCCGCCGAAGCGCTGGCCAATTTTCAACCGTCCATAGCGCACCTGTGCAACCGTCTGGCGGTGGCGTTGGAACTGGCCAGCCAGCAAACCGACCACGTTGATGTTGAACAAAAGGTGTCGCGTTCGGAGCAATTTTATCAGGCCGTGCTGGCGGCGCTGGAAGAGGAAGCGCCGCTGCCTGCCATACTGCGCGAGGTGACGGCTTTGCTGGGCAGCGATAGTTCAGCGATGTGGCTTTTGGATGGCGCTTCGCAAATGCTGCGCCTAGATGCTTCTTACGGCTTGCGCTCGACGGAATTTTTGCCGTTGCCTTTAGGTCAAGGGTTGGCGGGCAGCATAGTCGAAAGCGGCAACCCTTTGGCGCTGGAAGATGCGCCTGCAGACCCGCGTTGCATCTTTCCACGCGAAGCCCGCGAAAGCGGTGTTGGCTCGTACCTGGGCGTGCCGATCCTTTCCAATGGAGTTGCCATAGGGGCTTTGGAAGTTCATACGGTCAAGTCGAAATGGTGGAGCGACGCCGATGCCGCCACGTTGTTGTCGGCGGCTTCGGCGCTTGCTTCGGTGATGCAAAACAGCAAGTTGCGCGGCAACAAACTGCGCGTCGAAAATGCCTATCTGGGTTTGGCCGAAGCCTTGCAGCGATTGCGAACGCCGGAAGATTTAAAGGCGGCGGTGGTCGAAGTCCTCGGCCATGCGCTGGGCGTTTCCCGCGCCACCGTGGTGGACTTCGACGCCCACACAGGGGCCGTTTCAATGCGCCACGAATTTAAGCGCCAGAACATCAAATCGGCTCTGGGAGCCACTTTCAAGGGCACTGCTTTGCAGGAGATGCTGCAAACTTCTACGGATGGCGAGCCGGTTGCCATTCGTGATTCGGAAGCGCATTCGCTGATTGATCGTGAGTTGGCGAAGGCTTTACATATCCTGTCGGAGTTGGCGATACCGGTAAAGATCGAAGGCCAGATACGCGCTTTGATTTATCTGCATCAATGCGACCGCGTGCGCGTCTGGCAGCCATCGGAAATCGAATTCGCGGATCGCGTCGGGCGGCAACTCTCTTTATCGCTGGCCAATGTGACGGCATTGAACGAAGCGCTACAGTCGGCAGAAGCGGCGCGTGATGCGGCGAAAGTTGCCGCCGATTCGATGAACCGGGCGCAGACCATTATCAACGCTTTGCCGGAAGCGGTTTTGGGATTGGACAAAGAAGGCCATTTAACTTTTGTCAACAACATGGCGCGCCACTGGCTGTCGCTCAAGCAGGAAGATTTGGGGAAAATGGCGAACTGGATTGATCGTCTGGCGATGGCTGACCCGATGTTCTGGAGTCGCGTCATTGCCGCCAAAACGGTGACCAAATTGGAATCGCGTTTGAAAGCCAATCCCACCGTTGGGCAAACTCTGACCGAGGCTTTGATTCTCGATAACGATGATAGTCAACCGGTCTATGTTGCCGTAGCGCCATTGAAAGGCAGTATGGGCGAAGCCAATGGTTTTCTGGTGGTGATTTCCGACCGTGGGCAATTATCCAATGAAGATGGCAGATATGCGCCGAGGTTTGATGCGCTCAAAGAACAACAGGCCGAACTCGAACGCCGTTTGACCGAAATGCGCGCCGCCGAATTGCAGGCGCGTGCGAGAATCGAAAAACTCAATTCGTTGGAGGCCAGCCTGCGCGATAATGCCGCCAAGTCCGGCGATGCTGCTATGCTACAGGAACGAGAGCGCCTCAAACAGGAACTCGCCAAGGTGCAAAGTCAGTTGCAGCAGTTGCTGACCGCTTATCAACTCAAGAGCGAATTCATTGTCAATTGTGGCAGCGAAATGGCGGCGACCATTCACACCACCATAGGCATGGCGGAGATGTTGGAGAAGGGAATTTACGGTCAACTGAATGACTCGCAGCGCCAAGCGGTTGGCGAACTTTTAGGCAAGGCGCGAAGCCTCAAGGGCGATCTTGGCAGCCTTGTCGAATACGGTTCTTCACGCCCCAGATAATCTTCATGCTGATGCTTTGTCCAATTTGTGCTGAAGAATTTTATAAGCGCTTGCTGGCCTGTCCAAGCTGCGGTTGCGATCTGGTGCCGGAAACGCTGGCGGAGGTGAGGCAAATGACGATCACGGAAAACGACAGCCGACCGAGCGAGTTTGTCGAGTTGTGCCGCCCGAAACTTTATCCGGTTGCCATGCTCATCAAAGAGACCTTGGAGCAGAACGGCATACATACTTTAATCAAAGGCGGCAATGCGATTTCGCTGTTACCGCATCTGGCCTTTGGCGGTGAATTGCGCGTGCTAGTGGATAAAGAGCAACTCGATTATGCACGCGAACTTTATCAAGCCTATTTTGAAAATCAGGAAGACATAGACTACTTGCCGGAAAGTTGAGCGCAGAAAATCTTTGGCATGAAGTTCAAACCGGGAGCAAGTATGCCCGTGCGCCCGATTTGAATTGTGGATGAAATAATCTGCAAAAAGATATGGGCGGTTTCTGGATTTCTGCACCACGCTCTAACTACCCAGATTGGTTGTGAGCGTTGAACGCGGTGCGGCTATGCTGCTTTGATGTGCAGAGAGTCTGTGACTCTCCGCGAGGCTGGTTTTCCTTTTTTGCGGCTGCGCCGCTCAGGAGGCTGTGCCTCAGAAAAACTTGTAGGCAGAAGCCCACGGGCGGCATAGCCGCGAGAGTTGCGAGCATAGCTTACGGAAAAGCTACACCAGTCCGCACCTCAAAGCGGCACAGCCGCAAGCACTGGCTGGGTCGTTACTTATTTCATCCACAATCCTAATGATTTCTCGTGCAGATGATGGAATCAAGGCGTAGCCAATGGGACAACGAAGTGGATTGTCGCACCATTGAAACTATAATTCTTTGTTGTCGGATTTGATGCCAAAGAGAATTCCGGTGAGGATGGCAAACAATATTTCCGCCAAGCCAACAAGCTGAACGACGGGTTTGCTCAAGTGCATAAACTTCAAAATAAGCGCGGCTCCCAAAAGTGCCGCGCTCCACAGCCATAACCATTTGTGCGATTTCAACAACGCGATTTCTCTCCCTGTTGGCTTTGATTCATCTGCAAATTCATTTATAACAACTTGCCAATGCCTGCGTCCATCCTTGCATCACTCGGACGCCACAGCGAAGGCTGGCAAAAGCTCTGGCAAGGCCGGTCTGCGGGCGGCACAAGACTCATTTCAGATGCTTCAACACGCGAATGCTTTCGGGATATAAATCATCGAGAGTGCCGTACAGAGCGCTGAGAATTTTTCGCGGTTTGAGTCGCGCTATGGGATCATCGCCAGGGTCGGAAAAAATCAACTCGCCATCACCGGCTTTGAAGTTGAGATTGGTCAGCCGCGAAGTTGAGGTAAGAAAATAGGCCGCGTCGCAAGTCTGGCCGTCGAGGCCGGGAATTTCTTTGTAAAGAATGATCGGCAAAAAATCCAACGCGGTGATGGCTGCGCCGCCAACCGTCGCCGTAGCGTGCATGATTTCGCGTCCGTGCCGCGTCAGGCGAGCGCGCACTTGGCCTTGCGCTACGGTAATTTCGGTTTGGCCGAACACCGCAGGCCACCCTTGACTCTCTCTGTAGCAGGCTAAACTGGCATCGGTGCTGGTGTACAGATATGGCACGAATTGCCCAATAAAATCGCCGTAGCGCACCGGAATACACGGCATGGTGAAATTGTGCGCGCCCATGCCGGTGACCTGTGGGCAAAGAAAAAAGCACATCACCACGGTGTTTTCCGGAAGCGGCTCAAGCTCTTGCGGCAACACCTCACGAAGCGCCGACTCTTCGGCTTCATAGACCAGCATCAACACCACATCATCGGTGTATTGATAAGGTGGCGGCTCGTACAACGGTTGCAAAAACGGCAAGCCTCGCGGTTTTGCGGCGCTGAGTTGAATGTCGCCGCCACGATAATCGAAGGGTGCATCGTCCATAATGTTCTCCTCGTCTGGCGAAAAATCCGTTTAGGATTGTGGCTGAAATCAAGGGCAACAATTCTTATAGTGAATTGCATTTGCCCGCGACTATGACACCTGGTTGAGAGGCAATCTGTGACCGCCTCTCAACCCATCGCACACCTCTGCGATTTGCTATAAAGCATCCTGAAAAAAACTCCTGCGGCGAAGGGCTTGGCCTGTGAGCTTTTGCCTACTTGCAGGCTCTGGCGTTTTTCCAGGTCGAGCGCTTGGTTTGCAGTTGCAGCAAGCCGCGCAAGGAGGCTCGCCGCTATTGCCTGAGCGCCTTGCTTGATGAAGCTTTTAGGATTGTGGATGAAATCAAGTGCAAGACTTGAGTGATTTTCCAATGCCCTGTACGAGCGACCCTGCGGTGGTCGCCCGTGCAAGGTTGCACTTTATTTTATCCATAATCCTTAGTGAATGCGGTGAACTGCGCTGGCTAATACGGCGGCTATCGAGCGTTGGATTTGCGCTTGCTGCGGGAGCGCAACGTCAGCCTATAGCACGGGCTAATCTCTTCAACCTCGTCGGGCAAAGGCGCGGAGTCGTGCCGCTCCCTGAGCCGATACCTGTTCCGAAGCCCTCAGGCACGACCGGTGCAAGCGTCGTGTGCCATGCTTTTGCCTTTTGTCTTTTGCCTTTTGTCTTTTGCCTTTTGCCTTTTGCTTTCGCTATGATGAGCGCAAGAGTTGATGCTTCAAGGTGGGTGTATGCATATAGAGTCTCTGAAGGTGTTTTGCGATTTGATTGATACGCGCAGTTTCTCGAAAGCGGCGGAGAAAAATTTTATCTCGCAATCCGCCGTCAGCCAACAGGTGCGAGCCTTTGAAGAACTCTTTGAACGTCAGCTTGTCGAACGTCACCGCAAAGGGTTGTCGCCGACGGCTGCCGGAGTAATTTTTTATCAGGGCTGCCGCGATATACTCGAACGCTACAACGCCCTCGGTGAAGAATTGAAAAACCTCAGCAACATCGTTAGCGGCCAGGTGCGGATTGCCACTATCTATTCCGTCGGCCTGCACGAATTTTCGCACATCGTCAAAAAATTTATTAAAGCCTATCCGCAAGCCAACATTCATATCGAATACAGCCGCGCCAACAAAGTCTATGACGATGTGATTAACGGCACCAATGATTTTGGCATCGTCGCCTATCCGTTGCCGAGTCCACAACTGGAAGTCATACCGTTTCGCAGCGACCGTCTGGCCTTGATCTGTTTTCCCGAACATCGTCTGGCGCAATTGAAAAGCGTGGACATCGGCGAGTTGAAAGACGAGCGTCTGATTGGCTTCGAGCGCGATATACCGACGCGCAAAGCGGTGGATAAAATTCTCCGCGATCACAAAATCATTCCCGACTATGTGATGGAGTTTGACAACATTGAAACCATGAAAAGTTATGTTGAAGCCGGACAGGGCATCACCATCATGCCGCGTGCTACGGTAGAACACGAAATCAAATCCGGCAGCCTGCGAGCCGTGAATTTCACCCAGACGTTTATGCGGCCTATCGGCATCATTCATCGCAAAGGCAAGGTCTTCAGCACCGCGACGAGCAAGTTTTTAGAACTGCTGGTCGAATACGCTTCGGCTTGAAGTTCACCCCGTTGATATAAAAATTGTGACTTTATAAAGTTGAGAGCGTACAATCGAGACACCTACATAAGGCTCACTAATTGACCTGAAGGCAATTCTGTTTCCGTAGAATCATAAAGGAGGTGAACGTATGAAATGGCTTTTCAGCTTTGTGATTTGTAGTCTGTTGATAGTGAATGGATCGCAATTTCAGCTTGCTACTGGCGCGAATTCTACGCTTGTCAGCACTGTTTCTGCCCAAGCTTCAGACCATGCACCGAGGATTATTTATGCCGAATGGGTTGGCAAGAATTTGTACGTACAAGGTGACAACTTCGCCGCTGGCGCGACCGTGTTTATAGATGGTCAAAAACTTAAAACCTCGAATGCTGCGTACTCTTCTAAAATTCTTTTGGTGGCTAAGAAGGCAAAAAAGAAGGTCGCTCCCGATCAGGCCATCAAATTGCAAGTGCAAAACCCTGACGGAGAAGAGTCAAATGAATTCACCTTTTACAGCGGCTTCGTGGTGACCACCTCGTATCAAAATAGCGTCATCAAGGTAAAAGTAGGCGAGCGGTTTTTACTCTTTTTACCTGACGAGTCTGCGGCTTTTCGATGGTACGTGGAGGTTACAGGCGCAGACCCGACTATCCTTTCTCATTCGACGGACAATTTGCCGATTTCAAATTCACAGGGTTTCTATCAAGCGATCAAGCCTGGACGGGTTTTTATCAACGCCCAAGGCAGCCCCTTGTGTCCACCTGCGCCCCCTTATGCTTGCCTGAGTGGAGAATTTCATGGATTCGGCGGTCTGGCTATTGATATCGATGAAGCCGTCCTTCAAGCGAATTAACGATAAAATGACTCGCTGTCCTTGTGTGGTTGCGCTATTGAATTCCTGATATGGAGAAAGAAGCAACAAGCACTCCGCTGCTCACTTTTTTTGTTGCCTGCTTGATCGAAACTTGGGTTTGCTTTGCAAGCACTACGTCTTGATGATAAAGCCTTGCCGATTTTCAAGTAAAACTATGCTTCAACGATTGACATCAACGCGCTTATCAAGCATCTTTGTTGCGGCACAACCGGAGTCTCCCCTCACGAGATTTCGCGTACTCGTTTCCGCGTCACCAATCACTTGGCTGAAACATTATTCAAGGAGTCCAGACGATGACAGGCTCACCGAAATCCACCAGCGGCGCGCTCCATACGGCGCAGCAATATTTCGATAAAGGCTTGAGCTTTTATAATAAAGGCTGGCTCGACGAAGCGATTAACAGCTATCGCTTGAGCATAGAGATGCGCGGCGGCAATTTTCCTCGCGCCTACTATCATCTGGCGCACGCTTTGCTTGATGCAGGCGAGGTCAACGGGGCGATTGAATCGTTTCGCAAAGCCATCGAACAGCAGCCCGAAAATCCCGATGCCTTTTACAATCTCGGTCTGACGCTGGCGCGCCTGGGCGAACACGCCGAAGCCGTCAACGCTTATCGTCAGGCCATCGAACAACGCGGCGGCAATCACCCGTGGGCGTATCACAATTTGGGCATCTCGCTGTTGCGCCGCGATGCCTGCCCGGAAGCGGTGTTGGCCTTCAAGCAGGCCATCGAACAACGCGGCGGCGAATTTCCCAAAGCCTGGCATAACCTAGGACTCGCCCTGGCGCGCAGCGGCGACCTCGAACAATCCGCCGAAGCGTTTCGCAAAGCCATCGAACAACGCCACGGCAATTATCCCGACACCCAATTTGAACTGGGGCGGGTGTTGATTGAAAAAGGCGATTTGCCTGCCGCCGTCGAAGCCTTCAAAGCGAGCATCGAAAATCGCAATCAGCGATTCCCACAAGCCCATTTTGAATTAGGCCGAGCGCTTTACGGCTTGGGGCGCACCGACGAAGCGATAAGCGAATTCCGCGCCGCCATGAGCGAACAGACCAACTATCCGGAAGCCCAACATGGTTTGGGGCGAGCGTTGGCGCGGCAAGGCCACCTCAGCGAATCCATAGAGGCGTATCGCAAAGCTATCGAACATCGCAATGATTTTCCTTGGGCTTATCACGGGCTGGGCGTGGCGCTGGCACGCAAAGGCGAATTGAAAGAGGCGGTCGAAGCCTTCCGCGAAGCCGTCAAACTCAACCCGCGCTTTCCCCGCGCGCATTACGATTTGGGCATGGCGCTCTACAACCTAGGCGAAGTCGAAGAGGCGATTGGCGAATTCAATAAAGCCATCACCCTGCGCGGCGGCAATTATCCCGACTCGCATTATGAACTCGGTCGCATATACGCGCTGGAACAGAAAAACGAATCGGCCATCAAAGCCTTTCGCACCGCCATCGCGCAGAATGAAAATTTCCCCGAAGCTTATCACGACCTCGGCGTGGTCTTGTATCGCAGCGGCAATCTTAACGAAGCCGTAGGCGCATATCGCGCTGCCATCACCCAACGCGGCGGCGAATTCGCCAAAGCGCGACACAACCTCGGCATCACCTTGTTTGATCTGCATCAATACGATGAAGCGATTGGCGAATTCCGCGAAGCCATCAATCAACAACCGAACTTCCCGCGCGCTTATCGCAACCTCGGACGCGCTCTGTATCGCGTCAATAATATGGACGGCGCGATTCAAGCGCTGCGAACCGCTATAGACCAACGCGGCGGCAATTTCTCGGAAGCTTATTACGATTTGGGCTTGGCTTATTACAGCAAAGGGCAGCTTGATGAAGCCATAGGCGTGTATAAAAAAGCCATCGAACAATCGCAAGGGTTTTCCGAAGCCTACTTCTGGTTGGGCGCGGCCTATAACGCGAAAGGCGATGCGGCCAATGCCATCGAATCTTACAAGTCGGCGATTGAAACCCGACAGGGGCCGTACCCGGAAGCGCACTACAGCCTCGGTCTGGCTTATGCGCGCACCGATGATAACGCCAACGCCATCACTTCCTATCGCGCTGCGATTATGGAAAAAGAGGACTTCCCGGCGGCGCATTACAGCCTGGGACAAGCGCTGCTCGACATAGGCGACCTCGTGGAATCCATCGCCAGCCTGCAACGCGCCATCGCTCTCAAAGATGATATGCCGTGGGCGCATCACAAACTTGGGCAGGCGTTTTATCAAGCCGGTCAACTCGACGAAGCCATCGCACAACTCAAACGCGCTTTGGCGCAGCAACCCGATTTCCCGCAGGCGCAACTCGATTTAGCTCGCGCTTACTATGACAACGGCAATGTGCTGAATGCCATAGAAACCTGCGAAACCATCATCGCTAAAAACAGCGGCGCGTTTCCCGAAGCGCACTATATGCGCGGTCGCGCTTTGTATGAAATGGGCGACCTGGATAAAGCCGCCAGCAGTCTGCGCGCCGCTATCAACATCAATCCGAAGATGGCCGAAGCGCATAGAGATTTAGGCCGCGTGCTGTATGACTTGGGTGACCTCAACGATGCGATTGCGTCGTTTCGCGCCGCTATCGAACAACAAGCGGACTTCACCTTGGCGCATCACGATTTGGGTTTGGCGCTTTATGAAGGCGGCCATCTCGAAGACGCGGTTGCCAGTTTGCGCCGCGCCACGGCGGTCGAAGCGGAGAGCTTTCCGTCGGCTTGGCACAATCTCGGCATTGCGCTTTACGATTTAGGCGCGGTAGATGAAGCGGTCACGGCCTATCGCAAAGCCATCGAACAGCGACGCGGACGCTATGCCGAGGCGCATTACAATCTAGGCAATGCGTTGTATGCGCGTGGCGAAATCGAAGCTTCGGTGCAGGCGTATCAAACGGCGATTGAGCAACAGGGCGGCAACTTCCCCGATGCTTATCGCAATCTGGGCAATGCGCTGGCTCGCTTGGGACGCCTTGACCACGCCACCGAATCCATCAAGCAGGCGATTTCGCAAGGCGACACGGCGGCGGACGCGCATCATGATTTGGGCTTGATTATGTACGGGCGCGGTCAGCTTGAAGAGGCGATCACGGAGTTTCGGCTGGCGCTTGATTTGCGAAACGGCCACGACGCCGAAGCGCATCGCAATCTCGGTCGCGTGTTGTATGAAAGCGGCGCTTTAGAAGAGGCGCGAGAAGAATTTGAAGTAGCCATCGCGCAGCGCGAAGGCAACGCCGAGGCTTACGGTTTGCCGACCACTACAGGCACGGTGAATCTGGAAGGTGAAGCGAGTTTGTTGCCGGAGGCTGCGGCCAATCCTGCGGCAGCCAATCCACGCCTCACCATCAGTATCTTTCCCGAAGCGCATCTTGATTTGGGTTGCGCGCTCTATGACATGGGACGCAGCGAACAGGCGATCAGCGAATTTCGCAAAGCCATCGAGCAACGTCTGGATATTTTCCCACGCGCCCATTATGAATTGGGCAGAGCTTTGATTCGTTCCGGTTTGTACACCGAAGCCATGAGCGAATTGCAGAAGGCTATCGAACAACAGAACAGCATTTTCCCCGAAGCCTATTTTCAAATGGGCTTGCTCTATGCTCGACAGGGCGACCCCGATTCGGCCTTGGATGCGTATTTGATGGCGATCAAACAATCAGGCGGCGTCTATCCCGAAGCGCACTATCACATGGGCATGGCGTATGTGCGTATGCGAAATCAGAAAGCCGCGGTCGAAGCTTATCGCAAGGCTATCGAACAGCGCGGCGGCTATTACCCGGAAGCGCATCAGGATTTGGGGCGGGTGTTGTATTCGATGGGCGATTTGGATTCGGCCAACGCCGCTTATTCATTATCGGTGCGCCAGAAAGGCAACGGCAAAGCGCAGCAACAGGCGGTCGTGGCCGAAGCCAACACCGCACGGCGCAATGAATCCATCACCGAAGAGTTGGGCAGCGCTTTGCGTCAGGCTCCGCTAGCCAAAGATGCGCCGAAGAACGGCGAAGGCACGGCGAAAATCGAGATGCGCCAGACCCGCCCGACGGAAGCGGAGCACGCGACCGAGTTGATGTCGCTGCCCACCAATACCGCGCCGTTTCATTCTCCAATCGAGACCGAGCGCATAGAGGTGCCGCAGGAAACCGAACGCATCGCGGTGCCATCGGACACTGAGCCTATTCATTCTTCCACCGAGACCGAACGCATCCCCGCACCAACCGAGACCGAAGGCATACGGCAACGCACCAAGCCTATGGCCTCGCCGCGCTTGAAGAATGTTGAATAGGTTCAGCGCACCAGTTTCAGCTTGCCGCCTTGGAAAGCAGCAAGCTGAAACTGGTGCGCTGAACTTCAAACTGCTGGTACGCTGAATCTTCAAGCTGCTGGCACGCTGAAGGACTACAGGGCAGGAATTTTTGCAGAGTGGTTACAGCGGTTGAAAGCTGCTGTTGATAAAATGCAGGCAGAGCCGTTCGGTGCCGTCTCTAGCGATGTAGCGATTACGAACTACGGCCAGACTTTCGAAATTGCGCCCGGAACATTTCACCCGCACGATGTCGAATTCAAAGGGCGCGGCTTTGACAAACAAACGCATCCCCGAAGGGCTGACATTTTCGGTGAAGGTCTCTTCGCTGCCCAATGACACCAAAGCATCGTTGAAGTATTCGAGGCGAATTTTTTCGACGCGGTTTTCGCGAATGTTGCGACGACGTTCCTGCCCAGCCCATTTGCCCGGTCGAAACGTCGCCCAAGGCTTTTGCAGAAAACCGGAAGGCGGATGCTCGCCGATGAATTCCAGCGCCACCAATCGCTCGCCGTTTTTGGGCGGCTCGACGCGCCGCACCAGCGCGTAGGTGTTGAAGCCAGCGTCGGTGAAGCCGTGAGTTCGCAATTTCGTCGGCAATGGTAAAGACAAATAAATCACGGTGTTTTGTCGCACCCGCCGTTTGAGTTTCAAGGTTACTCCGGTGCGGCTGACATCTATGCTCTGCGTCATCTCGTTCCATTTATTGCCGACCCGATCAAAACCCGCTATGCGGACCGGCAAGCTGAGACGAAAGCGCTGACTGCGGCGACGATTATCATCTTTGCTGGCAGTGGCAAATTCTTGATAAACGGTGTGCTGACCGAGGCCGTCATTTTGCTGGTACAACGGCATCTCCTTGGAACGCGGACGCGGACGGTTGGTCGGCGTCTCATTCAGAGGCAGCAGCGCGGCAGGCGAAGAGATTTCGGCGCTCTGGCGACCTTCGGTGATGGCCTGCAAAGTTGAGTGCGTATTTTTCCGGCGTGTGGCGGTCGGCGCATCGGCGGACGGTTTCGCTTTGGCTAGTACGAAGGTGTGATAATCACCACGCTTTTTGAAATTGGCCAAAATGGAGAATGCCCACGATAATTTGTTGAAGGCGGCGTCCATGCGTTCCCCTAATTTTTCTGCGGTAGCGATACGCAATTGATACGTTGGATAAAGAATTTTCAACGCCTGTTGATAAGCTTGAAGAATCTGCTCGTAGGTGGCCGTGGCGCTCAGTCCCAGCAATTCATAATGCGTCGAAGCCTCCTCGATGCGTGTGAATAGATGGTTCAATTGTGCTTGATAGTCGCTCAGTTGAGCGTTGGAAAGCTCGTGCGAAGGAGCCGTATAATCCGGCGGTTTTACCAATAATTCAGCCACTTGTTGCCTCGTCTATTGATTGATTCTGCATCCCCGATGATTCGTCTAAGGAAAGCTGCTGTCATTATCCGTTCAGAAAAAAGGCGGGTCAATAGTAGTTTTCGCCAACGCCAACGCCGCGCCGAGTCACGCAGTGCGCGGGAACGAGAGGAGGAAATGGAACCACCGATGAACACCGATAAGCTCGACTTGGTACAAGTTGAGATGGAGCAACACAAATCAAGAGCTTAGAGCGGTTTTCATATGTGTGTACGGAGCCCCTATCGTTGAGCAGCGGTCTTCGACCGCGCGACGGTCAGAGACCGTCACTCAACGGGTTTGAGGTTTCCGTAATCTCAAACAAAAACCGCTCTAGGTTGCGGGTCGGGTATGGAATGATTGAACCATACCTCAACAAGCTGAGGTTCAATAAATCCAGATGTTGAAAAAGCCGATGAAATCAGGCTGCTTCGCCTCTGAAAAATCTACCAACGGAGAGCCGAGGCGGTGAGGCCATTCGTCTGAATCCCCCCAACGGAAGCCGAGGCGGTTTGGCCATTCGTCTGAATCCCCCCAACGGCAGTTGGGGGATGCTTAAAATCCAGCCTACACACCCAGCCAGCAAAGTTTTTTTGTAATCCCCCCAACTGCCGTTGGGGGATTGGTAGAGGTTGCGCGGTGTTTCGTAGGTTGGAGTTTAACCATCCCCCGATTGCCATCGGGGAGGATTGGCAAGGCTGGTTCGCCTCTGAAAAATGCGCCAAGTCGAGTTAAGGATTGTGGACGAAATAATCTGCAACCTTGTACAAGGCATTGGAACAGCACTCAGGTTGTGCCGGTGTTTTCATCACCAGACGATTTCATTTTGTTGGACAAAGTAGTTGTGCCGTTTGCTTCATGAGTTGTAAAATCCGCTCAGACACGCAAGTGTTTATTGCCGATATTGCTGACTTTCCATTGCCAACTGTACGGCTCGACGGGTCTTGAGCCGCAGTTCATTAGGGTTTTCAACGCCTGCACGAAGGAGGCTACTGATGCGTGTTTGCAGAAGAGGAAGACGGGTGCTTTCACCTGACCAATCTGGCGGCAGGCAATTATCTGGTCGTGCCATTCGCGCCGGGCTTGGTGATGAAAAACGCGGCAGGCCTGTTGCAGACTGACGGATTTTTCTATTGGTTAGGGAGCCTTCGCCGCCGCCGATAGAACGGCGGTTAAAAAATGAAGGCGAGGAAAATGGGCATCTCATATTTGTCAGGCAATGGTAAGATGTTGGCGAAAACGAGATGCAGCCGATTGATCTGGAGAAAAAAATTATGGGTGGATTCATTCGTACCAGTTTATTTGCGGCCTTGATGTTGGGCGTTTCGTCGGTTGCGTTGGCGCAATCGGCAACGCCGGAAACCAAAACCGGAACCGCTGTCATCAGCGGCAGCGTGAAGTTGAACGGCAATGCGGCGCGTGGCGTGACGGTGATGACCGTGCGCGAGAACTATGAGGAAAAACAAGCAATGGCGCGCCTGGGAAATATCGGGTCGCTGGAAATTACGCAGAAGGTCAAGACCGATGAAGAGGGACACTTTCGTTTCAGCGAACTGGCAGCGGGCAACTATCGCGTCTATGTCTCTGCGCCCACGATGATCGGCTTCAAGGCTTCATCCCCGAAGACGAACACGACGACCAAGTCCGCCGAGGCGAAACTCCAAGTAACGCCGGTGACCAAAAAGGACGACGAAGAGGAAGAGGATGAAGATGAGAACGACCAGGTGAATATTAAAAATACCGAAGTTCTCAATATGGGGAGTGGGCAACGCTATCTCCAACTTGGCGATGGGCAGGTCATCGAAAACCTTGAGTTTTCCCTGACGCGCGGCTGCGTCATCACCGGGCGCGTGACTTATGCCGACGGGCGACCGGTGATTGGCGAAATGGTCACGGTGTCGAAGGTAGCGGATTCGCAGCCCCACAACACCTACCCGATCAATTTGGGCGGTGATAGTTTTTTGACCGATGACCGAGGCATTTATCGTATCTATGGTTTGGCCGACGGGCGTTATAAAATCTCTGTAGGATTTCGCGGCAGAGAATCTCTTTTAGGCATCAGCAATCCGTCCAGTCACAAACGCACCTATTATCCCAATGTCACGGACGAAGCGAGCGCCGGTTTTGTCGAAGTCGCCAGCGGCAGCGAAGTGCGCGGCGTAGATATTAAAGTCGGGGCTTCGGCCAAGATGTTTGTGGTCACGGGTCGGGTGGTGGATGTCGAGAGCGGCAAGCCCGTGCCGAATGTTTCGGTGATCTTTGAACGCGCTAGAAACAGCAGCGGCGAAGCCCATTCCAACGGCTTCACCGAAGCCGATGCCAAAGGCGATTTCCGTTTTGAAAGCGTCGCCAGTGGTGCTTATATGGCCTATTCGCTCGATGGCTTATTGAAGCAGAGCGAGTATTACGGCGAACCCACCAAGTTTGAAGTGAAGGATGCCAACCTCAGCGGCATGATCTTGAAGGTGCGACGCGGCGCTACCTTGAGCGGTGTCGTGGTGTTGGAAGGCAGCAACGACGTGCAGGCCACGACCCGGCTGGCGCAGCAGACCTTGATGGCGGTCAGTGGCAGCGAGAAAAAGACCACAGGCGACAACGAAGACGGCGAGGCCGCAGAGATGTTGGGCTTCAGCATCGCGCAATCGCCCATCGCTGCGGATGGCAGTTTTCAGTTGAAAGGACTGCGCGCCGGTAAAGTGCAAATTGGTTTGGGAACCTTGCTTACGCAATCTTCTTTTGCCGTCTTGCGTATAGAACACGGCGGCATAGAGGTGCCCGGCAGTCTGGAATTGAAAGCGAATGAGAGCCTTTCCGACCTGCGAATTTATGTCGCGCAAAAAAATTGTGTGCTGCGCGGACAGGTGCAAATCGAAGGCGGCAGCCTGCCGAAAAATAACAGCTTGTATGTGATCGCGAAACGCCTCAATCGCAACGCGGAGCCGGGCAGTTTCAACTTGCTGGAAGGCGCGAACCAAGACAGCGCAAGGGTTGATGCCAGTGGGCAATTCCGCTTTGACGATTTGATACCGGGCGAATACGAAGTCAGCATCATGGGAAACGAGCGGCTGAATTTGGATAACCATGATGCGCCGCCGCCCACGAAACAGACGGTTCTGGTGAGCCGTGACCGCGAAGCTGAAGTAACCTTGGTGTTCACTTTGAAGCCCAAAAAATAAGCGCCGTGCCGTGGTCTGCAAGCGCAGATCGAAGCGACTATGAAGCAAGAAACCAATGTCTTCACGCCGAAGTTCATGCAACTCACGAAGTCCGCGAACCGCTAAATTATCTTCGTGTTCATGACGTTCTTCGTGGTGGGTCAATCCCGGTATTGTCAAACCAGATGGATAAGAAAATGAGCAAAGGAATGCTGATGAAAAGTCTGAGTTTTGCCCTGATTTTATTGGCTTTTTCGCTTACTGCCAACGCCGCGCAGACGGGCAAAGCGCCACCACTTCGCAACCCTGCCAATCGCGGCCAGAAGCTTGCTGGCAGAGTCGTTGACGAAGCCGGAAGGCCACTGTTTGAAGTTGCGGTGCAGGCAATTCCTGCGGGGCTGTCCGGCAAAGCCAGCAAATTTGCAGCGCTCAATATGCGCTCGGTGACGAGCGACGAAAACGGCAACTTCGCCTTTGAAGACATGGCCGCCGGAGCCTATCGCCTGACGGCTATTTTGCAGGGCTACACCTTGGCCGCCGAGGCGCTGGACGAGAATGGCAGAGCCAGATTCTATAGGCCGGGCGACAACATTCAAATCCGTATGCTCAAAGGTGGCGTCATCACCGGCACGGTTTTTACCTCTGGCGCGGAACCACTGGTTGGCGTGCGGGTATATGCGTTCAAAATAAAAGACCCGGAAGGCCGCGCCGTACAAAGCATGGCGCTCGATGAAATGGCTTTGACCAGAGAATGGAAAACTGACGACCGAGGCATCTACAGAATTTATGGTCTGGAGCCGGGACGCTATCTGGTATCGGCGGGCGGCAAAGGCTTCAATCCTATGTCAACCGGTGAATTCGACAGCGATGCGCCAACCTTTTACCCGACCGGCACACGCGACATGGCGGCGGAAGTAAATGTCATCGCCGGACAAGAAACCACAGGCATAGACATACGCTACCGCGAGAATAAAGGCCATATCATCAGCGGCCAGATACTGGCTGACAAGGTTGTCGGCAGCAAAGTCAATCTGGTCTTTCTGATGTTGGCTAATGCGGCAACCGGCAATCTGGAAAATTTTTCGATGAGCGGATTGTTCGGTGGCAAAGACAACGATAATCAACGCAGCTTTGCGCTCACCAGCGTTGCCGATGGCGAATATATCGTGAGCGCCGTATCGGCAGGCATTCCCATGCTCGGCGATATGTCCGGCGAATCGTATGTGAGCAAACCGCTGCGCGTGAAGGTCAAGGGCGGCGATGTGACGGGATTGGAACTCTCGCTTTTGCCTTTGGGAACGATCAAAGGGCAACTGGTTATTGAAAAAACCAAAGCCGAAGAGAGCAAGGCGACTTGCCCGGCGTCGCGCAAATTCGCTTTTGAAGAAGTGGTGATCGTGGCGCGTGATGATGCCAAGAAGAAAGCCCTGCCGGAATTGAAATTGCCGTCGCTGTTTTCGTCGCTGTCGTTGAGTCCAGACAGTGTGCCGGATGAAAAGGGCGCGTTCAAAATCCTGACGATGGACGCCAGCCGTTACCGGCTGGAGGTGAAATTGCCTAACGAAGAGTTATACATTCGCGCCATCAGTGTGCAGAAAGCTGGAGCCACAACAGCGAGCAAAGAGAGCCGTGCGACGGTGAAAGCGACAGCGAAGCCTCTGCCGGAAGAGGCGGCAACAGCGCTGCGCGATGTGGCGCGCAGCGGCTTCGTTGTGAAACTGGGCGACACGCTTGAGAATGTGTTGATTACTGCTGCCGAAGGCGCTGCCAGTTTGCGCGGCCACCTCAAAGCGGAAAAAGACGGCCAAGCCTTGCCCCCGCGTTTGCGAATTTTTTTAGTGCCTGCCGAAGCCGACCGCACCGATGAGGTGTTGCGTTATTTTGAAACTGATATGCAGAGAGACGGCACGTTTGCGATCAGCAATGTTGCGCCGGGACGCTATTTTTTGCTGACGCGCTTGGTCAACGAACAAACGCTTGACGAGCTATCGCGCCCGGTGGCGTGGGATAGCGAATTGCGTATGCTGTTGCACAGCGAAGCCGAAGCGAAAAATATTGTGCTTGATTTGCAGCCCTGCCAACGCCTCAACGACTACGTGATTCGTTATGCCTCTGCTGCGCCATCGAAGCAACCGTAGGTTCAACTCTCAAGCGTTGGCGCTGACCGGCTCGCGCAAGGTTTCTTCAACATCGGCTGCACTGGCGCGGAATTTTCGGGAAAGCAACAAGGCCAGAAAATACAGCGCTGCGCCGATCATCAACGCCTGATTGAATCCTGTGAGGATAGCAATCACCAGAGCGCCCACCGAACCCATCACTGAAGTCGCGCCGTTGACGCCCCACGCCCAAGGGATGATTTGCGGCGCGCTCTTCGAGAGCATCTTGATGCCTATAGGCATAGGCATTCCCATCACCATTGCCAGCGGTGCCATCAACACCACGGCGATGAGGATGCGCGCCGGTAGCGGCAACCATACGAGGCCGTAAAAGATCGGCGGCAACACCAGAATATAAACGAAGACCAGCGCGATCAACGTGCCGATTAATTTCACCACCGTGGTTTTTATGTGCGCTTCGTTGAAGCGTCCGCTCCAATAACTGCCCAGGGCGCTGAAGGTCAACAGCGAAAACAACACCACCGCCAAGGAATAAACCGGATGGCCTAGAAACAGAATGAATTTTTGAATCATTGCCACTTCAACGATGATGAAACCCGCGCCCAGACAGGCAAAGTAAAACAGGTACGCCATGCGCCCTTGTTTGTTGCCGGTCAGAGCGCGACTGCGTACAAAAATCAGTGGCCCAATGATAAACAACAACACCAGTATGCTGGTGATGGCAAACAACGCGAACAACACGAAGGTGCCGAGATTGGTCTTTTGCCATTCGCCCACGCCGGTCAAGGCGCGTGACAGATTCGACAGGCGAATCGAGTTAAAGAAAAACGGGTTATTGTCGTAAGTCGGATTGACGTTGGTTTCAAACCCTTGCCACACCGTCGCGGCGTCTTGCGCCGTCATCATTTTGGTGAACACATTATCGGGCTGGGTCAGCGGCGTGTAGAGCAATTGAAATTTATTTTGCGCGGCGACCGCTTCAATTTTTTTCACTTCGTCATCAGTGAATTCGCTCTTCTTGAACAGGTAAGTGGCGGGGGTGCGGTCGGAGTTGCTGCTGACATCGCGCACCAAAATTACGTGGCGCGCCGGATTGGTGATGTGCAAATCGTTCATCATCACCCGCGACAGAGTCAGCAGGCGTAGCAATTGATCGGGCGGCTCGAAATACCAGCGCGTCATGGTCAAGATGCCGTCGGCGCTCAAATGTCTGGCGTAATCCTCGAAGGCTTCAACGGTGTAGAGATTATTTTCGGTCAACGAAAACGCCCCGGCTGCGGTTGCCGCCCAAGTATCCACCATGCTCGCCTGCAACACGTCGTAACGGTCGGCGGAACGACGCACGAAACTGCGGCCTTCATCTACTTCGAGTTGCACCTTCGGGTGTTGATAGATGCCGCCGTTGTAGCTGTTGAAGGGCGGCGACGACATCACATCGCGGGCAATGATCGGATTGATTTCAACCGCCGTGACGTGGCGCGCATTGAAGACCAGCGCGGTAGCCACGTCATAGCCGCCGCCCGGTCCGATGATGGCAACATTGGCGTCCGGCTTCAGGTGAAAAGCGAGGCCGGTAATGCTCTGCCGCTGGCCTTGATGACGCTCCGGGTTGGCACCGTCTGGGACGATGCCGGTGGCGGCGTCGGCGTCTATTTTAATTTCGATGCCCTCTTTCATATCGCCTTCGACGGTGATGCGCGAAAACGAATTCCACTTCGAGAACAGCACCTTGGTCTCTTCCATGCCTTTGGATTGGTGTATGTCTATTTTGTGCGTGCGGGTGTTATAGATGGCAAAGCCCGTCAGTCCTAATGTCAAGACAATGGCGCACACCATAGCGAGGCGATTGCCGGTGGGCGCGAGGCTGAACAAAATCGCTGCTACGGAGGCGATAGCGGAAACCGCGATCACGGTGTTGATCGCGCCTATGGAATTTAAGACCGGAATCAGCAGCAGACAACCGAGCGCCGCGCCCGCCAGATCGAAGAGGTACAAGCGACTGATGTCTTTGGCGAGGCGCGTAATCGCCAACGTGATAGCACACCCGGCAAAGAAGAACGGCAAGGAGGTCGCCAGATAAACTTTCACCAAGCGTTGATAATTTTCGCTGACATCATTGAGCGTCAACGGATTGGTGAAGATGATGTAGAGCGCCAGAATGACGCTGAGAGCATAAAGCATAGCGGCGAGGCTCAACCACTGGCCGGTTTTGGCTGCGGGCAATTTATTCTGCACGATGTAGATGAAGACGCCGCTTGCGCCTGATCCGAAGAGCGCCAGCGAGATGGCCATAAAGGCGAAGTGGTAATACATGGTGGCGGAAAACAAGCGCGTCAGCGATAGTTCCAGCATCAGTACCGATAACGAAATCAGGGCGATGCCCCAGAAAATTTTTGTGCGATTCATTAGTACATGACCTTTGAGATTTAGTTTTTGCGTTTGATGATGGCTGCGATGTCGCGGCTGACCATCTCGGTTCGCGTGTCCCACGTTGACGCCTTCACCGCTTCCTGTCTGGCGGTCTGTTGCCTTGCATCATCATCCGTCAGCGCTTTGTCAACGTGGGCGATGAAGTCTTCGTAGCCGCGAGAAATCCGCAGTATATCATTCCACGACGCATATTCGTAAAGCGGTGTCATCACCACAGGCTTGCCGGTCGCCAGATATTCGCGCACCTTGATGGCGCTGCCATAACTGACAAATTTATTGTCGGTCACCCACGGCAGCACGCAGACATCGAAGGCCGCCGCATAACGCGGCATCTCCGCGTAAGGTTTCGCGCCCAGATAATGCACGTTGGGCAACTCTTCGATGTCCAGTTTCGCGGCTTTCAAACCGAGCAAAACCCAATGCCAGTCGGGGCGTTTTTCGCTGATGTAGCGAATCAATTGTTGATCGAGCAGCCACGATTCAATAGCTCCGAAATAACCCAGTCGCGGATGCGGAAGGCGCGCAATGTCTTCCGGTTCCTGCCACACTAGCGCCGTCGCCGCAGCGAAATGCTCGAAGTCCACCGCCTGTTCCAATAGCTTCGCTTTGCCTTGAATTTCGGGGCGTGCCGTGACTTCTTCTTCAAAAAGTTTGCGCCCGGAGTAATAAATCAAATCGGCCTGCTGCAAAAGTTCGCCATGCATTTCACCAATCAAGTTGCTGGAGGTTGCGTGATCCATTTGATTGGCGTCGTATTTGTCCGAGACTTGATAAATCAAGGCGCGTTCACCTAGATGGCCGACGACTTCCCCGGCGGTCGGAATGGCTATCCACAACACAGGGGTTCGCAAATCGAAGGCGACGCTTAACAGTTTGAACTGCGCGACGAGCAGCCAGCGATTAAGCGTGCGCCCTATGCGGCTCGAAAAAAACGGCGTGACGATAGGCGTGACCACTATGATGCCGTCATCGGCGCGGCGCACGAACTTGGCGAAGCTTTTCAGCTTGCGTATGATTTTGCCAATAAAATCGGGGCTTTTGCGGTCTGGCAAACCCATAGAGATGGAATTGACGAAGACCACGCGATTGCCCGCCCGCGCCAGTCTTCGCATGATGTGGTTTTTGGAATGCGGGTGATGATACCACCAGTCTTCGCCCGCAAAACAGATAATGGAGATGTCCTTAATCACAATAAGCCAATAAATCTACTTGAAGAGTTTCATTCCAGCCAGACAAATTCCGTCGCAAATTTTTTTTGCCGCTGGAATAAATTAACCGGAGCGCAAGATTTGTGGAGGTGAATGAAAAAACTAAGTCGCCGTTTGGCTCTGGCACTTCTCGAGGTTTGCGCCAGATGGCGCGATTCAGACATCGCTGCTTGAACCGCCAGGGTCGGTTCAGCAAAAAAAAATTGTGTGAAACGGAGAAAGAGAATGAAAAAATATTTAGGCATTGTGTTGACGATGTGCGCGTTGATGGTAGCGTTGGGAATGTCGGCTATGGCGCAAGACCAAACCATGAAAGACGACAAGATGATGAAAGACGATAAGATGATGAAGGACGACAAGATGATGAAGGACGATCACGTGATGATGGACGGGAAACCGGTGGTGGCCATCATCAAAGCGGAGTGGTGTCCGGCTTGTCAAAAGCTTGGGCCGACCTTGATGGAGTTGATGAAAGAGTATGGCGACCGTTTGAATTTCATCATCTTGGATGTGAGCGACGACGCAAAAACCAAAGAGTCAGAAGAACTGGCGAAACAACATGGGTTGACGGCATTTTTCAAGAGTAATAAAACCAAGACCTCGACCTTGGCCATTTTCGATGCCAAGCATAAACAGGTTTTCAAAACTGACCATAACTTTGACCGTGCGGCTTATGTGAAAGCCTTTGACCGGGCGTTGGGCAAACCGAAGATGATGAAAGGCTAAACGGCTGGTGTAGAGATCGAGAGGCTGGGGCGTGGAGTTGGTGCTCCTGGCCAAGGCGCGCATCTGGATTAAAGGTGAGGCCGGCACTATTGTCGGCGATTCGGGTGCGCGCCAAGCTGTCTATAAAAAAAGTTTTGCCGGTCGGCACGGAATAAAATTGCGCGGCCAGGGAATTCAATAGGTGTTGTGAATAAAAAGATGGCGGGCAAACCTTGGCAACACTGAAAACAGAATCTCAAATCAATAAATTTGAACGCGAGGCGATGGCGCATCTGGATGCGTTGCTGGGGGTGGCCAGCAAACTGATGCGCGGACGACAAGATGCTGAAGACATCGTGCAAGAGACCTATTTACGCGCCTGGAAATATTTTGCTTCCTTTGACGAAGGCTCGAATTGTCGCGCCTGGTTGTTTCGCATCATGTTCAACGTGATTAATCTGCGCGCCGGTAAACAGGCGAAACTGATGGAGTCGCCTCTAGAAGATGAAGACTACCGGCAGTACGACCAGCACAAGGTTTTCCATTTCGACCCGTTGCGACAACTCGAAGGGCAGGAGTTGTTGGAGGCGACCAAAAAATTATCCGCCGAACATCGTTCGGTGCTGTTTCTGGTGATTGTCGAAGAGTTTTCTTACAAAGAGGCCGCCGATATTCTGGCAGTGCCGATTGGCACGGTGATGTCGCGTTTGCATCGCGCCCGCCGCGATCTGCGAAAAATTATGCTGACCAGCGGACACGGCGGCTTGAGTAATTCAGCCTGAACCTGGGGCTGAGGGACGCGCCCCACCCGTCATCGCCATCGGCAACCGTGCGCGGCGCGGCCTCTTTCAATGAGAGAACGCAAGAGTAAAAAGATGATGAACTGTTCAGAAGTCAAAGAACTAATTCAACTGTATATGGACAACGAGTTGGACGCCTGCAACACGCTAACCGTGCAGCGTCACTTGGAGATTTGTCCCATTTGTACCCGGCAACTGGATGATTTCATCCGCCAGGATCAGTTGCTTCAGCAAGCCTTTCAAGCTGAAGTTCAAGATACGAGCTTAATCCGCCAGCGCCTTCTGACGACGCTGCACCAAGACTTGGCCAACGCCAACCGCGAAGGACAAAGCGGGCGTCAGTTGTGGTTGCGAAGCTGGCTTCAGCGCCCGGCCTTGCTGCGTCTGGCTGCGGTTCTGGTCGTGGCTATGATGGCGGCTTTGTTCCTCTGGCGCGGCACTGCGCCGTTTATCAATGACAAGGTGTATGCCGATGCCGTAGAAGATCACGCCGATCACTGCACCATAGCGGCGCTGGGCAAATTGCCGCAAACGGTCAGCGATCTGGAGCAGATAGATCGGATGTGCGCCGCCAATGGCGGCTTCAAAAAAATGCCGGAGCTTTCGGCTTTCGGTTTTACCGATGCGCGCGCCCGCTATTGCCACATTGAAAATATTCGTGTGCTGCATTTGGTTTATCAAAACGCGACGCAAGCACCGCTGTCGCTGTTTCTGTGTCCGCACACGGCCAAGCTCATTGACGAAAAACTGCTGACCTTGAAGCGCCAAGGCTATGAAGTGGCTTCGTTCACCAAAGCCGGTGTAGATGTGCTGGTAGTTGCGTCGCTGTCTGAACAACAGACGACAGAAATCGCCAGAAAAATCGCAGAAAGTATGTGAACACCAAGTGGGTCAGTGATCTGACCTGGCGTGAAAACAAATACTATAGAGGGTAAGAAATTGGTTTCGCCATTTTGGGGAAAACTAATTTCTTACCCTCTATAGATTAATTGGTGATTGAAGGTACGGGCAACCACCGCAAGGTCGCCCGTACATTCATAATGCGAGGTGCTTTAAGCCACCCGTGTGGGCTGACACGACAAGGCGTAGAAATTTATTCAAAGGCTATCGAAGTTCTGCGAAGTCATGAAAATAGTGTCCCGTGGCTTGGCGGTTTTCTATTTTTCCTAAGCTATGGCTACTCGACTTTCAAATCTTTGACGATGAGTTGAAGGTGTTTGTTGTTGTTGTAATCGTTTTCGGAAAGCGTATAGGCGAGGCTGACTTTGTCGCCCGCGAAGATTTCCGCAGCGCGTTCGGCGGCTCCCCACCAGATGCAATCCACCCAGCGTCCTGCCTGCATCACCCGTAACTTCAGATGCTTGTCTTTCAATATGCGCGGACGCTCGACCACCTGCGCGCCGTAGGTCGCAAAGGTCGGCAGCGGATTGCCCGACCCAAACGGTTCCAGGCGATTGATTTCATAGAGGGTCTCTAAGGTCGCCTGCTTGAACGACAATTCATAATCAATCGGCACCACTGGAATCAAATCTTCGGCGCTCAAGACGCGCTGTGCATGGGCGTTCAAACGCCGCCGCAATTCCTCAATCTTTTCGGCGCGAATCGTCACCCCTGCGGCGTGCGAATGGCCGCCGAATCGCTCGAACAAATCGCCGCAACTCTCCAGACCTTCCAGCAGATGAAAGGCCGGAATCGAACGACCGCTGCCGTGGCCGAGGCCGTCTTCGACCGAAATGATAAGCGTCGGGCGATGCAAACGCTCTACGACTTTCGAGGCGACGATGCCGATGACACCACGATGCCAGCCTTCGCCACTGATGACGGCAACGCGGGCGCTTCGCAATTCGGGATGGCTTTCAATTTGTTCAAGAGCGAGCGCCAAGGTGTCGGCTTCGATCTGTTGTCGCGCCACGTTCTGTACATTCATGGCGTTGGCCAGTTCCAACGCTTTCGGCAAATCGGGCGCGTCGAATAAATCAACCGCCGCGCTCGCTCCGGCCATGCGACCTACGGCGTTGATGCGCGGCCCTATGCGAAAGCCTACGTCGGAGCCGGAAATCGGTTTGCTGCCGCTCAAGCCTGCGACTTCAAGCAGGGCGCGCAGGCCGAAATTTTTTGGCTCGCGCAATCCCGCCAACCCGTATTTGGCGATGACGCGATTTTCGCCGGTCAACGGCACGATGTCGGCGATGGTTCCGATAGCGGCAATCTTGACGAACGATTCAACGAAGCGCGCCTGTTCGGTCTTCATCAGCAAAGCTTGCGCGAGTTTGAAGGCGACGCCGACCCCGGCAAGATTTTTTTCGGGGTAATTGCAATCCGGGCGTTTGGGATTCAACACGGCGTTGGCTTTGGGCAAGCCTGCTTCGGGCAAGTGGTGATCGGTGATGATGATGTCCAAGCCCAACGAGTTGGCGTATTCGACGACCTGTTGAGCGCGTATGCCGGTGTCAACGCTGATGATTAATTGGACGCCGCGTTGACGCGCCATATCCATAGCGTCCTGGCGCAAGCCGTAGCCGTCTTTCAAGCGTTCGGGGATGTAGTAAGAAACCTCCGCGCCAATCAACGACAAGGCTTTTTTGAGAATGACGGTTGAAGTTGTGCCGTCCACATCATAATCGCCGTAGATTAAAATTTTTTCTTGGCGCTGGATGGCCAGCAGTATGCGGTCAACGGCTTCGCGCATATCCTTCATTAAAAACGGATCGTGGAGATGTGCGAGCGTTGGGTTGAAAAATCTTTCAGCCGCTGCACTGTCGGTGATGCCGCGATTGGTGACGAGCGTCGCGGCGATTTCCGAAAGCTGAAACTCGTGCGCCAGCCTCAAAGCGGCGGCGGCATCATGCGGTTTCAGCAGCCAGGTTTTTTGTATAGCTTTATTGGGCATGGCACTCATATCTAAGACGGTTTATTCAAGAGGTCGTTGAGCGGGTTTTGCATCCTCAACCGCAAACTATTGTGTCGGTAAGCTTGGCGGTCGTCAATGTGGAAGCGACACAATCACCCCAACGGCGGATGCAAGAGTGGGAATGCCGAAGGCGGGACTCGAACCCGCACGGGTCTCCCCATACGCTTCTGAGACGTACGTGTATACCAATTTCACCACTTCGGCTTATTCAACTGTCAATGACTGAAAGCGAAAATATACTAATCAGGAGAGCCGAAAGGTGTCAATTCGATTTTGATGGCGCAAGCGCTGAAGACGCCTTATGCAAGGCCATACAGCCGCAAAATCATTGCGCTTTTTCATCAGAACGAGGCGACCGGAATTGCCCCGAAGAGGTACAGGAGATTAGTCAGCGGTGCTGTCACTGACTAATCTCTGCTGCGTCTCTGGCGCAAGACCAGGCGAGCTTACAAATCTCAAGAGAGTTGAGTCGTTACTGCGCTTCGGCAGGCAACCGCGTCAGCGTTTCCACCACGATTTTCCAATGGCCTTTCGCATCGCGTTTCCAGGTTCGCACATAATAGCCTTTCTCCGGTTTGTGCGCGTCTGCAAATTGCGATTCATAACGGCCATAGGTGTAGCCGAAATCGTTTGATGCAGCGACCTCCGCTGTGATTGGTTCGCTAGTCATCGCACACCGGTTTTGGGCAAGATAGGCACGAAAGGCCGAGGCACCAAGCATAGGCAATCGGCTGTCACGGAAGATACGAACCTCATCCGTGACCAGTGCAAAATAGGCTTTGTCGGTGCCTGCCTGTTGCGCCATCGTGGCGAATTCGCGGTCAACCTTCAACAATTCTTCGCGGATTAATTCAGGACTCCCCTTCGCCTTGAAGACCTTGCGGTTCAGCGGTCGCGCCGCTGTGAAATATTTTTCCGCTGGTTCCTGTTTGGTTTCGATGCCGCAATCTACGATCACCTTCCACTGACCATCACGTTGCTTTTTCCAAATTGAAAAATAGTAGCCTTGTTCGATGAGCTTGTTGGTCTGCGTATCAACCAAGGTGTAAGGGCCGGTGGTATAGCCCAAATCGCCCGACTGCGAAACGTCTGCGGTGATCGGATGCCAATCCAAACGATAAGGCGAAGGCTTCGCCGGACGTTTGCTGAAGGCTTCTTTGGTGTTGGTTGGATGCGGTAGAAAATTGATGCCATCGTCAGCGAAAAACTCTATGAACGAATCGCGAATTCCTTTGGCGACCGAAGCCCTGGCAAACGCACGCTCGGCTTCGACCACTTCATCGAGCGCGGGGTTTTTCTCCTGCGAAAAATTCGTTGCGGAACCCATCACCGTGAAGAGCAAAACGAGAGTTAGTGTTTTCATAAAATCCTTTTGATTTGATTTGAATCTGGCTGGGGTTGTCTTCACAATCAAGTTGTAACTTCTGTTTCAGGCTGGTGCGGGCATTATAGCCACAAACGATGGTTTTACGCAGCCGAAATCGAAATTTTTCAGAGAGTGAGAATGACCTTGATAACTGCCGATTTGTCGCCGCAAAAAATTTTGCAAGCTTTGCCGAAATCGCGTGACCGCGCTATCTGCGCCAGCGATTTGGCCGACGCCCTGATGCTGACCGAAGCGCAAAGAGCGCAACTGGCAGCCCTGCTGGAAAAGTTCGAGCGCACCGGGCTTGCCGCCATTAAAGGCGAACGCTACTGGCGCAAGCCGAACCCCGCGCTGTTTATCGGTACGTTGCGCTGCACGCGCACCGGCTATGCTTTCGTCGTCCCCGACGATGAACACGAACGAAAACGCGGCGATTTTTTCATACACGAAAAAAATTCCGGCGCGGCGATGCAGGGCGATAAAGTCATTGTCCGTTTAACCGCGCAGGCGGCGCGTGGCCGCGAAGGGCGTATCGAAAGCGTTTTGCAGCGCGCCAATAAAACCATCGTCGGACGATTTTATAAAGCCGGCAAAGAGAACATCGTTTCGCCTATTGATGCACGGTTGTTATTCGATATTGTCATCGCTGCGACTGATACGCTGAACGCCAATCAAGGCGACATCGTCAACGTCGAAATCACCCGTCCGCCTGCGGCCAGATACTTGCCAACGGGGCGCGTCATCGAAGTTTTGGGCGATGAACACGCGCAAGGCATAGACATCGAAATCATCATTCGCAAACATCGCTTGCCGCACATCTTTCCTGACGCGGTGCTGCAGGAAGCCGCAAACATCAGCGCTAAAATAGGCGCTGATGAAATCAACAAGCGTGTGGATTTGCGTTCGCAATTGACCCTCACCATTGACGGCGAAACCGCTAAGGATTTCGATGACGCGGTGTCGCTCGAACGGTTGGCGAATGGCCGCGTGCGCTTGGGCGTACACATCGCCGACGTGAGCCATTACGTCCGCGAAGGCAGCGCTCTTGATGAAGAAGCCTTGCGGCGCGGCACCTCGGTCTATTTTCCCGAACGCGCCATACCGATGTTGCCCGAAGCTTTGTCGAATGAAATTTGCTCGCTCAAACCGCAGGTTGACCGTTTGACGCTGTCGGCATTGATGGAACTCGACCACAAAGGCAAGGTCGTGGATTACCAACTCGCGCCAACGATAATTCACAGCGCTGCGCGCATGACCTACACGGCGGTCAATGAAATCATCAGCAACCCCGAAGGCGAAACGGCGATAGCGCATACGCACCTCAAAGCGATGATTTTGCAAATGCACGAAGTGGCGCGGCTGTTGATAGGTCGGCGCGAAGAGCGCGGCGCGATAGATTTCGATTTGCCGGAAGCCGAAGTGAGGTTCAACGATGAAGGGCAAATCGGCGGCATCGTTCGCAGCGAACGCAACATCGCCCATCGCTTAATCGAAGAGTTTATGTTGTTGGCCAACGAAACCGTAGCCAAACATCTGGAGCGCTTGAAGGTGCCAAGCCTCTATCGCATACACGACGAACCCAATCCGTTAAAGGTCGAAGAGTTCGCCGAAATCGCTTCGTCATTCGGGCATAATTTTTCGATGAACGGGCCGTTGCCGCAAAGAGGGTTTCAGCATCTGGCGCGGGAAATCGCCGGTCAACCCGAAGAACGTATGCTTTCTTATTTGATGTTGCGTTCGATGCAGCGCGCCAAATACACGCCGAAAAATGTCGGCCATTTCGGCCTGGCGATGAAGAGCTATACGCATTTCACTTCGCCAATTCGCCGCTATCCCGATTTGATCGTGCATCGAATTTTGCGCGAGGTTTTCGCGCAGGGCAAGCGCGGCGACGAAGAATGGCAGGCGCTTGATTTGGGGCGCAAGTACGCTTTGAAAAAAGTGGACTGGCCGGTGTTTGCCGAAGACCGCGAGGCGGCAATGCGCCGCGAGTTGGAAGCCATAGGCGAGCAGGCGAGTTTGCGTGAACGAGCGGCGGACGAGGCCGAACGCGAGTTGATGGATTGGCGCAAGGCCGATTTTATAGCCCAACACATAGGCGACGAATTCGATGGCGTGATTACTTCGGTCAAGGACTTCGGTTTTTATGTGGAGTTGAACGAAGTTTTTGTCGAGGGCTTGGTGCATATCTCTACGCTGCGAGATGGGGTTTACGAATACAACGAGCGCAAACATTTTCTGAAAGAAAAACGCAGCGGGCGCAAACTGCAACTCGGCGAGGTGGTGCGGGTGGCGGTTGATCGGGTTGACCGCCAACAACACCTGATAGATTTTTCGTTAGTGGAGACCGGTAAAAAAGTTTTTGCCGACAAGAAAACCGAAAATCGTAAGCCGACCTTTGGCGGGAAAAATGAGAAGCCTTCATTTGCTAGAAAGAAGCCCAAAAAGAAGTTGAAGAAATCCGACAAGGCGAAAAAGCGCAAAACCGCTTGAAAACCAAAGTTCGGCTGCAAAACGGCGGAATACATTTTTTACTTTTATAAAGCGTGGAGGTTCAATTTGATCAGCCGGTTTGATATAGTGCGGCTTAACTCGGCAACCATGAGGGAATTTGAATTGTGGCTGTCAAATAACCTCCTCTTCTTTGTCGGTTGAGGGACACAACCGATAGAGGGACGCAGAAAAAACGGAAGGATTATTCTCCCGAGTAATTCTTCCGTTATTTTTTTGCCTGCCAAAATTGCATCGTGATGATTGGCGAGAGTTGAGCCTTAAAAATATTGCGAAGCAATCAAAGAAGACTCACGGAGACCTAAGCCAAGAGGATTTGCCAAGACTTCTGCCGCTGATTATTCCCCGACCATCCTCAACCTCCGCGATTTGTTTTTGGCCGTTGCTTAGAAACTGCGCCGGCGTTTGCTATAATCTCAAGCTTATGACCGGACATGAAATCAGACAAAAATTCCTGGACTATTTTGCAGAGCGCGGCCACCGCGTTGTTAAAAGTTCGCCGCTGCTGCCTGCTAACGACCCGACTTTGCTGTTCACCAACGCGGGGATGAATCAGTTCAAAGACGTTTTTCTTGGCGTCGAACCCCGCGATTATAAACGCGCCGCCTCTTCACAAAAATGCGTGCGCGCCGGAGGCAAACACAACGACCTCGATGAAGTAGGTCGCACGGCGCGGCATCAGACATTTTTCGAGATGCTTGGCAATTTTTCTTTCGGCGATTACTTCAAAAAAGAGGCTATTTATTTCGCCTGGGATTTGCTGGTCAATCATTATCAGCTAGACCCGCAGCGGCTGTGGTTTTCCGTCTTCGCAGGCGATGCGGAAGTAGCAGCCGATGAAGAAGCGGTGCGCTATTGGGAACAGGTAGGCGCGCCGCCCGAACGCATATTGCGCTTTGGCCGCAAAGATAATTTCTGGCAGATGGGCGACACCGGGCCTTGTGGGCCTTGCTCGGAGATTCATTACTACACCGGCGACCACCCGCAAGACCCTGCGTTCAATCGCCGCGAATACGTCAACGGCCCCGGCGACACGACGATAGAAATTTGGAACTTGGTGTTTATGCAGTTCAATCGTTTCGCCAAAGCCGGAGTTGCAAACGAATTTGTGCTGGAGCCATTGCCTGCGCCATCGGTTGATACAGGCATGGGGTTGGAACGCATCACCCTGGTTATTCAAGGCGTGAAGTCGAATTACGATACCGATCTGCTGAAACCGATTATTGACTTCATAGCCGATTTGTCGGGCATTGAATATGTCTATGAATCGCCGGAAGGCTTTGCCATGCGCGTGCTGGCCGATCACGCACGGACTACGGCGTTTTCGATTGCCGATGGGATTTCACCCGGCAATGTCGGTAGAAATTATGTGCTGCGAAAAATCATGCGGCGGGCGATTTATTACGGCGTCACGGCGTTGAATTTGCAGCCGCCGTTTTTCAACAAGGTCTGCAACTTTGTGATTGAGCAGATGGGCGAGCCGTACCCGGAATTGATTGCTTCGCGTTCGGCAATCGAAGAGACTGTGCTACGCGAAGAGAAAGGCTACAGCCGCATATTGAACATCGCCGAACCGCGCAGCGCCGAAGTCTTCAAGAAGTACGGCGACCAGATGCCGCCGATGAGCGAGCTTGCGAAGTTGTACGACACCTACGGCGTGCCTGCGGATTTGATTCGCGTGAAACTGGGGCAGCGCGGCTGGGACATCGAAGAAGACGATTTCAACGCGAAGTTCAACGCCGCGATTGTCGAACTGCAACAGCAGGGCAGCGAAGTCGCTTCGTCAACGACCGCCGCTAGAAAAGCGCGAGAGATTTACAGCAAAGTCGCAGCATCGGCAAAGGCTACAGAGTTCACCGGCTATGATGAAACGCAAACCGTCGGCGCGAAGGTGCTGGCGATCATCGTCGGCGATGAACAACGCGATTCATTGCAGGCCGGTGAAACGGGCGAAGTGTTATTAGGCCGCACGCCGTTTTATGCCGAAGCAGGCGGGCAGATTGGCGACATCGGCGCGTTTGAAAATGATGAAGCATTGGCGACCGTCGAAGATACATATGCGCCGGTCAGCGGCTATTACTTGCACAAAACCAGAGTCGAACGCGGCGCGCTCAAAGTCGGCGATACGTTGACGGCCCGCGTCGATGCCGAACGACGGCGGCGCATCAAGGCCAATCACACCGGCACGCATTTGCTGCACGCGGCCTTGCGCGAAGTCCTGGGGCCGCACGTTAAGCAGGCCGGTTCGCTGGTTGCGCCGGAGCGTTTGCGTTTCGACTTTTCGCATTATGCAGCGTTGAGCGATGACGAAATCACCGAGATCGAACGCTTGGTCAATAACGAAATTCTGCACAATCGCAAAACCCAAACCGAAGTGAAAGGCTTTGATGAAGCGGTGCAGGGCGGCGCTATGGCGTTGTTTGGCGAAAAGTATGGCGCGAGTGTGCGTGTCGTTAGCGTACCGGGTTTTTCAATCGAGCTTTGTGGTGGCACTCACGTTCAAGCGACCGGCGATATTGGGCCGTTTAAGATTATCGCCGATTCTTCGATTGCCGCAGGGGTGCGACGAATCGAAGCGGTCACGGCAGACGATGCCATCGCTCGTTTTCAAGCCGATGAACAGGTCATCGAACAACTCAGCCAGCGTTTGAAAGTGACGACCAGCGAAATTCCTGCTCAGGTAGAAAAGCTACAGGAGCAGGTGAGAAAGTACGAACGCGAAATTGAGCAGTTGAAATTAAAGATGGCGCAGGCCGAAGCGGCAACGGCTGCCGAGAATATAATAGAGATTAAAGGTATTCGAACTTTAGCAACTCGAGTATCAAATCTTGATATTAATAGTATGCGTCAGCTTGCCGATAATCTGGCAGGCAAGTTGAAATCCGGTGTAGTTATTTTGGGGCAAGCCAATGACGATAAAGCCTCCTTGGTTGTGCGAGTGACAGATGATTTATCTAAGCGTTTGAATGCTGGAGATATTGTTCGTGGGATTGCTACCAGATATGGAGGGCGTGGAGGTGGTCGCGCTGATATGGCAACCGGCGGAGGATTTGATGTAATTAAACTTGATAACGCAATTGCAACTTCTGGGCAGGTTGTAGAACTATTAATTGATGATTTGGAACAGCAGTCTAAGAAGAAATGACTTGAGATTCGCACTAAGTAGGTTTGCGTATATCTTTTGAAAAAGATTTATTAAAAAGCCTGAAAAACAAGGTTTTTTTGTGACTATTTTTCAAAAAACTTTTGCCTAGCTACTTAGAGATGTATGTAGAAGGTAGCCAAAACCGCAATGCGATTGTATCTATAAATCCGCTTTGAAAGTACACCGATCATATCGGTAGCGCCGAAGGCGTGTAGGAGGGTAGCCGGGGGTGTAGCCCCTGGAGCATCAGAGCGAATCGCTGCCGCGCCCTGAAGGGGCGCAGGACTCCTGCGCCCCTTCAGGGCGCGGCGGCTTATGAGGCAGTTTCCGGGGGCTACACCCCCGGCTAATTTCCGATGCCCCTTCGGGGCAGTCGCATCAGGCTTTTTACCATCTACATTCTGGTGGAGTAAACTTATTTCAAGAGGATAGCTCAAATGCTTGGCGTGGAATAAAGTAGTGAGATCGGCGACGAGTGACAGGAAGAGTTGCGTTATAGCTTCCGGTTTTGATTACAATTCAATCGTCTGAAATCAGACTGTCCACTAACTTTCCTGTCACTCATCACAAGAACGTTTAGGAGCCACCAGTTCGTAGATATTGCAAACGGCAGTACAAAAGCTTCATCCCGTTGTCTAATACACAGCCGTTCAAACTGTGTAACTCCTAAAATCAAAGACCTCGTCATCCCGACAAACCGGCGCATCAGACGCTGGTTTTTTTATGCACAAACAATCGCAACATTCCGTTGATTGCCAGGTGCAGCAGGATATAAACAATCAAGGCCACAAAAAACGAAAGACGCAATTGAAACCGTCCCGCCGTTGGGTCAACCAAGAGGTTTTTGAACGGCGTCAGAAACGGCGCGCTCAACGCATCAACGAAGCGTTTGAAAGCATTGCTGTCCCGCGCTCCGAATAATTCCAGAACAATCTCCAGCGTGATAATGCCGTAGATTAAATAGAAGATGTAATCAATGAATTGCGAGATACGAGCGACGCCTCTGGCGCGTTGCAATTTCACTTCGGTGGTCGCCACTTCATCAATCGCCTGGCCGCGTATCTGCTGGCCGACGTGGGCCACTTGCGCTTGTTCTTGGCGGTTAAATTTATCAGCTTCCTGAGCGATCTCTGCTTGCACTTCACGATTGACTTGCTGTTTGACGGCTTCGTGCCGCGCCAATTTCTGCGCTTCATCAACCGCTAAATTGTCATCCATCTCCATACGCTCAGAACTCTCTTCAGGCAATTAACCTGCCGTTGCCAGCCATGCGCCCAACCACATCGAACTGTTTCCGACAGGACTTTCAGCAAGCGGTGTGCCTCTGACTTTGTATCAATAGAGGGTTGCATCGCGGCGACTACAAGCCCCCGCTCATACAGCCGGTGTGCTAATTTCATACGACAGCGTATGGAGTGAATACAGGCGTTGCTTTTCATCAGCGATTGGCATAGCTGCTGGATTCGTTTTCTGTTTATATTGGGTGATGCAGCGTCGGCGGGGAAGCGTGGTGCAAGAGTTGCAGTAGAAAGCCGCAGTTGCAAAAGTACCAGTGTGTATTGCTCATTCGTCACAACAAAAATGCCGAAGCGGTAGGAAATCGGGAAGCCTGTACAGAAATCATGGCCTGTCGTTGGTAAGCGCTAGACCGTCGCAGAGGGCTTCGGAATGGGCAAGTTTTCCGGCCAGGTTTTTCCTGCCGATGGCGTATCAGAGAACTTGACGCCGGGTTGATGGAGAGGCGAAAACGGGTTGCCGAAAATTTTAAGGAAAGGGTTGTAGTTCAGGTCTGCAAGCGCAATGAAAGTCTTACTCGCAGTGGCTTCGTCCGTTGAACGTGCCGCTTATAAAGCCTATCTGGAAAGTTCTGCGGAGCCTTCTTATACGATTGTTGAGGCCGAAAATCCTGAGCAGTTGGCAGCCCTTTACGACCAGTTTCAACCGCAATGTATCGTCTTCGATGCGGCCTTTGCAAAGTTACCGGAGCCAAAAATTATGGACCGCGTGACGGCGGCCACTCGCCGCGACCAATGCGGCCTGGTGTGGTTGGTGCCGTCCGAAAAAATCAATGCGATTGCCGGTGAACTCAAAAAAGGCGCGCATATTTTTTTATGTGCAGACCACTTGGACGCGACGCAATTGCAACAGGCCATTCAATACGCCGTAGCGGCGGCGCACCCCGCCTTGCCGGAATCCGTTGAGCGTTATCAAGCGATTGTCGAAGCCTTGCCGGAGATTTTGTTTACGGCGCTGCCCAATGGCCGCATTGATTTCATCAATCAACAGTTTTACGACTACACGGGGTTGAAGGGCGGCGAGTATCAGGATTTCGGCTGGTTTGAAGCGTTGCATCCCGAAGATGTGGAAAATGTGTCCAGAGGTTGGCGCGAGGCTGTGGAAAGCGGCACAACCTTCAATGCCGAATATCGTTTTCGCCGCGCCGATGGCCATTACCGCTGGTTTCGTTGTCGCGCCGTGCCGCTGCGCGACGAGGCCCATCACATCAGCAAATGGTTCGGCATCTGTATGGATATGACCGAGCAGAAAAGGCTCGAACAGGAGCGCGAGAATCTGTTGCTGCGCGAGATGCAGGCGCGGGATTTGGCCGAAGCTGCCAATCGCGCCAAGGATGAATTTCTGGCTATGGTGTCGCACGAATTGCGCGCTCCGCTCAATGCGGTGTTGGGCTGGATCAATATTTTGCGCTCGCAGGAGATTGATGAAGCGACCTTCCGTCACGCGCTTGAGACGATTGAGCGCAGCGCCAAATCGCAAGCCACTTTGATTGAAGACCTGGTGGATTCGGCTATGATTGCCACCGGCAAAATGCGTATCAAGATGGAGCGCGTCAACTTGGTGGCGGTGGTACAAGCGGCGCTTGATGTGGTGGTTCCGGCTGCCGAAGCCAAAGCCATTTCAATCAACTTCAAGGTTACGGCAAACCACACACAGGTGTTGGGCGATGCTTCGCGTTTGCAGCAGGTGATGTGGAATCTCTTGTCGAACGCCGTCAAGTTCACGCCCGAAGGCGGCAGCATAGAAGTCATCATTCAAAACAGCGATGGCAATGCACAGATCACTGTCAGCGACAGCGGACGTGGCATCACAGCGGAGATGCTGCCCTTTGTGTTCGAGCGTTTTCAGCAGGCCGACGTAGCGCGCACCAAGCGTTTTGGCGGACTGGGTTTGGGCTTGTCGCTGGTCAAACAACTGGTGGAATTGCACGGCGGCGTGGTACAGGCGAGCAGCGCCGGTGACGGCAAGGGCGCGACCTTTATCGTCAACCTGCCTTTGCGCGCCAGACCTTCCGGGGTGTTGTCGGTCTCTATGCTCAAGGCCTTGTCGCAGGTCGAAGAACGCGGCAATCGCACTTTGAGTTTTAACGGTTTGCGCGTGTTGGTGGTGGACGATGATGCCGATGCGCGCGAGATTTCCGCCATTGTTTTGCGGCAACAAGGGGCCAAGGTGATGCAGGCCGATTCGGCGCGTGAAGCCTTTCGCTTGTTGACTGCCAGCGCACAGGAAGCCAAGCCCGATATATTAATCTCCGACATCGGTATGCCCGAAGAAGATGGCTATTCGTTAATCCGCCGCATACGGGCGCTGCCGCCGGAACAGGGCGGGCAGATACCGGCCATCGCCTTGACCGCCTTTACCAGTGCCGAAGACCGTCGCCGCGCTCTGGAAACCGGGTTTCAGGTGCATCTGGCAAAGCCGATTGAACCGAATGAATTGATCAAAGTGATTGGTACATTGGCTAATCGCGGTGACGTCAGATGAATCCAGCAGCGCTGTGAAGGCAACTGATTTTTCGTCTGCCGGTTGCTTCGCGGTGGGCAGTTTGTTATTAAGACATGGTGAGTCGGAAACGATCTACCCGTAGGAATCATTGCCCTGCGATAGCGTGGAGATTTCGTGAAGCCTGGCGAAATCTTTCCGTCGGTCAACCGACAGGGAAGGCTCAAGGGTAGGAGTTTCCTTGCGGTCTGCGTGACGCAGTATTGCCTCGATTCTAAACAATCATGAGGAGCCATTATGCCGATTAAACTTCTGGTCATAGATGATGACCCGAATATGCTGGAGTTGGCGCAGTATCACTTGCAGGCGCAGGGCTATGAAGTCTTCACGGCGGAGACCGGCGAGGCCGGACTCAAGCAGGCCGAAAGAGAAAAGTTTGAAGTCGTGCTGACCGATTTGAATCTGCCGGATGTGGATGGCATTGAACTGGTACGGCGCTTTAAGGAGTTGTTGCCGGAGTCGGAAATTTTGGTCATCACCGGCTACAGTTCGGTGACCAAAGCGGTAGAGGCGACCAAAGCCGGAGCCTATTACTTTCTCGAAAAGCCGGTGGAGTTTCAAGAGTTGTTGCTGCTGATTGACAAGGCGCTGGAACGTCGCCAACAGGCCGAAGAGATTAAACAGTTACGCGGTCGCCTGTCCACGCGCTCGTCCTATGCCAGCATCATCGGCAGCAGCAAAGCCATGCAGGACATCTATGAAATGATCGAAGGCGTCGCCGAATCGGAAGCCAACATACTGGTCATAGGCGAATCGGGAACTGGCAAAGAATTGATTGCCAACGCGGTTCATTACAAAAGTCTGCGCGCCAAAAAACCGCTGGTCAAAATCAATTGCTCGGCGTTGCCCAAAGAGTTGATCGAATCGGAATTATTCGGCCATACCAAAGGCGCGTTTACCGGAGCCGCTACCGACAAGCAAGGCTTGTTGGGGCAGGCCGAAGGCGGCAGTCTGATGCTTGATGAAATCGGCGAGATGCCGGTTGAATTGCAACCGAAACTGCTGCGCGTGTTGCAGGAGCGCGTCTATTACCGCTTGGGCAGCGAGAGGGCGCAGACCGCAAATTTTCGTTTGATCTCGGCAACCAACCGCGACCCTATGGAGGCGGTGCGCGACGGGCAATTGCGCGAAGACCTTTACTATCGCATCAACACCATCGAAATTCATCTGCCGCCGTTGCGCCAACGCGCCGAAGACATCCCCACTCTGGCGGATCATTTTCTGCACATCTATGCGGAAAAATATAATCGTCCGCTGCCCAAAATTTCGCAGGAAGCCTACGAGCGGATGTTTGCCTATCACTGGCCGGGCAACGTGCGCGAGTTACAGAATGTCATCGAACGTGCAGTGTTGTTGAGCAAGGGCGAAATTCTGGAAGTGGCATCGTTTCCGTTTGCCGCTGCCGCCGCCAATTCCATCAGCCTGGCGCAAGCGCAATCGGCCAGCGGCGCGAAATCCGCTGAGACCGTTATCCACACACCTACGCCGACCGCTGCAAATTCCTCCGCGCCGATGCCCCAAGAGCCGTTGACGCCTGGGGCGCAGAGCTTTGAACAAATCGGCCAGGTCATCGTCAATCAAATACCCGAACCCGCGCCTGGCACGGCCTCCGAGGATGTCTTCAAGCAACTGGAACTGGCGGTGGTCAAAGCCGCGCTGGAACGCACCAAAGGCAATAAACAAGCGACAGCGGCTTTGCTTGGTCTCTATCGCCCTAGACTCTACAGCATGATTAAGCGTCATCATCTGGAAGAGTGAAAGGGAGCAGGGCTGCAAGCGTTGGTAGCGCCACGGGAAGGCGCAGGCGGTTTGACGGTTGCGCTCTGCCAGAGCGCCGGAGGCTTGCAGCGTAGAATCTCTTGCACCCTTTCAGGGCGCGCCGCGTTTGCCCAACTTGATTTCAGGGCTTTTGGTTCCAGTGCCTACAGCCCTGGCTAATTTCCTACACCCCTGCGGAGCCAAGCAGGCTGGGTAGTTAGAGCGTGTCGCAAAATTCCAGCAACCGCCTATATGTGGTAGTTAGTCAAACCATTACACACAATATCTGGACAAAACATCCATTTCTGCGACACGCTCTATCTAGAGCGGTTTGTGTTTGAGATTACGGAAACCTCAAACCCGTTGAGCGGCGGTCGAAGACCTTTGCGCGGTCGAAGACCGCTGCTCAACGATAGCGCGTTCCGTACACACCTATGAAAACCGCTCTAGCAACGGAAAGCCGAGGCGGTTTGGCCATTCATCTGAATCCCCCAACGCAGAGCCGAGGCAGTTAGGC
>JACQDB010000122.1 GCA_016201275.1 Acidobacteriota bacterium
CCACGGGAATTCGTTTTTGCGCCGGAGGCGTAGCGGAGAGTAGCCCGTGGGAAAGCCACGGGGATTCGTTTTTGCGCCAGAGGCGCACAGGAGATTAGCCCGTGGTGAAGCCACGGGGATTCGTTTTTGCGCCAGAGGCGCACAGGAGATTAGCCCGTGGTGAAGCCACGGGAAGGCGCAGGCGGCTTGACGGTCGCGCTCTGGAAGAGCGCAGGAGGTTTGCAACCTCGCCTCTCCTGCACCCTTTCAGGGCGCGCGGCATTTGCTTAACTTGATTCCAGTGCCTACCGCACTGGCTAATTTCCTACGCCCCTGCGGGGCAAAGAGGGCTGCGTCGTTACGTTTTTTTAAGGTGTTGGCGGCTTGTTGGCGTGTCAGCCGAAGTTATTTGGCCTGTGCCGCTTGCGCCTTCACCAGCGAGTTGAGTGCCTTGGCGACTTTGTGAATCAAGGCTTTTCCGGCGGCGGTCTCGCGGTGAAAAGTTGCCGCGCAGGTCTGGCCATCGGCGCGATACTGTATCGTCAACAGGTAATCGCGATGAATCACTTCGGTGAAAGGGCGCGCCTGATTTTCCGCGCTGTGCAGCAAATATTTTTTCAGCAGCGAAGTCTTCTTTTCGACTTTGATCTTTTCAATGCGAGTGTTGACGCGGAC
This sequence comes from Acidobacteriota bacterium, assembly GCA_016201275.1. Classification (GTDB taxonomy): domain Bacteria; phylum Acidobacteriota; class Blastocatellia; order UBA7656; family UBA7656; genus JACQDB01. The sequence continues at coordinate 655 of JACQDB010000122.1, forward strand.
TTCTAGAATCGCTGCGGCGGCAATCTGATATAGGCGCGTGCCGGGCATGGTCTCTTTGACCTCTATGCCGTCGCTGTTGATGGTCAAGCGCACCGGCATCGCGTTATCGAGTCTGGCGATGCCGTGCAGATAATCCAACTCCACGGTCAGCGTCGGAAAGTCGCTGGGCGCAAAGGCGGCGCTCAATGATTCACCGCACCACATACAAGCAGTGGAGGCCGGTGGATTGGGGCGGCCACATGGGTCACAGCGGCGCGGCGCAAGCACTAATTCTTCTGGTATCGGCAAGCTGAGTTTTTCCCCCTGAAAGCAAATTCTGGCTTTTTCATCATCGCCTCCTGCCTACGGTTTTTTGCCTGTGGGTTTGGCGACATAGCCAGCGCCGCGCAGAGGGCGACCGGGCAAAGCGGCGGTCTGTTGGCCGTTGAACAAGACGATTTCGCCGTTCACCAACACGTACTTCATGCCTACGGATAAACGATTCGGGTCTTCGAAGGTCGCTACCTCGTGAATCTGTTGCGGATCGAAAACCACCACATCGGCAAAATATCCCGGCTTCAATAAACCTCGATCATTGAAATGAAAACGATTTGCTGCAAGCGCTGTCATCTTGCGTATGGCGTCTTCCAGAGTCAAGACTTTTTCCTCGCGCACATATTTTCCGAGAAGGCGCGGGAACGATCCATAGCCGCGCGGATGGGCGCGACCTTCGGCCAGCATTCCGGTCGTGGCCACGGCGCTGTAATCTACGCCGATGCTGACCCAAGGCTTTTTCATCGCCAGTTTGACATCCTCTTCGCTCATTAAAAAATAGATCGCCCCGGTTTGCGCGTTGTCGGCAATCACCAAATCAAACAGCGCGTCTATGTCATCACTCTTGCCCATCAGTCGAGCGACTTCGGAAATGCGCTTGCCTTCGTATTGCGCCAACTCGCGGTTTAACACGCTCGCCACCAAAATGCCTTCGCCGCCGCCAGCCAGAAAATAGAAGTTCTCCCACGCCGTGGTGTTGGTACGCATCTCCTGTTTCAATTTTTCGCGGGTCGCCGGGTCTTTTAAACGCTCGATGAATTTTGCCGTGCCGCCTTCGTGCGCCCACGGCGGAATGCTTGCGCCAAGCGCCGTGGCACCGGCCACATAAGGATATTGATCGGCGGTGATGTCGAGTCCCTGAGCGCGTGCGTCTTCAATCTTGTTCAACACCTCGCTCATCTTGCCCCAGTTGGGTTTGCCTGCCATCTTCAGATGAAAAATCTCTACGGGAATTTTCGCCTCTCTGCCGATGCGAAGGGTTTCGTCCAGCGCCTGCATAATCGAATTGCTTTCGTTTCGCATATGCGTGGCATAGACGCCGCCGTAACGCGCCGCGACTTTGGCGAGTTCAATCAACTCTTCGGTCTTGGCATAAAACGCCGGAGCATAAACCAGCGAGGTGCTTAATCCGACTGCGCCTTCCTGCATGGCTTGGGCGACTAGGGTTTTCATCTCAGCAAGTTCCGCCGTGGTTGGCGCACGATTCTCGTCTTTCAACACGCATTGTCGTACCTGCGTTGCGCCGACGTAGGTGGCGAGGTTGATGGCGGATTTTGTGCGTTCGAGGCGAGCGAAGTATTCGCCTATGGTGCGCCAGTCCACTTTGACATTGAAGTGTTTCAGACTCGGTTCCATCTCTTGCAGGATGTAATCGGTGAGGGGCGCAATCGAGCCGCCTTCGCCGGTGATTTCGGTGGTGATGCCCTGATAGATTTTCGATTCGGCGCGTGGGTCTATCAACAGATTGATTTCCGATTGTCCGAGCATATCAATAAAACCGGGAGCGACGATCATGCCGTTGGCCATGATGCGGCGTACAGCGCGTGCAGCGCCGAGGTGACCGACCTTCACGATGCGGTCGCCTTTGATGGCGACATCGCCGTAAAACCACGGATTGCCGCTGCCGTCCACGATGCGCCCGTTCATAATGATCAGGTCATAGGCTTGGACTTGGGCGAGGGCGGGCGCGACGGAACCGGAGAAGAGCAGAGCGATAGAGAACATAGCGCAGCAGAGTTTTTTCATGACAGACTCCCATACGGATTTTTCATCGGTGTTGCGTTTCGTCGCAAGAAAACAGAAACTGGGAAACGGCAACCTTGATGCAAGCGGCGGAGATTATAATCGTGAGTCTGGAAAGAATACAACGCGCCTGGTTGAGCCTGTCGTTTTTTATCGCGGCGCTGCTGTTGCTGCGCTTCGCTGTGGATTTTTTTATCGAGATGCCGTTGTTTCTGGCGCTGCCGTTTGCCTTATTGGTGGCAGCGGCTTTCGGCGTGGCGGCGATGAATCTGCTAGCCATCTACAAAGGCCGCAAAGGGGCGATGCTTGCCAAAGCCGTCACCGCAGGTTTGCTAATCATGATTCCGCTGGGCTTTCTGGCCTCATCGCTCGATTGTACGGGGTTGAGTTTGCAGGGCTGCACGCCGTTTTGCACCTTCATTAAAGTCATCTGGATACCGCTGATGGCCAGCGTTTGCGCGGTCTATTTCATAACTCAAAAAGCCTGGTTGTTGACCCTCATCAGTGTCATGGGACTGCTGACGCTCGCACCGCATTGCCAGTGTTTCAACGTCGGCAACGGCTGGTGGATTGAGCGATTGGGAGCCAGCCCCATGTGTTATGTATGGGGCTTTGTCATCAGTGTGATTGCCATAAGCGCCCTCCAAAGCGGGGTTCGCTGGTGGCCTGCGCTAGTCGTCAACGCGGCGATCATCGGCGGCGCTTTGACCTTCTTCATCAGTCATCACTATTTTCATTTTCCCTGGTAGCGGCGGTGAGTGCCGTAAGGGAACGCGAAGATCTGCGAGAGTATTTTCAAGTTTCTGTAAAAACTTCCAATTTCTCGTAAATCTTTCCAAGTTTTTGGAGAAGCCTTGGCTTTTCGATCAGTCGCTGCAAGCCTAACTCTTCCAGTTTCAAGCGGAAAAAGTAGTCGCCTTAGATGGTATGCGGCTTGCTCTATTTTTTCTCTCTTTTCCATCGGTTTCCGTGCCATTGTGATTCATACATTTATGCAATAGCAAAACCGCTTTATGCAGTAGTAGGACTTCGCAATCCGGTGGCTTCGGAAAATTATTCAGCAGGTGCGTTTAGCATCTGCAACCACCCGTACCATGTTTGCCTTATATTTCGGGCAAATCACTTCAAACTCTCTGACTTGCCGGAAGGTTTCTCGTGCCTGTGTGGTTACGAGGTTGCGGCAGTTTCAGAAGGTAATCCAGTGTGGAGGAAACTCTATTTATGAAAAGCAAAACCCTATCCCCTATCGCAGTTCTCACCTTGATCTTGCTGCTGGTCGCGCAGGCGTCTCCGGCATTGGCGCAAACCAGCCGAGGCACGGTTACCGGAGTGGTGACGGATCCCCAAGGCGCGGTGATTGCGGGAGCCACCGCCGAGTTGACCAACAAAGGCACCAACCAGGCGCGCACCACCATCACCAACGATTCCGGGTTGTACCGTTTCGATGCCGTTGATTTGGGTGCTTACAGCTTGAAGATTACGGCGCAAGGCTTCAAAGCCTACACCGCTACCGGCATTGAAATTCAGGCCAACCGTATCGCTACCTTTGATATTCGTTTAGAGACAAGCGGCACCGAAGTCGTCGTCGAAGTGAATGCGGCGTCCGATGAAATTCTGCAAAAGAGTGATGCCGTGCATGGCGGCAACTTCGCGCATCAAATGGTCACCCAGTTGCCAACCGCTACCAGCAATCCCTATAACCTGGCCGCCTTATTGCCTGGCGTTGTCCGACCTACCGGCACCACTGGGTTTGGCAATGGTACCGATTTGTCCATCAATGGGGCGCGTCCACGCGGCAATAACTTTTTGCTGGATGGCGTCGAGAACAATGACATTTCCATAGGCGGTCCGGCCTTTCAACCAAGCAATGAAGATCAAGTGCGCGAAGTCTCCGTACAGACCGGATTGTTCAGCGCCGAATTCGGGCGCGCCGGTGGAGGCGTCTTCAATCAAGTGACCAATTCCGGCAATAATCAATATCACGGCACTGCCGGGTGGAAATTTCATTCACAGCGGTTCGATGCGCTGACCAATAGCGACCGCTTGAATGGTTTGAAAGAACCGGCAGTCTTTACCGAGAATAATTTCACCGCTACCTTTGGCGGGCCGATTATCAAAAATAAGACCTTCTTTTTTGGCGCGGGACAATGGTATCGCTTTCGTTCAACCGGCAACACCGGCTTTCTGGTGCCGACAGCGGCAGGACGGGCGCGCCTGCAACAACTCTTTCCGGCAGGCTCGAATCCGCGCGTTGATCTGTATCTGAAAGCTTGGGAGGGTGTGCTGGGCGTCACCAGCCTCACCAACATTCCCTTGGGTCGAGCGGCCAACAGCACAGACCGTGGCGCTATTGAATTCGGGCAAGCGCCGGTAACCATTCCGACGAAATTCAATGATAACAATTATGCGGTACGCCTAGACCACACTTTCACCGAAGCGCACCGGCTTTCCGGTCGTTACCTCTATGACCACAGCCCGGTAACGCCTAACGGCGTCAACGGCCCAGGCTTCACCTTTGATGGCGATTTCGGCTCGCAGAATCTGCTGGCGTCGCATACCTGGGTGATCAGTCCGACGATGACCAATGAATTTCGCTTCTCGTTCGGGCGCATCAATTTTCAGTTTCCGATTTCACCCAACGCCAGTGAACTGGCCAAGACCTTGCAGAACGTCGGTTTCGGCGGCACGATTTCGGCCTTTGGTATTCAGACCAACATTCCGCAGTTCCGCATTGCCAACAACTACCTTTATCAGGAAACCATGTCAAAAGTTTTTGGCACTCACACCTTCCGCTTTGGCGGCGAATATCTGCACCAAGTCGCTCGCCAGCATCCGCCGTTCAATGAGCGCGGTTCGTTTGCTTTTGCCACCGGCGGCGGTTACAGCGCCTTTGCCAATTTCATAGATAACTTCAGCGGCTTTCGCGGCTCGGCCAATATCAACTTTGGTGATTCGATTTATCATCCGAATCTTGACCGCCTCAGCCTCTTCTATCAGGATACCTGGAAGGTGAGTTCTACGCTGACCTTGACGCTGGGCTTGCGTTATGAAAACTTCGGACAACCAGCCAACAAGGCGTTCAAATTCCCGGCCATCAATCTGGACCCGGCTACCTTTACGACGCCCAATAAAGTGAAGACCGATAACAACAACCTCGGCCCGGTGGTCGGCTTTGCCTGGTCGCCGCGCTTCACTTCGGGATTTCTGGCCACCCTGTTTGGTGAAGATAAGACGGTGTGGCGCGGCGGTTATCAGGTGAGCTATGACACCTTCTTCAATAACCTGCTTTCCAATATTGCCGCCGATTCTCCCAACACCATCAACACCACCAATGTAGATGTCTCCTCCGGTTCAGCGGCTACCAGTCGCGGCACTGCCAATTGGTTTCCTAACGCCATTCCCATCACGCCGCGTGCGGTTTCGGCGCTCGATAGCCAGACCTCGCTGTTCAATCCGAATATCCGCAACCCTTATACCCAGCGCTACTCGCTGCAAATCCAACGCCAACTGCCTTGGAAAATGTTGCTCGACACCGCTTATGTCGGTTCGCTGGGGCGAAAGCTTTTCGTCACCGAAGACATCAATCCGTTGATTGGCACGGCCAGACGCTTCCCGACGCTCGGTATCAGGCGTATGCGAACCAACGGCGCAAACTCCAGCTATAACTCCTTACAGGTGCGGTTGGACAAAGCTTTCTCGCACGGCTTCCTGCTCAATACTTCTTATACCTGGTCGCGTTTCATAGACAATACCAGCGAAGTCTTTGCGACTTCCAACAGCGGCTCGGCATTGGCTTCGGTGCCGGTGTTCCAAGGAGGGTTGAGCCTTGATAAAGCGGTCTCCGATTACGACCGCACCCACCGCCTGGTGTTTAGCTATATATGGGATTTGCCGGGGCCGAAGAATGGTTGGTTGGGCGCAACTGTCGGCGGCTGGCAGATTGCTGGCGTGACGACCTTCCAATCGGGAGCGCCGTTTACCATTCTCAATGGCGTTGACCGCAACGGCGATGGCGTCAATGGTTTGGACCGACCCGATATCGGCAATCCCAATGCGCCACACAACACTCGCGCCCAGATCGTGCCAACGGCGACCTGCGCCACCGGCTTGCGAAATCCAGACCGGGGTGCCTGTGTCACCGCTAACGATGTCTTTGTGGTTCAGGGCGTAGGCTTTCCCACCGCTCGCACGCTTGGGCGCAATACCGAACGTTCGCAATGGACGAAGAACTTCGACACCTTCCTGTACAAGAACTTCCGTTTCAACGAGCGCTTCCGGTTAGAGTATCGTTTGGAAGCCTTCAATCTGTTCAACCATCCGCAATTTAGTGGCGTACCGGGGCGCTCGGTGGCGGGCACTGCGGCGACGCAATACTTCAACTATAATCTCTTGGGCGGTGGCGGCAGAACCATGCGTATGGGATTGAAACTGTTGTTCTAGTAAGCTGGCCAATTCTTCTGCGGCAGCAGTGGCTTTGCTTGCTGCCTTCCAGAGAATTGGTGCCTGATGTGGGGGGAGCCATCGGTTGATGGCTCCCCTTTTCTTATGCCCACCGAAGTTCAGAGGTTTGCAAAAGCGTTGGCAAGTTTGCGGTGATGAATCAAAAATCGCCCGGTTTTATTGAGGTTTTTGCAGGGTCTAGCTTGAACGCTTCCCTCATTACAGACGGATTGATTTTGCCTAGCGCGCTCAACCTGATTATCCCGCCAGGTTTTCATGATGGCTTGCCGACATGGTTTGCAGGAACTCTGTAACCCCTCGCGGCTTGCACGGTTTTTGCTGAATGCCGCAAGCGATTTTTCCAGCTTGCATTGGGGACAGCGTTTTGTGCTTCTCACAGGTTGATTGGAAAAGACTACAAATTCCATAGGCGCAACTTCAGAATATTGGGTAGCTTTAAGATGAGATAGGAATACCGCTAACGGGGCTCGAACCCGTAGTCTCAACCTTGAGAGGGTTGCGTGTTAACCACTTACACTATAGCGGCAAATTATCGAAAGAACCGCGCTTGAACATTTCAAACGCAGGGAGATTATACACATCCTCGCGGTTGGTCGCAACGCTCGGTTTAGTGGCGCGGCGGCACGTTTGTAGAAAAAATCCCGGCTCATAAAAACGCTTAATGGCGAAGATAAAAAGTCGTAATACAAAGCAGCAAGTCGGGAACACCAGCGACATCTATTCATGAAGCGGTCGTTGAAAAAGTGAGAATTGCTGAGGATTTTATGGATTTTTTGCCGCGTCCTACCGGATTTTCTCCAAATGGATTTGCTCTTTTTTTAGCGGAATGGTAATTATAGGTTTAATCTTTCAGGCGCTTTACAACCTGATAGTTTGCGAGACCTTGCTTGAATAGTTAAAACAATATCTTGGGATTTTTTTGTTTGCCCGGGTGCGGTTGCCAGCAGGCATAGCTTTCCGGCTCGCCATCAATCAATGCAGTACCAGTTTGAGAAGCGATGCCCACGGCGCATCCGGCGGACTCGTGCGACACCAGAATCCTATTGCTGAGTTTAGGCGATAAGAAGAACCCCGGACAGAGCCTGTCGCGGTTGAGGAAACGATGCAGATTTTTCATGCCAGCACCAACACGATTGCCAAATTGAGCATCTTTGGCGGCCTTTTCCTAGTTGTCGGCTTGTTGTTTCTGATTGTCGGCATTCAGCGTTCGTCGTATGTCACACAAGCCGGGGTGGCGCGGGAACAACCCATACAATTTTCGCATCAACATCACGTCGGCGGCATCGGTATAGATTGCCGCTATTGCCACACCTCGGTTGAAACGGCGGCCTCGGCGGGCATCCCGCCAACCAAGACCTGCATGAATTGTCATTCGCAAATCTGGTTGAGCAGCCCGTATCTGGAACCGGTGCGCGACAGTTGGAAGACCAACAAGCCTTTGCAATGGAACCGCGTTCACGACCTGCCGGATTTTGTGTACTTCAATCACAGCATACACGTCGCCAAAGGCGTAGGCTGTTCGACCTGTCACGGCAGAGTGGATCGTATGCCGTTGATGTGGCAGAGCGCTTCGCTGCAAATGGAATGGTGTCTGGAGTGTCATCGCAATCCTGAAAAATTTATTCGTCCCAAAAGCGAAGTCTTTACGATGGAGTGGCCGCCCAACACCACGGAAAGCGCACAGACCCGCGAAGAGGCGCGCGTGCAAAATGTTCCTGAACAAGGGATGACGCAAGCGCCTGCCAAACCGGATTGGGATGCAAAAAAAGGCTGGCATCAGGACGTGGACGGCAAGCGTCTGGTCGAAGAGTACAAAATTCTCAAGCCCAACGTGTTGACCAGTTGTTCGACTTGTCACCGCTAACCCAAAGGTGAAGACCGGAGATTAACAGGAGCTACGAAAAACTGCATGACCAAGAAACGCGAGTTGACCATTTTGACCGGGAAAGCCAACGAAGTCGCTCAATCTTCGATAGTCAATATCCACGCCGCCAAGACCGGCAAAGAGTATTGGCGCAGTCTGGAAGAACTCGCAGAAACGCCGGAGTTTCAATCTTATCTGCACCGCGAATTTCCTGAAAACGCCGCCGAATGGCACGACCCCAAAGGCCGCCGAAACTTTCTCAAGTTGATGGGCGCGTCGCTTGCCCTCGCCGGTCTTTCGACCGCTTGCGTGGTGCAGCCCGAAGAAAAAATTATTCCCTACGTCAAACAACCCGAAGAGATTATTCCGGGCAAGCCTTTGTACTTTGCCACGGCGATGGCGCTGTCGGGCGTCGCCAGCGGCCTTTTGGTCGAATCGCACATGGGGCGGCCTACGAAAATCGAAGGCAATCCCGATCATCCCAATAATCAAGGCGCGGCAGGCGTCTTTGAGCAGGCTTCGATTCTCAACCTCTATGACCCGGATCGTTCGCAAGTCGTCACCTACATCGGCGACATCTTGTCGTGGTCGTCGTTTTTGGGCGGCCTCAAACAGGCATTACAGGCGCAAAAGGCTTTGCAGGGCGCGGGTCTGAGAATCTTGACCGGCGCAGTTGCTTCGCCGACGCTGGCCAATCAGTTGAAAGAAATCAAGGCGCTTTATCCTTCCATGAAGGTGCATCATTATGAGCCGGTCAACAACAGCAATGCCGTGAGTGGCGCGACGCTGGCCTTCGGTGAAGCGGTCGAAGCGGTCTATGATTTTTCACACGCGAAAGTGGTGTTGTCGCTTGATGCCGATTTTCTTTCCAGCCATCCGGCGAATCTCAAGTACATACGCGAGTTCGTCAACACACGGCGTTTGCAAAACGACAACAAAACGATGAGCCGTTTTTATGCGGTCGAAACTTTCCCTTCCAACACCGGCGCAAAAGCCGATCATCGGTTGGCGCTCAGAGCTGCGGAGATGGAAGCCTTCGTGCGCGTGCTGGCCGAACAAGTCGGGGTTGAAGGCGTCAAAGGCGAAGGCACTTCGGTGGACGCGAAATATCTTGACGCGCTGGTTGCCGATTTGAAAGCCAATCGCGGCGCAAGCGTCATCATCGCCGGTCGTGAGCAATCGCCTATGGTTCACGCTTTGGTTTACGCCCTCAACAACGCGCTCGGCAACTTTGGCGCAACCGTGAACTTCATCGCGCCGCTTGAGCCGAACGCCGTTGACCACACCGCATCCATACGCGAACTTGCCGGTGACATCAACGCGGGCAAGGTTGATGCACTGGTCATTCTCGGCGGCAACCCTGTGTATGATGCGCCTGCCGATCTGGATTTCAAATCGCTAATTCAAAAAGTCACCTTCACGGCGCATCTGGGATTTTATAACAACGAGACTTCGGCCTATTGTCGTTGGCACGTTCCCGAAGCTCACTACCTCGAAGCGTGGAGCGATGCGCGTGCGCTTGATGGCACCGTCAGCATCGTGCAGCCGTTGATCGAGCCGCTTTATCAAGGCAAATCGGCGCACGAAATGTTAGCCGCCTTCACCGACCGCCCCGAACGCGCCAGTTATGAAATCGTCCGTGAGTATTGGTTGAGCCGCATCGAAACGACCAACAACGCGACGGCGAATCCAGCGACGCTTAACCGGACGCTGGTCACAGGCGCAGGCGCAGGAACCGCGACCGGGCAACTGCTACCTGCGAAAGCCGCAACTCCGATGACGCCAAGTGCCAGCGCAACGCCACCAAAAGTCAACACCCCTGCGCCATCCACCACAGCGCCAGACGCAGGCGCGACCAACCCTGCAGCAACAACGAGCGCCGCCGCCAAGACAACTGGCGCGGCAACAAGTAGCGCGGCAACGACAACTGGCGCGGCAACAAGTAGCGCGGCGGCAAAGCCTACTGCTGCTGCCGAAAAATTATGGCGCAAAGCGCTGCACGATGGCTTGATTGTTGGAACCAGCGCAACGCCCAAGCCTGTCACCTTGAAAGCCAATTGGGCGGCAAGCCTGGCTGACCAATCCGCAAACCGCAATCCGCAATCCGCAATCGAAGTGGTGTTTCGCGCTGACCCCAACATCTATGACGGCAGCTTTTCCAACAACGGCTGGTTGCAGGAACTCCCTAAGCCTTTATCGAAATTGACGTGGGGCAACGCCGCGTACCTCAGCCCGGCGACCGCGAAAAAACTCAGCGTCGCCAACGGCAATGTCATCAGGCTCACGGTTGAAGGCCGCTCGATTGATGCGCCGGTGTGGATTATGCCCGGTCACGCCAACGATTCCATCACCGTGCATTTCGGTTTCGGGCGCGAGCGCGTTGGCAAAGTCGGCAATAAAGTCGGCTTCAGCGCTTACAAGATTCGCTCGTCGAAGGCGCTGTGGTTTACCACCGACGTGCAGGTGAGCAACACTGGCAATCATGAAGGAATGGCCAGCACCCAAGACCATTGGGCTATGGAAGGCCGCGCTCTGGTGCGGGAAGCCACGCTTGAAGAGTATCTGCACAAACCCGATTATGCGAAAGAGCGTGTGGACGCGCCGTCACGCGACCTCACTTTGTATCCGAATTTTGAGTACACCGGTCACAAGTGGGGAATGGCTATTGACTTGAACAACTGTGTCGGCTGCAATGCCTGCGTCATCGCCTGTCAATCGGAAAACAACATCGCCGTAGTTGGCAAAGAGCAGGTCGCCAACGGACGCGAGATGCAATGGATTCGCATAGACCGTTACTACAAAGGCCATCAAGAGAACGATGCGGAGTTTGCCGCCGACCCGGAATTTTTCTTCGAGCCGGTCGCTTGTGTGCATTGCGAAGAAGCGCCCTGCGAAGTCGTCTGCCCGGTGGCTGCGACCACGCACAGCGCCGAAGGCACTAACGACATGGTTTATAACCGCTGTGTAGGGACGCGCTATTGCGCCAACAACTGCCCGTACAAAGTGCGCCGTTTCAACTTCCTGCTCTATCAGGATTTCGTTACAGAGAGTTTGAAATTGCAGCGCAACCCGGATGTGTCGGTGCGCTCGCGCGGCGTGATGGAAAAATGCACCTACTGCATACAGCGCATACAGGAAGCCAAGATTGATGCCGAAAAAGATAACAATCGCCCGATCAAAGATGGCGACATCAAGACCGCCTGTCAGCAGACCTGTCCGGCGGATGCGATTGTCTTCGGCGATTTGAATGATGCGAGCAGTCGCGTAGCGAAACTTCATAACGAGCCGCGCGCTTTCGGGCTGTTGGAAGAGTTGAACACGCGACCGCGTACCCATTATCTGGCAGAGGTGCGAAACCCGAATCCGGCATTGAAAAAATCGTAGGCGGGCGGGGAGCATCACGGCTAGGTTGGCAGACAAAAGTAAAAGGGCAAAAGGCAAAAGTGAATTGAGTTTGGAGTTCCGCCTGCAGGCGGTTGTTGGCAAGGCGAAGCCGCCGCCTACAGGCGGAACTCCAAACACCAATCTCCACATACCAAAACTTGCCGTTAAATTGTTGGTCGGAAACGCGCAGCAAACGAAGGTCGAATAACTGATGAGTACGAATAATCCAGATAAACCAGAAGAAACCACTCGCGTTCCAGTCTTGCGACCGGGCTATACGTTCGGCTCGATCACCGATAAAATCGCCGCCATTGCCTTGGGGCGCAAAACGCCTATCGGCTGGCTCATCGGCTTCAGTCTGTCGTTCGGCGTGGCGATGATGTTGTTCTATTCGATAGGTGTGCTGCTGTTGAAAGGCATAGGGATATGGGGCAATAACAATCCGGTGGGCTGGGCTTTCGACATTATCAACTTCGTCTGGTGGATTGGCATAGGCCACGCGGGAACTTTGATTTCCGCCATCCTGTTGCTCTTTCGTCAACAATGGCGCACCTCTATCAACCGTTTCGCTGAAGCCATGACGCTATTTGCGGTGGCCTGCGCGGGCGTCTATCCGGCTTTGCATACCGGGCGTCCGTGGCTTGATTACTGGTTGTTTCCCTATCCGAACACGATGGGAATATGGCCGAATTTCCGCAGCCCCTTGATCTGGGATGTGTTCGCGGTTTCAACTTACGCGACGGTTTCGGCGCTCTTCTGGTTTGTTGGCCTAGTGCCTGACCTGGCGACCTTGCGCGACCGTGCGAAGAATCGCACGGCGAAAATAATTTATGGAATGCTGGCCTTGGGTTGGCGCGGTTCGGCGCGCCACTGGCATAGATATGAAACCGCGTACCTGCTGTTGGCCGGACTTTCGACGCCGCTGGTGCTGTCGGTGCACACCGTCGTCAGTTTCGATTTCGCCGTAGGCATCGTACCGGGTTGGCACGCGACCATCTTTCCGCCGTACTTTGTCGCCGGGGCGATTTATGCAGGCTTTGCTATGGTGTTGACGATTTCGATTCCGCTGCGAAAGTTTTACAACCTCCAGGACTTCATCACCATGCGCCACATTCGCAACATGGCAAAAATCATGTTGGCGACCGGTTTGATTGTCGCTTACGGCTATATGATGGAAGCCTTCATGGCGTGGTACAGCGGCAACGAATACGAACGCTTCATGATTTACAACCGCATGACGGGGCCATACTGGTGGTCGTACTGGTCGTTGATTTTGTGCAACGTCATCACGCCGCAATTTTTGTGGGCGCGCAAAGTGCGCCACAGCACGACGGCGCTGTTCCTCATTTCGCTGGTTGTCGGCGTCGGTATGTGGCTGGAGCGTTTCGTGATTATCGTGGTCAGTCTGCACAGGGATTTTCTGCCGTCCTCGTGGGCGATGTATGCGCCGACCCGTTACGACTGGATGATGTTCATCGGTACGTTGGGGTTGTTCTCGGCGTTGATGTTCCTGTTTATACGCTTCCTGCCGGTGATCTCCATCTTTGAGATGCGAACGCTGCTGCCGGAATCGAAGGTGAAAGAAGAAGCCTGAAACGACAAGGCAAGGTGAGATTGAGAAGAGGATAAGAATTTGGCGTATCGCCTGTAGGCGGTACTCTAAAACCGTTGAGGAATTATGGCAAAAAGACCGGAGATTTATGGCGTTGTCGCAGAGTTCGAGGATCCGAACGAGTTGTTGAAAGCAACGCGTGCGGCTTATGAGGCGGGCTATCGTCGTATCGAAGCCTACACGCCGTACCCGATTGAAGAGGTGTCGGAAGCGGTCAGTCCGCATCGCAATCGCCTGCCGTTGATTGTCTTGATTGGCGGCATCATCGGCGGCCTTGCCGGTTACGCCCTGCAATATTACACGCAGGTGATAGATTACCCGATGAACATTGGCGGACGACCATTTCATAGCTGGCCTGCTTTTATTGTCCCGACCTTCGAGACGACGATTTTAGGCGCAGCGTTGTCGGCGGTCTTCGGTATGCTGGCCTTGAACGGATTGCCGCGTCCGCATCATCCGATTTTCAACACCCCGCGTTTCGAGTTGGCGAGCCGCAATCGCTTTTTTCTGAGCATCGAAGCGAGCGATAAAAAATTTGATAGAGAGCAGACCAAAGAATTTCTGGCGAGCTTCGCGCCACGCGATGTTTCCGAAGTGGATTGGTAAATTAGTTCCTAGTCCCTAGTCATGAGTCCTTAGTCTGTAGGGCGAGGCGGCTGACCAGGGGAAGAAAAGTTTTAACGATGATGAATGAGAGAACCATCAAAACGCGAACTTTAATTTTTGCCTGTTGCCTGTTGCCTTTGGCCTTCCTGGCTTCGGCTTGTCGTGAAGATATGCAGAATCAACCGAAGTACAAGCCCTACCGACCGGGGGCGTTTTTCAAAGACGGGCAATCCGGTCGCCAGTTGATAGACGGCACGGTGGCGCGTGGGCATTTGAACGATGACCCGCTGTTTTACACCGGCAAAATCCCTGAAACCGGCAACCAGAGCCAATCTCAGGGCGCGATGCCCAGCGAGTTCAAAGGCTTCACCGCGACCTTTCCCATCGAGGTGACCGCCGCGACGCTGACGCGTGGACAGGAGCGTTTCAATATTTACTGCGCGGTTTGTCACGACCGCACCGGCACAGGCAATGGCATGGTGGTGCAACGCGGCTACAAAAAACCGCCGTCCTTTCACAGCGACCGTTTGCGGCAAGCGCCGGTCGGCTATTTTTTCGATGTCATCACCAATGGCTTTGGCGCGATGCCCGATTACGCGGCGCAGATTCAAGCGCGTGACCGCTGGGCTATTGTCGCCTATCTGCGCGCCTTGCAGTTGAGCGAAAACACCAATGTGAATACCTTGTCGCCCGACGAGCGCAAGAAACTGGACAGCGGCGCAGGCACAACCGAATCCAAGACCGAAAAAGGAGAGCAACATCAATGATGGATGCTGCCTACACAGCGCCGCCGGAACTGGACCGCTTACAACAACGCGCCCTCCTCGTAGGAGTGGTGGCGCTGGGCTTAACCGTAGCGGGCGCTTTTTTAAATCGCGAGCAATTCTTTCGCTCCTATCTGTTGGCCTATGTCTATTGGATAGGCATTTCTCTGGGCTGTTTCGCCATTCTGATGATTCAACATCTGGCGACCGGCGCGTGGGGCATCGTCATACGCCGCCTACTGGAATCGGCGACGCGCACTTTTCCGCTCGGCCTGGTGCTGTTTGTGCCGATAGCCTTGGCCTTGTTTGGCGGCCATCTCTATATCTGGACGGATGCCAATTTCGTAGCCCACGACGCCATTTTGCAGGACAAAGCGAAGTATTTGAATGTGCCGTTTTTCTTAGGCCGCACCGCTTTATATTTTTTCATATGGTTTGTCATCGCTTACTTTTTGAACAAGTGGTCGCGTCAACAAGACGAAGCGTCTGACCCGAAAGAGATGAAACGCAAGATGCAGGATTTGAGCGGCCCCAGTCTGGTACTGCTGGGCGGCACCATGACCTTCGCTTCGATTGACTGGGTGATGTCTTTAGACCCGCACTGGACTTCGACCATCTTCGGTATTTTGTTTATGGGTGGGCAGGCGCTTTCGGCAATGGCCTTTATCATTACCATGATTGTTTTTCTGGCGAACTTCAAACCGATGAAAGAGGTCATCGCCGGACGGCATTTGAATGACCTCGGCAAATTGATGTTGGCCTTTGTGATGTTGTGGGCATACTTTGCCTTCTCGCAATTTTTGATTATCTGGTCGGGCAATCTGCCGGAAGAAATTCCCTGGTATCTCAATCGTTTGTCGGGAGCGTGGAAGCTGCTGGCCGGGGCGATCATTCTGTTTCATTTCATCCTGCCGTTCTTTCTGTTGTTGCCCAGAAAAGCCAATCGCAATCCGCGCCTGCTGGTCACGGTCGCTTTGCTGATTATTGTGATGCGCTATGTGGATTTGTATTGGTTAGTCGGCCCACAGGTGTCGCACGAAGTGGGCGGCAAGATGAATGCGGCGTTTCATTTCAGTTGGATGGACATCGCCGCGCCCGTAGGCGTAGGCGGGATTTGGCTTTGGTATTTTCTTACGCAGTTGAAAAAGCTGCCGCTGCTGCCCATCAATGAGCCGCAGTTGGAAGGCGCGTTAGGCGAAGGAGCCGGTCATCACTAGAGCGGTTTTCATATGTGTGTACGGAACACCTTATCGTTGAGCAGCAGTCTTCGACTGCGCGCCGGTCAGAGACCGCCGCTCAACGGGTTTGATATTTCAGTAATCTCAAACCAAAATCGCTCTAAAGAAAGCACAAAAGGTTTTATGGCTAAACATGAGATGGATGAAGTACCGGATGTTTCGTACATTCGCAACGTCGGCGTAGCGCACGAAGAGAGCGATCTGAGTTTGGGCGGCATCGGCAAATTCGTCATACACCTGATCGTCTTGGTGGCGGCTTCGGCAGTGATTGTTTATGGAATGTTCAAATATTTTTCGGCGCAGGAGTACGCGCAGGAGAAGAGCGAACGGCCTTCGACCTTGTTGAAGCGCGAACAAAGAGCCAGCGGCGAGGTCAAAGATATATTCCCCGAACCGCGCTTGCAGACCTTGCCGATTCCCGACCTTGCCGCCTATCGCGCTGCCGAAGAGTACAAGTTGGAAAGCTATGGCTGGGTGGATAAAGAGAAAAGCCTCGTCCGCATACCGATTGAAGAGGCCAAGCAAAAATTTCTTGAAGAGATGAACGCCAAGAGCGCGGCAAGTGCGTCAGCAGCGCAAATGAAAACGGCGGCAGCGGCGCAAACCCAAGCGCCATCAGCGCCCACCAAAGTGCCGATGCCAGGGAAGCCGTAAGCGCTGGGCGCAAGGGAAAGCGCGTCATAGAGACGAGCCGCAGTAAAGGTAGATATGAAGAATTCAGCGACGAATCAAGCATCGTTTCATCAAAGGCTGTCGAGACACCGGTTGACGGATTGCCGTTGTGTGGGCGACCCTCTGTGGTCGCTCCTGCCCCAAAATCAAAGCCTTTGCCACCCAGAGCGAGCGCAGCAGATGGCTCGTACCCGGTTATCGCAAGCGCTCCAAGTGGTTTGGTGCTTTGTGCTTTTGGCCTTGTGCTGGTTGCCTGCTACGACCTTCGCGCAGTTCAAGGAACCGGGCAAAATTGCCGTGCGCGAAAACAATGTCCCGGCGACGTTGAAAGATATAGGCATCGAACAGAGACTTGACCAGCAACTGCCGCTTGACCTCAAATTCGTTGATGAATATGGCAAGGCGGTGCAGCTCAAAGATTACTTCGGACAAAAGCCTGTGGTGCTGGCGATTGTCTATTACACCTGCCCTATGCTGTGCAATCAAGTGTTGAACGGCGCGGCGGGGGCGTTGAAATCGTTGAGCTTTAACATCGGTGATGAATTCGATGTCGTCACCGTGAGCTTTGATCCGAAGGACACGCCGGAAACGGCTTTCGCCAAAAAGCAGGCGTACCTTGACCACTACGACCGCAAAGGGCCAGCGCGCAAACTGGCCGATCAAGGCTGGCACTTTTTAACCGGCGACGAGGCTTCGATCAAGGCTTTGTGCGAGGCCGCCGGATTCAAATACCGTTGGGACGAAGCGACCAGTCAATACATACACGCCAGCGGCATTATGGTGGTGACGCCGCAAGGGCGAATGTCGCGCTACCTCTACGGCATTGAATACGCGCCCAAAGATTTGAAGTACAGTTTGATTGAAGCTTCGCAAAATAAAATCGGCAGCCCCGTAGATCAACTCTATCTGTTCTGTTTTCACTACGACCCGGTGACCGGCAAGTATGGCCCGGTCATCATGAATTTCATACGGCTGGGCGGCTTGGTCACGTTTCTGGGGCTGGCGCTTTTGGTCTTCGTCATGCGTCGCCGCCGTGTTGCCCGAGAAAAAGTTGCCGAACCGAAGCCGACCATGAACCCAACTCATTTTGCTTGCTTGCCGTTGTTATTCAACTGGATTCCGTTTGCGCCCGAACAAGGTTCCACCATCGCCGAAAGCGTTGATTATTTGTACCTCTTTCTGGTTGGCTTGACGATTTTTTTCGGCGTTGCCATCAGCGCGGCGGTCTTCTATTTCGCGGTCAAATATCGTCGCCGTTCCGAAGACGAATACCCGGCGCAGATTGAAGGCTCGATGAAACTGGAAGTGTTGTGGATCGTCGTGCCGTTTATCATCGTGA
The DNA here is from genome assembly GCA_016201275.1 of Acidobacteriota bacterium. Classification (GTDB taxonomy): domain Bacteria; phylum Acidobacteriota; class Blastocatellia; order UBA7656; family UBA7656; genus JACQDB01. Next base: position 18,650 of record JACQDB010000122.1, read on the forward strand.
TGGTGATTTTCTGGTGGAGCGCCAGCGTCTATTTCAAAATCTTTCGTCCGCCTTCCGACCCGCTCGATATATATGTTGTCGGCAAACAATGGATGTGGAAGTTTGAACACCCGGACGGCCAGCGCGAGATCAACGAACTGCACGTACCCATTGGTCGCCGCATCAAGTTGACGATGGGCAGCGAAGACGTGATTCACAGCCTCTTCGTGCCAGCCTTTCGCGTCAAAGCCGACGTCGTGCCTGGGCGCATCACTAGCGTCTGGTGGGAGCCTACGAAACCGGGGCGCTATGAATTGTTCTGCGCCGAATATTGCGGCACCAAACATTCGGGCATGATTGGCTGGATTGTGGTGCAGGAGCCTGCCGATTACCAGGCGTGGTTGAGCGGCAGTTCCAGCGGCGGTAGCCTGGCGTCAAATGGCGAAAAATTATTTCAGACGCTGGCCTGCAACTCCTGCCATAAATCTGATCAGTCGGGGCGCGGCCCGGCGCTTGAAGGCATCTTTGGCAAGCAACAAGCATTGCAGGGCGGCCAGACCGTCCTTGCCGATGAAAATTATATACGCGAGTCCATCTTGAATCCGCGCGCCAAAGTCGTAGCCGGTTATGACCCGGTGATGCCGACCTTTCAAGGACTGGTTTCGGAAGAACAATTATTACAGCTTATCGCCTACGTGAAATCGTTAGGCCAGAAATCGGAAGGCGGCGCGCCGAAAACCATTCTGCCGCCCGCCAACACGACGCAGAATTCGCCTGCGGTCAATCGGCAGAAAGCGACCCCTCCAGCGCCTGCGAAACAGGAGACCAGGAAGCAATGATTAATACAGAAACTTTACAACCGGCGGAACCTCTGGTGCCGCGCACGCATTATTTAAATGCCAATTACGGCATCAAGTCATGGTTGTTGACCAAAGACCACAAACGCATAGCCTTGCTGTATCTGGCATCGGTCACCGCCTTCTTTTTTCTCGGCGGCGTCTTCGCGCTGTTGATTCGTCTGGAATTATTGACGCCGAAAGGCGACCTGGTGCAACCGGAAACTTATAACAAGCTCTTCACCATGCACGGCATCGTGATGATCTTCTTCTTTCTGATTCCGGCGATTCCGGCGGTGCTGGGCAATTTCCTGTTGCCGATGATGCTGGGCGCGAAAGACTTGGCCTTTCCGAAAATCAATCTACTCAGTTGGTACATTTATAACGTCGGCGCGATCTTCACGCTCTATGCCATCATCGCTGGCGGCGTGGATACCGGCTGGACCTTTTACACGCCTTTGAGCAGCGTCTATTCCAACGGCAACGTCATCGCAGTCGCTTTAGGAATTTTCATCAACGGCTTTTCGTCCATCCTGACGGGCTTGAATTTCATCGTCACCATACACACGATGCGCGCTCCGGGCTTGACGTGGTTTCGTCTGCCGCTGTTCGTCTGGGCGCATTATGCGACCAGCTTGATTCAGATTCTCGGCACTCCTGTGCTGGCCGTGACCATCGTATTGCTGGCGTTGGAAAGACTGTTCGGCGTAGGCATCTTCAGTCCGTCTTTGGGCGGCGATCCGATTTTGTTCCAGCACCTCTTCTGGTTCTATTCGCACCCAGCGGTCTATATCATGATCCTGCCTTCTATGGGTGTCATCAGCGAAATCATCGCGACGTTTTCGCGCAAGAAAATTTTTGGTTACAAGTTCGTCGCCTTTTCGAGTTTGGCGATTGCCGTCTATGGCTTTCTAGTCTGGGGACATCATATGTTTGTCAGCGGACAATCGGTTTATGCTGGCATGGTCTTTTCGTTCCTCAGTTATTTTGTCGCTATACCGTCGGCAGTAAAAGTTTTCAACTGGACGGCGACCTTGTATAAAGGCTCGATTTCATACGCCACGCCGATGCTCTATGCCTTCGGTTTCATAGGGCTTTTCATCATCGGTGGCATGACGGGATTATTCTTAGCGGCCTTGGGATTGGATGTGCATTTGACCGACACCTATTTTGTGGTGGCGCATTTTCATTACATCATGGTGGGCGGCGCGGTGATGGGATATATGGGCGGTATGCACTATTGGTGGCCGAAAATTTCCGGGCGTATGTACCCGGAAGGCTGGGCGAAATTGAGCGCCCTGATTGTCTTTTTAGGATTCAATTTGACTTTCTTTCCGCAGTTTCTGGCCGGGTACATGGGAATGCCGCGACGCTATCACGCCTACGCCGATCAATTTCAAGTGTTGAACGTGCTGTCAACGGCGGGGGCCTCGGTGTTAGGCGTCGGCTATTTGATGCCGATGATTTATTTCATATGGTCTATGCGCTATGGCCCGATAGCGTCCGCCAATCCGTGGCCGGGAAGCGGCTTGGAGTGGCAGACCGCTTCGCCGCCGCCTACGGAAAACTTTATAGATACGCCGACCGTCACTTGGGAGGCTTACGAGTTTGAAGAAGGTCAAAATTTGAATGTGCCGGTTGCCGCGAAATAGAGATTCGTTGCTTGAGGCGATGCCTGGGATAGTGAATAAATAATGGGCAATCCTGTACGGGCGACCACAGATGGTCGCTCGTACCAGGCATTTGAAAAATACTCAAGCCTGACCGTTTCTTGAATCGGCAATCCTTATTCGCTTGGAGGAATATCTTGGCTGACAGTCATGCAGTAACACATCACAGTGCGCTGGCGCATCATTTCGACAACATGGAGCAGCAGCGCGAAGCTGGGTCGCTGGGAATGTGGGTTTTCCTGCTCACGGAAATCATGTTCTTTGGCGGGGCCTTCACCGCTTACATTGTTTATCGCAATCTGCCAAGCGCCCCGAACAAGCCCAGCATCTCGGAAGCATTTGTGGCAGCAAGCAACACCTTGAATGTGAAGCTTGGTTTGATCAATACAATAATTTTGATTTGCAGCAGTTTGACGATGGCGCTGGCGGTCTATTACGCGCAGACCGGGGTGCGCCGAAAGCAGATTATTTTTCTGTTGCTGACGATGGTTTTAGGCACGGCGTTTCTGGTGATTAAGGGCTTCGAGTATGCCGACAAGATCAAGCATCATCACATACCGGGCAAGCAATTCGAGTTTGCCGAACCGTTTCAACATCAGGCGCAGATTTTCTTCACCATCTATTTTGCGATGACCGGCTTGCACGCCCTGCACATGATTATCGGCATCGGCATTTTGCTGGTGATTACCTGGATGGCGTGGCGGAAACGCTTTTCACCGGAATGGCACGCGCCGGTCGAATTGTTCGGTTTATATTGGCATTTCGTTGACATCGTTTGGATATTCCTGTTCCCGTTGCTGTATTTGCTCGGCTATCACTTACATTCAGGAGGCGGTCATTAATGTCTGAAAAGATTGTTCCCAAGCGCGTCTATTTCACCATCTTTGGCTTGTTAATAGGCTTCACGTTGTTGACCGTGTGGGTCGCCAGTCGAGATTGGGGAGCCTTCAATACTATCATTGCTCTGACCATTGCGGTGACCAAAGCCTTGCTGGTGGCGCTGTGGTTTATGCACATCAAATACAGCAACCGCCTGACCCAATTGGTTGTCGCCAGCGGCCTGTTCTGGCTGGTGATTATGGTGGCCTTGACGTTGTTTGATTACCGCACCCGCTCGATGGGGCGTTGAGTTGAGGCGTAACAAAATGTTAGACGACTGAACTGAGGAGACTCTATGCTCGACCTTTTTTCTGTTGCAGTTGTCTTTATCAGAGCAGGTGCGCTTTTGATCATTGCGAACACAATGTCGGCAATTCCGCCTATGTGGGGTGGGATCAGAGAGGCTACTTATTCTCCACCGTTCACAATCTCTATAATACTCGTTGGCGCGTTGAGCCAGCTTCTGCTGGCTTTATTGCTGCTAATCTTTGCAAAAAAGCTCGCCCGATTTATCACCAAAGGATTAGTGGACACAAGCATTCAAATTACGGAAACCAATACCAGTCATTTGCAAGCCGTAGCTTTCTCAACACTGGGAGCGTATGTTCTCCTATACTCAATCCCTAGACTTATCGAATTAATTCTTATTATAGTTCTCCCGGACAACAAACAAAGCGACTACAGACAGCCAATGACGGTTCCTGTTGAATTCATTGTAGAGCAAGTAGTACGAGTAGCCTTTGGTCTTTGGCTCCTATTGGGATCTAAAGGCATAGCTATTTTGATAAAGAATTTCTGGATGACGAGAATATCGGCTGACAGTGCAGAGTAACGCTGTCAAACAACAGGATGGACAGGAATGCGCCTGGTCATCTCAACCGTTATACACATCAACAAAGGCAAGCTTCATTCAAGCTTGCCTTTGTCGTTTGTGTGAAAAACGCCAGTAAAATCAAGGCTATTTTGCCATGCGTAAATTTCGCCAAGTGGTCTCCGTTATGGTATTGCCTTTGTCGTCCAACGCCACCACCCGCCAGCGAAATTTTCCATCACTCGATTTTTCCTGCAACCACGAAGGCGCGTGATAACTGGCCGCGCCGGGTAATAAAACCGCCGATAACACCGGCACTTCTTGAGCGTCGGCGATCTCTATGCGATAAAATGCCGCGCCGGAAATTTCCGTCCACTTGAACACGGCGCTCGGCGTTTTCTGCAACACCGCGTTATCCAGCGGCGCAAGCAATTGCAAACCACTCGCTGTCGCATCAATCGCCGAGAGGCCGCCGCTGCCTATGTAATAACGCAGCACCGGCAACGAAAAACCCGCGACGCCGCCGCTTGTGGCAAGCTCTTGGCCTGCGCCCAACGCCTGCAAATCGGAGTTACCATTTTGATCTTCAACCGCTTCGATTCTCAACAACACCAGATACATTCCTTCAACAGGATTTTCCAGTCGCCAGCTTTCCGGCCCCTGCAAAATAAATTTGCCGGTCGGCGGCAGATAGCTGTTGAAGCGGCTGAGTTGGGTATATCGCCTTTGCGAACCGCGCTGCTCGACCGGCAAGGTGGATTCGGTCAACAGGTCGCGCTCACTTGGCAGCTCGTCGCCAGGCTTGACGATTTCCCAGCGACCGCGCAATCTGCCCGATCCTGTATAAGTGATTTCGGCCTCTATTTTCGGCACTTTTTCACCGACTTTCAAAAACAGCACAGGCTTGTTGAGGGCAAACGCGAGTTTCACATTGGTCAACGAAAAAGGCGCAGCCGCGCCGTTGCCCGATAAACGTATGGTCACCGGCACATATTCATCTGCGCCGCCTGCGGGGTTGACGAAACGACGGACGTAATAAAAGGTCGCGGGTGCGCCTCGCGTCGCGTCAACGTAAGCGCGGCGCGCCACCGATGGCGGTATGGACATAATGTCCGTGTAAGTAGAATTGGCGCTCAAGGTGGATTGATTGTAGCGCACTGGCAGGCAGCCGTATTGCGTCGCCTGATTGCATTTCAAACCGATGTCGGGAGCGGCAGAAACCACCTCGCCGCAGAAGCAACCTTCGACCGGGCGTTTATTTTTGACGTTGCTGAAGGTGAGCAAAGCCGAAGTTGCGCCCTGCGAATAGGCGTTGATATTCGACGGCGAAACTTGAATCTCCTGCGCCGCTGCGCTGGTGAGCAAGCCTGTGAAAAAGATGAGCGTGAAAACAATTCTTTTCATTGCGAACTCCAAAATGTGAAAACGCGTGTGAGGTGCGAGACCCGGAAGCCTCCTTGACCTCGAAGCCACTACGAAGGGAAGCGGAAAGAAATAGCCTCCGGTTGAGAAGCGGTCTGTGACCGCCTGTTGAGAAGCGGTCTGTGACCGCTGGACTGGCGGTCGCAGACCGCTTCTCAACGAGAATTATGGGATTATATTTTCTTCCCCTTCCCTAAAAGAACGTAAAGCTCATGCCGATGTTCAGGGTTTGAGCCTTCGTGCGAGTGTCCAGACCAAAAGCAAAGTCCCGCGCCTTCGCATAGCGATTGGCGTAGCGAATGAAGGCTTGACCTTGCAGCTTTTTGAATTTCTCTTTGCCAATAGTGAATTGATAAGACCACTGCACATCGAGTTCGAGATTGCGATTGCGATTGGTTTTTGCCGTGTCGCCCAACAACGTATGCGACAGATTCGTAGCTAACAAATTGTGTTGCGTGATGCGCCAATTGATACTGTTGGCAAAGCGAAAGGTGCGGTCGGTGCGCTGGTTTTCTATGCTTCTGGCCTGCTCCATGCTGAACTCGAAATTTAGATCAAGGGTTTTGGTAGCGTTGATGCCGGTGGAAATCGCGTGAACGAAATTGAACAAGTCGGCTTGCTCGCGTCCGCGCTGTTGATTGTTCTGCACCGAATGATTGAAGCGATAACCGAGGCGCAGTTTGTTCAACTGCCAGTCGGAGGTGAAGCTTTGATTGGTTCCAAGAAAATCAGGTATCGCTTCGGGGGCAATCTCGAAACCGCCGTTGATGGGAAGCGCCGCGCCGAATTGATGTATGCGGTCGAGCGTGTAAGAGACTCTCGGCAGCAACGCCTTCGGTTGGTTGGCATCGCCAAAAATTGCGGTGAGCGGCGCGCCTATGGAAAAGCGTTCGGCACGCGATAAGGATTTCAATATCGAAGGCACATCGCGCAGATTATCGTGGAAGCGGATAAGCGAAAACTGCGCGAGAATTTCGCCAACATTGCCAATCAGTTCAAATTGATTTTGCGTTTTGTCGGCCTGGGTTGATGCGCCCAAACTGCGATAAAGCGGGTCAACCGTTTCGTGACGATAGTTGAAGGTCAAAGTCGCTTTGCGGGTTTTCGTCACCTCGACATCTTTCAAAATGTCGAATCCGGCTTCAAGGTAGCGAGCGTTTCTGGCCAGGTTCGGCACTTCGACAACCGCCAGTCCTTGATTCACCAAGGGGTCTGCGGGGTTGATAAAGACGCTGCGCGCAAAACCGCCATCAACGCGCAGGCGTTGTTTCGGGTCGCTGGCGAGGATGCGAAAACCCAGGCCGCGACTGCGCTCTACATCGTTGATGCTGCTTTGCGACACACTGTTCAAAGCTTGCACATAGCCACTGAAATACGTAGCTTCGAGGCGCAAGCCGCTGGGTCGGCTCTTGATGAATTCGACGCCCAGAGTGCCGCCCAAAATCTGGTGTTGGCGGTTGCTCAGTCCGAAAAAATTTTCGATGCCGACAATGCTAGTGCCGTTCATCGCCGCAAGCGTCAAGTCAAGACCCTGCGGCAAAGGCAAGGTCATGGTAATGCCGCGACTGGAAAAGCTGTTGACCAGCAGGCGATTGGTTCCGTAAGCGGTATGGCCGACGAGGAATTTCGCTTTGCTGATTTGAAACTGCATCAGGTAACTGGCCAGGTCTAGGCGCGGCGCGTCGTTGCCCAATTGCCCGAAACGCAAAGCCTCCTGTTGAAAGCTGGAACCGGCGATGTCGAATTGATTTTGCGAAATGAAGATGCCGCGTGCCGCTTCGCTTTTGAACGAGCCTTGCACGGTGACATCGGAAAAGGTCGGGCGCGACGGGCGATTGGTTGCGGGGAAGTGCGATTCGGCGGCCTGCGATTTATAGCCGATGGTCAGAGATGGGGTGAAATCAAGTTTGTCAAAGCCGCCGCGCTTACCTGTCGGTTCCGCCTGCGCGGTCGTAGTGGTTGACGCAGGCGAAGCGGTCGCGGCGTCTGTCGTAGTGCTGGAAGCGTTCGCTGTTGAACTCGAAGCGTTGGTTGTGGCGCTCGTTGTGGTTGCAGGGGGCGCGCCGTTTGTCGCGCTCGTGGGGTTTGCAGGGGGCGCGCCGTTTGTGGCGTTCGTGGTGGTGGCGCTCTCTTGATTTGTAACTGCATTGGTTACAGATGGCTTATCATTTGCCGAAGGTTTTGCGGCCTTCTCGACGGCGTTGGCGGTGGTGCCGTTTGGCGTTTCGGTTGCCGGTTTTTCAGGGTTATCGGCAATTTGGGACTCGCTTATGCCTGGCGTTTGTTGACCGGGTTTTTGATTGGCGACGCGCAAGGTGAAGCGGACGATCTCGCGCCACTCTTCAGCAGGCGAAACCAGATAAACCGTCAAAGCATTTTCGCCCACGGGGAGCGGCAGAATTTTGCGATTGTAGGTCAGCGTCTGTTGGAAAGGCGTAAACAGACTGGTCAAATCGGTTTGCCCGATGAGGATGGCCAGGCGACCTTCAGATTTTTTCAACTCGCGGCTCAACCGCAATTCGATTTTGTCATTCGGCAGAAGGGTCTGATGGTCGGCAAGGTTAAGCGTGATTTGCAAATCGTTGGCTGGCGCGGCGGCGTGGCTTTGCACGAAAGCCTGCGCGAAGTATTCGGCTCTGGCAAAGGCCATCACGACGACCAGGCCGATGGCCAGCGCGGCAACGATTTTTTCTATGACAGACTTGGTTTTTTGACTTGCTTTGCTCATCGTCTTTCACCTCGTGGGCGAGATTCATCAGTGGTCGGCGTATGGGTACTCAAGCAAATTGTTTTATCAGGTGGCGCGCTACAGACTCAGAGCGCGCCACTGAAGCGCAGATTATTCGTTCATTCTTTATTGACCTTTGCAGGTGTCGGCGAAGTGATCGGCGTCGCTTGTGCTGTCGTTGCCTTTAAGGGTTTTGATAATCAAACGCGCTCCCAAGACCAGACAAGTGAAAGTCAGAGCAAAGACCGGCGCGGCTGCCGAGGCCGGTCTATAAGCGGCGCGGGTCAAGGGAAATTCCGATGGAAATATGCCTTCGCGGTTGAAGCCAACGGCGCGTCTTTGAAAGATCGGGTCCGCGAGAAACTGATCTACGCGGTTGAGTTGATCGGCAATGTTCGAGGTGCCGTCCAATATGTTATGCGCGCCGCCTGCCGATTGCAGTTTGCTTGCCGCTGCTGCATTTTTATTGCGAACCGCGTTCACTACGAAATTGTCTTGCTCGACATACTTGTTGGCCGCTTTCAGTTTGTTGATAATCGCCGACAAGTGGTTCTTCATGGTGTTGAGTTGCGTTTTGGCGCGCAGCAGATCGGCGCGCACGCTTTGAATTTCGGCGGCGGTGGGTTTGGCTTTGGCTTTCAAGTCGGCGATTCTGACCGGTATGCCTTCCCAGTTTTTCAGGTAATCCGACGAAGCATTGATAAACGAATCCGCATCAAGCGAGATGGCGGCCTTCAATTGTGGCGACAGGAATTCATCAGTTGCGGCCTGGCTGTAGGAAGTGGCGAAACTCGCCAATAAGGTCAAGACCACCAACCTAGATAAGGTTTTGTGTAATCGTTTCATGGGTTCTCCTTTAATTCAGTTGAAAAGTAAGGTAGGGGGTCAAGGAGGAGAGAAAAGAAAAGTTTGGCGTCGCGCCTTTAGGCGGCGGCTGCCGCAAACCATAAACCCGTCGGAAGGCGCAACGCCAAACTCCCTCTCTCCTCTTTGCTCCACTACCAAAAGTAATTTTTTCGAGTAGGGTCACGGCTGACCTTACTCGAACGATCAGACGTGCGGCATCATTCGGCGAACAACTGGCTACAGGCCGCTCCATCGGCGTCGCAAAAACAATTGACCGCGAGGATGGATTTATCCGAAGGGCCGCTGCCCGGATGAAACGCCCCGCTGATACCGCCGCGAATGTAGGCAAGGCTGCAGCGCAGATTGAATGTGAACACCACAGGCGTCGGGCGATAGGCGACCGCAACAGCGCGTGATGCCAACAGCGAATGGTTTGGTTCAAAGAGAGAGTCTTGCGCCTGCGCTCGTATGCGGTTGCGAAGCAGGTCGAGCGGCGCGCTGATTTCATTGGCGTTGCCGGAAAGATTTGCCGCCGTTTCCTCTAAAACTTTTTTGAAACCGTCGCGGCGAACTCTGGATTGAAATTTCGCGTCGCTGATTTTCGCCAGCACTATGGCGTCAAGATTATCGAATTGGCCTGTAGCCTTGAGCTTGCGAATGATTTCGCGCAAGGTGCTTTGCATTGCGGAGAGGCGATTCTTGAGGCTGTTGGCAAGGCGTTGATGCGTCTCGAATTCGGCGCGGGTCAAGGAAGATTGTTTGTTCAATTCCGCAACTTTTTTGTCAAACAGGCTGAGTTCATTCACCAGACGGTCGAGCGCCTGAAGCTCGCTGATGAGATTGGCGTCGCTGGGCGGACGTGAAGCCGCTTGACTGTTGAGTAGCGGGCGGAAACCGGCGAATAATATCAGCGCGGCGATGGCCAGCGCGAAGCTGATCGGATAGCGATTGCGTTGGTGTTTCTCCATGATGTTCGTCTCCTTTACGGCCAGGCTTAACTTCCGATCAGTGAGTTGAAAGTAAGCCGAAAACTCGCGGGTTCCGACCGCTGGCGATATTGATTTGCCGTCGGCCAGGTGCCTCGAGAGTAGCGGCAGTTGGCTTATCGTACAGACAGCGACAACTGCCGCAGGTTTGACCGGCTTCAAGCGCGGATTACAAATTCAAGAAAGATTGACCGAAGGGTTTGAGCGTGATGGTAGCGGTGACGGTCGCTTCTACCTTGTCAATTCCGGCGATGCTGCGGAATTTGGCGATGGCACGACGCTCGCCGCCGCCGACGTTCAAGACTTCTTTGCCTAAGAGGTTGCCGCCGACATTGCGTTTGGCTCTGACTTCAACATTGAAGGCTTGGGCTTGCAAGCAAGTGTCAGGGCTGCCGAATTCCCAGGTCACTTCAAAATCGCTGCGCCCCAGGTCGCGGACTTTGACATTTTTGACATAAGAAAAATCGCATACCCCAAAGGCAGGCGCAGGCGCGGCGGCGGCGACGGTGTTGGCTTTGACGGCGGGGTTTTCGATGCCTTTCAATCCGCTCATGGCCAGGCCCAGAGTTAATACGAATACAAATGATGCGAACATGATTTTACGTGTCATTGGGTTTCTCCTTAAAAAAATTGTGTTATGGGTTGAAGGAAAGCGGTCAACGCGCCTTCCCGTTACAGTGCTGCATCTTTATGTGCCAGTCCTTGCTGAGGGAACCGGCGTGATAAAAGACCGATTAAAAATTGCCCTGTTTTATTGTGGTTTCCGTGAAATTGGCCGTGAGGGCGGCCTTGAAACTCCGCAACTCCGCACGGAGTCTGCCAGGCACAAGGTGCAGCGTCGGCACTTCAAATCGAGCTTTGCGGTCGGTGCTGCTGGCGGAAGTTTTAAAGCGTTCAATCGTGCCGTCTGCATAAGCTACTTCAAGGACGGCATCGAAAGACTTGATTGAAAGCGGCGGTTGAGCGTTCACCGCCCACTGCATTTGCAGTATGGATTTACTCTCGTTGCTTGCCGATACGCCGAGGTTTTTCACTTCGGTGAGGTCAACCAGTGAGGCAGAAACGAAAGGTTGCGCTTGCATTTTTATGGCTGCGGCAAGCAGTATGAAAACCGCAAGCAGCAGCCCTGCACTCATCAATCGTGTTGGTTTTAAGTTGTTGTTGGTCTTCATAACTTGCCTCTTTTTCGCTTCGTGCTGCGAGTTTCTGTTGCTGCGACAACGCGGACTATAGGCCAAGCTGGTTTCGTCTAGCGTGGCATTTTCCGAATTCCGAAAATGCCACGCTGAAAAAAAATCATTCGTTCTATAATCCGTCGGTACAGCCGCAAAAGGCTTTTCACACGAGGGCAATGTCTTATGGATCGAACCGAGAATGTTGATGCTGCTATGCACCACGCCTTGCAACTCGCTTTCTTCATACACGGCGACAAAGCGACGGCGACGCAGGTTGCCGCACAGGCATTGAGCAAACTACAGTTGGCGGCACAGGCGCAGGACAAGCGGCTCTATTACACGCCGAGCGGTCGCGCAGCGGCGCGCTCGGCGCGCACCAAAGTCTCGCTGGGTGAACATCATCTGCTGCAACGCCTCGTTTACATCGAATCGGAAGCGTTCGAGAAACGCCGAGAGGCCGAAGGGCAGGTGGACGCGGAAGACCTGATGATTCATTTCATCAAACACCTGATGAAGATTACGCTCAAGCGCAACTCGTTTTATGTGGCGTTAGGTCTTAGCCGTCTGCTGCACAATTATTCAACGGCAGAGACTATGGAGATTTATAATTTGGTGGTGCAGGACCCTGAGCGTGTGCGCGATGATTATTATTATCGTTCGCGCAAGGCGCGTTTGATGACCGAAATGAAAGAGCGCTTCGGTGAACTGATTAAAGCGACGCGCCAAAATCGCGGCGAAGAGCGTTTTGAATCCGATACGCTTTCCGGCCTCAGCAAGCCATTGGTCAGCGAATGCCTTGAGCAGTTCACGCCTTGGCAGACGCGCTGCATCTTGCCGGAAAAATTCGACCCGACCCGCGAGGTTATCAAAGGGTTGTCGTTTGCCAGTAAAGACCCAGATGCCGAACACGCTATCGAAGTCAATCGCTTTCATTCGCTGATTCACCCGGATTGTTATCTGCACCTGGTTGACGCTTTGCAGTTTGATACTCCCGCCAACCGTCTGGACATCCCGCGTTTTTATCTTGCGGAGAAGGCACAGAAACCGCCGCGCAATCGCCACTCATCAAATTGGAGCGACACGGATATGGACGACATGAAAAACCATTTACGCGAACAGGCGGCGCGACGCAAAAGCTTTTCGGCCAACCTGCTACGCCTACTCGTGGACGGCGTCGAACAACAGACGATGGATTTGCGACGCGCCACACAGTCGCAACTTTATGTGCAGGGAGATGCCGAGTTGATGGAAGTCATCGGCGTCAACGGCAAGGAAGAGGTGTTGTTGGCGGTGCGTTTATTCGATGAAGCGTCGGTGAAAAATTTGCGGACGGCGATTCGTTTGGAAGGCGGACAGGAGATCGCTTTCACCTTGACGCCGAGTTTCGATTCCGTAGGCGAAATCGAAGAGATGTTGGTGGAAGTTGGCTATAGCGAAACGCATCTATGGCGGGCGGCAAGATTAGCTATGCGGCAAAGCCTGACGCGATGGAGTGAGGTGATGACGGGCGGCGCGATTGTGGGTTGGGCAAAGCCGGCATTGGCCTTGGCGTTACTTGCGTTGTTGGTTGCAGGCGTGTGGTTTTTTGCGCGGCGCGGCAATGATTTTTCCAAGCATCAGCAACAGGCGCAGAAGGAAAAGCAAACACCCGCGTCCAACGAAAAACGCGAAGTTGCGCCGACGCCTGAGCCGAAACAAAATCAGGAGAAACCACAACAGGCGGAGAATCAAAATCCGCAAACGCCGCCAGCAACGAAGCCGCAGGAGCCGCCGCCTGCGCCCAGACAAAATAACCGGCAAACTTCGCCGGTTGCGACTACTGATTCAAAACGCAAATCGCCAGACGTGAGCGCGCCGCGTCATCAAGTGCCGCTTGCGCCTGACCAACAAGATACCATCGCCATCGTGCCAGACACTCGCGGCAGTGTTCCTAGACCGACCGGCTTGCTATTGCCGGAAGTGAAATCCATTGCGCTTGATGTGCAGGGCGATGAAGAGTTGAATCAGCAGTTGACGGAAAAATTAACCGCCGCCTTCGCCTCAACCAGTCGCTTCAAATTGGTCGAGCGCAATCAGGCCGACGCTTTGTTAAAGATTTTTATCAAACGTGAGAAGTCCGGCGCGGTGTTCAGTGTGCGTCTGGCAAACGATAAATTGTTCGTGATTTTCCCAATCGAAGCAAAATCCGCGAGCCGAAAATACACCGGCTCGCCCGAGGTGGTCGCCGCGAAAATCCTCAGCGATTTAGTAACCGCAAGCGGCAAACGGAAACCATAGAGGAATGCAGGCAATCTGAAAATTGCACGCTGAACGACCAACGGTTTCCTATGGCCAGCGTAATGAAGTTGCGCCGAACACCCGAATCTAGGCGAAACATTGGTAGTGGCTTCCGTAGAATGCACGTTAAGCAGGGGGATTCAATGATGTGCTTACTGAGTTATATCTAAAGGCATATGTATATGAACTTCTCAGTTTCAGTCAATTTTTTAATGGTTTCTTTTTTATTTATCCTTTGCTGCCTCACTTAGGTTCTGCTCGACGCGATCACGGAACTCATAGGCTGTAGGCAATACTTTGCGCGGCTTGGCTCCGTCCGCAGGGCTGATGAACCCTTCTCTCTCCATTGTATCGAGTATCTTCGCTGCGCGACCGTACCCGACTGATAATCTCCGCTGAAGCACCGAAGTTGAAGCGCGATCCATATCAGTGACTATGGCTAGCGCCTCATCGTAAAGCTCATCCTGCTCGCCAGCAGACTCACCCCTTTGCTCGCTCAAGGGCACTTTCTTAATTTGATTTTCCGTAGCTTTATCACCGATTTCTGGTTTATTTGCTGATGTGCTTCGCCTAATCTCAGCGGCCTTGCTTATCTTGGCCACATCAGCGTCCATCGTATTTTCTGATTTTGATACCCCTTCAGAGTCCATTTGCACAACTTTGGCTGTATAAGTTTCAAGAGCCGCCTTTGCACGACTGCGTATAGATGATGGTTGTTCGGTACGCTTATCACTGCGTGTATCAGAGGGTAGAATAGCTTGTGTTTGTCCTTGGGTTTTGAGGGCTGCAAAAGCAATGTTTATTTCCTTCATTCGACGCTCAGCAACTTCTCGAAATTCAGGAGCCAAACTTGCCACTTTATCAGGATGGTACATTTGAGCCATCCGTTTGTAAGCAGCACTTATTTCCTCTATAGAAGCAGATAGAGGAACCTGAAGCACTTCGTATGGGTTTTGGCTGTTTATTGCTGGCTCAGGCAGTTCTGGCGGGCTATAACTTTGCCTTTGTGGTTTATGGCGAACAAAAGGTTTATTTCCAGTAATGATAGATATATTTTTTGAGCGACAACTTGGACAGGACGCAGGGGGAGTATTCTTTCGAGCTTGCCAGCGATAACCACAGTTATAGCAACCCATCTCACCGTACCATAGGTTGGGATCGCGTACTGGCGCAGTAGATGTATAAGAGGTTTTAGAATAATGGTTCGAAGTTGAATTACTACCTGCTTTGTTTATAGTCCCAATAATTATGATGATAATGATGACAACAATAACTATAATAAGGCGCACATCAGTATCTATGTTATTTTTGCTTAATAGCAATAGGATAATAGATGCTGTCATTGCTTGCCTTTCGTAAGTAATCCAAATCGCCCAGAAGGATATTATGGGAATCCCCAGTGGTCAAGCAGGCAGGCCATTAACAGGGCTTTTCTCTGAATGACGGAAACTACCAATCCGTGAAAAAATTCTTCTTACCCGACTGCCGATGATTATTTCGGTTCGCCCTGCAACACGAACGCCGCCCAATAATAGGGCGATGACCAGCGCCGGTTTTTTGCCATAGAAGCTTGCGCGGCGCGTAACGCAGCGGCTGGCGAGAACTTCTCTTTGCCCAACATCGCTTGGTAAAAACGCGACATCAATGCTGCTGTTGCTTCATCATCAACATCCCACAAACTGACCAGCACACGCGCTGCTCCGGCGTACATGAAACCGCGTGTCAATCCCATCAAACCTTCGCCGCGAATCTCTTTGCCCAAGCCGGTGCGACAACCGCTCAAGACCACAAGTTCGGCGGGCAATTTTAAATTATAGATTTCATGAGCGCGTAGGAAACCGTCCGCTTCGTTGCCCTCCGAGTCAATCAGCGAAAGCACGATGCCGGATAATTCCGGGTGCGCGGTGTTTAGAAAACCGTGCGTGGCGAAATGCACATAGCGATATTGCTCTAGCTCTTGACTTAAAGCGGTGGTTTTATTTGCCTCGAAATCTATCGCCACTTTGTGTTGCGAAGCGGGAACCAGCCGTAAAATAGCTTGCGCTTCGAGACGGGTGAAAGGCATTCGCGGCAAAGCCATGCCGTCACTCTCTAGCCCCACTTCTCTGGCGGCGCGGGTTACATCGCTTTCTCTTTTGGGAGGGCTTTCGCTTTCTCTTGTCGAGGTTTTCTCGCTTTCCGGCTTGGGCATTTTTTCGCTTTCTCTTATCGAGGTTTTTTCGCTTTCCGGTTTGGGCATTTTTTCGCTTGCTGTGGAGGTGGTGGAGGCGCTCCGGGTCTCAGGTTTTGCGGTGGTCGTGTTGGGTTGCGACTTCGATGCGGTGGTCGTGTTGGTTTGCGACTGCGATGCGGCAGCGTTTGGCGCGGCTGAATCACTGCGACGGTTGGCGCGATTGCGAGCTTGGGCGAGGACTTGTGCCGCTCTTTTTTTATGGGCTTTGGCAGCGGTCAACCGCTCGTCGTTTTTGTCGAAAATGGGGTCAGCAAAAACCGCTATAGTTTTCGGCGCGGGTTGGCGATGGTAGATTTCGCGACGCACTACGGCAAGCGTGGAAGCCGAAGGCAGATAGACGATTTCATTACTCACGCCAAGCAACGAAGCTTTGACATGAGTTTTTTCAGGCAAGGGCAGCGCGGCAAACGGTATGTATTGCAAAGCCCCGTCGTTGACCACGAGCAGTCGCTGGTTCTTCAATTCGGCGGCTACTGGCGCAAGAATCATTTGTGATAGAGCGGCGGCGGTTGATGGTAATTCGGCGTCGGCTTGTGCTAGGCGTTGCTGGCGTTCAGCAAGGGTTTCAAACTTTACGGTTTTATTGCGCGCCGTCAGGTGTTCATAAAATTGCTTTGCCAAAGTTTCAATCTCGGCGCGTTTGGGCAAGTCAAAAGCCTTGATGGAATCTTTGGTGATGGCAAAAAGATAGCTGCGTTCATCGCCCAGCGCATATTCCAGTAACAGCGCGTCTGCGTCAAGCACTTGCTGTTGGAGGTCTGCCACAGAGAGGGCTTGCGGTTGCGTCAGCGCCGCATATTTCGGATTGGTTTGGCGAATCTTTGCCTCCATTTCCTGCAACTGGTTGCTGATCGTTTCAAGCTCTGTACGCCCCAACTCTTTTTTCTCCTCGGAAGCTTTGCTGCTCAGTAGGCGTGTGACTTGATAGGCTTTGCTGTTGAGTTGCGTTTTTAATTCGCGTTCCTGTTTCAACAAAGTTGCGTCAATGCCTTGCCGTATGTCGGCATTGGCTTCGCTTAAAGATTCTAAGAGGGTGCGAGCTTTTGCCTGATCGTTCACTTGCATTGCCGCCGCCAAATAATTTTTTGTCGGGTCTTGCCTGTGCAGTCGCATCAGCAAATCTGTATAAAGCTCGTAGGGTTTGATTAACGCAGCAAAATAGGCGGCGCGTAGTTGTTGCATCTCCACCTTGGTGCGTAACGATTCAACCAAACGTATGGCGCGTTGAATTCCGGCAACGGCTTGTTGGAGATTGCCCAACTTTCCTTGCAGTTGAGCGATGTTATATTCGATTTCGATTTCCGCAGTTTTTTCACCAATGCTGCGGACAATGGCGAGAGCTTGAGTAAAATAATTCAAAGCGGTTGGCGCATCCGCGAGTTTATTGTAGAGCTTGCCCAAGTTGTTGAAGACCACAGCCTCGCCGCGTCGTTCGCCAATTTTCTGGCAAATTGCCAGTGATTGATGCAAGTTTTCAAGAGCTTTTGGCGTATCGCCTGACCGTGTATAGACGCCGCCGAGATTTTTCAGCGTAGCGGCTTCCGAGCCAATGGCTCCGGTCTTTTTGTGAATCAGCAGCGCCTGATTATAGTAGTCAAGAGCTTTGGGCAAATCATCCAGCGCATCGTAAACCAAACCTATATTATTGAGGGTTACGCCTTCGCCGCGCAGGTCTTTAACGGCGCGGCGAATTTGCAGAGACTTCTCGAAATAATCCAGGGCTTTGTCAGTTTCGCCCAACGAGCTATAAAGTGAGCCGAGACTGGCGAGCGTGTAGGCTTCACCGAAAGGGTCTTTTGCCTCGCGTCTGAGCGGCAAGGCTTGGCTGAAATAATCCAAGGCTTGCTGTTTTTCGCCCAGCCGGTCATAGACCAAACCGATATTACTCAAGGTCACGGCTTCGCTGCCTCGGTCTCCTGTGGCGCGTAAAAGCGTTAAAGCGGGTAGGTAATACTCCAGCGATTTTTGCGTTTCGCCGGTCGTGTAATACGTCAGCGCGATGTTGTTCAGAATATTGCCTTCCAGCACGCGGTCATTAGCGGTTTGACTCAAGAGCAAAGACTGATTGAAATAGCTGAGAGCTTTGGGGAACTCTGCCAGCGAGTAGTAGATTTCGCCCAGGTAATTTACTGACGCGGCTTCTTTGGCGGTATTGCCTAACTGCTGCCATAGAGGGATGACTTCGGCAAATTTCACTATACCGGCTTTGCGAGATTCTAAAGTTCCTACGGCTCTATAATCATTTAATCCGCCTGCAAACAGTTGATGAGCGTTGATAAAGATGCTGTCTTGAGCCACTGCCGGTCGTAGCTCTTTGACTTCGATTTCATATTTGCCTGCCGCGTCTTTTGCCAGCGAGCGCACTTCCAAGCGATAAGTGCCGGAGAGTTTAGTGAGGAAAAATATAGGCTCCAATCCCTCTGTGCCATTCGGGCTATCCACTTCAAGCGCCTTTACGCCAGTCGGATCAAACAGCGTGACTGCTACATCAATGCCTTTTTGTTCGACAACGGCGTGAAGAAAAAAACCTGCCTCGGCGGTCAATTGGTAAAGGTGTGCTTGGTCGCCGCTCATCTCTCGTAAGACCGGCTGGGTTACGGTGAGCGCGCGAGGCTCTTGCGCTTGTGCATAAATAATAATTGGCTGGAAGCAAGACAGCAGTATGATTGCTAAAGAGTAGCAGACTGCTTGTCGAAGAAAATTTAAAGAGAAGTGTGAAAAATAACGAAAGACGATTTGCTCCATGACCCACCCCCACAGTTGGCAGCTAAGATTAAGCGCACACGGTAATGATGCCAAAGTGACTACTTGATCTGGCAAATTTGTTTGAGGAGAAACTTTTCGGACAGGTCATCATAGCAGCGCCTTCATTTGGTCTCAATGCAAATGCAGAGTATCAGGCAAGCACGGCTCGGCAGGGTCATTGAGTTTTCGACGATGAAGTTGAATTTCTTGCAGCGCAAGCCCTGATGGATGGCACACCAAGATGTGTAGGGGTCGCAGGCACAAGTCAGTACCGGGAGCGGTAGCGACCGGGTAAGGACTCGATACCCGGTCGCTACCGCTCCCGGTACTGACATCGCGCTTGGCATACCCGGTCGCTACCGCTCCCGGTACTGACACCGCGCTCGGCATCTTGGTGTATCGCTCATATAGGGCATTCAATAAGATTTCCCCTGGCGCCTATCGCCTTCCATTATGAGCGGCTTGAAAAAATAAATTTCGCGCTTGCGACAAGCTGTTTGAGCGGCTTATTCTTACACTTCTTTTCGCGCCTGGAAAACGGCTACAGGATGTTGACCTTGATGATGCTTTCGCACCAACTACCGCAACGACTCGCGCCTGATATGCTTTCGGCAAATGGCGTTGGTTGTCTGCGCCTGTCGCAACTGTTTCGCTGTCTGGTGCTGTATCGTTTGATTGATAGCTTGTTCCCGCGTCCGGCAATTATCCCTTCCTTTGCGCCTTCTGCATCTTGATAGGATTTTCCTGCGATTTCCCTTACAATTTGCTTTTAACGACGCCCAACGCGGCTGACATTTTGATACCAACTGCATAGCGATTGAAACGCGGTTGCTTGCCACCAAGCAGCGCGTTACGGAAATAAAAAGTATGTCTGAGACCAAGAAACAGAAAGCTCATTTGCAATTTACGCTCAACGGCGAACTGACGGAAGTCGCCTTTGCGCCGCACAAAACCTTGCTCGAAGTTTTGCGCGAAGACCTTGCCTTAACCGGCACGAAACACGGTTGCGAATTGGGCGAATGCGGCGCTTGCACGGTGTTGGTTGATGGGCGAGCCATTTTGTCTTGCCTGATGCTTGGGTTGGATGTCGAAGACCGCAAGGTTCAGACCATCGAAGGCATGGGAACGAGTACCGCGCTGCACCCTTTGCAAGATACCTTTGCCGATTTAGGCGCAGCGCAATGCGGCTATTGTACGCCGGGTTTTTTGCTTGCCGCCAAAGAATTGTTGGATAAAAATCTCCGTCCTTCACGCGAGGAAATTCAAGAGGCGCTGTCGGGCAATCTCTGCCGCTGCACCGGCTACATCAAAATTTATGAAGCCGTAGAGTTTGCCGCCGCTCGTCTGCGCGGCGAAGTCGTAGAGATGCCGCGAGAAGTGGTTTACGGTTTGGAATAATGAGGAACCTATAATGACACCAAGCGAAGTTGCAATAACTGTCGTCATTGATTTGGGAGAATATGAGTTCAAACCGATTCGCTTGACGACAAAATATGATGCAGGTCATTTGGAGACCATCAAGCAAGAAGCGAGGCAATTCATTCAGGATTTGCAGAATGTTATATCGTTTGAAATAGGAGAAGTTTATCGAGTCGGACTTCCCCAAGATAAAGCCTTAGCCGACGAGTGGGATGCAACGGTTTCAGAGTTTTTGGAAAAATATCCGCGCTGGCAATATGAGGCTCTTTGGGCAGAAGGGATAGGCTAGTTATGAAAAATGGAAACAACGGCAAGCCGCTGAAAGTAGTTGGAAAACCTTTTCGCAAAGTTGATGCGCGCGCCAAATGCACGGGGCAAACGCGCTTTGCCGACGACATCACACTGCCGCGAATGCTCTACGCCAAACTCTTGCGAAGCCACGTTCCGCACGCCCTCATCAAGAGCATAGATGTGTCGAAAGCCTTAGCCTTGCCCGGCGTCGTCGCCGTCATCACCGGCAAAGATTTGCCCATTGCTTACGGCATCCTTCCGGTCTCGCAAGACGAACACGCCCTCTGCATAGACAAAGTGCGCTTCATAGGCGACCCCGTAGCGGCTATCGCTGCCATAGACGAAGACACAGCATTTGCGGCTATGGATTTAATTGCAGTCGAATACCAACGCTTGAAAACCATCTCGACTATCGAAGAAGGTTTGCACATAGAAGAACCGCGCATTCACGAATACGGCGATAGCGGCAACGTGCATAAAAAAGTCTCGCTCGAATTTGGCGATATGGACGAAGGCTTTGCCGCAGCCGACCACATACGCGAAGACTTTTTCTTTTACGAAGGCAACACCCATCTGCCCATAGAGCAACACGCGGCGCTGGCGCATTACGATGCCGACGAAAAACTCACGCTCTGGAGTTCAACCCAAACGCCGCATTATGTGCATCGCGCTCTCGCCAAAGTTTTAGAGCTTGCGCCCACTCACGTTCGCATTATTGCCACGCCAAACGGCGGCGGCTTCGGCGGCAAAAGCGACCCCTTCAATCACGAAGTAGCCGTAGCGAAACTTGCGATGATTACCGGACGACCTGTGAAAATCACTCTCACTCGCGAAGAGGTTTTCTATTGCCATCGCGGTCGCCACCCTGTCTTGATGTCTATAAAAACCGGCGTTAAAAAAGACGGCGCGATTACCGCTATGCACTTTCGCTCGTTCCTAGACGGCGGCGCATATGGCAGCTACGGCGTGGCTTCGACGTTCTACACGGGAGCCTTGCAAACCGTGACATACACCGTGCCGCGTTACAAATTTGAAGGCGCGAGACTGTTTACTAACAAGCCGCCTTGCGGACCCAAACGCGGACACGGCACACCGCAACCGCGCTTTGCTCTCGAAGTGCAGATAGACAAAATCGCCGACGACTTAGGCTTAGACCCTGCAAAGATGCGGCGTAATAATTTAGCGGCGGCGCATTCCGTCACCGCCAATTATCTGCGCCTCGGCACCATAGGTTTGGGCGAGTGCATAGACAAAATTGTTGCTGCGAGTGATTGGCAAAACAAGTTCAAAAAATTGCCTTACGGCAAAGGCATAGGCATCGCTTGCAGTTCGTATTTGTGCGGCGCGGGGTTGCCGATTTACTGGAATTCGATGCCGCATTCGGGCGTCCAACTGCGCTTAGACCGTCAAGGTGGCGTCTGCGTGATGTGCGGCTCAACAGACATAGGGCAAGGGTCGGATTCGGTTCTCGCTTACATCGTCGCGGAAGTTTTAGGCATAGACCCCTTTGATATTCGCGTCATCACTGCCGACACAGATTTAACCCCTGTGGATTTGGGCAGCTATTCAAGCCGCGTCACCTTGATGACGGGCAACGCCGCGTTGCAAGCCGCCGAACGCGCTAGAGAATTATTGACCGTAGCGGTTGCGGAAAAATTGCAAGCGCCAATAGAAAACATTTCGTTTGCCGAGCGTCGCGTCTTCGATGTTGAAAACCCCGAAGTCGGCGTGACCTTTGCCGAAGCCGTAGTCTTAGCCGAATCGAAATTCGGAACCATTGGCACGGTTGGCTCTTATTCGCCGCCGCGTTCACCTGGCAAATTCAAAGGCGCGGGTGTTGGTCCGTCACCGGCTTATAGTTATTCAGCGGCGATTGCTGAAGTGGATGTTGACGCGGACACAGGCATCACTACGGTTGAAAGAATCTGGATCGGTCACGACATAGGCAGGTCTATCAATCCGGCTTTGGTGATGGGGCAAGTTGAAGGCGGCGTTTACATGGGCTTGGGCGAAGTCTTGATGGAAGAGATGGTCTATCGCGGCAATCGCAATGTGGTGCATAAATTTCCTTCGATGTTGGAGTACAAGAGTCCTACGACGATGGAGATGTGCGAGGTGAAAACATTTTTGATTGAAGACCCTGACCCCAATGGTCCCTTTGGCGCGAAAGAGGTTGGGCAAGGACCACTGCTTCCGGTGATGCCTGCGGTAGTGAACGCGATTTACGACGCGGTAGGAGTGCGCGTGGATGAAGTTCCGGCGACCCCTGAAAAAGTTTTGGCGGCATTACGAGCAAAGGCGCAAGGCAAAGAAGGACGCTACGGACCGCAGGGCGTACCGGCAACGAATTGGCCTGAGCCGCTGAAAGTTTTGCCCCCGGCAGAAGGCGGCGACGGGCGTGAGATGCCCCGCGAAGCGGTTCACTTGAGAGATTAGATTGTTGTGAATGAGGAGGAACACGATGGCATCAAATCCTAAAAAGTTATATACGCCAGAAGAATATCTAGCGATGGAACGTGAAGCTGAATACAAGAGCGAATATTTCGATGGCGAAATTTTTGCTATGGCTGGCGCAAGCGAAGAACATAACTTGATAGCCGGAAATATTTTTGCTTCTCTTCATTCACAAGTCAGAAAGCACGGGTGCAGAGCCTATACCAGCGATATGCGGATTGATATGAGTAAAAAAGGGCTGTACGCCTATCCCGATGTGGTAGTCGTTTGTGGCGAATCTAAGTTTAGTGATAAGCACAAAGATAATCTCATCAATCCGAAAGTTATTATTGAAGTTCTCTCTAAATCAACAGAGGCAAAAGATAGAGGCTTCAAGTTCATGCGCTATCGAAAACTGGATAGCTTTGTTGAGTATTTGCTCGTATCTCAAGACAAAGTAAATGTTGAACACTACGTTAGACAATCTGACAATCGTTGGATAATGACGGAAATCAGTAGCCTTGAAGATACCATCAAATTATCCTCAATTCAGTGCGAGCTAAAGATGTCTGATATTTATGAGATGAACTGAGAAAGAATAGTAGAGAGCGTTAAACCGTTATGATGAGACTTCCGAAATTTACTTACCGTGTGCCGAAAACTATTGCCGACGCGGTGCAGATGAAAGCCGATTGCGGCGATGAATCTATGTTCGTTGCCGGTGGCACAGACCTCTACCCGAATATGAAACGGCGACAGCAAACACCCCAAACAGTGATTTCCGTGATGCGTCTTGCAGAGTTGCATTCCATCAGTGGCGATGCTGAAAAAGGCATAACCATTGGCGCAAGCGTTCTGCTCACAGAGGTCTGCGACAACCCGACTATTCACCATTCGCATAAAGTTGTCGCCGAAGCGGCGCACACAATTTCAACGCCCTTGCTTCGCAATATGGGAACGATTGGCGGCAATTTGTTATTAGACACGCGCTGCAATTATTACGATCAGAATTATGAATGGCGCAAAGGCATAAACTTCTGTTTGAAAAAAGACGGCGAGGTTTGTTGGGTCGCGCCCGGCAGCGCGAAATGTTGGGCAGTGCAATCGTCTGACCTTGTGCCGGTGATGGTGGCGCTCGGCGCACAGTTGAAATTTGTTTCAACGCAAGGTGAACGAGTTGTTGAAGCGGCGGAACTTTATAACGATGACGGCATCAATTATCTGCATAAAAGCCCTGATGAAATGTTGACGGAAATCTATTTGCCGCCGATGAAGGGGAAGCGTGCGGTCTATAAAAAATTGCGCCGACGCGGGGCTTTCGATTTCCCTGTGCTGGGCGTAGCGGCTATGGTTGAAGTCGCCAGTGACGGCACCATTGCAACGGCGCGGATTGTTTTAGGCGGCGTCGCTCCTGCGCCCATTGAAGTGACGGACGCCGAAGCGGCACTCGTCGGGCAAGCGTTTTCGCAAGCCACTATCGAAGCCGCTGCCGAAGCTTGTTACATAAAAGCGCGACCCCTTGACAACACGGATTTTGTCATGGGATGGCGCAAACAGATGGCTCGTCCGTTTGCCAGACGCGCCTTGGTTGAATTGCAATCGGCGTTATAAAAGCTCCATTTAATTTCTGGAGAAAGGGCTTTCGTGATTATTTTATTTTTACTTGTTATCGCGGTGGTTTTCGGATTAGCGATTGCCGCCTTTGTCACCTGGGCAGTCCTCAGCGAGCGCAAAAAAAATGAGCCGCCGCGCCAAGAAAAACCGTGCGCGGCGGCTCAACACGCTGCTTAAAAATACTTCCTCGCCTTACCTCTTGCAGCAACTATTGCACGGTCAATGTCAGGGTAGCGGTGCGTGTCTTGCCGGAATCGTCTTTGGCTTGAAAGCTCAATTGATGAGCGCCGCGCTCGGCGCTGCCCTTCACTTTTAACTTGAAACCGATGCTGCTATCGGTTGTTGAAACTGACCCGCCGACTAAAATAATGCCTTTGGGCAAAGGGGTTGCGGGGGTAATCGTGACGTTGCCCGTGAAGCCGCCGGTGCGCGAGATATTGGCGGTGACTTTCACTTTGCCGAAAGAAGTGTTGATGCTTGGCTGGGCAAACGACAGAGAGAAATCGGGACCTGTAGGAATATCCACAGGGGAATACTTGACCAGGAAAGCGTCGTTGCGTCCTTTGAGGTCGCGTTGAAATGCGCCCGGCGTTGTTGGAAAAGTCGTACCAATGGTGACCGTGCCGGAGACGAAGATATTGCCTTGCGCGTCAACGGCTATGCTTTGCGGGAGGGTAAAGCCGTCGCCGCCTAGATAGGTTGCAAACAGCACATCGAACGTATCGGGAGCAAAGACGACGACAAAGCCGTTATCGTTCGCGCCGCCGGGTGTGGCTTGCGTAGGGTTGACGGTTGGCAGGTCGGTTGAATTGGTATCCCCAGTGATATAGACTGCGCCGCGTGAATCTTTCGTTACGGCGGCGGCAAATTCGTCACGGCTGCCGCCGAAGATACCTTTCGCGCTACCATTGCCGTTTTGATCAATCGGCGCAATAAAAACGTCGAACCCGCCGCCGCCGGCCTGAGGTGTTAGCGATGAAGGAGTTACCAGACCGCTACCACCCGGAGGATACGAGCCGCTGCCCGTAAGTTGCCCCATGGGTATCGTCGTGTTTGGAAATGGATTATATATAGGCGAATCCTCAGTATATATTTCGTGCAATATTTCCGTGCAAGTCGGATCTCGGCGCAAGTTGTCACGCAAATTCTTGACAATCTGCGCGTATTGAAGCGGCACCACAATATCGATGTGGCCGCGCATGGTACCCTCGTTAAAAAAAATGGCCAGCAATGCCTTTAATTCATCACAACTGGGGTCATCCGCCTGCGTAACAATTTCGCTCGCCGCCAGATTTGTCGAGTTGCTGGCGCCGGCGACGGTCACCAAGTTTCCGGTAGATGAAACGGCAAACGAACTGGCCTCCTCGTCGCCGTTGCCGCCAAAAAAAGTAGAGAACAAAAGGCTGGTGCCGTTTGCCGCGACGATGGATAAAAACATATCGCGGTCGCCGCCGCCATAACTTGCCTGCGTTGGATTGACCGTCGGAAAGGTGACACTAGCAACGCCGCGTCCGGGGATTTCGCCAAGCAGGTAAACATTATTCTGCGCGTCTAGTTTGAGGTCTCTCAGGTTTTCACCCTGGTTGCCGCCGAGAAAGCTCGAATAGATAATCATCGTCCCGGCAGCATTCATCTTGGTAAGGAAAGCATCGGAGAAACTGCCCGCCGTCGGTTGAAAAGCGTTGACGATGGGGAAGCCGGGGTTGGCGCTGCCTGCGACATAGATCGCTCCCGTCCCATCTACAGCGATGGCATCAGCACTGCTGCTACCATCCGTGCTGCCGAGAAAAGTCGAGTAAATCAGTGAGCCGTCGGGCGCGAATTTTGCGATGAACGCTTTGGATGCGAATCTCTGCGGCGGCGCTCCATCAAACGGGTTGCGCGTCGGGAAATCGCTTGATTCCGCTACGCCGACAATGTAAGCGTTGCCCTCAGCATCAACCGCCACGTCTCTTGCGCCGTCGAAATTCCCCGCCGCACCGCCGAGCAAAGTTGAATAGACAACCACAGGGTCAATCACTAAAGGTTTGCTCTCGTCGTATTCGCCAAGCTCAAAAGCCACCACTTCCTGATTGCGGATTGCAGATTGCGGATGGCGGATTTTCTTTTCGCCATCAATCAAGCGGTAGCGCCCGGCGATTTCCTGCCGCTTGCCGTTGACCTCTTGATAGATGAGCGGCGCGTGTTGACGCACACGACCTACGGTTGTGCTTAAAATCAAATCGCCCGATGGCTCGTCTATCTCTAGCTTTTCGGCTCCTTCGACAGACATGGCGATTAACTCAGAATTGGCTCCTGCAGCCACTTTAAAGTCATATTCGATTTCGCCTGCGTCGTTGCCGTAATAGATCAAATCAATGCCGGGATAGAGGTTTTCATACTTGACCTTCGCAAAAGCTTCAACCTCGGTGCGCCATTTTCGCGGGTCGTTGCCGATGAAGTAATTCGACACGCCCGGTAATTTTTCCATGCCGGTGAGGCGCGGCTGTGCATTGCTGTTGACCGGACGCAAGCGAATCACCGCGCTTTCAGTAGGCATGGAGATTTCTTCAAATGTTGCTTTACGCGCTTTGCGAGCCGCAGGTTTTGCCTCAGACTGGGGCGCGAGTTTTGGCAGATGCAGCACGGCTTCGTTGGCTGTAAGAAAGAGCGTAGAGTCGCTGGCTCTGGCGATGAAGCGCGCTTGCAAGTCAGTTTGTCCGCGATTGATTTCAAAACGCAACGGCTGTCTTTTGAATTGCATTGCATCTGCGCCGACAGCGACAGAGCGATTGATTGGCGGCAGACAATTATCAGCCAACCCTAAAGAGGCGCTTGCCTTGTACTGCGAAAGCGTCGGCAAAATGCCTAGCGTAAAAAACAAACAGAGGCTAATCAACGAGCGAGAGTTGAGAATGTTCATACGGTACTCCTTGCGAATGTAGAATCTGCAACGGACGAAAAAGCGAGTTCTTGCAGATGCGATGCCCACCTCTGGCTGCCCCTATGCCGTGCGCTTTGCCCTAAGCAAGCCAGCCATTGACAGGCGGCTCTATTGGTTTTTCTGGCTTCTGCTCTCATCTTGACACTCCTCTGCATAAATTCCAGATCGCGAACTCTTCTTTGCTACGTCACTCGGTTCAGCAGACACCTCACTGCGAGTTACAGGTGTTGTCTTGCGTGTTTCTGTCAACAATAGAGCACTTGATGGTTCCCGGTGGTGTCTGCAAGTTCGCTGTTCCCTTGTGTACGCTTTCATCAACTTTAATCAGCACTCTGCGGTCGAGAGCATTGTGCTGAAGAGTAAAGCTGTTCCCTTTGATGGTCATCTTGCCCCTGCCAGTGACGACATCGCCATTGCAACTGAAGATGTAGTCTCCTGTTGATAAGTTCATGAACACTACTTTGGACGGATCGCTCTCATCTTGCAGGCAGATGTTGAATGATGCGCCCTGGCTGAGGTCAAGGGTGAGATTGAATCTGCTCAGTATGCTCGCTATTGGAACTACGCCCCCGAAGATTCCATCATTACTTGCGCTAATAAGCAGCCCAACAATCTGCGGCGGATTCCCCCTGGTAAGAACTGCTGACCCTGAATCACCCGGGCGAGAGGACGCGCAAGGTGGGTTTGAACAACCACCCCCTGCCTCAAAAAAGATCAGTCCGTTGAAGACACTGCTGCCGCATGGGAAGGTAACCAGGTTTGACAAATTTACAAACCTCACCGTATCAAAAGTTAGTCCGGTGGTGCGCCCGGACTTTTGAACTAAGTCGCCCGGCAACACCGTCGCAGGGATCGCGCTCGGCGTGCCAATGTCTCGAATCGCTGAGGAGGTCTGGGCATCGCTGCTGATAATCTCCGCAGCATCTATGTTGGTATCGCCCAGCGTCGGGAATGCCCGATCAGCCAGAGCGCCGATATTGAGCAACCCCGCCAGACTACAGCCATTGTCTCCTGTGCCACGATGAAGGCTCATCGTGCCTATCGGGGCGGAGGCTGGGCAAGTGGTTGCATCAATGGCGCAGTGTCCGGCAGTCATATACACCAATTGCCCGGTATCGAGGTCGCGAGCCTTGAACCCCAGCGTGCAAGAAAAACAAGCAAGATCATTGCTCGTCGAATTCCCCATCTGCACCGGCAAAGAGAGTTGCTCGGAATGGCAGGGTATGCAGCCGTCGCCGCCATTGATCATCATCATTGGTTGCCGCCTTTCAACCTCCAACGGCACGCCTTCTATGGTTGCGGGCATCGAGGCTATCGAGGCTATTGGTTCATCTTCATCCATAAATATGCGATAGACCAGTTGCCGCGTGTCGCTGTTGACGCCGATGCCAAAGCCGATCACTCCGGGGTGAGCCATCATCGCAGGCTGATGACGCGCCTGGATTCGCATTAACCGTTTGACTTCGCGCTCCGCGACTACTCTTTCAGCACCTTCAAAGAAATTGTTACTGCCGCCTTGAGTCGCCACAGAGCCTTTTGAGCCAGAGAAGCTGGCTAGCTGGCTGGAAAAGCAATAAAAACCGTCAGCAAGATGCTGATATATCTCCATCGTTTCATGATTTTCTCCCTCGCCTATTTTGGTAATGGCTCAATCGAACGCCATTTTTTTAATGTGAAATCTGCAACGGACGAAAAAGCGAATTGCGACATACGCGATGCCCGCCTCCGGCTGTCCTTACGCCGTGCGATTTGCCTTGCGCCAGCCAGCGATAGATGGTTTGCGCTTTGACTTGCGCCAGTGCGCCAGCTTGTTCGGGCGTAAGAAATTCACCGCGCTGTTGACAGACAGGGCAGGGCATTTGCGCCGGGCTTGCGGTGATGCGCTCGCGCTCGAAGGCTACGATTTCAAGCCGTCTCTTTATCAATGCGACCATAGCTGGTACACTCCGTCCGGTAAGTTCAAGATTTGGCTGCAAGTGTCTTTTAACCGATAGCCTCGGTGGGAGTCCTGAAAAAAAAGTGAAATAAATCTGACAGCAGAGATTTAGAAGGTCGCTTATGGTTGTTCAGATCAGAACTATCTATTCGTTGGGCGAGTTTAGGCTGGACCCTCATAAAAAACTGATTACCTGCGAAGGCGCAACAGTTCATCTTGCCAATCGCCCGTTTCAGGTTTTGCTCCACCTGATTGAGAATCGTGACCGTATGGTGAGCCGCGCGGAATTGCTCGATCTGTTTTGGGACGGCAAAGACGTTTACGAAAACACGCTGACCAAATGCGTCGGCGCGATTCGCAAGGCTCTCAACGATACGCTCGAACAGCCGCGCTTCATCGAAACCCAATGGGCAAAAGGCTATCGCTTTATAGGTGCGCTGGAAGAAAGTCATTCAAAAGCGCATCAATCATCGTCTTTTGAAATCGAAAGGACGCGAGGCGTCAAAGTTATCGTCGAAGAAGAATACCTGGAAATTCTGCCGGATGGCGAAACCACCACACAGTCACAATTGCCTGATGAAAAACCGCTTGCCACAAACCTGCTCGATGAGAAAACGATTTCTGCCAACTCAGCCATCAAGTCGGCGCAAGCCTTACTTTCGCGTCGGGCGGTTGCTCTGGCGGTTGCGATTACTGCCATTTTGCTGTTGTCGGTCGGCTGGCTGGCGCTTCGCAGTCGTTCGAATTTGGCTGAAGCGCGAAGCAATGCCTTCAATGCAACCTCGTCGCTGATGCCTTCCATCGCCGTGTTGCCTTTTAGGAATCTTTCCGACGATGCGGCAAGCGAATATTTCAGCGACGGACTTACGGAAACTTTCATCACGGAACTGGCGAAAATTGATGGCTTGAAAGTCATCTCGCGCAATTCTGTATTCACCTTCAAAGGCAAAGATGTCGACCCGCTGGAGGTCGGCAGGAAATTCGATGTAGCGGCAATTTTGGAAGGCAGCGTTCGCAAAAGTGGCGATATGGTTCGCGTTGATGTGCGTTTGGTGAACACCAAAGATGGCAGCGTCATCTGGTCAGGCAACACTTATGATCGCGCCTTGAAAGATATACTGGCGGTGCAAGATGAAATCGCCTGTAGCGTGGCTGCCGGGCTGCGCGTCAAATTGTGTGGCGAAGCAGAAACGGCGAAACACTACACCAGCAATGTTGACGCTTATCAAGCTTACTTGAAAGGTCGCTACTACTGGAACAAACGCACGGCGGAAGGCATCAAGCGCAGCATCGAACATTTCGAGCAGGCAATTTCTATAGACCCGAATTATGCTTTGGCTTACGCGGGACTGGCAGACAGTTATATACAAGGCGTTTGGCACGTGCCTTTCGACCCCAAAGAAGTGTTGCCAAAAGCCAAAGCCGCCGCCTTGCAAGCCGTAAAAA
Organism: Acidobacteriota bacterium; assembly: GCA_016201275.1. GTDB lineage: Bacteria > Acidobacteriota > Blastocatellia > UBA7656 > UBA7656 > JACQDB01. Next base: position 49,299 of record JACQDB010000122.1, read on the forward strand.
TTGATGACACTTTGGCTGAAGCGCATACCGCTCTCGGCAATATCTATCAAATGGAATGGCAATGGTCTAAAGCGGGAAAAGAATTTGCGCGTGCGCTTGAACTCAATCCAAGCCTTGCCAGAGCCTACCATGTGCAAGCCTTTCATCTGGATATTATTGGGCAGCACAATGAGGCCGTTCGAGCAATCAGACAGGCGCAGGCGCTTGACCCCTTGAGTATGATTATCAATGTTGATGTGGCGGTGATTTTGTGGGATGCAGGGCAGCACGATGAAGCCCTCGCGCAGTGCTTGAAAGCCGTAGAGATGGAGCCAAACTTTGCGACTGGACATTGGACTCTGGCACTCTTTTACCAATTGCAAGGAAGAGAAAAAGAGACGGCTGAGGCTTATTTCAAAACCTTGATGCTTAACGGCAGAAGCGAGACGGACATAGCGGCTTATCGCAAGGCATATATGAAAAAAGGCATATCGGGCATTTATCAAAAAGAGCTTGCCGAACAACTTCGCAATCAAGCTAGTGGGGGCTATAGTTCGCCCATCCAACTCGCCCGACTTTATGCCTCGCTTGGTCAGAAAGAAGCCGCCTTCAAATGGCTGGAGTTTGCGGTTGCAGACCGTAATGCAGAAGGTGCGACGATCAAGCACGCACTATATTTTGATTCCTTGCGTTCAGACCCACGATATGTCGAGTTGTTACGGCGCATGGGATTCTCTGAATGAGGCGAAGAATACGCGATGAAAATTTGTTGCAGACCCTAGCTTTCAGCAAAGCCGAGAAACGCCCTGTTTCACAAAACCCAAAAGGGCATATTGATTGTAAGCCTTATACAATCAATATGCCCTTCAACTTTAAAAAGGCGAACCGTTATTCGTATCTAAGCGATTCAATCGGATCAAGGCGCGCTGCTTTTCTGGCAGGCCACAAGCCAAATATTAAACCGATGCCGCACGATACCGTCAGTCCGGCAATCGGTGCCCAGGTCGGCACATAAACCGGCAAGATCAAATTCACCAGCAAGGTCAACAACCAACCGATCAGAATGCCCAGTAAACCGCCCGATCCGGTCAAGGCTATCGCTTCAATTAAAAACTGCCGCATGATGTCGCGTTGCCGCGCCCCTATGGCTTTGCGAACGCCGATCTCTTTGGTGCGTTCGGTCACAGACACCAGCATGATGTTCATCACGCCGATGCCGCCAATCAGCAAGCCGACGCTGGAGATGGCGAACATCAAAATGGCGATGCCGCCGGTGATCTGGCGGAATTGTTCGGTGATGCCTTCGGGGGTGGCGATGCCGAAATTATTATCTTTGTAAAACGGCACATTGCGACGGCGACGCAGCACCTGAGTGATTTCATCTATCGCCTGATTCATTTTGCCTTCGGCGGCTTGCGCCATGACGAAGTGATCTTTCTCCTGCGGGTACATTTTGCGTATGGTTTCATAAGGCGTATAGACGGCGCGATTTTGATTGCCGCCATCGCCATCACCACTGAAAAACGAATCCTGCTTTTCCAACACGCCGATGACCGTCAAGGGTTTTTCATCCACCAAAATCTGTCTGCCCAAAGGCTTGAGGCCGGTAAAAAGTTTATCGGCAATGTCCGCACCGATCACGCAAACATCGGAACGATGCTGGTTTTCAGTCTCGGTGAAAAATCTCCCTTCGGCGATATGCACGGAAGCCATGCGGTCATATTCGGGCAGCGTCCCTTGCACCTGCGAGACATACAACTCCTGATCCTGATAGCGCACTTTGGGCGGAAAATCTGAACTCAAAAACGGCACCACATACTCGACCGAAGGGCATAGCTCTTTGATCGCTATGGCGTCTTCATACGACAGCGGTTTCCGCATACGCTCTTCGGGAGACAATCTGCCCATGTGTATCCCCGGATTGAATTTGTAAATGAAGATAGCGTTAGTGCCGAACGACTCCACATCTTTCTGGAATTGTTTATCGAGTCCGGCAATGAAAGCCGAAATCACCATCACCGTAAGCGTCCCAATGACGACACCCAGCACCGTCAAAAACGAACGGAACTTGTGCGCCTTCAAGGTCGCCATCGCCATACGGAAACTTTCTATTGATCCCAGATTTCTTTTGATGAGCTGCATAATTTAGTCCGTAGTCCGTAGTCCGTAGTCCGTAGTCATTAGCTTTCGAGAAATGATGGCGCAAAGCTAAGGACTACAGACTATTGATTAATCCGCCCGCAGGGCTTCTATGGGGTCAAGTTTGGCGGCTTTCATGGCCGGGTAAATGCCGAAAAATAAGCCTATGCTTGCCGACACCGTCAACGCCATAATCGTCCAGAACAACGGCAGCGTCGTCGGCAGCGACACCAATGCCGTGACCAGTTTGCCCAGAGCATACGCCAACCCCACTCCGACCAGGCCGCCGAATAAAGAGAGCATGGTGGATTCGGCAAGAAACTGTTTGAGGATGTCGCTGCGCTTTGCGCCTAGAGATTTGCGTATGCCGATTTCGCGTGTGCGTTCGGTCACAGACACCAGCATCATGTTCATAATGACGATGCCACCGACGACTAGGGAAATTGAAGTGACGCCGACCGCGACGATGCCTATAGTGCCGAAAATCCGGTCGCGCAAATTATTGAGAGCTTCGCTGGAAACGATGCCGAAGGTGTCGGCGTCTGCGTATTTCAAATGTCGGCGTGAACGCAGAATGACGCGCACTTCGTCTTGTGCGCGTTCGATGGTCTGTTGACTGGTGGCGGCGATTTTGAGAGAGATCGAACCGCGTGAGCCGAACATATTTTGATAGGTGGTCAGCGGGATGATGATGAAATTATCACGCGGATTGCCCATCACCGTGCCGATTTCCTGCGCCACACCAACGATGCGAAACGGGCGACCTTCAATCTTAATCTCTTTATCGAGCGGGTCGGTGGCGGGAAAAAATTGTTTGACCAATTCATAACCAATGAAGCAGGTGGGGCGGGCGTGTTGCTCTTCTTCGCTGCTGATGTATCTGCCCTGGCCGATTTTCACCGTATCTATGTCAACCATATTGGCGGTGACGCCCATCATCATTACATCTTGCAAAGACTGCGATTCATATTTCACGGTCAAGCGGCGGCGCATCATACCGGCGGCGTCTTTGACATAGGTCGGATTGGCTTTGATGGCTTCGAGGTCTTCGACTTTGATGTCTTTATTTTTTTTACTCTTATCAATCCACTCCTGCATACTGGTGACGATGCCCATCTTGTCCACCACGAAGGCATTGGAGCCGAGGTCGGAAATTTTTTCTTCAAAGTATTTGTTGAAGCCTTCGATGAGCGAGACCACAACGATGACCACGGCAACTCCGAAGATGATGCCGAGCAGCGTTAAAAAAGAGCGTAATTTGTGGGCTTTTATGGCGTTGATGGCCAATCTGAGTGCTTCAAAAAAATTCATTGCGTTAATCCGTGTTGATGATTGAATGCTAGGCTTTCCTTCTTCCCGTTGGCTACAACGATAGGCGGAAATGATTAGTTCGATGAAAATGAAGCAGGGTTGCAGGGGCGTCAAACGGCAGGTTTTTCACCTCAGCATTTTTCCAGAACCCAAGTGGTCATGCAGCGCAGGTTCTCTACGTTGGTGGTCTTCAAAGGGTCAAGCCAGCGGCCCTGCAAGCGTGCGCTGGTTTGGTGCAGCAAGGCCGCATCTACCAGAAAGCGTGCGCTGCCATCGGGGAGTCGGTAGCGTCGTTCGCCGAGTGTTTGGAGGTGCGCTTCAATGCCTATCGAACTGGCAAGCCGCGCAAAAAATATTCCGCCAGGTTTAAGAACCCGCCACATCTCGTCTAGCATATGATGGAAATGCGCTTCATCAGTGGCGAAATGCAACACGGCGCTGCTGATGACTAGATCAAATTGTTCGCTGGCAAACGGCAACGCCGATACTGCGGCGACGTGGAAATTTTCTTGGGCAAGGGTGGGCGCAAGCTGCGCTGCCAGTTTCCGAACCGCATCAACGGCGTTGGCGTCGGCATCCACCGCGAAGACTTGATAGCCGTGGCGCAGAAAATAGATCAGATTGCGACCCTTGCCGCAACCGGCATCAAGAATCTTCATGGCCGGTTGGATTCTGCCCTTCAACAGTTGATCGAACAGATAGATGTCCAGGTCGCCGAATTCTTCGCGTATATTCATAGGTTTCCATTCTCAAGTTTGCGCGAATCCCGTTTTTCCATCTTGCCGTGTTTATCTGGAAAAACTTTTAGGCTTGCTGCGCTGTGCCTTGCTTGAAGTGACCGACTGAGTGCCGGTTCGCTCATCAACGATAGCAACAGCGCAATCATACGTCGCCGCATTTTTTCCACGCAAGCGGAAAGGTTCAAACGCTGGCAGCGTCGGCAGGGCGAGGCCCTCGGTCGTTTCAGCAACCCCTTGATTCATCAAGATGACAGCGCCGCGCTCAAGCACGTCGTTATGGAAAGACGGAGAGGCGGCGTGGCGAGAACGGAATGCCTGCGGTCAGCTAGTCCCTAGATGTCGTGGCGCTTGACGATGCGGCGATGGCTGAGATAGCTTGATGAGAGGCGAACCACATAGGAGAGTGACTTTGAAAAATCTTTTCCTGGTCTTATTGACGTGCATTCTCGTGTTATCTTCGACCGCCACTTCGCAAACCCGCCGCCATGCGTCCGCGAAATCGCGCGCCCGCGCTGCGAAAGCGGCAGCGGAAAAGAGCGCCGCCGAAGTCAAAGCCGGACGCGAACGAGTGGCGACGCAGATTAAAACCCTGACCCATTTTCTCTACTTGCTCGGCGGCATTGCCAAAGGTATCGAATCGGTTGACCAGGCGGTGCGCGGCAGTCCGGGAACCATAGAACAAAACGAGCGCAACAAAGCGAAACTCAAAGAAAGTCTCAAAACCGTGCGCGAAGGACTGGATAAATTGGCGAACGATTTTCGTTATTATGCGGCCTTGAGTGCGTACTCCACTTATGTGACCAGCGCCGCCAATCTCGCCACGCAAGCAGAACATCAGGCGGCAGGAAATCGCTTCGATGACGCGGGGAAATCTCTGCTCGAGGCGGTAGGACAATTGGCCGACGCGCTGGCAGCGATGCGCTGAACCAACGATTTCCTCAGTAAAGATGGTGGAGTAAATGACCTGCAAGACTTGAGTGCTTCGCCCAGACCCTGTACGGGCGACCACCGCAGGATCGCTCGTACCCGGTTGCACGTTATTTAGAGGATGTTGCAGAAATGGATGTTCTGCCCAGATATTGTGTGTGATAGTTTAGCCATCTACAACATATGGGCGATTGCGGGAACTCTGCGACACTCTCTATTTACTTCACCATCCTAACCACGAATAAAATCGCCTTCCTCAATTGGCTCTCGCCAACGTGCGATTGCTACGCCGCTAGCCTGTAATCCAAACGTCAGCACTGATCGTCTCTTGCGGCTAATCGGGCTACGGTCGAGAGGCTCTATGGACTCGCTCGCTACGCGCCCAGCAAGCGCATCAGAAAATTTCGCGTCTCTGAAACTATTGCGAAAAGCGTAGCGTAAAGGGCTGCAACAACTGAAAGGTCAAAGTGAGCGCGATAGGTAAAAGAATGATTTTCACCTCATGCCGCTGCTAGACTCGAAAAAAAAATCTGACTCAGGAGGTGTAGTTCATGTATATTGCAAAAAAATTAGCGGTGATTCTCTTTCTGGTTTCCATAGTGGCAGCGCAATCACCGGAGCCGCCGCTTGCCGACACGCGATTGACGGTTCACACGCTGCTTCGCGAAGATATTTTCGCAGGCTTTTTAGCCGATGATCTGAAGCGCTTCAATCGAGGCGAAAAAAATATTCAACTGTTGCTGGAAAAACGCCCCGCCGCCAAAGCTGAACTGTTGGCCTGGAAAGGCGGCGCAACGCTGTATCGCGCCATTCAGGCGCTGGAAAATCAACATCAGGAGGAGTTTCAAAATTATTATCGTCAGGCGCAGGCCAAGTTTGCCGAAGCGCGCCAGCTTGGTCCGCAAAACGGCAGTGTCGCAGCCGTCACCGGCGGCAGTTTCGTATTCTTTGCCGACCGCTTGCCCAAAGAGTACCGCGCCGCCGCCTGGGCGCAAGCCTACGACGCTTATCACCTTCTCTGGGATCAGCAAGCTGCCGTGCTAGATCAATTGCCCGTGCATATTCGCGGCGAACTGCTCGGCGGATTGGCGCAATCGGCGCAGCGCACCAATCGCCGTGAAGAGTTCGCGCAGTACGTGGACAAGATTCTTGAACACCTGCGCGACACGCCATATGAACCGGTCGCCAAAAAATGGAAAGCCAATCCCGAAGCCGCCGTCAAAGGCAGCATCACCTGTTTGAGTTGTCACGATGGCGGACGCCTTGCCGCCCGCCTCACGGCGCTCAATCAATAGGCCGCAGGCGGCTTGAAATTCCGGCACGCTTAGAGCGGTTTTGGTTTGAGATTACGGAAACCTCAAAGCCGTTGAGCGGCGGTCGAAGACCTTCGTGCGGTCGAAGACCGCTGCTCAACGATAGCGCGTTCCGTACACACCTATGCAAACCGCTCTAAGCGTGCCGGAATTTCGGCAATTGGCAAAACGCTCGGCAAACCGGCGGCAAGGTTGCGGCTTGGTCACCACGGCGATCAGCCTTTCAAGGGTGCGGTTGGTTGCTTGCCGGTTGAACCTTCCTGTTTTCGCACTACCAAATGTAAGACTCGTCTGCCGCCCCGTGCCGGGCACTTACGCTATAATTTTTCTTGCCGGTTTATTGACAGTTGCTGGTTCTGCTACTATGCTGGAAAAAGTAAGTAAGTGCTTACTTACTTACGGAACAAATTACCGGACGAAGGCGTAGGTCGAGATTGATGGAAAAAACCAGAACCCTGCCAACCTTGGGAACTGCTCTGGAAGAAGGGCGTATGTCGAGCGAAGTCCGGCGTCAGCAATTGATTCGCGTCGCCATCAGCCTGTTTTCCAAAAAGGGCTTCCGAGGTACGACCACCAAAGAGATCGCCCACGCCGCTGGCGTCACCGAAGCTATGATCTTTCGCCACTTCCCGACCAAAGATGATTTGTATTCCGCCATCCTGGATTATAAAGCCAATCAATTGGAATTTGCTCAATGGCTGAAGGAATTGCGCGAACACGCCGAGCGCCGCGATGACGAGGCGCTGTTTCGCGCTTTCTTTACCAAGCTGGTGAATTATCATTGCAGCGATGGCGATATGATTCGCCTGATGTTGTATTCGGCGCTTGAAGGCCACAGCCTGGCGCAGAAATTTCACGACAAGCGCGGCAACACCATTCAAAAGTTTCTGCGCGATTATATCTTGATGCGGCAGCGCGAAGGAGCGTTTCACAACTTGAACGTCAACGCCGTGGTCTGCTCCTGTTTTGCGATGCCTACGAATCATTCGATGGCCAGGAATCTGTTTCAGTTCAGAAATATGGAGGTTCCCGCTGACGAAGCCATTGCCACCTTCACGCAATTGTTGTTAAGCGGTTTGCGCCAGAAACCGACAAGCAAAAAAACCTCGCGTAAATCGTCCAGAAAAAAATCGGAGTAATCATGGGTTTTCGCAATCGTCATTTTTTTCATGCTGTCATGCTTGCCGTGGCGCTCGCCCTTGTTATCTTTGCCGCTGGCTGTAAGCGTGCCACATCCGGCTCGGCTGCGGTCAGCGAAGCCGCCGAGTTGAAACCCGTCGAAGTCGCTACGGCGCTGGCTGAAGGGCGCGACGTGCCGTTGTTCGTACAGGCGACCGGCAGTTTCGCCGCCGATGAAGTCTCCGACGTGGCTTCGCAGGCTGCCGGTCAAATCATCGCCACGCCGGTTGACGTAGGCTCGTTTGTCAAGCAAGGCACGGTTATCGCCAGGCTTGACGACCGCGATGCCAAATTGCGTTTGCAACAACTGCTGGCCAGTGCGCGACAGGCCGAAGCCGCCTTGCGACAAGCCGAAGCCAAACTCGGTTTGGGTTCCGGCAAAGGCTTTGAGGCCAGCACCATTCCTGAAGTCGCAGCGGCGCGGCAAAATTTTGAAGCGGCGGACGCACAAGCGCGGCTCGCGGAAACCAATGCTCGACGTTATCAAAACCTTGTAGCGACCGGCGATGTTTCGCAAATCGTTTACGACCAGGCGCGCACTCAGGCCGACACCGCACGCGCTCAGGCCAACGCCGCTAAACAACAATATGAAGTCGCTATCAATGTAGCGCGTCAGAATAATCAAGGCATAGCCACCGCGCAGGCGGCGCTCGAAGCGGCACGCGCCCAAGTCGCTATCGCTCGCAAAGCCGTCAACGATACGGTCATCACTGCACCGTTTGCGGGATACATCAGCGAACGCCCCGTAGCGCTCGGTGAATACGTCACGCCACAATCGAAAATCGCTACCTTGTTAAAGACCAACCCGATTAAGTTGAAAGTGCAGTTGCCCGAAGGCGATGCCGCCAGAGCGCGACGTGGAGTGACGGTCAGCGCTACGGTGGCGGCCTTTCCGAACACCGAATTTTCCGGCCAGGTGAGCGATGTAAACCCGGCGCTTGATCCGGCCTCGCGCACGGTGACGGTTGAAGTGAATCTGAAAAACGACAACAACCGTTTGAAGCCCGGAATGTTTGCCTCGGCGAAGCTTTACGAACAGGGTGGCGGACGCGGCATCTTTGTTCCCAAAGCGGCAGTGATGACCGAAGCGAACATCTCTACGGCTAGAGTCTATGTGGTCGAAGGCGAAGTGGCACGCTTGCGAGTGGTTCAAACCGGCGAAACGGAAGGCGATTCGATACGTCTCGTCCACGGGGTGAAAGAGGGCGAAGTTGTAGTGACCAGCAACCTCGAGCAACTCTACGACGGCGCGAAGATCATAAAGAAATAGTTACTGGTTATTGGTTACTGGTTATTGGTTACTTGTACAACCATGCCCATCAAGTAACCAATAACCAATAACCAGTAACCAGTAACAGCGAGCTACGGCCAGAGGAGCAAAAATGTTTGTCGGACATTACAGTGTGAGTTTCGCCGCCAAAAGTATAGAGAAGAGCATTCCGCTGTGGCTCTTATTTTTGGCTGTGCAATTTATTGATGTGCTGTGGGGCATATTGGTTCTGTTGGGCATAGAGAAGGTTCGCATCGTGCCGGGGATCACTGCATCGAATGCTTTAGACCTTTATTTTATGCCTTACACTCACAGCCTGCTTGGTGCTTTGTGGTGGTCGTTGGTCGGCTTCGCAGTTTATAAAGTGCTGCGCTCACGAGGCGCAAACACACGCGCCGCTGCGCTGGTCGGCGTCGCCATCTTTTCACACTGGATACTGGATTTTGTTGTCCATCGCCCGGATTTAGGGTTGTACAACGACAGCCACAAAATGGGTTTGGGGTTATGGAATTACCCAGTGCTTGCCTTCGCTTTGGAGGCTATCTTGTTAGTGGTTGGCCTGATTCTTTATCTGCGCTCGACGGTGGCGGTAACCAAAGTCGGCAAATTCGCCATCTCCGTTTTTACCTTGATTTTATTGCTGGTGCAATTGGCGACGCTCCTCGGCCCAGCCCCAGCCACCGCGCCCGCGCAGGCGGTGGCAGCGTTGAGCCTGTACTTTATTTTCGCGGCGATGGTCTTTTGGCTGGAGCGTCAAAGGCAATGATGAAAGCGGTCAGAGGTTGACAGGCGGCTGTCTGGTTGAAACACCAAACCGGCTACAGGAGCCAGTTTCAGGGTTTTCAACACGGACACACCACAGCCAACTTCCGACCTTCAAGAAGGAAGTATGCAAAAATTAGCTGAGATTTGTGTGCGCCGACCGGTGTTTGCCGTGATGCTGATTATGGCGTTGACGGTGGTGGGATGGTTTTCGTACAAGTCGTTGGGCGTTGATCTGTTTCCCAAAATTGACCTGCCGACGATCACCGTCACGGTGATCAATCCCGGCGCTTCGCCGCAGGAAATCGAAACCGAAATCACTGATAAGATCGAAGCCGCTGTCAATACCATCAGCGGCATAGACGAGTTGCGCTCGACTTCCGTTGAAGGGGTATCGCAAGTTTTTATCACCTTTCAACTGGAAAAAAATGCTGACGTAGCCAATCAGGAAGTGCGCTCCAAAGTTGATCTGGTGGTTCCCGATTTGCCGGAGACCGCGAAGGCTCCGACGGTGCAAAAATTCGATCAAGACGCGGCGGCGGTGATTCAAATCGCGGTCTCGGCTGATCGTCCGCTGCGCGATGTCACCTTGATTGCCGATAAGCAAATCAAAGAGCGCATCGAAAGTTTGAACGGCGTCGGTCAAGTGCAGATGGTCGGCAAAGCCGAACGCGAAATTCATGTCTGGGTGGACCCCGACAAACTGCGCGGCTACAACGTCACGGTTCCCGAAGTTGTCAACGCCGTGCGCCAGCAAAACATGGAATTGCCCGGCGGTCGCGTGGATGAAGGGGCGCGTGAATTAACCGTGCGCACGATGGGGCGCATCACCGATCCCAAAGAATTCGCCGACATCACCGTAGCCTGGCGCAACGGTTTGCCCGTAAAGATCAGCGACATAGGCCAAGTCGAAGACGGTTCCGAAGAGCAACGCACGATGGCGCGTTTGGATGGCAAGCCTACGGTGACGCTGCTGGTGTCCAAGCAATCGGGGCAAAATACCGTAGCGGTTGCCGACGCCGTTAAAGAGCGACTGGCGGAACTGCGCCCGACCTTGCCCAAAGATATCAAGACCGAAATCGTCGGCGACCAGTCCATCTTTATCAAAGCGTCGCTCGATAATATCAAGAAGCATTTGATTGAAGGCAGCCTGTTTGCAGCCCTGGTGGTGTTTCTGTTTTTGTGGAGCTTTCGTTCGACCTTCATTGCGGCGTTGGCGATTCCGACTTCGATTATTGCGACCTTTTCGCTGATGGCGGTGATGGGCTACACCTTGAACAACATTACCATGTTGGCATTGACCTTGATGGTCGGCATCGTCATTGACGACGCCATAGTGGTACTGGAAAACATCTATCGCTTCATTGAAGAAAAAAATATGTCGCCCTTTGAAGCGGCGATTGAAGGCACCAGAGAGATCGGTCTGGCGGTGATGGCGACGACGCTTTCGTTGCTGGCGGTGTTCGTGCCGGTCGGCTTTATGGGCGGCATCATGGGGCGCTTCATGTCGTCTTTCGGTTTGACCTCGGCGTTTGCGATAGCCGTTTCGCTGCTGGTCTCGTTCACCTTGACGCCGATGTTGTCGGCGCGTTTGTTGAAGAAAAAAGAACCGCACGACGAAGCGGCCAACGCCAATTCGCAAGCCGCCCTTCACTCTTCGCAATCGAAGGAGTCGCGGTTTTATCGCCCCATTGACAAGACCTACACCTGGTTACTGGAATGGTCGCTGGCGCATCGCTGGGTTGTGGTCACGATAGGTGTGTTGGTTATCTTCAGCACCATTCCTTTGTTTATGAAGGTCGGCAAAAACTTTTTACCTGCCGATGATTCGTCGCAATTTGAAATTACGCTACGCACGCCGGAAGGCTCGACCCTGGCCGCTACCTCGACCATCGTCGAACGCATCGCTACGGATTTGCGAACGCTTCCGGGCATTGCCGACACCTTGACGACGATTGGCGGCGGCGGCCAAGGGCAAGTCAACAGCGGCTATATCTACGTCAAATTGCAACCGATTGAAGAGCGCCAGAAATCGCAAGATGACTTGATGATTCAAGCCCGCGCCATACTGAAAAAATATCCCCCGGAATTGCGCCCCAGCGTGCAACAGGTCGCAGCGTTTTCGGGCAGCGGTTTTCGCAACGCCGATGTGCAATACATCATCAGCGGCCCGGATTTGAACAAGCTGACCGAGTATTCCAACAAACTGCTCGAAAAGATGAAGACGATTCCTGATGCGGTTGACCCGGATAGCTCTTTGATTACCGGCAAGCCGGAATTGCGCGTTCACATAGACCGCCAGCGCGCCGCCGATTTAGGCGTCAAGGTCAGCGACATCGCGCAGGTGTTAAACACTATGGTCGCCGGTCAAGACGCTGGCAATTACGACGAAGGCACAGAGCAGTACAATGTTTTAGTCCGGGCAAGCGGCGCATATCGCGCCAGCCCCGAAGGCTTGCAACGCATGATTGTGAATTCTGCCAAAGGTGGTTGGGTGAGCCTGGATAATCTGGTCAAAGTTTCCGAAGGCACTGGCCCGTCCTCTATCGAAAGACAGAACCGCGAACGCCGTGTGTTGTTGCTGTGCAATTCGCGCCCCGGCGGTTCGCAATCGGCCATCATTAGCGCCATGAATCAATTTGTTGCCGACATGAAAATTGACCCGCAATACAAAACCGGTCTGGCCGGTCGCTCGAAAGAGTTGGGCAAGGCGGGTTATTATTTCGGTCTGGCATTTTTGCTGGCGTTTATTTTCATGTACATGATTTTGGCGGCGCAGTTTGAATCTTTCATTCATCCGGTAACTATTCTGTTGACGCTGCCGATGTCCGTACCCTTCGGCATACTGTCGTTGTTGATTATGGGACAGACCATGAACATCTTTTCGGCGCTCGGCATTTTTCTGTTGTTCGGCGTCGTTAAGAAAAACGCCATTTTGCAGATTGATCACACCAGCACCTTGCGCGCTGCGGGGATGACGCGTTATGCCGCCATCGTGCAGGCCAATCGCGACCGCCTGCGCCCGATTTTGATGACCACGATTGCGTTGGTCGCCGGTATGTTGCCGCTGGTGCTTTCCAGAGGCGCGGGTTCCGGCACCAGTCGTTCGATAGGCGTGCTGGTGGTCGGCGGTCAGACCTTGTGTTTGCTGCTGACCTTGCTGGCCGTGCCGGTTTTCTACTCAATATTTGAAGACGCCAGAGAGTTGACGGCGTGGAAAACCTTGAGCGTGCGCGTTCATAGCGTGGGCGCGATGGCGCGAGCCAAACTGTTATCGCCGTTGACCAATCTCTTTTCACGCAAACCGAAAAAGGAACATTATGGTGATGAAGTATCCAAAGCATCCGGCGATTAATTTCATACAAGGCAAAAGGCCAAAGGCCAAAGGCAAAAGTGAATTGCCCGTAAATTGGTCCGGCGATTTTCTGCTTGTTACAGAAAAGCGGCGGCAGGTGATTTCGCAACTGCTGGTTGTATGTTTGATGATTGGATTGCTGATGCCCTTTGCGGCCATCGCGCAGGAAGATTGCGAGAACAAACCGAAATCGAAACTGGCGGGCAGGAAACTGGATTTGCCTGACCCGAATGCGACGCCGCCAAAGATTGTTGACGCCAAGCAGAATCCGAGCGCTGCAACCCCAGCCGCTAATCCGACTTCTCAAGATAGCCAAGCGTCGCAGCGCCCTTTGCCATCTGCCGATAGAGTTGGCGTCAACGTCGCCGAGCAAACGCCCATCTCGCTTGACGAAGCGATAGCGCTGGCGTTGGCCAATAACAAAGACATCAATGCTTCGCGTCTGGATGTGGAAATGGCGCGCTTCGATTTGACCGGCGCGAAGGGTGTCTATGACCCAAAGCTTGCCGTCGAGTCGTATTATGAACACCGCGAAACGCCGGTCAGTTCCATCATTGGGGGCAGCGCTTCGGGCAAACTCACCGCGACCGACAGCACTTCGGTGGCGCGGCTGAGTGGCAATACACCGTTGGCCGGTGGCGTCTATCAAATAGATTTTTCGTCGGGGCGACAGACCACCGATAATCAATTCGCGTCGCTCAATCCGCAATATCCATCGGGCGTCAGCGTGACTTATACGCAACCCTTGTTGAAGGGCTTGACGACCGATGACAATCGCCGCCGCATCGAAATCGCTAAAAAAAATCTCTCGCTCACCGATTCGCAATTTCGTCAGCGCGCCATCGAAGTCATCACCCGCGTGCAGCAGGCGTACTGGGATTTGGTCTTCGCGCTTCGCAATCTGCAAGTGCAAAACGATGCCGTAACCCAGGCGCGTTCGCAATTGGAAAGCAATCGGCGACAGGTCGCGCAAGGCACGCTGGCACCGATTGACATTGTGTCGGCAGAAGCGCAGATGACTTTGTTTGAGCAGAATGTTTTTGTGGCGCAGGAAGGGGTGACCCGCGCCGAAAACAATTTGAAATTATTGATGCTGCCCGAACGCACGGCGCAATTGTGGGCGAAGGCTTTGTTGCCGACCACTGCGGTTGACTTGGACGTGCCGCGTGTGGAATTGCCGGAGGCGGTCTCGATTGCGTTGGCCAGTCGCCCGGAACTGGAACAGGTCGCCAGGTCGGCGGAGATCAATCAGATCAATCAAAAATTTTTTCACAATCAGTTGAAACCGCAGATTGATTTATTCGGCGTCTATACCTCTGCGGGACTGGCCGGAAGTTTAGCGCAACGCGGCCCCAATCCGTTCACCGCCGGAACTATTGCTTTGACTGAACGAGTCAATCAGTTGTCGCAGCTTGCCGGTTTGCCGGTGTTGCCGCCGACGCAATCCTCCGGCTCGATTCCGGCACTGTTGGTGGGCGGCACAGGGCAATCGTTATCGAATTTGTTCGGCTTGAATTTTCCCACCGCTCGTGTCGGCATACGGTTTTCGCTGCCGATAGGCAATCGCACGGCGGAAGCGAACTTGGGGCGCTCTTTGGCCGAAGGTCGCAAGATTCAAAATCAGCGCCAGCAGTTGGAGCAGAGCATTGAAGCCGATGTCCGCAATACCTTGCAGGCGGTGCGTTCGGCGCAGGCGCGTTTGATGTCGGCAGGCGCTTCGCGTGACGCGACCGAAAAGCAGTACGAAAGCGAGCAGCGCAAATTTCAGGCGGGGCTTTCGACGGTCTTTCTAGTCTTGCAACGCCAGCAGGAATTGATTGCCGCACGCGGTCGTGAAGTGCAGGCGCAGACTGATTTGAATAAAGCGATAGCCGATTTCCAACGCGCCACCGGATCAACTTTCAAGGCGCACAACATCACGGTGAAATCCGACGCCGACGCGCCGCAGCTTGAACAAACGGTAAAGCAATAAACAGGAAGGCAAAAGTGAAACGTAAGGTATAGCTTTTAAGAAAATGTTTCCTTGGAGAAAACTTCAAACGCCTTGTATGGGCGACCATCGCAGGGTCGTCCCTACAGGGCGTTTAAGAAAAACCCTTTTTCTTATGTAACGACCCAGCCAGTTTGAAAATTGCCGCTCGCTTCGTTGTTGCGCCGTCGGCGCACAGCCAGGCCAGCGGTCTCTGACCGCTGCTCAACGGGAATTCGTTTTTGCGCCAAAGGCGCACAGGAAATTAGCCCGTAGGAGCGCCACGGGAATTCGTTTTTGCGCCAGAGGCGCAGCGGAAATTAGCCCGTGGTGAAGCCACGGGAAGGCGCAGGCGGTTTGACGGTCGCGCTCTGAAAGAGCGCCGGAGGCTTGCAACGTCGCCTCTCCTGCACTCTTTCAGGGCGCGAAGAATTTGCCCAACTTGGTTCCAGTGCCTTTGCCCAAGGCAAAGCAGGCTGGGTCGCTACTTTCTTACAGTCTATAGCGGTAACTATATGCGCGGCACACCAAGATTCAGCGCGAACAGTGCAACGGGCTGAATAATCATGCGGCTCGTTGAGTTTCTTTTCCCGAATCTTGGTGTGCCACCTCTATAGAGCGTAGCACAGAGTTTCAGCAACTACCATATGTTGTAGATGGTTAGACCATCACATACAATATCTGGACAGAAAATCCTTTTATGCGACAACCTCTAACTACCCAGCTTAGTTGTGAGAGTGGAACTCTGTGCGGCTATGCCGCTTTGATGTGCGGACAGGCTACGCTTGTCCGTAAGGGCGCTCCTCACTCTCGCGGTTACGCCGCCCGTGGGCTTCTGCCGCCAAGCTTTTCTGAGGCGCAGCCTCTGGGCGGCGTAGCCGCGAAAAGAGTGTGGCAAACCTACCGGAAAGGCGCAGCCTGTCCGCACATCAAAGCGGCACAGCCGCAAGCACTGGCTGAGGAGTTACCTATAGTGCGAAAAAAGTAAGGCCCAACTGGCGACCAACTTCGTAGCCGTAACTCCGCAGGAGCGAATCAAAGATTCCATCGCTAATCCTTCCGCCTTACTTTTATGGCTCTGTTCCTCTCCGCAAAAATGTGCGAGCGAACCTGCGCGCCGATGGTGTCGTATGGGTGACGGGAGCGCAAGATTATGTATTGTTCATCGTGTGGCAGCGTGGTCGCGTCGGGCTTGAGTTATTGCAAGCGTTGCGGCGTGAGGTTGACTGAAGCGAAAGAATCGGGCGGCAATCAAGCGGCGCAGATTCCGCTGGAGTCTTTGGTGTGGGCGATGGTCGCGGTCTTGGCTATCGGCTTGGGTTGCACCATCGGTTTGATGGCAGTGATGAAAGACGTGGTACATTTCAACGAGGGCGTGATTATCGTTTTCACGCTATTGTCATTGCTGTTGACGCTGGTCATTGAAGGCGTATTCGTGAGCTTGTTATTGCGTCGCTATCAGAGTTTCAATAAAACCAGCGACACCGCGCCGCTTAAAGAATATGCGCCGCAAGAAGTCGGCGCGGCCACCGCACGCAGTCTTCCCGAAGTCTCGCCCAGCGTCACCGAACATACGACGCGCAACTTCGAGCCAAGCTACCGCGAAGCCAAAACCGAATCATCCAAACCGGCAACCTAATCGGCTCCGTCGCCTCGACCGACGCGATCACGGAGTCCTTACTTTTGCCTTCCCGCACGGCCTTAGAGCGGTTTTGGTTTGAGATTACGGAAACCTCAAAGCCGTTGAGCGGCGGTCGAAGACCTTCGTGCGGTCGAAGACCGCTGCTCAACGATAGCGCGTTCCGTACACACCTATGCAAACCGCTCTAGGGTCTGGTGTTGGTGAGCGGTTCGACAGGCGATTCCAAGAGGCCTTCTTCCTGCTGGGTTTCGTGGATTTCGCCGTGCGCGGTCTCGGCGGCAAGAAAGACCGAAACTATCGTCACCAGCGCCATACCGATCATATACAAGGCCACCGGCCACGAACTCTCGGTGCGCCGAAACAGATAGGTAGCAATGAACGGCGACAACCCTCCGGCAAATACCGAAGCCAGTTGATAACCGATAGACGCGCCGGTATAACGAACCCGCGTGCCGAATAATTCCGAAAAGAAACTTGCTTGTGGCCCGTACATCGCCGCGTGTCCGACGACCATCGCCAGCACCACCGCCAACACCAGCAGCACAGGGCTTGCCGTTTCAATCAACCAGAAAAACGGAAAGGCGAACAAGGCCGTAAAGATTGCCCCGAATAAATAGACCGGTCTTCTGCCCCATCTGTCCGACAGCGAACCGAACAGCGGCAGCGTTGCGATTTCCAGCACGGCGGCAATCGAGATCGCCTTGAGCGTCAGGGAATTTGAGAATAAGGCTTTCTCTTTCGCGTAAGCCAGAATGAAAACCGTGTAGATATAAAAGACCGCGTTATCCGCGACTCGCGCCCCCATCGCCAGCAGCAGATTTTTCGGATGTCGGCGAATCGTCTCAAAGACCGGCAGACGCAAAGGCTTGCTCTGGTGTTTGAGCGCCGCAAACACCGGCGGCTCGCTCACCGATGCGCGTATGAAAACGCCTACGCCGACCAGCACAATGCTCAACAGAAAAGCGATGCGCCAGCCCCAACTGAAAAGCATGGCTTCAGGCAGTTTGGCGATTTGTCCGAAGATCAGCGTTGCCAGCAAAAGCCCTGCGGGAACGCCGATCTGCGGCCAACTTCCATAAAAACCGCGTCGCCCTTTGGGCGAATGCTCGACCGCCATCAACACCGCGCCGCCCCATTCGCCGCCCACCGCAAAGCCTTGCGCCAGTCGCAACACGACTAACAGTATCGGCGCATAAATGCCTATGGCATCGTAAGTCGGCAACACGCCAATCAACGCCGTCGCCACGCCCATCAACAACAGCGTGAAGATCAACATAGACTTGCGCCCGACGCGATCACCGAAATGGCCGCAGACGATGCCGCCTATGGGACGAGCGACGAAGCCTACGGCGTAGGTTCCGAACGACAACAGCGTGCCGGTCAAGGGGTCGTACTTCGGAAAGAACAACCGATTGAAGACCAGCGCGCTGGCCGTGCCATAGAGAAAAAAGTCGTACCATTCAATGGTCGTGCCGACGAAACTGGCAAGCGCGACTTTGCGAATCGAGACGCCAAGTGAATCGCTGGGTTTCAAGAAATTTCCTCCTGCTATGGAAAGGGCTGTGCCGATGGTTTCGGCTCTTCACCTTGTCAAAATTGAATCACCCCCTCGCGGCGCAACCTCTCTATGCTGTCCTGGTCATAGCCCAACTCGCCGAGAATTTCTGCGGTGTGTTGTCCGAGCAGGGGCGCGGCGTGGCGTATCTGCGCCGGAGTTTTCTCGAAATGAATCGGTACACCGACGACGCGAAGTTGCCCTATAGTTGGATGGTCAATCACCGGATTCATCTCCATCGCTTCAACCTGCGGGTCAACAAAAAATTCATCAAAGCTCATCACCGGTCCGCACGGCACGCCTTTTTCCACCAGCAACGTCGTCCATTCGGCGGTCGTCTTTTTACGAAAGTACGGCTGCAACTTTTCCGACAACGCCTCGCGCTGCGCCACTCGTTTTGGATTGCTGTCGTAGTTGGCCTCGAGCGCCAGTTCTGGCACTCCGAGCGTTTCACAAAGCAACTGCCAGAATTTATTGGTCGCTGCGCCGATGAAAATCAAATCGTCAGCGGTCTCGAACAAGCGATACGGAAAAATGCCGAGCGCACCTGCGGGCGCGGTCTCCAAAGCGCGCACGTAATAATGCGATTGCACCGACATCACGGCTTGCAACAGCGAGGTTTCGAGCCGTTGTCCCTCGCCGGTTTTTTCGCGATGATACAGCGCTGCGGTGATGCCCGCCAAGCCCAACATCGCCGCTTGATAATCGGAAACCGCTACCGAACAGATGGCGATTTTGCCGCCATAACGGATGTTTTCATAAGCCGCGCCGCCCATCGCCTGCAACACCGGGTCATAGCCTGGGCGTTTGTGATACGGCCCTTTCGCGCCGAAGGCCGTCGAAGAACAGTAGATGAGTTTGGCATTCAAGGCGCGCAAACTGTCGTAATCAATACGGAGTTTGGCGGTCACGCCGGGACGGAAATTTTCAATGACAATGTCGGCGCGACGCACCAGTTCTTCAACCACGGCGCGCCCTGCCGCTGAGAGCAGGTCAATGGCGAGGCTGCGTTTGTTCAAATTCCAGCCTTGAAAGAAACCACTTTCGCCAGCATAAAACGGCCCCCAGGCGCGTGACAAATCGCCCGTCAATGGCTCCACTTTGATAACCTCTGCGCCCATCAAGCCAAGCAACATGGCGCTGTAGGAACCGGCGATGAAGCTACAAAAATCTATCACCTTCACCCCCGTCAAAGGGCCTGTGGCGGCGCTTGCATTGTGAATGTCAGTCATAGGCATTGACCGTGTGTCACAACGTGGTCACTCGTCTGCGGTGACAATTTGTCCCACGTTGGTTGATAACATAATTCCTTCTTCAAGCTCTTCTTCAATAATTTCTTCGATCACCGAACTGTGCAAAATCCTTGCCGCCCTCGCGTCATCGAATTCGTTTTCCCAACGCGCCACCACGATGGTCGCCACGCCGTTGCCAATTAAATTGGTGATGGCGCGGGCTTCCGACATAAAGCGGTCTATGCCGAGCAACAGCGTCAGACCGGCGACCGGAATGTTGCCGGTGGACGACAGCGTTGCCGCCAAGGTGATGAAGCCGCCGCCGGTGACTGCCGCTGCGCCTTTTGAAGTCAGTAGCAGCACCGCCAGAATGCCCAACTCCTGCCCCAGCGTTAGCGGCGTGTTGGTCGCCTGCGCGACAAAGAGCGCCGCGATGGTCAAATAAATCGAAGTGCCATCGAGGTTGAAGGAATAACCCGAAGGCACCACCAAGCCGACGACCGATTTAGTACAGCCCAGTTTTTCCAATTTCATCATCAGGCGCGGCAACGCCGATTCCGATGACGAGGTTCCCAACACAATCAAAATCTCTTCGCGTATGTAGCGCAGAAATTGCCACAGACTGAAATGATTGAGGCGCGCAATCAAGCCAAGTACGACAAAAATAAAAATGAAACAGGTGAGATAAACGCACAGCATCACTTTCATCAACGGCAGCAAGGTAGCGATGCCGTATTTGCCTATGGTGAAGGCCATCGCGCCAAACGCGCCAAGCGGTGCGGCCTTCATGATGATAGCGATGATGCCGAAAAAGACCTTGCTCAATTGCTCCGTCAGATTCAAGACCGGTTGTTTCCATTGGCCTAACTTCGAGAGCGCCAGGCCGAAGAGAATGGCGAGAAGCAGCACCTGTAAAATCTCGCCTTGCGCGAAGGCTCCGGCGAAGGTGTCGGGGATGATGTGCAACAGGAAGTCCGCCGTGCTTTGCGATTGCGCCGAGGTTGCGTATGATTCTACGGCTTTCAGGTCGAGCGTCGTAGCATCGGCGTTGATGCCTGTGCCGGGGTGAAAAAATTTTACTACGACCAAGCCGATGATGAGCGCCAACGTCGTCACCCCTTCAAAATAGAGCAGTGATTTCAAGCCCACGCGCCCCAACTTTTTCATATCGCCGATGGTGGCGATGCCGACCACGACGGTTAAAAAAATGATCGGCGCAATCAGCATCTTGATGAGCTTGATAAAACCATCGCCGAGCGGTTTCATCCGTGCGCCGGTGGTCGGCAAGAAATAGCCCAGCGCTGCGCCGATGAATATGGCGATCAGCACTTGAACATAAAGATGCTGATAAAATTTTTTCGCCTTGTCTGGCGCGTTGATGAGGTCGTCTGGATTCATAGTCTGCCCACGGCTACTGATGGTGTTTTGCTGCTCGGCGCTATCATGCCGGACCTTATTCTGCTGGTCTGGCGTGAAGGTGATTGCTGCCGACCGCCACTTCGTTGCGCGCCCAGCCGCCAAGCTTCGCAAAGCGGTCTTCATCGGAATGCAGATGAACGTGATGGAAGCAAATGCCAGCGTGGGCGATGTCCTGCGCGACTTCTGTGTCGCGGCTAATTTGACTATAGTGACCGACCGGTCGGCAAGTCGTTTGCCGATAATCTGAATATTTTTGTGCAAAGAAAAAAGTAGTGCTAAACAAGTATTGCTCGACCGGCAACCAACTGCGCCGGTTTAGTTCCGTAGGCGCGACCTATGGTTTAGCGCCGTCGCAGCGACCTGTCTATAGAAGGTAGCGAATACCAAATTCCTTAGCGCCGTAGGAGCGGCCCCGAATTGCTGCGCCAGCCGAGGTCGCTGCTACGAAGCTAGAGAACTTCGCGTACTCAATATCTATAGACAGGTCGCTGCGACGGCGCTAGAGAAATTCTTATGCTCAATATCTATAGACAGGTCGCGCCTACAGCGCTACGCATAGATGCAATCGTTTCCACTTCAGCCTTGTTTGTTTAGCACTACCAGAAAAAGCTTGGCATTGATTTGGCGACTTGGCGCGACATCGGTTGTGGGTCTCATCAATCGGCGGTCGCACGCCAAGCCACCAAATCGCCAAAGTCCGAGACCTTTTTTCCCCCGCCGCAAATCTCCAACGCGACTGGCTGTTTTTTCAGGCCGACCACCTCAGTTGATGCGTATTGCAGCCGTGTGTTAGGTTTTCAGTTTCGGATCAAGGCGCATTTGCAATTATGTCATCATCGCTTTCTAAAATTCCGCCGGGCGTGCAATACATCTTCGACGCCGATGCGCGGCTTCGAAGATGGATCGAACGCGAAGCTATGACGATCTTCGATGGCTGGTCGTATGCGGAAATCATTCTGCCGATCTTCGACTACGCCGACCTCTTCGCTTTGGGCATGGGCAAAGAGCAAGCCGAGATGACCTATCGCTTCACCGGGCGCGATGGCAAATTATTAGCGCTGCGCCCGGACATGACTTCACTGGTCGCCCGCACCATCGCCACGCGCTTTCGTCAGTCGTCGCGTCCCATACGGTTGTCGTATTCGGGCGAGGTCTTTCGCTGGGACGAACCACGCGGCGGACGGCAATACGAGTTTCATCAAATCGGCCTAGAACACATAGGCTCAGACCGCCTGGAAGCCGACACCGAAGCCTTGGTCATCGTCATAGAGCTATTGCAGAAACTCCAACTCGAAGGCTTTACTATCACTTTGAGTCACGTAGATTTTTTCACCGGCATCGTCGAAAACCTTAAACTTGATGCAGCCAATCGTCAGCATCTGCGCGATATGGTTGACCGCAAACAAATCGCGCTCATCAACGAATTTCTGAAACCGTTTACGGACGCAGCCGACCGCGCCGCCTTTTGTAAACTCTCGACGTTGGCGGGCAAACGCGACATTCTTACCGCAGCCCGCCAATTGGTGACCAATGAAAAATCGGTAGCGGCGCTTGATGATTTGGAGCGCGTTTATGCCATCGCCGAAGAGTTAGAGTTGGACGCGCACATTGATATAGATTTGGGCGACGTAGGCGGCCTAGATTATTACACGGGCTTGACCTTCAAGATTTACGCGCCGGGTTTGGGCGCAGCTTTAGGGCGCGGCGGCAGATACGACCGCTTGTTGGAAAACTTCGGCGCAGCGGAACCCGCCGTGGGTTTTTCGCTGTGTCTGGATTGGCTGGCGCAATTGCTCGCGCCAAAATTGAAAGAGGCTATCGAGGCACAAATCGAAGCAGCCGTGACCTTGAAGACCGATGGCGATGTCGCCGCCGCTTTCCAAGAGGCGACGCGCTTGCGCCGCGACGGACGCAAGGTGCGGATGGCTGGCGGGGAATGAAATTCTGTGCGTACTTGCAACGATTGCGGAAAGCGAGATGTACCGAGTAATCGGCGCGCTGTCGTTGGACAAAGTTGATGAGGCTTTGCGCCACACCTAAATTTGTGAACAAGATTTTGTAACCAACCGAAGCCCAATGAACCAACTGACTATCGCATTAGCCAAAGGACGTTTGCAGGATGTAGCGCTCGAATACTTGTCGCGGGTCGGCATCGTGGTGTCGGATGCGGCATTGGCGTCGCGCAAGTTGCTGGTTGAAGACGATGGCGGGCGCTACAGCTTTCTGTTCGTCAAGCCTGCCGATGTGCCGGTTTATGTGGAATACGGCGTGGCGGACGCCGGGATTTGCGGACGCGATGTGTTGATGGAATCGCAGGCCGATGTTCACGAGCCTCTGGATTTAGGCTTTGGCGCGTGCCGCTTGGTGGTGGCAGGGAAAGTCGAGACCGCCGAGCGCGGCTATAATTTGTTGACCACGGCTCGCGTTGCGACGAAGTACCCGCGCATCGCTGCGGACTATTTTCAACAGCGTGGCGTGCCGGTCGAATTGATTGCGCTGTCGGGTTCCATAGAACTCGCGCCGGTTTTAGGTCTCTCCGATCACATCGTGGATTTAGTCGAAACTGGTCGGACGTTGAAAGACAATGGCCTAGTGGTGATTGATACGATTGCCGAATCTACGGCACGGTTAATCGTCAACCGCGCCAGCTATCACCTGAAACGGGCTACAGTAGCCGCTTTGGTGGCATTGCTCAGGCATGCCTTGCATCTGTAAACTCCAACTGACCGCTGTTGGTTGGCAAACTCATTCCACAAAACGAACAGCAGAACCATTCATAGATTGCCGGTGAAGCCATGAACACCAAGCCGTATGATGAGGCCTACAAGTTTTTATCCGAGCAGGATGCCCAGGCGCTGCTGATTTTGCTGGGGCTGATCAAACCCGATGAAAAAATCAAAATTGAGAAGTTGCCGCTTGAACTGAGCGTGTCCACGATTCTCGCTGACCAGGCGTATCTGGTGACGACCCAACGCGGTCAGACTATCTTGCATCCCGAAGCGCAGCTTGAATGGAAAGAGGATTTGCTGACGCGAATGCCCGATTATGATGCGCGCTATTGGATGAAGTACCGGCTGCCGATTTTCAGCTGCATATTGTTGCTGACGAAAAAAGGGGTGCCGAAAAAATTGCCGCGTTTTGCCGTCGTCAAGGCGGGTGGACTGGAGATCAAAACGCGCTTGAAAATCGTCAAAGTATGGGAGCTTTCCGCCTCGCGTGTGCTGAAGCTGAAGCGTCCCTTTCTGCTGCCTTACGTCGCCTTGATGCAGGGCGGCAAAGCGGAATTGGAGCACAGCGCCCGGTTGCTGCGCGAGGTGAAAGATGAACGCCAACGCCTGGAAATCGGCATACACTTTTTGACGCTGGGCGGTTTGCGCTATAATCGTGAAAACTTGTTAGAACTGATTGTGAGGCAAAGTATGATTCCTTTAGAACAATTGAAAGGCTCCAGCATCTATCAATGGATTGTCGAAGAAGGTCTCAAGGAGGGCTTGGAAAAAGGCAAACGCGAAGGCAAACGTGAAGGCAAACGCGAAGGCAAACGCGAAGGCAAACGCGAAGGCAAACGCGAAAGCTTGGTGGAGACGTTGCTGCTGCTAATCGCCAATCGCTTTCCGCATCTCGATGTGAAGGCCGAAGTCAAAGGCATCAAAGACATCGCCCTCTTGCAACAACTCTGTGTTGAGGTGATGAAGGCGCGCAGCGCGAAAGCCTTGAAGGCGCGGCTTTCGGAAGCGCAAAAATAATCGCCGATTTATGGCAGCAAAATCATGGCGCGAGTTTGACGAATCGGTTTTTCGGCGCGGACATGGAGTTCTGCTTGAACTCGATAACCCGCGCCTTTGGCTTTTGCGAAGCCGCTTTTCCTCATTACAATGCAAAGCACATGGAAATCATCAACTACAAATCCCGTAGTAGAAACGCGGCGCTGGAACGCATTCAATCGCGCTCTCTGCAAATGAATCCCGAACTGGTAGCGCGAGTCAGCGAAATCGTTGACGGCGTGCGCGCCGGGGGCGATGAAGCGTTGCTTCATTACACTGAAAAATTCGATGGCGTCAGACTTTCGCTGGCGACGATTCGCGTTGAAGCGGACTTCATTCAACAGGCCGCCGCCCAGGCCGAACCACAAACCGTCGCGGCGTTTCAACAGGCGATTGCCAACGTCAAAACTTTTCACGCACAGCAGCAAGAACACGACTGGCACATCCACACAGCGGAGGGGGCAAGGTTGGGGCAACGCATCTTGCCGGTCGCTGCCGCAGGGCTTTATGTTCCCGGCGGTCGCGCTGCCTATCCTTCTTCGATAGTGATGAACGCCGTCCCCGCGCAGGTCGCAGGCGTGCCGCGCCTCGTGGTGGCGACGCCGCCGCATACGCTGGAACAAAATCCCAACGTCGCTGCCGTGCTTGCCGAACTCGGCATCACGGAAATTTATCGCATAGGCGGCGCGCAGGCCATCGCCGCTCTAGCCTTTGGCACCGAGACGATTCCTCGCGTGGATAAAATTGTTGGCCCCGGCAATATCTATGTTGCCATCGCCAAGAAACTGGTTTACGGCGCGGTCGGCATTGACGCCATCGCCGGTCCCAGCGAAGTCGTAGTGTTAGCCGACGACTTCGCCAATCCGCAATTCGTCGCCGCAGATTTATTGGCGCAGGCCGAACACGACGAAGCCGCTTCGGCGATTTGTATCACCACCAGCACCAAGCTGGCGCAAGCCGTGGCGCATGAAGTCGCGGCGCAACTCGCGCAACTCGAACGCCGAGAGATTGCCGTCGCATCAATCAAAAACTACGGCGCGATTTTCATTGTCGAATCAATCGAAGCAGGTTGCGAGTTGGTCAATAAACTCGCGCCGGAACATCTGGAATTGATGACCGCCGACAACGAACGCACTGCCGCGTTGATTGATAATGCTGGTGCGATTTTCTTCGGCGACTGGTCTTCGGAACCGGTCGGGGATTACTTCGCGGGACCCAATCATGTGTTGCCCACCGCTGGCACGGCGCGCTTTTCGTCGCCGCTCGGCGTCTATGATTTTCTCAAGCGCCAATCCATCATCCACTACACGCAGGCGGCGCTTGAGAAAAACGCCGCAGCGATTACCGCGATGGCCGACGCCGAAGGTTTGACGGCGCACCGGCAGGCAATCGTGCAACGCCTTGAAGACGCAGCACGGCGAAAGGGAGAAGGGGAGAAAGGGAGAGGGGGAGAAGAGGCAACGGCAAGGCAAGCAAAAACTACGGGCTATGGGCTACGGGCTACGGACTATTTGATGAAGGTTAAAGACGCTGTGCGCGCTATCAACGCCTACACGCTTGCGCCGTATCGAGCGAGCATCAAGATTAATCAAAACGAAAATCCCTTTGATATGCCCGAAGCGATTAAGCAGGAAGTCGAAGCGCGTTTAGCTAATCGCGCCTGGTCGCGCTATCCCGATTTCGTGCCTACGGAATTGCTCGAAAAACTTGCGAAGCACGCCGGATGGAAACCCGCAGGCACGCTTGCCGGAAACGGCTCGAATGAATTAATCCAGGCGACCTTGATGGTCACGGTAGGGCAGGGCGCACGCGTGTTGATACCGGAGCCGACCTTTACGCTCTATCGTCAGATCGTCACGGTGATGGGCGGCGCAGTCATCAGCGTACCGTTGACCGCTGCTTTACAGTTCGACATTGATGCGATTGAACAGGCGTCGCACCAGGCGGACGTGATGATTCTGTGTTCGCCGAATAATCCGACGGGCAGCCGCGTTGATGAAGCGGACTTGATTTATCTGGCGCAAAACTTCGATGGCATCATAGTGGTTGACGAAGCTTATCAGGAATTTTCGGGCCGAACGGTTGTGCCGTTGTTGAACGAATTGCCCAATCTGATTGTGCTGCGGACGTTTTCAAAAGCGATGGCGATGGCGGGTTTGCGCGTAGGCTATTTTCTGTCGTCGCCGGAAATCACCCGCGAAGTTCACAAAGCGACGTTGCCTTATAACTTGAATGTGTTTTCGGCGATGGCCGCCGAAGTCGCTTGTGAAAAGTACGAGTTGATTCAACCGACGGTTGATAAAATCATCAGCGAACGCGAGCGCCTGTTTATTGAGTTGCAAAAAATTGATGGCCTAGAGGTCGTGCCATCACACGCCAATTTCATGTTGGCGAAAACGCCTCTGAAGCCGAAAGCGCTTTTCGAGAAATTGCTGGAGCGCGATATACTGGTGCGCGATGTGAGCAAGTACCCTATGCTTGCCGAGTACGTGCGAATTTCCGTAGGCTCGCCCACAGAGAACGACAAGTTGATTGCCGCGCTCAAGGAAGTGTTAGGCGTGTGAGAGTTGATCGGTGAAAGAAGAACGACTTTTTTGATCTAACCCTGAATCAATGGGGACGGGTAATCTACAATGGGCGGTTCAGTGAATGGGAAGGCGGCTGGTGGTACAAAAAGACTATTCTCAACATAGGATTGTTTGAGAATCCCATTGCAACGGTTTTTGTAGAGACTGCTCCCGTCGTCGTACTGGATAAGATGGCTAAACTATATTGAGCCTGCACACCTCTACCAATGGCATCCACCCGAATCTGCAAAGCGCATTTTTTATGACTCCTCGAAGTGTACGGCGTGGGCGGGGCGAGGGGTACAAGAATGGAGTAGAATGAAGTGGTAGCGAAAAAAGGAGGAACAATCTATGGGCGAGGTAAGAGTAAAAGCCAAACTGTCTAACTTAAATGATGAAGTGCTTGTGAAGCGTGGACAACTGACGCCAGACAAAGTGCGTAGTTATGAGGCGGATGCTTTGGTTGATACGGGAGCCGTGCGTTCTGTAATTCCTATTCATATCGTTCAACAATTGGGTCTCACGATTTTAGACTTGCAAGTTGCCGAATATGCCGATGGCAGCAAAGATGTTGTAGGCGTCACGGAAGCGGTCAACTTCAGAATCATTGATCGGCGCACGGCTGACGAGGCCTTAGTGCTGGGTGATGAGGTTCTGATAGGTCAAACCGTATTAAAAAAAATGGATTTGCTGGTGGATTGCGCGAATCATCGTGTGATTCCCAATCCGGCGCACCCTGACCAACCTGTATCAAAGGTGAAATGATGAGCAGAGTTGCAGAGAAACAACGCACGACGAAAGAGACCGATGTCTTTGCACGCATCAACCTCGATGGCAGTGGACAAGCCAACATTGCCACCGGCATAGGCTTTCTGGATCATATGTTGGACCTGTTTGCTAAACACGGCTTGTTCGATCTGGAAGTGCGTTGCACGGGCGACCTGCACATAGACGACCATCATTCGGTCGAAGACATCGGCATAACTTTAGGGCAGGCGTTTGCCGAAGCCCTGGGCGATAAGCAAGGCATCGTCCGCTTTGGCGCGGCCTACGTGCCTATGGATGAAACCTTGGCACGCGCTGTCGTGGATTTGAGTGGACGCGCTTTTGTCGTTTATCGCGTCGAAAACCCGCGCGAGCGCATCAGCGATTTAGCCGTAGAGATGGTCGAACATTTCTGGCGCTCGTTTGTCGGCGAGGTGAAATGCAATTTGCATATCGAAGTTTTTTACGGCGCGAATCAACATCACATCATCGAAGCCGTCTTCAAATCATCTGCTCGCAGCCTCGCGGAAGCGACGCGCTTTTCTGCACGCATCACCGGCGTGATGTCAACGAAAGGAACTCTTTAGTTATTGGTTACGGGTTCGGATTTACCAATAACTAATAACCAATAACCAATAACTATGATTGCGATCATCAATTATGGAGTTGGCAATTTGCGTAGCGTCGAGAAGGCGTTTGAAGCCGTAGGCGCGAAGGCCGTAGTGACCAACGACGCGAGGGCGATAGGCGCAGCCGACAAGGTGGTGCTGCCGGGAGTCGGCGCGTTCGGCGAATGCGCTAGAAGTTTGCGCGCTTCCGGGTTGGACGAATGCGTGTTGGCAGCGGCACAGCAACAGAAGCCCTTGCTAGGGCTTTGCGTGGGCTTGCAGTTGCTATTTGACGAAGGTCACGAATTCGGCGTGCATCAAGGTTTGGGATTGATGCGTGGGCGCGTCGTGCGCTTTCCCGAAAATGGTTTGCGCGTGCCGCAGATTGGTTGGAATCAAATCGAAGAATTGCAACCGCATCCTCTGCTGGAAGGGTTGACCGAGGGAACCTATTTTTATTTCGTGCATTCGTATCGCATTAAAGCGGACGACGGGGCGAATGTCTTGGCGAAGACCGAATACGGCATTCGCTATCCGACGATTTGCGCCAGCGGTTCGGTGTGCGGCGTACAGTTTCACCCGGAAAAGAGTCAGGACGCAGGCTTGCGCTTGCTGGCCAACTTCGCGGCGCTGAAGTGAATGGCTTGGAACTTGAATCGGATTGCTCAACCAAAACGTGAGTGATTTTCCCATGCCTGGTACGGACGACCACCGCAGGGTCGCGCCTACAAGGTTGCGCTTGATTTCAGCCGCCATCCCAAGGGCTATGTCGTCACGGCTACAGCGACCATCTGGTGCGCCAGCGCTTGGCCACCAAAACCGCGAGTTCTTTGTAAGGCTTACCACCATTAAAGTCGCAAAAAGTTTGCGACCTCATGGTTTAGGCGTGCGGCTTGTCGGAGCTTATTTCTTCGTCGCTATAAGTGTTGAACAAGCCAATAGTTTTGCTGGAGTTTCTATCTATGCAAATTATACCGGCGATAGATTTGAAAAACGGGCGCTGTGTGCGACTCGTTGAAGGGCGCGAAGACAGTGCCAAAGTATATGACCGCGACCCCTTGGAAGTCGCTCGCAGTTATGAACGCGACGGCGCAACGCTCATCCACATCGTTGATCTGGACGGCGCGTTTTTAGGCGCGGCGTCCGCCAATCAAAAAATCATTCGGCAAATCACCCAAGCCATCTCTGTCCCCGTAGAAGTCGGCGGCGGCGTTCGCTCCCTCGCCGATGTCGAAAATTTGATTGATAACATCGGCGCACAGTTTGTCATCATCGGTACGATAGCGGTTGAACAACCCGACCTCGTGGCCGAAGCTGTCGAGCGCTTCCGCGAGGCCATCGTCATTGGCATAGACGCACGCGGCACGGCGGTCGCCGTGCGCGGCTGGACCGCGACTACCACGATTGATGCGCTTGATTTGGCAAAGCAGATGACCGCGTTGGGCGTGCAACGCATCATCTACACCGACATTACGCGGGACGGCAAACTGCAAGGCGTGAATGTGGAATTGACGCGCCAAGTCGCCCTCGCTTCAGGCGCGAGGGTCACGGCTTCGGGCGGTGTCGCCACGCTTGACGATCTGACGCGCTTGCTTGCCGTTGAAGCGGACGGCGTGGATGCAGTCATCATCGGCAAGGCGCTTTATGAACAACGCTTCACGCTTTCGGGGGCGCTGGCGATGGTCTAGCAGAGATCGCACAAGCCGCGACCATGATTGAGCCATACGCAAAGGCTCGGCATTCAGCTAAGGCGAAA
The DNA here is from genome assembly GCA_016201275.1 of Acidobacteriota bacterium. Classification (GTDB taxonomy): domain Bacteria; phylum Acidobacteriota; class Blastocatellia; order UBA7656; family UBA7656; genus JACQDB01. The sequence goes on from JACQDB010000122.1 coordinate 79,551, forward strand.
AATAATGCGGAAAAATCGCTGATCGAATCACCAGATAAATTTTTTTTCAGTTGATACGCTGGCGGCTGCGGAAAAACCTTGCTACCTTGAGGAGCGCGGGAAATTTTCTTGGTCATAGCGATAGGCAAAACCAAGTAAGAAGGGTTTAGAAGCGGTCTTTAACCGCCGGAATGCGCGGGTCAAAGATCGCTTCTAAACGGCGAACTTCGTATTTTGTGTTGCCACTCGGTATCAGAAAACGAGCTTGATGAAATGTTAGCGAAACGAATCATTCCTTGTCTGGACGTAGATGGTGGGCGCGTGGTCAAAGGCATACGCTTCGTTGATTTGATAGACGCGGGCGACCCCGTAGAACAGGCGCGACGTTATGACCGCGAGGGCGCGGATGAACTGGTTTTTCTGGACATCACAGCGTCGTCGGACAGCCGCGACATTGTGCGCGACATGGTGCGGCGCGTCGCCGATGCCGTGTTCATCCCGTTTACGGTTGGCGGCGGCATTCGCACCGTTGAAGATATGCGCGACCTGCTGTCTTGTGGCGCGGATAAGATCGCCCTGAACACGGCAGCAATAAAAAATCCCGCGATGATTACACAAGGCGCAGAAGCCTTTGGCTCGCAGGCCATCGTCATCGCCATTGATGCGCGACGGCGAATGGGAGAAAGGGAGACGGGGAGAGAGGGAGAAGGGGAGTTGCTGCAAAGCGATGAGCCGCAATCAAGGACTGGCAATTCCCAAATTGACGAGCCGCCATCGGCAATCCGCCATCGGCAATCCGCCATCGGCAATCCGCCAGCGCCGGGTTGGGAGGTCTTCACGCATGGCGGACGCACGGCTGCGGAGCTTGATGTGATCGAATGGGCGCAACAGGTGGAAGCGTTGGGGGCTGGTGAAATTTTATTGACCAGTATGGATGCCGACGGCACACGCGATGGCTACGACCTGGAATTGACTCGCGCTGTTGCCGAAGCGGTAACCATTCCGGTGATTGCTTCGGGCGGCGCGGGAACGCTCGAACATTTGCGCCAAGCCTTGCAGGAAGGCAAAGCCTCGGCGGTGCTGGCGGCTTCGATTTTTCACTTTGGCGAATTCACCATCGGCGCAGCGAAAGATTATTTGCGCCAACGCGATTTACCCATGCGATGAAGGCAAACGATGGCTTCCCCTTAGCTTCCTTGAAGGGCATCAACATATAGCGTTGTCTATAGCAATGACATACAACATCTGCTGTACCTTTATGCAAAATACCAGTGAGCCAAAACGATTTTTTACCAAAACGATTTTTTGGATTGATGAGGCGCAAGGCTTCGAGAAAACTTTTCTCGAAGCCTTGCGCTTGGATGGGTTGCGGCAAAATATTTTGAGCTAAGGGAAGCGGCAAGCAATAGCATACGGTTGAGCAGCGGTCTGTGACCGCCAGTCCAGCGGTCACAGACCGCTGCTCAACCGGGATTAATCCAGCGGTCACAGACCGCTGCTCAACCGGGATTAAGGGAGTATATTTTCTTCCCCTTCCCTTACATCTGTACGGCGACTTGAATTGGGGCGCTCAGTTGCAAAGTTCCCCAAGTGATGGTTAAAGTCACCTCTTTGAGATTGGCTTTATTGGTCGTCAACAGCACCGTCAATTTATCCGCAGTGCTGGCGGCTTTTGCTGCGCTCACCGGAATGGTGAATTCAATCGGCGCTTTATCAATAACGAAGGCGTCGAGTTGGGCTTGGCGAACTTTCACCGGATCAATGAAGGCCAGGCTCCAGGTCGCGCCATCTGCGGAACGATGTAAACCCAGATAATACGAACCCGGCGCGACCTCTTTGCCAGCGATTTTCAGCGGCAGCGCGGTGTCCAGAGTCGTCCAGAAATTGTTGCCTAAGCGCCAGACTTTGCCTTTGGTGAAGCCATCGAACAACGCTTGATTTTCATACTCTTTTTTCCACAATGGACGCCCGAAATCTATGGCCAGTTGACCGAGCGGGACATTCTTCACGGTGTCCCAATACAGCACCCGCGTCGAACCGCGATCATCGGGCGTTATGCCGCCAAAGGCTTGCACCGCCGGTTTGGCATCCTGCGCGACGCCGACAGCGGCGAGGCACAACAAGAGGGCGAACAGCATCATCAGTCTTTTCATGGTTTTATTCTCCTTGAGATTTGGCGATCAAATCGTTTTTACTTTCATGTGAAACCTGCGAAAGTTGCAGGCATTCTGTTATATGACGGGTTTTCCAGTAAATTTTCCGAACTGCAAAAGTGAGAAAGTATCTTACGATTTCCGGCGCGATGCCGAAAGCCGTTTTTCAGGTCGGAGAAAAAATTTACATCTTTTTACAACTTGACCGGCAAGGCGGATTTGAAAGGCAGATGATGCAAGAGGCAATTTGGCAGCAGATTCAATTTGACGAACGCGGTTTGGTTCCGGCCATCGTTCAAGATGCGCGAAGTGGTGCGGTGTTAATGCTGGCTTATGTGAACGCTGAATCTTTGGCGCAAACTTTGGCCAGCGGCGAGACCTGGTTTTGGAGCCGTTCGCGTTCTGAGTTGTGGCACAAGGGCGCGACTTCCGGCAACACCCAGCGCCTGATTTCCTTAGCCGTAGATTGCGATGGCGACACTTTGTTGCTCAAAGTCGAACCGCAAGGCCCGGCTTGTCACACCGGCGAGCGCACCTGCTTTTTTCAGCACTGGCCGATTGCAGAGGCTGAAGAGTGGGCGTAAAAAAACTTTGCTTCGTTTCCCTGAGCGCTTGTGAAGATTAAAAAAACGGTAGTGCGAAAAAAATAAGGCTAAACCGGCGTAGTGGGTTGCCGGTCAAGCCTCACTTTTTTCGCACTACCAAAAAAAGCCAATAAAACCGGGCGATTTTCGATGCTTTTCGTTTTTACCAACGGAGCGCTTGTTGGCGCAGCCGATGGGCGCTGGGTGGCTTTGTTGCAAAGAGAGAATTTTTGCTTACGGCAAATCGGGCGGCTGGCGAAAGCGGTACAACTCCGGCGTAGAGATGCCGACGCCCAGCAATTTCAAGTAAAAGAAGAGCTGGTATTTATGATTGATGAAGTGTTCGAGATTGCCGAGCAGCACCGTCATGGCGGTTTCGCCTTGCGGTACGAACAGCGTCGGCATGGGGCGCGCCAAATCTTCATCCATCAATAACGCGAAGCCTTCGGCGATATGCTGTTGATATTGGCTTAGGCGTTCGGCGGCTTCTGCTGAATGGCAACGATGATTCACCGGCTGTTGGCGCAACTTCACAAAATGGTGCAAGCCCTCTGGGTGCAAAGCATAAAGCGCGGCGCAAAATCCGGCGGCGGCTTCGAGCAGATGACCTAACAAATCACCCAGGCAAAAGGTCTGTGGTAGCGGTTGCCATTCCAGTTTGTCCGCTGGAATGTGGGCAAGCAAGGATTGCGTCAAGTCTATCTGTTCGGCAATTTTTTGCGCCAGCGCCAGCGCGACTTTATCTGCGTGGGTGAGGGGATGGGAAATTTTCGATTTCATAAAATGTTCAACCTGCGCCATGAGCATACCGCAAAGCGCGAATTTGTGGCATAGTCTGGCGTAGCGTTCACAATGCGAATCACGCTGGAGTACCCGTTATGAAAATCATTTATCAATGTACTTTTCTGTTAGCCGTAATCTTTTTCGCCTTCGGGCCGTCGCTGATGGTTTCCGCCGATGAAGAGAAATCGCCATCCTGCAACTTTCCATTTCCTGCGGCCATGAAGACGGCAACTAAGCATTGGAATGCGAAGGCCGCCGCTGATGTTTGGTTGCAGGCGGCAAGCGCTTTGCCTAAGCGCGTCGGTTTTCAACAGGGCTTGTTGGCCATACCTGCCGCGCCGATTGCCGTAGCGCCCAATCAACCGCCGGTGCTGCCCGGCAACACCAAAGGCATCATTAACGCCTTGTGCGATGTGCCGCTTTACATACTCGGTTGCGGCTTTGCCGCCAATGCCGCCAGCATCACTTGCGACACCAATGGCGATGGCGTAGCGGATTTGGCCATAGCGCTCAACAATGTTGGCGTCGTCAATCGCAATCTGGTGCACGCGACGATTGCTTCGTTGGTGCCGCAATTGCCCGGCACGGCCTTTCCGCTGGCCTGTTGCGGCGGCACGGCAAGCTTGACGGTAATTCAAAAAGTCAGTGCCGGGGATGATAATATTTTCGGCGGTTATGAAATCAAAGCGACCTGTCCTATTGAACTCGGCATACGCGCCCCGGTGGTGATTTCGGCCTCGCCTTCGTCAGGCGATTGCGCCATCAGCCAGAACCTGCAAGTGCCTGGCTCGTGTTTTCTGTTGCCCGATGGCAGCGCCAATGTGACGGCGGTGTTTGCGGTGGAAAAAGGCAATCCGGCTAATGTGATTCAAGCGACGCGCTTCGTCGTGTTGACGCCGAATTTGATAGACGCGCTGTTTGACTTGGGGTCGGCGAATGCCGGAAAGACGTTCTTGATTTACGCCAGCGGTGCAAACGGCACGAGTCGGAATTTGACGACGTTGCCGCCAAACGCGCCTGTAGGGTGTCCGCTCGGCAATGAACAAGGGCTGGAAGTGAGTTTCACCTGCGCCAAAGCCAAAGCGCCGCCTGCCGACCCCGTGCCGCCGCCGCCTACCGCGACGGTCAATCAATGTCGCGTGGAGCGCAGCGATACCGGCAGCGTGAGTTTGACGATTTCCGGCTCGCGTTTGCATCCCAACGCCGTGGTGACCATCGGCGGCGTGATACCCAAGAAGTTGAAATTCAAACATGCCGATGCCGACCACCCCGGTTTCTTCCGCACCATTGTTGTGAAAGGCCGGGTGTGCGCCAGCCTGCCCGGAACCGTCATCGTTCACAATCCGGGTGAAAATTCCAGTCCACCATTTGCCTGTAATCTATCGTGTCCTTGATTAAGCCGAGCGCAGGACCGCAAACGCCGCTTCAGAATTTACGCATCAACGCGCCGATGTTTTACCGACACGTTGATGCGTGAAACTGCAACTGCTAGGCCGACTTTTTTCACGAACGTGCTGTGGGTGCGGCGTTGCGACGATGTGGTTTATTTGTCCGGCAGCACTTTGACCATAATGTTTTTGAAATAGACTTTGCTCTTGGGGTCGTGACCTTGAAGGGCAAACGTGCCTGATGACAAGAGGCGACCGGCCAAGTCTTTGGGGCGCTCGGCATTTTCCGGCTCGGTGTAATCTACCAGGGTTTTGCCGTTGACTTTGACGATGATGCGTTTGCCTTGCACGATGATGTGCTGGGTAAACCATTCGTTATCTTTGACCGGAGCCTGCAAGACATCTTGAATGGCATTGAGGCCGCCGGTCTTTCTGGGGTCGGCGTGGGTGTTGTTGACTTGCACTTCGTAGCCTTTTGCAGGCCAGCCCGTCTCCTGAAACGCAGTGTGAAAATACATTCCCGAATTGGAACCCGGCGTGGTCATCACGTCGGCTTTCCATTCAAAGTTTTTGAAGTTGTGATGGTTGACTGCGCCGACATAAAACAGATGCGAGCGCAGCCCGTTGACGACTATCGCACCGTTTGCGACGCTGAAGGTAGCGGGATTTTCGTTGGCCTTCCAGCCGTTCAAGGTTTTGCCGTCAAACAGACTGATCCAACTTGCGGCAGCAGTGCCAGCGGCCAGCGCCGGACCATTGAGCCATAACAGCATTCCGATGCAGAGGACGACAACTTTTTTCATACGCTTCTCCTATATGCCATTTTGTTCAGCGCCCTTCAGTGCGGCAGGCGCGGTCAATTCAATCGTGACAGAAGATACGCTAAATCGCCTCTGAATGAAATAGCCAACGGCAACATAAAAACTGTACCGGAAGCAAAATCGTTCTTGCCAGTTGATTCAAGGAATGACAAAATAGGCGCGTTCCGTTCCGGGTCTTTTTTGGTCAGACGACAAATCAACTGCTGAAATTCAGAGTTTTGAATTCCTTGCTGCAAAGTTTTTCAAAACCCTTACAAAGCGATTTCAGCGCCTGACTGTGCGCCGTGCAACAGACCACATAACTATCAAAGATGGAGATTTACCGATGGATAACTATTTGTTAAAAGCTCAAAGGCGATCTCGGTTTTCACAATTATGGCTCCAACCATTGGCATTAATCGTGATAATTATTCTGTCGTTTTCTTTTGTTGAAGCAGCCCACGCTCAACCTACGTTTGTCTATTCCTACAATGCTCATTCCTCAGGGCCGAATAAAATTTCAGGCTATTCTGTCGCTGCTAACGGCAACGTGATAAGCATTCCAGGGTCACCATTTTTATGCAATGGCGGTGGTCCTGTAGGAAGCAGTTCACCGGCTCCGAATCGGATGGTTATTGCCGGGAATTTTTTATTTGCTTCTGGTGGAGCGAGTATAAATGCTTTCTTTATCAACCCACAAACCGGAACATTGACACCGGTGCAAGGTTCTCCCTTTTCTACCATGGTACAAGGCTTTATTATTGGCGAAGGAATCTCTCTAGCTGTAACTCCTGATCGGAAATACTTATTTGCAGGGGGTGCAGATATAGGGGTAATCCAAACCTTTTCTATTGCTCTGGATGGAACTCTTGCCCCTGTAAAAATCCTGCCTGTGAATGGCGCAAGATCTGGTTTGAGAGATATAAAAGTTTCCCCCGATGGTAAGTTTTTAGCAGTTGGATTGAATGGTTCAGCAATTTCAGGCAGACCCTTCTTCATGTATAAAATATCTGGCGATGGCTCTTTATCCCTCATCCTCGGACCATTTTTTACTTACGGGAATGGCCGTGCGACCGACATGGAATTTAGCTGTGAGAGTAATCTTCTCTTTGTTGTGGGGGATACCGTTACACCGATCTACACAGATGTTTTCAATGTGTCACTTGAAGGATACTTGTCGGCAATCCCCGGCTCTCCATTCGTACAAAGAAGCGGCAATTTTGCTCGTGGCGGACAAACCACATTTCTCAGTCCTAATGGAAAACTCTTATTTGTCAACGAAGCTTTTGGCAATAAGATAACGGTTTGGAGTGTTGCTTCTGATGGCACTTTGACTATAGTTCCCGGCTCAGGGTTTCTATCTGGAGGCAGCCAACCGGAAAGAATGGTAATGGATAAAGAGGGGAAATGGCTATTTATCGCCAATTTATTTGGCAATGATAATTTAGTACACCGGAACCTAAATTTTCAAGTGTTTTAGTCATTTCTATAGATGTATGAAAAAACAACATCTAAAGCTAAGTGAAGCAGACGAAAGATATTTGACGGAACTTTTGAACAAAGGTCAAGTGAAGGCAAGAATTA
>JACQDB010000118.1 GCA_016201275.1 Acidobacteriota bacterium
CTGGGCTATATGCTATCGCCCGCTTCGCGGACTAACGGATCAATTGTTAATCACAAGCGCACAAGATATGGGTAAAAGTAAGACCGTGAGGGAGGGCTTTGATTCGCAAGCAAGCCCTCCCTCACGGTCGGGCTACTGACATGCACGCAATTGCAAATCGCTATAAGCCTTTGGCGATGCGGCGTATGCCTGCTTCGATGAGCGCGGCTTCGATGCAAAACGATAAGCGCAAATAGCCACGCCCTTGTGCGCCAAAGGCATCGCCGGGAACCGTGATGACGCGCTCTTCAAGCAGTCGCATCGCTACCTCTTCACTTTCGCCATAGCGCGATACATCGAGCATGATATAAAAGCCGCCTTCGCCTGAAACATAAGGCAAGCCCAATTCGCGTTCAATCGCCTGCGTCATCACGTCGCGGCGCTCGCGCAAGATTTCGCGCATCCTTCGCGTTGCCTCGCGGCCTGCATCTGTGAAAGCGGCAAGCGCGGCTTTCTGCGACACCGACGAGGCACACGCCGAAATGTATTGATGCATCACCGTGACAGATTGAATGACTTCCGGCGCAGCGACCGCCCAGCCTAAACGCCAGCCCGTCATGCTCATCATCTTCGACATTCCCGAAACGACAATCGTCTGGTCGTAAAATTCGGCAAGCGAGGCCGGGCGCTCCTCGGTGAAATACAAATCGCGATAAATTTCATCGGCGATGACATAGACCTTCGAGCCGTGCAGGCAGTCGGCGATGAATTGTAAATCGTCCCGCGCCATCACCCGACTGGTAGGATTGGACGGCGAGACGATCAACGCGAGTTTGGTTTTATCGGTGATTGCCTTGGCGAAATTGTCGCGGTCAAATTGAAACCCATTCGCGGCGGGCATGGCAAAGGGAACGACTTTTGCGCCAGCGATTTCGGCAATCGTCGCGTAGGCGCTGAAACCCGGATTCGGCAACACCGCTTCATCGCCAGGGTTGAGTATTGCCATCATCACCGCAAACAGAGCCTCTTCCGCGCCATTGGTCACGCACACGAAATCGGCTCCTGTAGCCTGTTTCAAGCCGACGCTTGTGTAGTCAGCAATCTTTTCCCGCAGCGCCAGCAGCCCTGCATTCGGCGTGTAGCCCAAGCGTTCTTCACGAATGACTCGCGTTGCTTCATTGCGAATTACGGTGGGCGTTAAAAAATCCGGCTCGCCTAAACCGAGATTGATAGAGCCTTGCGGCGCAGCGTCATAGAGCCTGCGGGTCGCGCTCTTTTGCACCTTTTTGATTCGGTCTGCGGGGTTGAAGGTCATATTGATAATTACCGTTAGTGGACGGATGATTTTTTACGTATATCTTCCCTATCTTGCAATTGCTTGCCGCAGAAAGGACAGAAGATTACAGCTTGATCGAACCAACCTGTTCCTTCAGCAGTTTGAGCATAGCCCACCGTAAGGTATAGGACGTTGTTATCTTCAATTCTAAAAAAAGAATTTGGCGGGGTATTCATTGCATCGGTGAGATCAGTACAGCACAATGGGTTCAGGTCTGTGTTCATATTTATTCTTTACCTCAAAAAATCTTCAAGCTGCACCGAAGCATCGGTCTTCTCATCGCGGTACTTGATGATAATCGGCGTGTAAATCGCCAGCCCTAACTCTGCGCCTTTGCCTTTGGTGAGGGCGCGTGAACCTGCGACGACCACCGCACCGGCGGGGATTTCAAGCGGCGCGTCTGCGGTCTTGCGATGAAACGTATCGTTGACCAAATCGTAAACCGGAGTGCCGCCCGTGATGATCGTTCCTGCCGCCAGCACGGCGCGTTCGCGGATAATCGCGCCTTCGTAAACGCCGCAATTGCCGCCTACTAAAACATCGTCTTCGATGATGACGGGCAACTGCCCTATGGGTTCCAGCACGCCGCCGATTTGCGCCGCTGCGGATAGATGTACGCGCTTGCCAATCTGCGCGCAAGAGCCTACGAGGGCGTGTGAATCAATCATCGTGCCTTCGTCCACATAAGCTCCGACGTTGATATACATCGGCGGCATACAGGTGACTCCTTTAGCCAGATAACAGCCGTCGCGTATCGAAGAGCCGCCCGGCACAACGCGCACGCCGCTGTCGGCGGCAAGCTGTTTGAGCGGGTACGTATGTTTGTCGTAGAAACGAAAATTATCGTTGATGGAAAAATTTTCCAGACGACCGAGCCGAAAACCTAGCAAAATGCCTTGTTTTACCCACAAATTGACGCGCCACTTGCCGTCAACTTTTTCGGCAGCACGGGCGCTTCCGGTGTTGAGTTGAGCTTTGAATTCGGCGAACCATTCATAATGCTCGGCGGTGAATTCGGCGGACGACGAAGCAAAAAGCTGCTGGATTTTTTGCGCTAGTTCCATATCTGTTTTCTTGCTGTTATTCAATCGTTCACAAATTCTATTTTGTTGAGAAGCGGTCTCTGACCGCCAAGCTGTTCAATGACCAACTGCACGCGGTCAAAGACCGCTTCTCAACTTGTGCAATGGGAGACCTCTTTTTTATTAAAGCAATTCCAACGCGCTGAGAATGGTATGCAGTTTTTCTTTCGTCGCCGAGGTGACCGGAACCATCGGCAGGCGATAAACCTCTTCGATCTTGCCCATCATCGCCAGCGCCGCCTTGACCGGGCCGGGACTGGTTTCCACGAAGTTGGCTTTCAACAGCGGCATCAAGCGACGATTCAAAGTGCGCGCCTCGTCCCAGTTATTTTCTAGGCAAGCCCACGTCATGGCGGTCATCAAACGCGGTACTTCGTTGGACGCTACGGCAATCAAACCGACACCGCCGACCGCTATAATCGGCAAGGTCATGGCGTCATCGCCAGATAGAATTTTGAAGTCGGGCTTCATACGCGTAGCGATTTCCGCGACTTGAGCAATATCACCTGACGCTTCTTTGACGCCGATGATGTTGGGCAATGCCGCCAGCCGCACGAGCGTATCGGGCAGCAGGTTGACATTGGTGCGCGGCGGCACGTTATAAACAATAATCGGCAGGGAGGTGCTTTCGGCGATGGCGCGAAAATGTTGATAGAGTCCTTCCTGCGTAGGCTTGTTGTAATAAGGCGTCACCGACAACAGGCCGTCCACGCCGAGCGTTTCGTAGGCTTTCGCCTTGTCCACAATCGCTGCGGTGTTATTGCCGCCCGCTCCGGCAATCACCGGCACGCGCTGCGCCGCAGTTTCGAGAACGATCTCGACGACGCGATATTGTTCATTGCTGGTCAGCGTGACGCTTTCGCCGGTGGTTCCGCAAGGCACCAGAAAATTGATGCCCTCGGCAATCTGCCATTCGACCAATTGGCGTAATGCCGCTTCGTCAACCGCTAAATCTTTTTTGAACGGCGTGACCAGAGCCGTCCCGCAACCTCTTAAATTTGTTGTGTCCATTTTTCTATCACCATTTTCTTTTATATCAAAGAGACTCTTCGATTGTACTCATAAAACTTTTTGCTGGCAGCAAAGCTTGAAGCTTCCCACCAACGTGCCTGGTAGTCGCCAAATTTATGAAGGCGATGGATAAGCTTCTCTTTTCTCTCGTTCGATTTATCATTTTCATGATAGAGAATCTGCCACCATCTGACGTGATAACCTATATTTATCCACCAACAATTGGCGACCAGGCTTTTGTTGTCGAGACTATCTACCCAATTGAAAAGAATTTCCTCATATTCTGAATATCGGATCAATACATCAATAAGATCATGAACTGAACTACTATGCTTTGCCATTTCTCTATATCTCGGATCAATGCTGTGTGCATCTAGCTCTTCTTCACTCAATCTTATCAATTCAAAATCCTGAGTGTAGCAATGACTCAACACCCGAATCATTTGCATACAATCTCTATAATAATAGTCTGCCTCCAACTCCTTTTTGAAATGTGTAAGGTACCAAAAAATACCTTGGCAGATATTCGAGTTAATGGGGTCTTCCTTTTTCATCATCTGCTCAAAGCATAAAGGAATGTAGTAAACCCCTTCTTGATAATCGGCAGCCGGGAGAGCTATAGAAAAGATGTAAGAGAAATCCTCTAATGTCAGCCTCCTGTCTTCTTTATCAAGGATTTTTTTTAATTCTTCCTGGCATTCGCCATGCTCTTTATAAGGATCACTGAACTGTTTCGGCTTACCGTACTTGCTTTTCATTTGCTAATCGTTTGTTGTGAGTACCCCGGTTTATACAATTTGCGAAAATTCAAAAAAACCTTTTTTATCTAAAATCCACTTGGCGGCGACGAGTGCGCCGTCGGCGAAACCGGCGCGGCTGCGTGCCGTGTGCGTGATCGTCAAGGTATCTACTTCCGAATCGAAGCCGACCGTGTGTATGCCCGGTATGAAACCGGCGCGCGTGCTGCTGGTTGGCACCGCTTGATGGTATTGGCTGTCCAGGCGTTGCTGCAAAGCGAGAGCGGTTCCCGATGGCGCATCTTTTTTGAATTTGTGATGCGCCTCTTCGAGGAACGGCTCATAGGAGGAAAAATTCTTGAACAGGCTGGCGGCGTACTCTACCACCTTGAACATCAGGTTGACGCCGATGCTGAAATTCGTGCCATAGACGAAGCCGATATGAGTCGCTTCGACCAAGGTGCGAACCTCATCAAGATGTTCATACCAGCCAGTAGTGCCGACGACGATGGGTTTGCCAGCGCTGGCGGCGAGTTTGATATTGTCCAACACGGCGTCGGGTTGGGTGAATTCTATGCACACATCGGCCTCTGCCAGTTGTCCGCGATTGCCTGCCAACGGGTCAAGGACGCAGACGACTTCGACTTGATGGCGCGTTGCCGCCGCTTCGATCATGCGCCCCATTTTGCCATAACCAATGATTGCGATTTTCATGGGCTTCACAAATCTTTCACTTGCGTTACCAGTTCGTTGATTTTGAATTTGAGAAAGACCTCTTTGCCTTGCAGAGAAAACATGGCATTGGGTTCTTCGTTCAAATCGTTGATGACGGGTTTGCCGCTGGCATTTTTGCGCGGCACCAGCGCCACATATTGTCGGCCTTTTTTCACCTCGAACTCCAAATCCAAAGCTTCCTTGACGCCGGTCTTGAAGGCCGCCTCGCGCACTTCGCCGCTGGACAAGCGATTGGTCGGATCGCTCGCTTTATACAGGGAAAACGCCTGTTGATCGAGCGGCCCCCAAAGCGTTTTCTTGTCCACCTTGATGAACAGATAAAAGAGAAAGTGACTGAAAGGGCGGAGGTCAAAATATTCTGAATCGGCGTCTGTCGCGCTGACATACTTTTTGTCCAGCATATCCGAGACGATGGCACGCGCCACTTCGTCCGTCACCCAGAGAACGCGAGCGTTGACTTTGCTGATGAACTTGGCGCTCAGGCCAGTGTTGACCGTCGCTTTTTTGTAAACCTCTTTGCGCTGCGCTTCTGGAATGTAGCGCTTCCACTGCTGCGCCGCTGCATTGGACGCCAACAGCACTACGAGGGCGACCGCTGCGATGATGAATCTTTTGCTCATAATTTCTCCTGCCAGATTAATAGACGCATTCCGTATTCACCGCCAAGCGGCGAACTTCAAGGCGCGACGGTTGATAGATAATCGTTTCCACGGTTTCGGTGCTGCGTTTGATTTGATAGGCGACACCGGCTTCGCTGACCAGATAGTAATAGCCTTTGATGCCTTCTTCCGTACAGGGTTTGAAACTGCGGTCGAGTTTCAAATCGGTGCGATACAGGTTGGAAGCGGGCTTCACATAAATGGTGAAGACTTTGTTGGTCAGGGAAGCCGGAGCGCGATAAATTTTTGCCAGACTCGGCGTCAAATAAGAGAACGTCACTTCGCCGTCTTCGACTTTGAAGGGGCCAAGGAGCGAGCCTTCCGAAGCGTCGTTTTCCAGTCCCATCATACGCGCCACATCGGCGGTCGTAGAATGCAGCGGCGTGATGCCTTGCCAGGAATTTTTCAAGGTCGGAATGGCCCCGACCGACTTGGTGCGGGGGCGTGCCGTTTGCGCCTGCGCCCAAGTGCAGAGCAGGAAAACGCAAAAGAATAAGCGATACAAATTGATTGATCTCTTCATGGATTTGCATGACTCACTTTGAGAAAAGATAGTCGCGGCGCACCCGGTGAGCCGCTAGAACGACAGCGTTAGCAACCCCTTCAACAAAGGGGCAAGGGCGAATAGGACTCTGCACTCTGCTGCAATTTAATTAAAGCTTTTTGAGTCTTCATAATGTGTTGCGAATTGTCAATCGCAGATCGCCGCATTTCGCTGTTATCTTGACCCGTGGTTTTCATTGGCCGAACGCCTCAGGAACGCACGCTTGATGTTTTCGGCTATTCAAAAACTTCACGGTCAAAATCCGCGAAGAACGCTTCGTGCAAACGTGCGATCACCGCTTCAACATCTTGGGCGGCTATCACCACATTCATCATGATAGGCGATGAACCATGCAACACGGCGTTGACTTCTACCGCTTCCAGCGCGTTGAAGACTCGTCCGCTAATCCTCGCGTTTTGTGCAAGACCCGCACCGACCAGAGTAATGATGGCGCGGTCGCGCTCGACGCTTGCCGAAGTGAATTTGGCAATGTCGTTCAGCAAATCGCGTTCGGTGGTTTCATCTAGTGCTTTCGCGTCCATCACAAATGCCGTATTCAAACCCGACACCGCCGTCAGCAAAGGTGTCACCCGGCGTTTGATCATGGTGTTGATGATGGTCTTCAATGAATCTTCGGGCAGAAAAATTTGCTCCTCTTCGCTGATGGTTTCAATGGTCGCTTTCAGAATCGTCACCGGACGCAAAAAGGCTATGGATTTGATGGCATTTTTGCATAGCGGAGCGGTTGCGGAAATCGCTGTGCCGGTCGCCTGCGGTAATTTGGAATTGTATATATGTACAGGGATATTTTTTCGCGCCGCCGGATAAATCGCTTTCGGGTGCAGAACTTTTGCGCCGAAATAGGTCAACGCCGCCGCCTCTGCAAACGAGCAAGCTTTGACGGTGCGCGCCGCTTTATAGAGGCGCGGGTCTGTGGTCATCAATCCTGAAACATCTTTCCAGATTTGTATGTCGTCGGCGTCCATCGCCGCGCCGATAATGGCCGCCGTGTAATCCGAGCCTTCAAAACCGAGCGTCGTGGTTGCGCCTTCGCGGGTCGCACCGATGAAGCCTTGCAATACCGGCACGCGATTTTCGGCGATGAGCGGCGCAAGCGTGGCGACGATTTTCGCATTGGCGATGTCAAAAAGAGGTGACGCGCCGCCGAAGCGATCATCGGTGATCAACAGCTTGCGCGCATCAACCAATTGCGACGCGATGCCGCGTTCATCTAGCGCGTCGCTGACGATTGCCGACGACAGCAATTCGCCGTAAGCGAGAATTTTATCCAAGCCACGCGGCGGCACTTCGCCGAGTATGGCCAAGCCTTCGAGCAGTTTTTTCAACTCGGCGAAATACTGCTCGATGAAATCGAAGGCGCTCCAATTACTTTTAATTAATTGGCGCGCTTCGCTGGCGTGGCGAGCTTTCAAATCGGCAACGATGCCAAGCGTGGTGCGCGCATCACCCGCCGCCGAAGCCTGCGCCGCCTGCAACAAACGGCTCGTCGTCTTGCCCATCGCCGAGACGACAATGCACGGCCTGAGCGCCACCCGCGCTTTGATAATCTCCGTTACTCGTTCGATGGAAGCGGCATCTTCAACCGAAGTGCCGCCGAATTTCATTACGATCATAATTCAAAGTCCGTTGTCTGATGTCCGGTGTCCGGCGTCCGCTTTTTTATTGTTGACGGTTATCGAGCCTGCCTTTTTCTAACCGCTTTGAAAGATGGACACCGGACATCGGACGCCCGACATAAAGACTAATCCAGATAGCCTTGCGCCTTCATGATTTCGGCAT
Source organism: Acidobacteriota bacterium (assembly GCA_016201275.1). Classification (GTDB taxonomy): domain Bacteria; phylum Acidobacteriota; class Blastocatellia; order UBA7656; family UBA7656; genus JACQDB01. The sequence goes on from JACQDB010000118.1 coordinate 7,884, forward strand.
TCAAAATAGCCGCGCCCGCCGCGCCGCGAATCGTGTTATGTGACAGCACCACTAGCCGTATGTCGAAGACAGGGCAAGGGCGTATGCGACCGACGACGGCGCTCATGCCTTTGCCGGCATCGCGGTCAAAGCGCGGTTGTGGGCGGTCGCGCTCCGCCGTCACGATGATGGGTGGAATCGGCGCGGTCGGTAATTTCAACTCCTGCGGCAGCGCTGAAAAGTTGGCTAAAACGTCGGCGACTTCTTCGGGTGTCGCCTTCTTTTCCAACTCAAGCGAAACGGTTTCCAGGTGGCCGTCTTCGACAAAGACGCGATTGGTGTGAGCGCTGATTTTGCAATCGGCAAATTGTATGGCGTCGTGTTGCCATGCGCCCATGATTTTCAGCGGCTCGGTTTCAACTTTATCTTCTTCGCCGCCGATGTAAGGAATGACGTTGCCGAGCATATCAATGGCCGAAAGACCGGGATAGCCTGCGCCCGATAGCGCTTGCATAGTGGAGACGATGACGCGCTTGACGCCAAAGGCGCGATGAAGCGGAGCCAGCGCCATCACCAAGCCAATGGTCGAGCAATTCGGATTGGTGACAATCGCGCCCGCCCAGTTGCGGCGCTGGCGTTGGGTTTTGAGTAAGCCCAGATGTTCGGGATTGATTTCCGGTACGAGCAAAGGCACGTCTTCATCCATGCGATGATTTTTGGAATTGCTCAAGACGATGTAGCCCGCTTGTGCGAAGGCTTCTTCGACTTCACCGGCGACCGATGAATCAAGTCCCGAAAAAACAATTTTGCAATCGAGATTCGGCTCGCAGGGTTTGACCACTTGCGTCTGTAAAGAGTCGGGAATCGGCGTGTATTGTCGCCAGTTGGTGGCGTCTTGATAAGCTTTGCCCGCTGAACGGTCGGAAGCCGCCAGTTCCGTGGTCTCGAACCACGGGTGATGTTCCAGCAATTGCACGAATCTCTGGCCGACCGCACCGGTCGCGCCCAATATGCCTACAGGTATTTTGTTAGCCATGATGGTTCTCTCTAATGAAAATGGTTGCGATGCCAAGCCACCTTGGATGCAGCTATCGAACCAAAAGTTATCGGTTTTTCAGGGCATAAGAGTAACGGTGAATTGTGCGCTCTGACAACTGGAATCGCAGTCAGAGCTATCGCTTGCAGGTCTTGGTGAAAGAGTTCCGAAAAGCCTTGGCGGCTTCTTGTCGAAAGTCTGCATCAAGAAACCGCGGAGTGAAACTCCATCTTGTGAAGTCGTGGGACGAAATCATACCGTTCTCCAAATCAACAGCAAAAAGTCTGCGCGATTATAGCGCAAACTTTTCGGATAAAGAAAGTGCTTTTCTCAATTTTCCTGACGCGCTGTCGCATCTGGCCAAGCGTGTTCGGACACTGCTACGATGAGCCTTTCAAGATTGGCAACGACGCTTGAAGAAGTTTACTGGTCATTGGTTGCAAGGTTCTGTAAAACGATTTCAACCTGGATATTATTTTCAGGCGTGTGGAAAAATTTGCGCCAAGGCTTCTGAGCAAGCAGAGCGTTGATGAAAGCAGGGTAAATATCATGAGCGCAAAAGAGAAGGTCGAATCGCTGCACGATTTGATACGGCTGTTATTCAAACCGCACCCCTGGCACGGCGTCTCTAGCGGTGAAGACGCGCCCAACAGCGTCAATGTTTATATCGAAATCGTGCCGACCGACACCATCAAATACGAGTTGGACAAAGAGACCGGGCTGTTAAAGATTGACCGTCCGCAACTCTATTCCAATATCTGCCCGGCGTTGTACGGCTTCATTCCGAAAACTTATTGCGGCGATAGCGTGGGCGAATTCAGCGCGCAAAAAGCCGGACGCGAACGGATTCGTGGCGATGGCGACCCTATGGATATTTGTGTGCTGTCGGAAAAAACGGTGACGCATGGCGACATCCTTTTGCAGGCGATTCCGGTGGGCGGTATTCGTATGATTGACGGCGAAGAGGCTGACGACAAAATCATTGCAGTGATGAAAGGTGATGCGGCCTATGGCGAGTTGAGAGAGATCAATGAATGTCCGCAATCGTTGATTGATCGCCTGCGCCATTATTTTTTGACTTACAAAGATGTGCCGGGCGGCAAAAACCCGACCGTCGAATTGACCCACCTGTACGGGCGTGATGAAGCCCACGAAGTTATACGCCGCAGCCGCGAAGATTATTTGGCGAAATTCGGCGACGTAGAAGGAATGCTTGTCGAAGCGATGCGGAATTATGTGAAGCGATGAGGTGGGGTTTGAAAAATAAAAGTCATTGGTGTTCGTTTGAAAGCGCTCTCAGTCTTGCCGCAGAAGATATAGAGATTGAGTTGCGAGGGCAAGAAAAACTTGCTTGGTCGGATTTCTTGTTGAATCCGCGCAGACTGCGTGGCAGTGATTTTTTAATGCGCTGGTCTCAAGGGGTGTGGAGCGAAGAGCGGCTGGTGCAGGCGATCAATGAAACAGGGCAATATTTTGCTTTGCCTTACGGCCCCAGCGGCACTGCGCCGGATGATGATGTGCGAGCGTTTGAATTATATTTTGAGCGCCTAGAGAAAGCCGGATTAGGCAAACTCAAACGCCCTGACCTGCTGATTTTCAAAGCTTCGAATGCACAGATGATTCAAGAAACAGTGGCAAACCTTGGCGGCGTTGGGGAATTGCCTTTCACTTCGGAAGAGGATGAGCGTATCAGAGCGATTCTCGCCAAGGCTATTATTGCTGTTGAATGTGAGAATAGCTTGTGGCGAGCAAAACAGATGCCTGATTATGGTGCAACATTAACTGCCCAACGCAGGTTGGATGGGAAACTGGGACTGAAGAAAGCCGCAGTTTTGCCGACTGTTATCTTGAAAGAAGAAGATCGCAAGCCACTGTTTGGCTGGCAGTCTCAAAACGCCGTGAAGATTCATATCTGGCACGTCTTTTTTGATATGGCCTTTGGTCTTTCACTAGATACCGCGCAAGGCTTAATTACCAACGGAAATATTCAGCCAACAGAACAAATCTTCCAAGCCCCCGGTGGAGCGACAACAAAAAAAGCAATTTATAAATTTTATTATCACTATGCCTATCCGCTTGGTGAAACGCTGGAAGAGCCACAATTAATTGCCGAGTGTATCACCGATAAAAATGGTCACATCCTGCCTTATGTAAAATTTGCAGGTGGCCGGTTGGCGATGAAATCGGAAGCGTTGGAAATTCTGAGTGAACTTTCGGAAAGTTTGAACAGGTAAAAATGCAAAAGCAGAAACTACCGAGTTCGGGAGTCGCAAGAGAATTGCTCAGAGTCAAAGGGCAATTCTGGACTCCCGATTGGGTCGCCGAAGCGATGGCCGCTTATGTCTTGAAGGGTGAGGTCAAAGAAGTCTTTGACCCGGCGGTTGGGGCTGGGGCGTTCTTTCGCGCTGCAAAAAAAATTGCCGCAGAATCTGGCAAACCTATTGCACTTTCAGGCACAGAACTAAACCTTGAGGTGTTGCAACAGGCTCGACAAAGCGGTTTGACGGAAAGCGATCTTGCCAATGTCCAGAGGCGCGACTTTGTCTTGCAGCCGCCGCAACAAAGATTCAAAGCCATTCTCGCCAACCCGCCTTACATACGGCATCACCGTCTGTCTGGCGAAGTCAAAGCGCAGTTGAAAAAATATGGTGCGCTCTTGATTGGCGAACCCTTGGATGGGCGCGCCGGACTGCACATCTACTTTCTGCTGCGCGCTCTGGAATTGCTGGATGATGACGGGCGTCTAGCCTTTCTCATGCCTGCCGATACCTGTGAAGGGATTTTTGCCAATCGCTTGTGGCGTTGGATTACGCAACACTACAGGCTTGATGCAGTCATCACTTTTTCTCCTGCGGCATCGCCGTTTCCGCAGGTCGACACCAACCCGATCATTTTTTTACTTCGCAAGTCCGCCCCAACACCAAGCTTCTTTTGGGCGAAATGTAACCAAGCGGAATCGTCTCACCTGAAAGAATGGATGAGTTCAGAATTTCACCGGGCGGCATCAACTGAACTGTCGGTTGCTGCGCGCAGTCTTGAAGAAGGTTTAACCACAGGCTTGTCGCGCACACCTGGGGCTGGCAAAAACCTCAGCCCCGTGCTGGCGGATTTCGCAACCGTGATGCGCGGCATCGCCACCGGAGCCAATGAATTTTTCTTCCTTACCGCAGCGCAAGCAAAAGCTCTTGATTTACCGCATGAATTTTTGCTTCCTGCGATAGGACGCACCCGCGATGTAAGCGAGGAATGGGTGACGCAGGAAACTATCAAACAGCTTGAAACCGTAGGTCGTCCAACTTTGCTTTTTTCTCCTGATGGCCGACCGTTGAACGCATTCCCGTTGCCGGTGGCGACTTATTTACGACAAGGTGAAGCGCTGAACCTTCATCAAAAGCCGCTCATTTCAACTCGTCGTCCGTGGTATAAAATGGAGACCCGCAATGTGCCGCCTATACTGTTTGCCTATCTGGGCAGACGCCACACCCGATTCATTCGTAATCTCGCAGGGGTGCTGCCGCTCACCGGTTTTCTCTGTGTCTATCCGCATCAAAAAGAGGCTGACTACATAGAAAAATTGTGGCAGGTGTTACGGCATCCGCAAACCGTTGCCAATTTATCGCGGATAGGCAAATCCTACGGCGCAGGCGCTATCAAAGTGGAACCTCGCGCTCTGGAGCAATTGCCTTTGTCGGATGCGGTGCTGGCAAAAATCGGCTTCCAGCCCGTCGCCAAACCGGCGCAGTTATCGCTTTATTAAATTCCTCCTATGCTTGAAAAATTAATTCTTCGTCGTCATTCTGTATCCTGAACATGGACAATTTTTCTACAACCGAGCGGGCGGCGATTGTTAAACAGGCGCGGCGCGTCGTCATCAAACTCGGCACTGCCGTGTTGATGCGCGAAGACAAGGGCATCGCCTTGAGTCGCTTCTATGCGTTCGTTGAAGCTATCGCCGATAGTAAACAGGCGGGGCGCGAGGTGTTGTTGGTGTCGTCTGGCGCAGTCGGCCTCGGCGCAGAACGCTTGGGGCTTTTCCGCAGCGGACAATTGTTGCCGCTCAAACAGGCGTGCGCCGCCATCGGGCAAGGGCGTTTGATGGCGCTCTATGCCGATGCCTTTGACCGCCTCGGCATCATCTCGGCGCAGGTGCTGTTGACCGAAGAAGATTTTTCCAACCGCAAACGCTATTTGAATCTGCGCGGCACCATCGCCAAACTTCTGGAACTGGGGGCGCTGCCCATCATCAATGAAAATGATACGGTCTCAACGGCGGAGCTTGAAGCGCTTGATGCGCCTGCCTATATCAAAATAAATTTTGGCGACAACGATAAATTGTCGGCGTTGATGGCGAGCAAAATCGAAGCCGACTTGTTGTTGATTCTCACCGATGTCGAAGGGCTTTTCACGGCAAACCCTAACCGTTCCAGCGAAGCGAAATTGATTCCACTGGTCGCAGAGATTACCGCCGAAGTCGAAGACCTTGCGCGCAGCGGCGACAAAAGCGCAGTCGGGCGCGGCGGCATGAGGGCGAAACTCGAAGCCGCCAGAATCGCCGTGCAATCAGGCTGTGCAGTCATCATCGCCAGCGGTAAAATCCCCAATGTTATCGGGCGAATTTTTAATGGCGAAGACCTAGGCACACTGTTTTTGCCCCAGGCGGAATTGACCAGCAAGCGGCGCTGGATTGCGTATGCGACGAGCGTCAAAGCGGCGTTGGTTGTCAATCAGGGAGCGCGCACGGCGCTGGTTGAACGCAAGGCGAGTTTGCTGGCGGCAGGTGTTGTCGAAGTGCGCGGCACGTTCGAGCGCGGCGATGTGGTGAGCCTTCTCGATGAACAGCAACACGAATTCGCGCGCGGCATCGTTAATTATTCCAGCGACGAAGCGCGCAAAATCTCCGGGCTTGATTCATCAAAGATTGATGAATTGATTGAGAACCGAAATTACGACGCGCTCATCACCCGCGACAACATAGCGTTTCTCGTATAGGCGAAGGATGCTGAGAGAGAAATTTCTGGAAGAATAGAATTGTTGTAGGAGCTTTGTCAGAAAGCTTTTAATTGGAGTTGGGAATGATGAAAACTGCTATGCAAAATCAAACGGTCACGGCAGCGGCGCGACAAGCCAAAGCCGCATCGGGCGTGTTGGCGCGACTGACTACAGACGAAAAAAATCACGCGCTGCGCCGCATCGCGCAAGGCTTGCGCGAACACGCTGAAGAAATTCTGGCGGCAAATAAAAAAGATGTTGAGGCGGCGCAACCCCTGGTTGAAGCGGGTGAATTAGCAGAGCCGTTGCTGCGTCGCTTGAAACTCGATGAAGCAAAGTTTGCCGACATCTTGGCGGGCCTCGAACAGGTTGCCGCGCTCGAAGACCCGGTTGGTAAAATCACTCTGGCGACCGAACTCGATGACGGCTTGCAACTCTTCCGCGTCAATTGTCCGTTGGGCGTGGTCGGCGTGATTTTTGAATCGCGCCCCGAAGCGCTCGTGCAAATCGCCACGCTATGTTTGAAAAGCGGCAACAGCGTGTTGTTGAAAGGCGGGCGCGAAGCCGAGCATTCCAATCGCGCCCTCTTCAATGTTATTCAAACGGCTGCCGTCGAAGCCGGTGTGCCTGCCGCAGCCTTCGCACTGCTAGAGAGCCGCGAAGATGTGAACGCCTTGCTGACCGCCGAAGGTTTGGTGGATTTGATTATTCCGCGTGGCTCGAATGCGCTGGTGCGCTTCGTGCAACAGAACACCAACATCCCCGTGCTGGGTCATGCGGAAGGCCTCTGTCACATCTACGTTGACCGCGCCGCCGATTTGCACAAGGCATTAGCGATCACCGTTGACGCCAAGATTAGCTACCCCGCCGCTTGTAACGCGGTCGAAACTTTGTTGGTGAGCAGGGAAGTGGCGCAGGAGTTTTTGCCTATGGTTCTTGACGCTTTGCGCGAGGCGAATGTTGAAGTGCGCTGCGACGAATCATCAATCAAAGAGTTGCAACTTGAAGGCGTGAAGACGGCGACCGAAGAAGATTGGCGCACGGAATATAGCGATTTGATTTTGTCTATCAAGGTGGTCGCTTCGTTGGACGAAGCTATCGCGCACATCAATGAATACGGCTCGCATCACACCGAAGCGATGATAACGGAAGACCGAGCAGCGTTTGATAAATTTTTTGCCGAAGTGAATTCGGCAGGCGTTTATTTGAATGCGTCGCCGCGTTTTGCCGATGGCTTCCGTTACGGCTTCGGCGCAGAGGTCGGCATCAGCACCGGCACGCTTCATCCTCGCGGCCCGGTCGGACTCGAAGGTCTGGTGACTTATAAATACAAACTCGTAGGCGAAGGCCAAACGGTGGCGCGTTACACCGGCAAAGCCGCCAAGCCGTTCACCCACAAAACCCTTCTATAAGGGTGGTTCGGTTGCTTGCCCTTACTTGACGGCAAACCCGCTTGTAATTACATTGTAGCTATGAAGACTCGGATCATAAGAATCGGCAACTCGCAAGGCATACGCATTCCAAAACTCTATTTACAGCAGACCGGGCTTGCTGAAGAAGTGGAGCTTGAAGTGCAAGACCGTGCAATCGTAATTCGTTCGGCAGAGCAGCCTCGACAGCGTTGGGCCGAAGCCTTCCGAGGTATGGCAGAACATGAGGATGACCAGCTTCTTGATGAGGAGTCAACGAATCTATCCAGTTGGGACAAGGCGGAGTGGCAATGGTAGTCAAGCGTTTCGATGTCTATCTGATCAACCTAGACCCCACCATTGGTAGCGAGATTAAGAAAACCCGTCCGTGTCTGATCATTTCACCGGACGAAATGAACCGCTACATCAATACCGTTATCGTCGCGCCAATGACTACGAAAGGGCGGACATATCCGACAAGAGTGGACTGTAGGTTTCAGGGTAAATCGGGGCAGATTGTCCTTGACCAGATTCGTACCGTTGACAAAGCGCGCCTGGTACAGCGGCTGGGCAAAGTGGATGCTCAGACCCAAACCAAAGTATCGTCAGTTTTAGGCGAGATGTTCGCACCCTGAGCAGGCAACCCGATTCTAGCGTTGGTTGTCGAATGTGACGAAATGAATAACGAAGAGGTAATCGAAACTATACGCCACGTACTCGAAGAAAACGTACGCTCCTTCTCTAAGGCAGCAAACCCGGAGCGAGAGCGTTGGATGGTTCAAGAATCCTAAAGGCTCGATGCACCAGGTTTTGGGTAGCTCATCGTTTGTTTTTGATTCACGTCTGGTGTTTAGCGAGCGGCTCACAGTTTTGTATAGTAGGCATCGCCTGCACAGGCGCGACACAACAGGCGCTGGTCTTTGATCACTTCGCGTTGGTCGTTGATGCCTTCGCCACACCCTTCGCAGATGACTCTGGAAACGGGGCGACCGGGCTGGTCTTGCGCCGGGACGTTTACTTTGACGCGCTCGATCTTAAATAATTTTTCATCAGGCAAAACTTTGTAGGCTTGAAGCTGGCGCTGATACTTGTTCTCGATTTCCGAGAAGGCAATATCTGCCGCCTCTCTCGATGAATCCAGAGCGACGACGCGCACCGCTGCATCGGTCTGCAAATTCAAAAAGGTCGCCGCGAGTTTGCCATAATCGTGATACTTCAAGGTGCGTTTGCCCAAGCGACAACCGGTGACGGTGTTGATGGCATCGGCGGCGCAACGGTCTATTTCGACAAACACCAAAATGTTTTTGCGTTCGCTGTGGCGCGGGTCTGTGATGCCGATTTGCTGGCAACCGAGCATCGCCATACGCACGCCGAGGACTTGCCCTGCACACATATGACCGTGCGCTTGTTCGGCGCGTTCGAGATATTCTTCCAGCGTTTCCATCATCGTTTTTCCCGGCGCTGATTATAGCTTTCCAACGCAGGGTTTGAAAGAATGCGGCGCGCAAACGTATAGAAAAGGCTGGCAATAATATATTTCACCCACTCACCCACTTACCTGAATCAGGATAATCTCGACACTTATCATTGACCATAGTATGATTGCGACGGCTTCTTAAGTTATTTAAGTTCAAACCCGGTTAGATGGAATAATTTTTGTGTAAAGGAAGATTGACGTGCCAACTGTTTCGGGGTTCGAGTCTCCTGTCGAATTGGCTGAACACTATAAAAAACACGTCATTAAAAGAAAGGAATTTGGCATAATATCAAAGGCTGAATACGATGCGATGGCAAAGGCTTTTCTTAGTGCGCCGTTGTCTGCTGACTTTGAAGAATGTATAAGAAGCAGGGAAGGAGACTTGATTCGGTACAATAAAGCGACAAACGAGTTTGGTGTCCTTCGTTCTGATGGTGTTATAAGAACATATTTTAAGCCAAACCCTAGCAGGCATGGCTTACCCACTAACCTTGATTACTTTTATTCGGAGTGTGTATGAACGGAAATTATAATTGCCCAGTGTGTGGATTTGATAAGTTAGTGCATCCTCCTGAAAGGTTTTATATATGTCCCTGCTGTGGAACAGAATTTGGGTACGACGATGCTACTTTGAGCCATCCAGATTTGCGTAGAGAATGGATTAATAATGGGTTGGAATGGTTTAGTGATGCTATAAATCCCCCTGTGGGATGGAATCCTATTGTGCAATTAATACGTGCTGGATATGGCCGAGATTTACCGGCGTTATACAGTCCATCTGCCCAAGAAACGCGAGGTTTTGTGGATGAGCGGACACTTGTAAGAGATGCTTTTTCGCGACCAGGTTCTCCAATTGCCTCAGTAGCAGCCGCGTAGCGAGGATTTCAAAATGTTAAAACTTCTTGTATTTGCGCCATGTGAAAAAGTTATTATCGCAGAAGATAAAACATCGTCTGTGATAACTTTCCTTGAGGTTGTTAACATTTCAATAAGCCCAGAGCAAGTGGCCGAATTAGAGCCAGATACAGGGGTACCTTTTGCTTGGTATGTGTTTTCCTTATGGCACAAGGAAACCGACGAAGATATTGGGAATTATATGCAACGAATCAGGCTCATATTGCCTGATAATAAGATTGCGGTAGATGTAGATAGCCCTTTTGAAATCACCTCTCAATTTCGTAATGCACGCCTCCATGTTCGAATAAACGGATTCCCAATCCCGAAAATTTCTGGTGATTGCAAGTTAAAAGTGTTTTTACGCAAGGCTGATAGCCAAGATGACTGGCAAGAGGTTGGAGAGTACCCAATTATCGTTCAGTTTACAGGTCAAAGCCTACCGCAATCAGAAGAGGCTACTCCTTCCGAGTGACTTTATTCTTTTGTGGGTTTTTCGCTCGTATTGAGCCTGTCTTTCCGCAATCTCTTTTTTAGAAATAGCGATAACCTTTTGAGTTAACTCTTTGAACTTCTCAAAAGGCGTTCGCCTGTCATGATCAGTTAGTGCTTTCATACATTCCTTTATAGCGAGAAATTACTACGGTGATGTTCGGGCAGCCGTTTACCGTGCGACTCGGTTTCAATCGTTCGGGCAATCTCAACACCACGAGTTTTGCGGCCAACGAGCGCCCGAACCTGAAAGCCGGATTTTCCAACAATCCGATTTTAGGCGGCCCCGACCGTTATTGGGACATCAACGCCTTCGAGTTGCCGCCGGTAAACGAGCGCGGCAATCTGGGGCGCAACACTTTGATCGGACCGCGACTGGTGGCGATTGATGTGTCGCTCGGCAAGAGTTTCAAATTCAACGAACATCAGGCGCTGCAATTTCGCGCCGAAGTTTTCAACGCCCCCAATCATCCGAACTTCGCCGTGCCATCGGGGCGCATAGCGTTTACCAACGCGGCAGGCGCGATTGCACCAAACTGGGGGCGCATCACCTCGACGGTGACGACTTCGCGGCAAATTCAATTCGGCTTGAAATATACCTTTTGAGCAGCCTAGGGATGGCGATAGAGGTTCAGAAAAAGAAGTTTAAAGTTCCAGTCAATCAGGTGGCAGGTTGGCATCAAGAAGCCTGTCGCTTTGCTGCGCGGAACTTCAAACCTGCTTCTCCTTGTTTCAGAAAACCTTTCATCAAAGGGCTTGAGGTTATCCCGAAGACGGCTTTGAATGCCATATTTATTAGGTTTTTTGAGGTTTCAGCACGAGGTTGAATCGTTCCAGAGGTTTCCACCTTTGGCTTTTATTTAAGATTGGCGGCGGTGTTTTTGCGGCAATGCCGCGCTGAAAAAAATGGTGGGCAGTGCGAAAAAAATACCGAAGCGCCTTGCCCATAAAGGTACGGATGACTTTGCGGTGGTTGCTGTTTGATGGCGGCGGGATCGCCACAGAATCGCACGTACCTGCAAACGTGCATTCTTCAGTCTGACTTTTTTCGCACCCCCAAAAAATGTATTGAGGAGAAGTACGTCCTGTGCCATGCTTGGCACGTCTTCTCTTATGATTGTGGCGTAAATCAAGTGCAACCTGGTACGGGCGACCACCGCAGGGTCGCCCGTACCAGGCATAGGAAAATCACTCAAGTCTTGCAGCTTATTTACGCCACAATCTTTACGAAGATCGAACCGCAACACTGCCTCTGCCGATAATACTCCAAACTAATAAAGGTGCTTATGACAAAACCACCGTATCATAGCCAGAGTGTTTGCCACGCGGCGCTCGTAAATCTGGGGATAGTCTGCCTCGTGGTCTTCTGTGGCTTTGGGCTTACCGCCTGTCAATCCGCGGACAGCAAAGCGGACGCCACCCGAAGCCGCAAGCCGTTACCTTCACTTGCGACCGCGCCAACTTTTACGCTGAGTCTTTCCGTAGAGGAAGCTTATGCGGCGATTCCGCATCGTCGGACACAGGCGGATCTGGAGCGCTCCACGCTGGCCAGTGTGGACAAAGATTACTTGAAACTCGCTTTTCATGAGATTGATCAAGCCATATTGTTGCGCGTAACTGCGCTGCGACAATTCTCCAGAGGCGATACGGATGACGTGCGCCTGCTGGCAAAAATGGAGCAAGTGATCGAGTTCTTACGGGGCATTGAGCCGCCCGCAAACTTAGTCGAATATCATAAACGTCTGCTACAAACGCTGGTTGATCAACGGGCGTTTTTTCAAGACTGGCAAGCTCAAGGTCGGCAATTTGCTTATGCAGGGGCGAACCTCAGCGCTCATGCGAAAGTGCAAAGCTCCTCCGGCGCAGCGCGAGCGGCGTATCAAATTCTGATGCAAAATTATTCTGGCGAGAGTCAATCCAACAAAGACGCCTTTTTCGATTATCACTGCGCTTTGGACTTCATTTGATTCGGGCTGCGCGTTTCTTGCGTCAACCCGAATCTAACCGGTAAAAAAGGCGGTAGTGGGTCAAGGAGGAGAGAAAAGAAAAGTTTGGAGTTCCGCCTTCAGGCGGTTGTTTCAGCCGCTAACAAGACCGCCTTCAGACCAATGGCGTTAAGTTGTAGCGCCGACGGTCTAGTCTGCGGCTGACAGCAGCAAGCTAAGACTTGGATTTCGCGCGCTTCTACAACCAAGTCCGCCGCAGGCTAGACAGCCTGCGGTACATCTATGCCGCTTCACTTCATGCCATTAGCCTGAAGGCGGAACTCCAAACCTCTTTCTCTCCCGATTGATCCACTACCAAAAAGGCCACGACAACTGCAATAGGCAACCTTCTGTGGTTGCCTATTGCAGTGACGAGGCGTTTATCCACAGGCTTAAAACGAGACCCCGGCGCGACTGTCCACACGCAGCACGGACTCTTGTTGAAAGGCGTTTTTATAGGCTTGCCGTATCGCTTCGATGCGATTGCTGGCGTCGGTGTCGGTCAAAGGATAGAGCAGAATTAAGACCTTCGATTTTTCTTGAATGATGAGGCCGTTGGAGTTTTTGAATTGCCCTTGCCCGGTCAGCAAGGTCAAGCCATCGGGAAAACGCGGCGTCACTTCCTGATCGAGAAAGCGTCTGAATTTCTCATCGCCTACCGCTGTGCCATCAGGCCTTGAAGTGCCAAAGAACAATTCGCTGCGCGCCCAAATGTCGCCGAAAATCGGCGGCTCGGCGGCAGCGCTTGCGCTGTTTTGATCACGCCCGGCATTCAAGTAAACGGTGATGGGCAAACTCAACGCAAAGATAAGCGCGAGCAGGAACAGATGCGTCTTTGAAATTTTGAGAGAGTGGGTTTGTCTGTTCATCATAATTTTCCTTTTTCGCAATAAGCAGTAGGAACCACCAATGAACCCAGATAAAAAATCAGGGAAAGCTTTTCCTGCACTGGTATCAGCGCTCATCTGTGTCTATCTGTGATTCCAGTTTTCGGCAACTATTCAGGTCAATTAATTTCCCGGTGCGGTGGTCGAGCCTTTGTATTTGGGTTTAGCCAATTTCGTAATCCACAAACCGGTGTTCACATCGTTGAAAAAAATTAGGTCTTTGTGTGGCTGCGCGCCCCAGCAAAACGCTTGATTCGAGCGGAAGCCTTCCAACGCTCCTGTCCACACGCGAGCGATTTCGCGCCCTTGTTTATAGAGGTCGCCGCGCAATTCTCCCGATACATCCACGACGCGACCACCGGCGCTGTAATAGCCCATGTACATCATATCGTCCTTCACCCAAATGTTGTGCGAGCCGCCTTCCGGCACTGCGTATTCGGCAACCTTGCGCGGATGTTGAAGGTCTGAAACGTCTATCACATGAGCGATGCCACGCACAGGAAAACGCTCTTTGCCCATGAGATTAAATTCCGTAGGGAAAACTTCATCGCCGACGAAGACATAATTTTTATAACGGAAAACCGCGTGCGCGCCCGCCAACCAGCCATCGCCGTACAACTCGTGATGATTGAAACGATATTGACTGACCCGCACGGGCTTTTCGGGGCTGCCGCCTTTGATGCCGTTGCCTACGTCGAGAATGATCAAACCATCGCGCCAGTATGCCAGATAGGCCAAGCCGTCCAGCACCTGCACATCATGCAGATAACGACCGGCGAAACCGTTGGGCGAAGAGACCGGTGTGGCGACTACGGTTTCCGCTTGCCAGCGCGCCACTTCTTTCGGATTTTTCACGTCTTGAAAATCAATCACCCGCAGCGAGCCGGTCGCGTCATCGGTCAAATAAACATAGTGCGAATCCACAAACGCCGAATGCACGCCGCCGGTCACGGTCGCGGTGTATTCGCTGAGTTTTTTCGGGTGCGCCGGATCGGAGGTGTCCAAAAAGACGATGCCGTTTTTACGGTTCGATGCGCCTTCGCGGGACAACACAGCGATTTTGCCGTCGGGCGTGGTGCTGATATCGTTCAAGATGTGGGCGTCAAATTCAATCGAGTCGGTCTTTTTCGGATGCGCCGGGTCCGAGATGTCATAAACCAAAAGCTTGTTCGAGATCGTTGAATAGTAAGCATAATCGCCAATGATCCATTGCTCTGCGCCCATGAAATCTTTGATCGGCGCACGACCTACGACTTCGATAGCGCGTTCGATATTGCGCGGCGCGACGACTACGGAAGCGGTGTCAATCTTTTTGCCGCTGATGGCGGTGATGATATAGGTGCCGGGGTTTTCGGCAACGAAGCCGCCATCCGTATAGATGAGCGCGCCCGTGCCGCTCACCGACCAACGCACCGCAGGGTGCTTGATTTGCGCGCCGTTCAAGCCCGTCGCGTGAACTTTGAAACGCACCACATCGCCGGTTCTGGCCGTGCTGGATTTCGGTTCGATGGCGAGTTGGTTGACGGGATTGGTGATGACTTCGACTGCGATTTTTCCGGTGGCGGCATCCGCGCTGGCCTGCAAAGTGGCCTTGCCGGGTTTGATGCCGGTGACCACTCCGGCGGCGTCAACCACGGCAACGGCGGGATTGCTGGATGACCATTGCATCATCACTTCGCTGCGCGGGTCGCCGTTCAAAGTGCGCGCTGTGGCGTTGAGTTGAGTTGCGCCGCCGACCACTATGGGCGCAAGGGGCGCGTCAATCTCTATGCGTTTGACGCTGGCCGGTTTGACATTGACCACCGCATAGCCGACTTTGCCGCCGACCACTGCGCCGATTTTCACCGTGCCGGGATCGAACATCGTGACGTTGCCGTTTTCATCGGCTCCGGCGATGTCAAAGGGACCGGCAAACCACGCCATGACTTTCAATTCCAGAACCTTGCCGTTCTCGTCTTTAGCAACAGCGGTGAATTTGATTTGTTGGCCGACTTCGGCGGTGAAGTTATTCGGAGTGACTTCGACGGTTTTGACTTTTCCTTGTTGGGCGTTTGCCGCTGGCGTGAAGTTGGCAAGCAGGATGGCAACGACCGACAGCGCAGCAAAAAATTTTCTTCGCATACACATTCTCCTGAACAACGCGATAGATTTTGTAGGTTGACTGAGCCTGGCAATTGTATGAGCCACAGTGCGAGTGGCGCAAACCGATTGCGAAGCCTACGATTGATTCTGACCGACCAAGCACACCATAGGCGCAAAGACGCTCGATGGTTTACCGGATCGTGATCCTTCCCCGCTTTATCGCTTTTAAGAAAATATTGTTGGATGAATGCGTTGCGTAGCGCTGCCTTCCTACCATTGGCCACTTTGCCGCATTTCTGACTTGCCGTTTGCTCCAGCTATTTCACCAATCCGGCACGCGCTTCCGCTGCGTTTCCAGATTTAGGGAAGCGGCAAGAAATAGCATACGGTTGCGAAGCGGTCTCTGACCGCCAATCCAGCGGTCAAAGGCCGCTTCGCAACGGCAATGATGGGATGATATTTTCTTCTCCTTCCTCTACCTTCCCACCTGTACTTCGCAAGGCTCGCCTCGCGCCTACGGGTGTTCCGTTATGGCATAGCCAAAATGGAATGGCAATGTGAATGATTCGGTCGCCTTATGGGCGCTTGAATGACCGATGGGGAAGTGCATCCGTGAATTTGTAAAACCGCAGACGCACGGCTTGCCAAAAAAGAACATGAATCGCGCCCTTTTTTCAAGGCACAGGGTTTGCCTATTCCAAAACTGTCCGACAGAAAAATAAGCGGTACAAATTGTCTTACACTTCTCAGCTTCACTGCCGAAATCATTCGCCGATTTACAGTGAATATCGGTGTGAGCGCGTTTGATACGGCGGCAAGGAAATGGAAATGTGCGAAATGAAAAATCAACAGCTATCGAAAAAGGCGGTAGCCTCGGTGGTCAAAACCGTGGTCTTGATAGGGCTGTTTTATGCCCTTTCCAGCGGCCTCGCTCTGGCCGCTTATCCGGCAACCTGGCCGAGCGATGCGGCGTGGACTGCCTACACGCGCTTTGGCAGTTCCATACTGGACTTGTCCACCGCGTCCGGCGATGCGTCCAATGGTGGCACTGGCGTCAGCCCGGATTATGTTGATGTGTTCAGCGGCACTGCCGGTACTTTGCCCTCCGCCTACTATTTTTATGACGCCACCAATCAAGTATTTTTCTATCGTATGCGCCTGTTAGGCGATCCCAGAAAAGGTAGTGGTCTCAGTCAAGGTACATGGAATGTGCTGATTGATACCGATGGCGATGGCTATAAAGAATATTTTGTAGAGGTCAATGGCAATGATAATTTGATCAACCTGTATTATGGCGATGCCGACCGCCAAGACCTTCCCAATGGCTATACCTGCGCGGCGAATAATCAAGGAAAAGTTTGGAGTCAGGCCATCACGCTCGGCACTCAGGTGCGAGTGGTGGATGCCAGCGCCAGCGGCGGCGGGTATTTATTAGATTATCAGGTGCCGCTTTCCGCTTATAAAAACTGTAGTGGAACCCTAGGACTGACCTCCACTACGCCCTTTACGATGGCCTTCACGACTTCAACGACTTCGCAAGACCCAACCAAAAAAGATTTCGTAGGTGCCGGGAGTTTCACCATGAATGTAGCTTCGCGCTTTCCGGGAGGCGATGTGATTGCGTTAAGCGGCAGCCCCACGCAAGCGCCGCAAATCACCAGCTACAGTCAGGTGTGCGGCAGCGGCGCAAATGCCAATCCCGTCGCCTTATCCATCAACACTCTGGACACCTTGAATGTAGTGGGCAGCGCGGTCAGCGACTCGATTGCCAACGTGACTTTTTCTTATCAACTCCTCGGCGCTTCTACCTGGACGCGCATCGGCAATTCGCTCACTGCGCCGGTGACGGGAACCGTAAATCAATGGACGACTTCGTGGAACACCAGCGCCATCCCCACCGGAACCTATCGCATACGCATAGATGTTGTGGACGATCAGGCGCATACCACAACCGATGCCAGCAATACTTTGAATCTGGCGAATTGCAGCGGCGTGACTTATGTGGATTTGGCAGCGTTCAACGCCATGCTGATCGCGCCGCAGCAAGCCTTGTTGCAATGGCAGACCGGTTTTGAAGCCGATAATCTGGGCTTCAATCTTTATCGTGAAATTAATGGCAAACGCGAATTGGTCAATCCCCAAGTCATCGCCGGTTCGGCCTTGGTCGCCGGTGCGGGAACCGTGCTGGCCGCCGGTCAGGCGTATGAAGTGCTAGACCTGAGCGCTGAGGCGAACGCCGCTTACTGGCTCGAAGACCTCGACCTGAAAGGTCAATCCACCTGGCACGGCCCCTTTTACCTCACCCTCGAATCAACCTTCGTGCAAGCGCCATCGTCATCCGCTTATTTGAGCCAACTGGGCACCGAGCATGGCGAATCAAGGGTTGCCGGTGATGGCTCGACAGTAGTCGAAGCCGTACACCAACCCTTACGAAAAAAAGCGCGGCAAGCCTTGTCCGCAACCCTCGCAACCGAAGCGCTGTGGCTGGCTGCATCGCCCAACTATTTGAAGATCGGCGTCAAACGCGAAGGCTGGTACAGGCTCACATCCGCAGAGTTGACGGCCTCTGGCTTTTCCATCAACGGCGACTGGCGAAAACTGCAACTGTTTACCGACGGCCAGGAAGTCCCTTGCGTGGTGGTTGCCGATGGCAAAAACGGATTTCAAGCGCTGGAATTTTACGGGCTGGGTTTGGACACGGCGGCTGCGGATGTACACAACTATTGGCTGGTGCAAGGCAATCAGGATGGCAAGCGCATTGGCGAAAGCAAAACCGTAGGCACGCCAACCGCGAAGCAGAGTTTTGTACAGACCGTCGAACGCAAAGATCGCAGCATCTATTTTTCGGCGTTACGCAATGGCGAAACCGAAAATTTCTTTGGCGCGGTGATTACCTCGGCAGCCTCGGTCAAGCAATCTCTGACCTTGCCCCACATCAGTTTTACCACCGACAGAGAAGCGATATTGGAAGTGGCTTTGCAGGGCGTCACCCTGGTCGCGCATCGCGTGCGGGTGCAGATCAACGGACAGCACGCCGGAGAAGTTGTCTTTAACGGACAGGAACGCGGCGTCAACCAATTCGCCATTCCCATCAACGTCTTGCAGGAAGGCGCGAATACCATCAGCCTGCTTGCTGAAAATTCCGGCAGCGATGTCAGCTTGGTTGATACGCTGCGCCTGCAATATCCGCACACTTTTCAAGCCGATAATGATGCGCTCAAGTTGCAGGCAAGAGGCGGCGAACAGCTTACCGTCAGCGGCTTCACGGTAGAGACGCTGCGCGTTTTTGATGTGAGCAATCCGGTCGCGGTGCAGGAAATCATTGGTCAAATCACCAAGTCCGCAGATGGATATGCATTTACATTTGCGCCCACAGGCGTGGGCAATCGCCAACTTCTGGTGTTGAGAAGCGATCAAGCCAAAACACCGGAGGCGTTGAAAATCAAAACCAGATCGAACCTGACGCACGGCGAAAAACTTGCCGATTTCATCGTCATCACCAGTAATGATTTATTGCAAAGCGTCGAACCGCTCCGCCTTGCGCGCCGCCGTGAAGGCTACAAAACCCTGGTCGTTGACATTGATGATATTTACGACGAATTCAACAACGGCAACAAAGCACCACAAGCCATCAAGGATTTTCTGCGCTATGCGAAGACCACTTGGAAACAAGCGCCACGTTTTGTCTTGCTGGTTGGCGATGCTTCTTACGACGCGAAAAATTATTCCGGCAAAGGCAATTTCGATGTTATACCGACCAAGTTGCTCGACACCAAGGCGATGGAAACTGCCAGCGATGATTGGTTGGGGGATTTTAATGATGACGGTTTGGCGGACCTCGCTATTGGGCGTTTGCCCGCGCGTTCTGTCGCCGAAGCAAGCGTGATGATCAATAAAATTCTCGGCTACGGTTTGGCCACCTCCAACGCTGCGGCTTTGTTCATCAGTGACGCCAGCGAGGGCTACAACTTTGAAGCGAGCAGCACGCAAGCTCGCCAACAACTTCCGGTCAATTTTCAGGTGCAAGAAATCAAGCGTGGCGCGGTGGATGCGGCGACCGCAAAAGCCGAGTTAGTGGAAGCGCTGGCCAGCGGTCAGCAGTTCGTCAATTATGCCGGACACGGCTCAGTGAATTTATGGCGCGGCAATTTGTTGACCGCAGAAGCAGCGCGCAATTTAACCAATCAGCAATTGCCGCTCTTTGCCTTGATGACCTGTTTGAATGGTTATTTTCACGACCCCGCTTTGGATTCGCTGGCCGAAGCATTGATGAAAGCCGAGCGCGGCGGCGCGGTTGCCGTATGGGCATCATCGGCGATTACCAAAGCCGACATCCAAGCCAACTTGAATCGTGAGGCCCTGCGCCTATTGATGCAGGGCGGCCAAACCATCACCATAGGCGAAGCCGTCAGACGCGCTAAACAAGCCATCAGCGACCGTGATGTGCAGTTGTCCTGGATATTTTTCGGCGACCCGACAATGAAACTCCGATAAGGCAAAAGTAAAAAGGCAAAAGTAAAAAGAGCCGGATTGACAGGCGAGGCGACGGTCTTTCTGGTGACGCCAAAAATTTTCGTGTGTGCTCAAGTGACTCTTTTCATTCTTCCATTTCCACTCGACGGATTGAAAGCAATTTCAGTCCGTCTTTTTTTGTGACTCCCCAGCCAGTTTGAAAATTGCCGGTCGCTTCATTGTTGCACCGTCGGCGCACCGTAGAGCCAAGCCAGCGGTCAGAGAGCGCCGCTCAATGGGAATGATGGGATTATATTTTTTCCCCCTCCCTTGGCCAGCGGTCACAGACCGCTGCTCAACGGGAATCAGGGGGGTATATTTTTTCCCCTTCCCTTAGTTTTTGCGCCGTAGGCGCACAGGAGATTAGCCCGTGGTAGCGCCACGGGAATTAGTTTTTGCGCCAGAGGCGCAGCCGAGATTAGCCCGTGGTGAAGCCACGGGAAGGCGCAGGCTTGACGGTCGCGCTCTGAAGGAGCGCCGGAGGCTTGCAGCGTCGCCTCTCCTGCACCCTTTCAGGGCGCGAAGAATTTGTCCAAACTTGGTTCCAGTGCCTACAGCACTGGCTAATTTCCTACGCCCTTGCGAGGCAAAGGCGGCTGGATCGTTACCTTTTTTTATGGGCGGCGATAGAGAAATACCGGCGAGCGTTTGCCGGTCGAAGGAGTGAAGACCGTAACCTCTACGTCAACGCCTATGGGCAGGAGGGCGCTCAAATTGCCTTTCGCCAGTATGTAGGTCGTCAAGCCGCCGGGCAGGATGTAATCTTCCGGGTATTTCATTCTTGCCAACGCGGTGCCATTGATTTCAATAACGGAATCGAAGGCGCGGAAATTTTCGCCCTCGACGATGAATTTTCCCGCCCCCGCTTTGTATTTCGCGGCGGTGATTTTCATCTCCTGGGCGTTGGTCTCAAGCCCTGCGATAGCGGCGCGCAGATCGGGTCTGGGGCCTATGGGTTTGTTGTTGTTGCCGGTTTGCGGTGTTCCCGTTGAGGCCAGCAAGCGGCGCATCTGTGCGGCAGTCAAAGGCGCAAGGCCACGTTGTTTGACGATGCTTTGCAGCACGGCGGCGACGCCTGCAAGCATGGCGCTTGCGCCTGAGGTGCCGCCGAATTTCGCTGTGTAAAAATTGTTCTCGCCCGATCCAAGTCGGATGTCGCCATAACCGCAAGTGGCAATGCCGCGTCCCCAACCCTGCACGTCAACCCGGACGCCGTAATTGCTTTCATCGGTGCGCGAGCGGTCTGCGCCATCATTGGAAAAATTGGCCGGAACATAGCCCGCGCCAACGATGATCGCGCCGGAATCGTGAGCGCGACTGAAGCGCCCTTGATAAATTTCGTCGTCAAGATTTTCGCTGCCGTTGCCTGCCGGTTCGATGACGATGAGGCCGGCATTGGTCGCACGTTTGATGGCCTCGAAAATATCCTGCTCGTATTCGATAGGCAACAAGCCGCGCCCGGTCGCAGGGTCTAAGTGCGGGCCTTTTGCCGATTGGTCTTCGATTACAATGATGTCGCCGGGGCGGAGTTGGCGAATCGCCAGATCAAGCGCTTCGGCAATTTTCGGCAGCGTGTTGGCGGTGGTCAACGGATTGATTAAACCGAGGGGCGCGCCGTAAGCGATACCGGTGATGCCTCTGCCGTCATTGGCGGCGACCATTTCGCCCAAGACCGCCGCGCCGTGGTCGCGGTTGAATTGCGGCTGCGGGTCTATGCCTTCGACGAAGACAAACGGATTGGCAGTTGCCGTAAGCAGATCGCTATGCGACAAATTCCAGCCTACCTCTATGTCTATGATGCGGACATTTTCGCCGTGGCCGCCGTCCAAGGTCCAGGCATAACGCACATCCATGCCGGTGGGCGCGGCCTCCAGATAGCCCTGCAACGGCGTGAGGTCTTGCGACGCTTGCATGGCGGCCACGGTTCGTGCAGAGAATGGCTTGATAAAAGAAGCAGAGAACGCCAGTAATAAAAGTAGAATGATTGAAAAGCGTCGCAACGGAAACCTCGAATGTTTGATTGAATCATCGCGCATTAATTATGGGAGACTTGCGAAAACGATTGTAGGCTGGCCTTCGTTTGTCGGTCAAGAATGCAGGCGGCGGCGCGACACGGCGAAAATGCTAAAGATGTGACGTGCCGTTAAATATTCTACTCGGCGGCGTAATAAATCCCCATCAAGGCTAGGAATAGAATTCGCAACCTTGATTTCATCGCGCTCTATTTCTGCCTGATCAACTATTTTGCCTGCATTGCACGGTTGAGCCGTTATGCGATATACAACACTCATAAAATTGCATAAAAGGAAAAGGCGCAATGCATCTTCAACAGACCAAGAAAGGCAGCCGGGGCACGGGCGGCCCGCAATATTATTTTCATGATTTGACCGATTCGGTAAAGACCTATCTACGGCAGAAGGGAGCGGTCAGGGTAGCTTTGGTTACGCCTTATGGAGCGACCAAATCCGATTACACTGCCGTCAGCCTTGACCGCAAGATTGATCGAAAACTCACAAGCTGATTCCGGGTAATGTTGGTCATGATAGAATCCAGCAGGGACAGGCAGGCGAAAGCATAGGTGAATCTATCAGGAGTTGGTACAACCTCGAAAACAGCGACTTTGACCGCATTGATATTGATGTCGAAGTCATCGAAGACATTTTCTATATCACGCCGTTGAGCTACAAATTCAGTTACGCAAAGAAAGAACATGAAATTGCCAGAGTCCATAATCCGTTAACCTCCACGAAAGATTATGTAAGCCCGTTTTGGCGCGAACAGATCGGCAGTTTGGATAGCGAGTTGGTGGTTTGGTCGTTGGCGGAAATTTGTCGGGTTGTCGAAGACCATAAGACGAAGGTGCCGCATATACAGGAAACCGATATTCTGCGCGCCGCCGGGCCTCTCAAACATCTGGGAATGGCTTTGGGGGCTTATGTTGGCAAAGGCTATGATTGTGTGACGGCCTTTAACTTTCTCGATTTTCCCACCTACACGGTGCCGGTTGAGATCAAACGCCAGAGCCGAGATTTTCGTTATCAGGAAAAGAAGTATGGCAAAGAGGAACTGTCTCGTGCTGTAATCCTGTGCGCGATTCACGATAAGAAAAATGTGCCGAGGAATATAGATGTAGTGGAGCTTGATGCCCTCTGCAAGCATTTGCAAACGCTATGAACTACTCAAAAATACGTCCTATCGAAACGCCGATTCCGGCTGAACGGCAGAGCGCCAAAAGGCATTATGGCGTGCATCCTTACTTTACCCGGAGACCGTACAACGTCGTTGCCGATTACATACGGCATTATTCCAAAGAAGGAGATCGGGTACTGGACCCTTTTGGCGGTTCCGGGGTTACGGCGATTGAAGCCTATCTGCAAAACCGCATTGGCATACATAATGATATTAATCCTCTGGCGAATTTTATCGCCCAGGGCATCGCCGATTTGGCAAACGGCGATGAAGCGGAACTGTACGACGCACTGCGTGATTTGGAAGAAAAATGCAAAAGCAAGATCATTGAAATCTATCAGGCCAATGAAAACGAATTAAATGACCTGCAAAAGGAAGTGCGTTTGCCGGAGAATGTCGCGCTTCCCAAAACCTCGGATGTGTCCTCTTATTATGAGTTGTTTACGCAACGGCAACTGTTGTCGCTTGGCGTTTTGAAGAATGCCATAGACGCGATTGCCGACGAAAACATTAGCAAGAGTATGCTTCTGGCCTGGTCTGCGACCTTGGCCAAGCTCAATAAAACTTTTCTGTCTGCTGCGGGCAGAGCCGAATCACGGGGCGGCTCAAGCATCTTCAGCATCTACCGGTATAAGGTTGCGAAAGAACCTGTTGAATTGCCGCCCTGGGAAACCTTTCGGGAGCGTGCGATGAATGTCATTCAGGCGAAAACGGAAATCATCAAGGTTTTGGAGGTGGAAAAACGCTTGGGAAAATGGGAGGGGAAATTCGAGGTTTATTCTGAAGATGTCGAAAATTTAAGCCAGCGGCTTGCCAACTCGATTGATTATATTTTTACAGACCCGCCGTATGGCGGCCATATCTCCTATCTGGACTTATCCACTCTGTGGAATTCCTGGCTCGGTTTCCTGCCGGATATCGCAGTCAGAAAGCAGGAACTGATCGTTGGCGGAGAATTGGAATTCAAGGAAAACCACTACGTCGAAAGGCTGGCCAGAAGCATGGAAGCCTGTGTAAGAATGCTCAAACCGGGGCGGTGGTTTTCCGTGGTCTTTCAACATTGGAACATTAAATACTTTGAGGCCATTCTGTCGTCTGCGGCGCAGGCGGGCGCTGAATTGCGCGCCGCAGTATCGCAAATCGGCGACCCCATCTGGTCTATGCATAAGAAGAAAAATAAAGACTCTGTGCTGGCTGGCGAAATGATCCTGACCTTTCACAAAACCGGGAAGCGTGAGCGGATTGAAGCACCTGAAAGGTTCGATCTGGTACAAGCGATAGATGAAATACTGAATGAACTTCCTGAGAGCAAAGTCTTCGGGGAGTATTTATTTAATCGGCTGATTATTGAAGCCTGGAAAAAGTCCGCGATTGATTCCCTCAATCTATCCAAAAACGATTTCAGCAGTATCTTGGAAGAACGCGGCTGGCACTATGATGAAGCGAATCACTACTGGGTGAAAAAACAATATCGGCCTGATCTGCTGTTTGAAATCTCTCGATAAAATCGAGAGTATGAATTTCCGAGTTACGGTTTCGCCAATTTTCGCAGGCGCTCCATACCGTTTGAGAAGATGTGAAAAAACGTAAAATGGTGAGCTTGAAAATCTGCCGATGAACTTTCACAATAGCTGCGTCGTAAACTCCTGCGAAGTGGAATTTGAAACTCGTTTCAATCGGTTTTTCGTAGGCTTGAAGCACGGTTGCATTGCAAAAAGAAAGGAGCCTCAATCATGTTCAGTTTTTTACTTTCGGTCATCGTCATCGTCCTAGACATCATCGCCATCAGCACGGTGTTGAAATCGCGTCACGACAATTTCACCAAAGCGGTGTTGATTATCTTAATCCTCATGTTTCCCCTCATCGGCTCCGGCGTCTATTTATTGATCTTCCGCGACCGTTGATGATGACGAAGCCAGCAGGTCATGCAACTGCGCTAGGGTTGGCAGCGCCGTTCTAGCGCCCACCGCCAGGCACTTCAAGGCCGCGACCGCATTGGCCACCCGCAACGTCTCTTCGACAGAAAGCCCTTGCAATAATCCATAAATAAATCCCGCGTGAAAGGCATCGCCCGCGCCCGTCGTATCTACCGCCTGCACCGCAAAGGCGGGCGAATGAATATACTCGTCCTGAAAATACGCCAGCACACCGTCAACGCCCTGCGTAGCGGCAACGAAATACGCGCCGGTCATCGCTTGCAATTTTTTCAAGGCCAGGCGCAAATCTTTTTCGCCGGTCAGACGTTCGGGAAAGGTCGCCGATGAAATTAAAAAATCAATCAGCGGCAACAGCCTCTCCGCGCCTTCATAAATATTGTCTATATCTAAAACCGTAGGCACGCCCGCTTGTCGCGCGTAGGTCGCCGCCTGAATCGAAGCCGCGACGTTATGGCCGTCCAATAACAAAGCGCGCCCTGCCGTCACCGCCTCGCGGTCAACTTCTTCTTCACCAAGCAAAAGTTTGTCGTCGCGGTTCCAGATCACCGTGCGTTCGCCGTTACGCGCATCCACGAGGATAAACGCAATCTGGCTTTCCGCGCCTTTTTCGATCATCAACCCGGAAGTTTCTACGCCTTCCGACACCAGCGAGTGCGTTTGAAAGCGCCCGGTTTCGTCGTCACCGATTTTGCCTATGTAACGAGTTCGCAAGCCCAGACGCGCCAGCGCCACCATCGCCGTAGCGCATTGTCCGCCAGCCGCCAGGTGATGCGAGTTGAATTTTATTTTGCTATTGAATTCGGGGAAATGTGGCACCACGATGACGTGGTCAACGGCGTTCAGCCCCAACGCCACAGCATCGAAAGGCTGGTTTTCAGGAAGGCGAATCGCAAAATTCATATAAATGTCCGTAGCCCGTTGTCCGCAGTCCGTGGTTGGCAGCGCTGCTTACATCAACGGACAATGGACAACGGACAACGGGCAGATCACTATTGCCCGACTGCGTTGTTGGTATAGAGTCGGACTTCGACGCGGCGATTTTGCATACGCCCTTCTTTGGAACTATTGTCGGCGACCGGGCGAGTGACGCCCAGGCCGATGATCGAGATGCGGAACAGCGGCACGTTGTGACGTTCGGCCAGATAGCGTTTGACCGCTTCGGAACGCGCATAGCTCAACTGCTCGTTCAACTCCGGTTTGCCTTCGGCGGAAGCGAAGCCCTGCAACTCCAGCAAGAAGCCGTTGCGCCCTTTGATCTGGGTTGCCAGTTCATCAAGCGCCGCCATGGCTTCGGGCAGCAACTCGGATTTGCCCGCATTGAACAGCACGGTGACGGTCTTTTGCAGAGAGTATTTGTCGAGGTTGGCGCGCAAATCTTCCACCGATTTTTCGACGCCGCCCACGCGAGTATTGGCTTGTTCGGCGGAAGTCGCAGCGCGGTCGGCCTGTTGTTGGGCGCGGTCGGCGCGTTGTTTCGCATCTTCCACATCGCGGGAGATGCGGCTGATGTCTTGAGTGTTGCGTCTGGAAGTCTCTTCCAGTTCGCCGGTGCGGTTTTCAAGCGGTGTGACGCGCTCGCCGACGCGGTTGCGAACATATTTTTTCGTGGCACAGGCGCTGCCAAAGGAAACGGCCAGGAAGACCACAAAAAGCGCGGTAAATCGTAACTTCATCGTTTTCATCTCTCTCCGTTGGTTATTGAATTGTGATGCTCATGAGGATGTTATGTCCGACTCTGTGAAAGCTCAAACATTTGCTGTGTCGTCGCGTACTCAACTATACTTTGACACGCAAGCATGAAGTTATAACACGGAAATCATTACAGGAGTCAAGAAGTTGACAAGATATGTTTTTGCCCTCGTTTTGCTCACCCTTTTCGGGGTCGCAGCGTTCCCCCCGGCGATTTCGGCGCAAACGCCTTGCGCTGCGCCGGAATTGATTTGCAAAGCTGCCGTCAATCAAGACCGCTCGCTTTATGTGCGCGACCATTGCCGCTACGAACAGAAGATTTATGTCGAGCGTTTCAAACTCACCAACGGCGCGGAAAAGATGGAAGAGGTGCGCGAAACCGGCGTGCTGGTGCAACCGGCCAACGCGCCCGATAAAACCGGCAACACGCCTGTGGATGTGCGCGTCATGTCCGACACCGATAAAAAAGGCAACCCCAAAGGCAAAGTCAATGCTGATGATAAAACCCTGTTGTCGTTTGGCGCGGTATGGGATTTGGCCTTCTTTCCCTTGTTGCCGGAAAAATTGAAGAACTACAATTTTCAGGAAGTCGTTGCGGAACGCAAAACCGAAAAGTGGTATCGCTTTGCGCCCAAACCCGAAGTCACAGACCAGCCGCTGGCCTCCGGCGTGGTGATGCTCGACCCGCAAACCGGCGAAGTTATGACCATCAAAATCGAAGGCTTGCACAACCTCGACGTACTGGATAAAAACGCCGGTAAATTGAAATCGTTTTACGCCACCATTGACTATTCGCAATTTCAAGGCGCGCTGCGAAGTCCTACGCTGGCCTCGGGTGGCGGCGTATCCGACATTCCCAGATTCGGCGGCTCCTTCCGCTTCAAATTTCAGGAAGGCAAATACGTCATCGTCAGCAAGATTGATTAATAGTCATTAGTCCTTAGTCCCTCGTCCTTAGTTGATTGCCAAGTCTTGAAAGCGGCTCCTGTAGCCGGTTTCAGGTCAATGCTAAGGACAAGGGATTAAGGACTAATGACTAAGGACTAAGCGCAATGACACTATCCGAAAAACTCAATAACTTGCCGGTGCAGCCGGGTTGCTACGTCTATCGTGATGAGCGCGATAAAATTCTCTACGTTGGCAAGGCCAAGAATCTACGCAATCGTGTGCGCCAGTATTTTCAATCGTCGCGCTCGCACGACGCCAAGACCAACGAACTGGTCTCGCGCATTCATGACGTAGAGTTGTTTGTCACCGATAATGAAATCGAAGCTCTGGCGTTGGAATGCAATCTCATTAAACGCCACAAGCCGCCTTTCAATATTCTGTTGAAAGACGACAAGCAGTACCCGCATATCAAAATCACCAAAGAAAAAGCGCCTCGCGCTATCATCGCCCGCAAAATTACCAAAGACGGGTCGCGCTATTACGGCCCGTTTTTGCCACCGTCGCTGGCGTATCAAACGCTCGATTTAATCAATCGCAATTTTCAACTCCGCACCTGCACGATGGAGATTGACGGCAAGGCTGACCGCCCTTGTTTGGAATATCACATCAAGCGTTGTCTGGGGCCTTGCGTTAAAGATTTATGCACGCTGCCGCAATATGATGAAGCGGTGCGCGACGTGGAATTATTGTTGCAGGGCAAGACCGCCGATCTGGAAGAGACTTTGAAGGAACGTATGTTGAAGGCTTCGGAGGAACTCCGGTTTGAAGCGGCGGCGCGTTACCGCGACCAACTCAAAACCATCAGCAAACTCGGCCAGCAGCAGAAAATGATGACCGTGTCGGGCGACGACATAGACATCTTCGGATATTACCGCGAGGCGCATCAACTGGCGCTTTCCTTGTTCACCATGCGCGAAGGCAAAGTCGTAGGCAAACGCGAATTTTTCTGGGAAGACATAGCCGAGCCGTTCAATCCCGCGCCGTTCATCGAACAGGCATTGAAGCAATATTACGCGGCGGGGCATTACGCGCCGGGTGAAGTTTACGTGCCTGTGGATTTTGAAGACCGCGAACTGCTGGAAGAATATTTGAGCGAACAACGCGGGCGGCGCGTGCATATCGTGTCACCGCAACGCGGCGTCAAACGCGATTTGATTGACCTGGTGGAAAAGAATGCGCGCTTGAATTTCGATCAACGCTTCCGCGTGCAGCGCCCCGATATGACCAAAGTTTTGCAGGAACTGCGCGAGGCTCTGGAATTGCCTGAACTGCCTGTGCGTATTGAATGCTTCGACATCTCGAATATACAGGGCGACGAGAACGTGGCTTCGATGGTGGTCTGTGAAAACGGCGTGATGAAAAAGAGCGACTATCGCAAATTCAAAGTGCGAACGGTTGAAGGCGAAGCTAACGATTTCCAATCCATGTACGAAGTCGTGGGGCGGCGCTACGGTCGTTTGTTGAAAGAAGAAAAACCGTTGCCGAATCTGGTGTTGATTGATGGCGGCAAAGGGCAACTGGCGGCGGCTGCAAGAGCCTTGCACGAGATTGGCTTGGAGGCTTTGCCTACGGCATCGCTGGCGAAAAAAGAGGAGTTGTTATTTGTCAAAGGTCGGGCGGAACCTTATCGCATAGACCATCATTCGCCGGTCTTGCACCTGATGCAGATGATCCGCGACGAAGCGCACCGTTTCGCCGTGACCTATCACCGCAAGCGTCGGGCGATGCGCGATTTTCAAAGTGAACTGACTTCCATCCCTGGCGTCGGCGAAAAATTGAAAGCGCGCTTGCTGCGAAACTTCGGCAGTTTGAAACGGGTATCGGAAGCGAGCTTTGCGGAATTAAAACCCTTCGTTGGCGAAACTCAGGCGCAACGCATCGTTGACCACTTCGCCGATTTGACAAAGCTGGTGAGCGAAGAAGCAAAACTAGAAGAAGACTGGCAACGGCAAGATGAGATGGAATTGGTAGAACTGGTAAAGCCTTCACGAGAAGCCCTCGAACAAGGCCAGACAATTTCGCACGAAGAAGTGAAAAAACGCCTGATGAAACAAAAGCAGAAATAGAACTTTATCAGTTTTGCAGAAAGCATCCCACTGACTATGAAAGCCGCGTACCTTGAACGATAGGGCAATATTGATAAAATTTTTTGGCTCGACCAAACCGCAAATACTCTTGCTTATAACGAAACCGGGCGCACCCTTGGCAAGGTGGTCATAGCGATTTGGCCATAGTGTTTGTTTTTGCCTTTAGATCAGTTTGCGATTGTTGGTACAGGCGACCACAGAGGGTCTCCCATACCTTCATTGCTACGATGTTGAATTTCTTTGCGGCGCTGAAAAAGAAATAGCCGTTGGCTTTGCTTGAACCTCGGCTCATCTCTCCGCTAAAATTGCTTGTTTCCGTTGTGAAGAAAATCCGTCTCCAGCAAAAGGGATTCATGGCAATTAACAAAATCACCGTTCGCGGAGCCAGGCAGCACAATCTCAAAAACATCAGTCTGGAAATCCCCCGCAACCGTCTCACCGTTATCACAGGGCTTTCCGGTTCCGGCAAATCCAGCCTCGCTTTCGATACCATCTATGCCGAAGGCCAACGCCGCTATGTCGAATCGCTGTCGGCGTATGCGCGCCAATTTCTCGATCAACTCGAAAAACCCGATGTGGATTCGATAGACGGCTTGTCACCGGCCATCTCCATCGAGCAGAAAACCACTTCGCGCAGTCCGCGTTCAACCGTAGGCACAGTCACCGAAATTTATGATTACCTGCGCTTGCTGTTTTCTTCTATAGGCCAGCCGCATTGCCATCTGTGCGGACGACCGATTTCGCGGCAATCCATTGATCAAATTGTCCAACACCTCAGCCATCTGCCCGAAGGCGAGCGCGTCATGGTGCTTGCGCCAATTGTGCGTGGGCGCAAAGGCGAGTTCAAAAAAGAATTGGAAAAACTGGCGCGCTCCGGTTTTACACGCGCACGCATAGATGGCGAATTGCGCCAACTCGATGAAGACATACGACTCGACAAACGCCGCAATCACACCATAGAAGTGGTTGTTGATCGTTTGTTAATCAAAGCCGGGGTGCAGAAACGGCTGGAAGATTCGGTGCAGATAGCCGCCAAACTCACCGACGGGCAGGTGTTGATTTCGGTGGTGGACGGCGAAGAGCATCTCTATTCGGAAAAGATGGCCTGTCCGAATTGCAATGTTTCGATACCGACGCTGGAGCCGCGTTCGTTCTCTTTCAACAGCGCTTACGGGGCTTGCAAAGTCTGTCACGGTTTAGGCGTCAAAGCCGAAATCAATCCCGCGAAGTTGATCGGCAATCCCGCAACGCCCATCAATGAACAGGAGATGTTTCCCGCCGATCTGGGCATCAATAATCATCTGCGAAATGTCTTGAAGGCGCTGGCAAAACTCGTCGGGCTACCAGAAGAAACGCCGTTTGCCGACTTGCCGCAGAAGATGCAGGACGCCTTTTTTTACGGCTTGAAAGAACGCCTGACCTTGCATTATGGCAACTACGAATATCGCGCCGAATGGAAAGGCGCAATCGCTTATTTGAACAAGTGCGCCTTTGAAGCCAAGAGCGAAACTGCCATCGCCGCTTTCGATGCGCTGATTTCGCAAGGCGTCTGTCCGCAGTGCAACGGCAAACGTCTGCAACCGGAATCGCTGGCGGTGAAGGTCGCCGGTCACACCATCGCCGCTTACACGGAGTTGCCGATTAAAGAAGCGGTGCGGGTTTTTCACGACATCAAACTCACGGACAGGGAAGAGAAGATTGCCGGTTTGATTTTGCGCGAAGTGCGCGAGCGTTTGAATTTTCTGGAAAAAGTCGGCCTCGGTTATTTGACTCTCGACAGAGGAGCGGCGACGCTGTCGGGCGGCGAAGGGCAACGCATACGGCTGGCTACGCAAATCGGCTCGCAACTGCGCGGCGTGTTGTATGTATTGGACGAGCCTTCGATTGGTCTGCACCCGCGCGACAATTTGAAATTGCTCGACACCCTCGAAAGACTCAGAGATTTGGGCAACACCGTGCTGGTCGTCGAACACGATGACGAGACCATACGCCGCGCCGATCACGTCATAGATTTAGGCCCCGGAGCGGGCGCACACGGCGGTCACATCGTCGCCGAAGGCACACCGCAACAGATTCTGGCGGCGACCGATTCTTTGACGGCGCGCTATATTTCCGGCGAGTTGAAAATCGCCGTGCCGGACCAACGCCGCCCCTCGAATGGCAAAGCGATTCGCGTTTTGGGCGCACGCGCTAACAATTTGAAGAACCTCGATGTGACCTTTCCTCTGGGTTTGTTCATCACCATCACGGGAGTTTCCGGCTCCGGCAAATCCACTCTGGTGGACGATATTTTGTATCGCTCGCTGGCAAAAAATCTGTACAACAGTTATGCCGAACCCGGCGAACATAAGGCGATTGAGGGACTGGAACACATAGACAAAGTGATAGAGATAGATCAATCGCCCATCGGACGCACGCCGCGCTCGAACCCTGCGACTTATACCGGCGTGTTCACGCACATACGCGAATTGTACGCGATGTTGCCGGAGTCGAAAGAGCGCGGTTACAAACCCGGACGCTTTTCCTTCAACGTCAAAGGCGGTCGTTGCGAAACCTGCGAAGGCGACGGCTTGAAACGCATAGAGATGAATTTTCTGCCAGACGTTTATGTGCTGTGCGATGTGTGTCGAGGGGGGCGCTATAACCGCGAAACGCTTTCGGTGCGTTTCAAAGGCAAATCCATAGCCGATTTATTGGACACCACGATTGAAGAGGCGTTGCCGCTATTGGAAAACATTCCGCAGATCAAAGTGAAATTGCAGACCTTGCTGGATGTCGGTTTGGGTTATATCAAACTCGGACAATCGGCGACTACGTTATCGGGCGGCGAAGCGCAACGCATCAAGCTGTCGAAAGAGTTGTCGAAGCGCGCCACTGGACGCACGCTTTATATATTGGACGAGCCGACCACCGGATTGCATTTTGAAGACGTGCGAAAATTGCTCGACGTATTGCATCAACTGGTTTCGTTAGGCAACACGGTTTTAGTTGTCGAGCATAATCTGGATGTGATGAAGAGCGCCGACTGGATTATAGATTTAGGCCCCGAAGGCGGCGAAGAAGGCGGGCGCATTGTCGCCGAAGGGACGCCTGAAGAGGTGGCGCGCAATCGCCGCTCGTTCACCGGGCAAGCCTTGAAGTCTCTGCTTAACGGGCATCTGAAACGCAAACTGGTGTAACTGCGATTTGGCAGTCGCATCAGTAAACCTTTTTCATTGTTCCTTTTTTTTGGTATGTTTTTTCTGCTCGCCGGATTATCATTGCGCCAGACAACATAGTTGGGAATTCACGCAAATTAAAAGGAGAGAAATAAATGATGAAAAAATCTTGCCTGACGGCATTGCTGTTGCTGTTTTGCTCAGTGGGTTTTGCTATCCATACCCCGAACCACAACACGGTTTATGCCGCACCTGCACCCGTAGCCGGAACTGCGGTGGTCGGGGCGACCGATATTTTGTTGCTGACCTGCATGGATTATCGTTTGACCGACGACATCACCCGCTACATGGATCACGAAGGGTTGAGTAAAAAATACGATCATATCGTGTTGGCAGGCGCATCGCTGGGCGCAAGCACTGCGAAATTTCCGAGTTGGGGAAAGACCTTCTGGGAACATCTGCAAGTGGCCATAGACCTGCATCACATACACAAGGTGATGATTTTAGATCACAAGGATTGCGGCGCGTACAAAGTGATTCTCGGCGAAGATGCCGTGAAAACTCCCGAACTGGAATTGAAAGCTCATACGGCGCAATTGAACAATTTGAAGAAACAGATCAGCGCGCAGTATCCGAAACTGGAAGTCGAGATGCTGTTGATGAGCCTGAATGGCGATGTAGCCGAAATTCACTGAAGCCGGAAAAACGGCGCGCCTTTTGCCACGACTTCTTTATCATCACGCGAAGTTGTGCATAGCTGCACGCTGGCGATTAATTTATAACCGCAAAAAGCATTCGCCCGGTTCGGCTCTTTAGAATTGGACGGATGCTTTCTTTCCTTGCCATAATGGATGCCGAATCATAAACTAGCCCGACAAAAATGCGGCACAATGCGGTATTGCTCCTTACCTAGGAACAACGATTTTTGTGCAACGATGGCTTGGGAATTTCTGTAGAGTTTGGCAGTCATTCAGGACGGGGAATGGAAGAACGGATTAAACGCTACGCGCAAGCGAGCATCGCAATCAAACAACATTTTTTTCAGCACCACGCCAGCGCCATCGCGCAGGCGGTGAATGTGTTGGTCGCAGCAATTCAAGCGGGCGGCAAAGTGCTGCTCTTTGGCAATGGCGGCTCGGCTGCCGACGCCCAACACATCGCTGCTGAACTGGTGAACCGTTTGACTTATGACCGTCCGCCGATAGCCGCTATTGCCTTGACCACCGATACTTCGATTCTCACTTCGATAGGTAATGACTCTTCTTTTGAAGAAGTGTTTGAACGCCAACTGTGCGCCTTGGGTCGAGCCGGTGACGTAGCCATAGCGATTTCCACTAGCGGCAATTCGCCCAACGTGATTCGCGCCGTCGAAGCAGCGCGCCGTTTGAATATGAAAGTGGTGGGCTTGAGCGGACGCGACGGCGGCAAACTCGCGGCGTTGTGCGATGTCGCCTTGATTGTTGAAGCTCACAACACTCAGCACATACAGGAGACCCACATCACCTTGGCGCACCTGTTGTGCGAGTTGATTCAGGAGGCGGTGTTTCCGCAAGAGCGATAAAGCGAAGCGGGCTTGATGATTTGAAACTGTTTTATTGCGTTGCTGTCGCAGAAGAATTGTCAATCAAGGGAAATTCGATCAACGCTTGCCCGACCAATTGGGAAACGCGAACAAGGGAGACGATAATGCGTAGATTTGATGTGAAGCGCCGAGCGACGATTGAAGAGGCGATGATTCAATTGCCTGGGCCGCAAGGCGAATTGTACGTTTCGGTTTTTGAACACGGCAGCCTGACCGTCGAAGTCTATGTGCCGCACCAAACCGATTTGCAAACACCGCACAGCCGCGACGAAGCTTATGTCGTGGTGCAAGGCTCCGGCGAATTCGTCAATGAAGATCAACGCATGGGGTTCGAGCCGGGGGATTTTTTATTTGCCGCCGCCGGAGAAACCCATCGCTTCGAAAATTTCAGCGACGACCTGGTTGTTTGGGTTTTATTTTACGGCCCCGAAGGTGGCGAAAACAGACAGTGAAGCGTGAAGCGGTTCAGGCATCTTCATCATCGCCATGTACCAATCGCCAATCACGCATCACTTCTCATTCATCGCCGGTCGCCGTTGGCTGTCAGCCATGACAATTCATGGCGCGTAGTTCAGGCTGCACTATTCATAGTTCTTGCTTCACCATGCATTGATATGTCCTGTTATTCAGTCCAGCCTCTCGATATAACCAAGCTTGCGACCTATCCGTTAGCGGCGCGGCAGAGTAAAGTTACGACCGCAGATTTCGCCCAGCCCTTAACCGATGGTGCATCCGTGAACGAGTTTTTCAACGCCTTGCCCAATATTCTGGCGGCTAAAGATTTGCGCGAACTGGCCAGCTTGATTCGCGCAGCAAAGCGCCAACAACGCCCTGTCATTGTTGGCTTGGGCGGTCACGTCATTAAAACCGGAGTGGCTCCTGTGCTGATAGATTTATTGCAGCGCGGCTTGGTTTCCGCGCTGGTGATGAACGGCGCGGCGATGATACACGATTTCGAGATCGCTCTGGTTGGGCAAACCTCCGAAGACGTGGATGCCACGCTGGGCAGCGGCGCATTCGGCATGGCCGAAGAGACCGGAACCTTCATCAACGCGGCGATCAATCAAGGCGCGACGGACGGTTTGGGCATGGGCGAAAGCGTGGCGCGCCATCTGCACTCCCTGAACCCGCCGCACGCCGAGCAATCGTTGCTGTGCGCTTCGTATGAAGCCCGCGTACCGCTGACCGTTCACGTCGCTCTCGGTACAGACATTATTCATATACACCGCAACGCCGACGGCGCAAGTCTGGGCAAAACTTCGCTACAGGATTTTCGCCTGCTCTGTGCCCTGGTGCGCGAGTTGCACGAAGGCGGCGTCTATTTGAATATAGGCTCGGCGGTCATTCTGCCGGAGGTCTTTTTGAAGACCGTGACGGTGGTTCGCAATCTCGGTTACGCATTAAACGATTTCACCACCGCGAACTTCGATTTCCTTCAACACTATCGCCCCTTGACCAACGTAGTGAAGCGTCCAGTGGCTGGCGTCGGGCGCGGCTACTCGTTCACTGGTCATCACGAAATCATGATTCCGCTGCTGGCGGCGGCGATTCTCGAAGCCTCGTAAAACCTGACTTGCAGGCGTCCAAGGAGTTTGGCGTAGTGCAGTTTTCCCTTGATAAAACTCAAAAGAGCGGCTTGTTTGAACAGGCGCGGGAACAATTAATCACAGCGCTGCACATGGGGCGTCTGCGTTCCGGCGACCGCTTGCCGAGCGTGCGTCAGATGGCGCTTCGCAACAACCTGAATAGCAAAACCGCGTTTGCCATTTATCAAAAACTAAAAGACGAAGGCTACATCGAAATCCGCACCGGCTCCGGCGCGTATGTCTCGGACGTGGACAAACTGGATTTGAATCAAACCTACTGCCTGTCCATGTTTCAATTGATTCAAGCGAATCTGGCGCAGGCCAGTCAATTGAAAATCGCCCCGCGCCAATATCTGGAACTGGTGAAAAACTTCATCGAAAAATCGCAACTCCAAGAGATTCAAGTGGCGGTCTTTGAATGCAATCAGGAGCAAGTCAATCTCTTTTCCAGCGAAATCTCGAAGCACTTGAAAGTTCAAGTCTTCCCGGTGATGCTCGACAAACTGGCACGCCCCGACGCTAGATTGACACGGCTGCTGGGGCGCATGGATTATTTCATCACCACCGATTATCACCTCGCACAGGTACGAGAACTGGGCGACCACTATCGCAAAAAGACCATACATATTCGCCTGAATCCAAACTTTGTGCCGGCCTTGATTGCCGCCGCACGGCGTGGCAAATTGCTGATGATTGTTTCGGACGCCAATTTCTTTCCGGCCTTCCGCCGCAACATGATCAGCATAGGCATTGCGCCGCATCTGCTTGACCACATCATCGCCACCGACGATCAGAACCTTTCGCGGGTGCGACAATTGGCGGCACGCGCCCGTTCTTTTTATCTGTCGCCGATCTGCAACCCGGCAGTCCGTCAACACATCCCCGAAGGCGTCAAAGAGATCAAGCTCGACACCATGCTTGCGGAAGAATCGCTGGAAATACTCGAAGCCGTCATGCTCTTTCATCCTCAGAACCCCGCTCTCCCAACGCTGTAATCTCCTGTATGGAAAAGAGAGCAATGAGGAAAGTGCTTTGTCGTTGCGTCTGTGGGCGGAAACTTTTGATGGCGATCTTTGCCGCTTGAAGACCGGGCTACAAAATCTGGTAGTGCTAAAAAGTAATGCTGAAGGAGGAAGGATTGAACTCATAAGTAATTGAACTTATGAATAGCGCCTACGGAGCTAAACCATATAGCGAATTTCATTTGCCCACGACCATGACACTGGGTTGAGAGGCTGGTTGAGAGGCGGTCACAGACCGTTTCTCAACCCATCGCACATCTCTGCAAGCCGCTATAAGGATTGTGGATGAAATAACCTGCAAAACTTGAGAGATTTTCCAATGCCCTGTACGGGCGACCCTGCGGTGGTCGCTTCTCCTTGAAATCCATTAGCTTTCGAGGAGGCGCGACCGCAGAGGGTCGCCCGTACAAGGTTGCACCTTATTTCATCCACACTCCTAAGTCGCTGCTACAGAGCGAAACCGGCGCAGTGGGTTGCTGGTCGAGCCTTACTTTTTTCGCGCTACCCAAAATCTTTTCCTTGCTCACCCAGATAACCCATTGCCCACGTATGAAACTGGAACGGTTTCGCCAATCGCGTAAATTGTTCCATTTATCTGGAACAATTTACGTGCTACACTTCCTGAGCAATCAGCAGGAAATATTTACAAAAGAATTCGGGCGGCAGGTCTTTGGTGGCGGCAGACAAGGCGTCTCTTCATACCTGAGTTTGGCCCTGCAATCCTGAATATTGATGGCTATCGGAGCAGGCATAAACTCGGCGTTCACACCTGCGCTTTTCCGCCCAGCCCACCGCCGATGTTGTCGCTGCCCGGTCTTTAGCGTGTCGCATTAGGAGGCAGATATGAATACTCGATCAAACGGCGTCAGGTTGTTGACCTGCGCCATGATCATGGCGTTCTTTTTTACTACGATTGCGCCTGTGCTGGCGCAGTCAACGGCGACTCTGCAAGGCGCAGTTACCGACCCTTCCGGGGCTGTCGTCGCCAATGTCAAAATCATCATTCGCAATCAGGCCACTGGCTTTGAGCGCACCGTGCAAAGCGACAGCAGCGGCAATTATCAAGCGGCGGCGCTGCCCATAGGCGTCTATCGCATAGAAGTTCGCGCCGACGGCTTTCAAGCGCAAGTGATTAATGAACTGACGCTGCAAGTCAGTCAAACCGTGGTGCAGAATTTTCAACTCACCATCGGCGGCGTTACTCAGGAAGTCAATGTCACCGCCGAGGCTCCGGTCGTAGATACTTCCACTATCACCGTCGGCCAGGTTATCAATCAAAAGACGGTGCAGGAGATTCCGCTCAACGGGCGGCACTTCGTGGATTTGGGCTTGCTCATCGCCGGTTCGGTGACGCCGCCGCAGAGTGGCTTTTTAACCGCGCCGCTCAGAGGGCAAGGCTCTTTTGCTTTCAACACGGCGGGCAATCGCGAAGACACCGTGAACTTCATGGTCAACGGCATTAACCTTAACGACATGGTGCAAAATCAGATTACTTTTCAACCGTCCATCAACACGGTGCAGGAATTCAAGGTTGATAATTCGACCTTCAGCGCCGAATATGGACGCAACTCCGGCGCTATCGTCAACATTGCGACGCGCTCAGGCACCAATGCCTATCACGGCGAAGCCTTCGAGTTCATACGCAACGAGGCGTTGGATGCGCGCAACTTTTTTGACCGCACCAAACCGCCGTTCAAGCGCAATCAATTCGGCGGCGCTTTCGGTGGCCCGATTCGCAAAGATCAATCGTTCTTCTTTTTCAGCTATGAAGGCTTGCGCCAGCGTCAGGGCTTGACCTTAAACAGCGGCGTCTTGAGCGAAGCCCAAAGAGCGCTGGTCACCGACCCTGTGGCAAAAAAATTGCTTGACTTCATCCCCCACGCCAATGCTCCATTGGATCGCTTTCTTGGCGCTGACACCGCGCCGGTCAATATAGACCAGTGGACTGGCGATGTCAGCCACATACTCGGCAAAAACGACCGCATACACGGCTACTATGCCTTTCAACGTGACCGGCGCGGCGAGCCGAATTTGCAAGGCAACACGATTCCCGGATTCGGCGACACCCGGCAATCACGCCGCCAGATTTTCACCCTCAATGAAACCCATACCTTCGGGCCGAAGTTGGTGAACGAAGCGCGCTTCGGCTTCAATCGCATACACATCACCTTTACGCCGAACGCGCTGCTCAACCCCGCCGATTTCGGCATCAACAACGGCATACGCGAAGCCATAGGCTTGCCGCAAATTTCCATAGGCGGCATTGGTTTGAACTTCGGCGGCCCGGCGGGCTTTCCACAAGGGCGCGGCGATATGACTTTCGTTGCTGCCGATACGGCGAGCCTTTTGCAAGGCAATCACTCGCTCAAATTCGGCGGCGAATTTCGTCGTTTCCTGAATAACAATTTTAATAAGAACAACGGCGCGTTCAATTTTGCCAGCGCCACCGATTTTCTCAGAGGCACGGCCAATGGCTTTAACGTCACCATAGGCGATGTGTCGAGCAGCATTGCCACCGGCGCGCTCGGTTTCTTCGCGCAAGACAATTGGAAGATCAAGCCGAACCTGACCTTGGAACTGGGCTTGCGTTATGACTGGTTCATGTCGCCCACCGAACGCTTCAATCGCTTCGTATCGTTTGACCCTAAGCAGAGGGCTTTGGTGCGCGTCGGCAACGGGCTGGAGCAGATTTACCAAACCAATCACAATCTGCAACCGCGAGTCGGTTTCGCCTGGGACCCGTTCAATGACGGCAAGACCAGCGTGCGCGGCGGCTATGCGATACTCGCCGATCAACCGGTGACCAACCTGGTAACCGGCACGGCTTCGAATCCGCCGCTGGCGACGCCGCTTACCTTTAACGGCACGATTCGTTTCGATAACGCTTTGACGACAGCGGGTGCTGCAGGGCTGGCTCCTGCGGCGGTCAACAGCGAATTCAACAATGCCTATATACAATCGTGGAATTTGAATGTCCAACGCGAAATCACCAAAAGTCTGGGACTACAAGTTGGCTACATCGGCTCGAAAGGCACGCATTTGCGAATCTCGCGCAATCTGAATCAACTCCGCAACGGGGTGCGTCCGTTCCCGACGATTGCCACCAGCAGCGCCATTCTCCCCGGCGCTGCGGTGGGCAATATCATACAGGTTGATAGCGGCGGCAACTCCGACTACAACGCCTTGTGGGTGACGGCCAAGCAAAGGCTGGCGCGTGGATTGCAGTTCAATGCCTCTTATACGTGGTCGAAATCGCTCGATTACAATTCGCTGAACTCGCAAGGCGTGGTGGTGCAGGACAGCAACAATATACGCGGCGACCGTGGGCTTTCGGACTATGATGCGCGCCATCGCTTCGTCATCAGCGGGTTGTACGAGTTGCCTTTCAAAGGCAATCGTCTGGTTGAAGGCTGGCAGTTGTCCACCATCGTGCAACTGCAAAGCGGCAATCCGGTAAATATACTGGCAGGCAATCCGTTGGCGATTCCCGGCACCACCATCGGTGGCGCAAACATCGCCGCCCTGACCGGCATCGCTACTTTGCGGCCTGATGTGGTGGGCAATATTCAAACTCTCGGTCGCGTGACGCAGTGGTTCACCAACAAAGTTTGCGACCCGCGTGCGCCCGGTGGTTGTCCGGCGGGGTCGGTCTTTGCGCTGCCTGTAGCCAGCGGCAATGTCTTTCACTTTGGCAATCTCGGTCGCAATGTCATCATCGGGCCGGGGTTCACCAATACCGATTTTTCGGTGTTGAAAAATACCAAGATTGCCGAAAGCCTGCGCGTGCAATTTCGCGCCGAGGTCTTCGACATTTTCAATCACGCCAATTTCGGTCAGCCGGGTCGAGTGGCGCAGGTCGGCAGCACGACCTTTGGCGTCATCACCAACACGCGCTTTGCGACCGGTGATTCCGGCTCCTCCAGGCAAATCCAGTTCGCTCTGAAGTTCATTTTCTAGCTCTCTCGTATCCTCCTGTAATCTCGCGCATCGGTACTGCAACCGATGCGCCTTTTTTTATGGAGAGAGGTCGAGGCGTTAGAAAGACCTTTTCACGCTTTTGAAAAACGAGCCTAAAACATCCGATGCCGTGTGACTGGCTGCGCCCAGCCACAAACCGGCGAAGGCGGCAATCAGGTAATTGCGTTTGATGGGCTTGAGGATTTCCCATATGTAGGTGAAGGCATCTTGAACTTCGCTGACGCCGTTGACGCGATGATGCAGATATTTTTCTCGCGCAAACAACACGATGGCGAGCAGCAGCGACACCACAATTAAAAAATAGGCGATGCGAATCAAGGTGCCGAAGACGATGCCGTGCGAAAAGCGTGAGCGATGCGAGAGCGCCACTTTATACGGCCACCAGATAAAACGCAGCGGCCCCCAACGTGTGTATTGCTTGCTCTGTATGTCGAGATCAGGGCCGAACATCAAGCCGCCGAACAGCATGGCAACCGTAGTGATTAACGTCAGCGTCCAGTTGCCGGTGAAATAATAGCTGACCAATGCGGTCGGCACGGCCAGAGCGAAGGTGATGAAATCATGAGTTTTTGCAGATGGCATAAATTAAAAAATGAATAGTGAATAGTGAAAAGTGAAACAAGAGAACAGCAATTACCGTGATGAGAAATCAATTCCATCACCTTTAAGAATTGTGAAAGAAATCAAGTGCAAGACTTGAGTAATTTTCCCATGCCCTGTACGGGCGACCCTCTGTGGCATGGGTGTCAAGTTAAGCCGTTCCAGATCATCTGATTTTGTGCTTCCCGTTCTCGATGTCGCTTGCGCTTGGCTTTCACCACGCCCAATAGTTTCGCGTGTTGAACCAAGAACGCGATCAACTGCGGCAGAAAGAATGTCAGATCATCGAAGGGCACTTGATGGCAGATTACGTCCATATGTGCATAGAGATTCCGCCCAAGCACGCGGTGTCGTCGGTGAGCGGTTTCTTGAAGGGCAAAAGCGCCATAGCCATCGCCCGTTTACAAGGCAAAGAGCGCAACTTTAATGGCGAAAGTTTCTGGGCGCGAGGCGATGCCGTGTCAACCGTAGGCTGCAACGAAGAGCAAATCCGGCGTTACATTCGCAATCAAGAAGGTAGCGATGGAAGCGGACTATTTTGAAGCGATTCACGGCATCACACGGTTGTGATGTCAAAGAGCTAATTGGCAAGGGGGATCGCCTTTGAGACGACCCCACTCATCAAGCCACCGGCACTGTCGGTGGTGTCTGACTTAATACGTCTGCGCTGTGAGCGACAGCAAGGAAGCGCGGCTGCCGTTAAGCTTTATCTTACCAGCAGCCGGAAAAGCAACTTTAAGAAAGATCAATCAAGGCGCAATAAAAATCAATTCGACGCGGCGATTCTGGGCTTTGGCGGCGAGAGTTTTGGCCGTCGAAATCGGCATGGATGCGCCGCGTGATTCAACCTTGAAATTGGTGCGCGAAACCCCTGAAGCGGCCACGTACTCGGCCACCGCTTGAGCGCGGCCCGAAGCCAATAGTTCGGCGTTGGGCCGATTGTCCGAATGCCCTTCGATGCTGAAGACCACATCGGGATGCGCTGCGAGGGTTTGCGCCAAGGCATCAATTTTGGCTTTTGCCTTCAACGCCAGAGACGATTGATTGGTGACGAAAAAATGATCCGGCAAGATCGCTATAAAGCCGTTGCCGTTCGGCTTCACCGTGACAATGGAGGACAAGGCCGCTTGCAGCGCGACAAAATCTCTGCGCCGAGCTTCGGCCTTCTCTCTTTCGCGCTCGGCTCGTTCGAGGGCTTCGGTGCGCGAAGCGGCTTCGTTGATTTTAAGGTTCTGTGCCGCGACCTGCGATTGCAGCGTGGACAACTGCATTTTGGTATCGTTCAACTCTCTGACCAGACGGGCGTTCTCTTCGTGCAAACGATCATTCTCGTTTTGCAGCCCACGGTTCTCCACTTTGGCTTCGGCGGTCTCGCGCATTGCGCGTCCCAACTGCTCATCCGAATTGGCGCGAGCGATTTCCGAACCTTTCAAACGCGCCGTCAAATCGCTGACCTGTTCCTGTAAATCGGAAGCGTTTTCCGTGGCGCGACGCAACTCATTATCGCGTCTGGCAATTTCGGCGCGCCGTGCGGCGGCGAGGGCTTTCTCTTCGCTGATGTCGCGGGCGCGCACCGCAAAGGTGATGGACTCGCGGGCGATGCGTCCGACATCGTGAACCGAAGCGCCGCGTTTGAAGGCGGCTTCGGCCTGGCTCAACGAATTGAATGAAGAGATGTAATCGTCCGGGTCGAAGCGTTCGGCGTCTGCGAGTTTGGCAATCTGCACAGCGCGGCGCGCCTGCAACAACTCCATAGGGGTTTTATCATAATCGCGTTCGGCCAACGCCGGTGCGGCGTCGTTGCTGTAGTATTTGCCGGAATCGCCGGTGAAATAAACATCGGAAACCTGCACGTTGACGTTTTTGGAGTTGGGCGTGAGATTTTCCAAGACCACCATGCGCGAAGGCAGACGCACCAGATAATGCGGCTCGGCGGTGACAATCATGGCAAAGGTCTGATGCGGCGTAGCGGTTTTCAAACGCCCGGTGCCGCCCGATAAACGGAACTCGCCCAAATTGTCCACCTGTCCGGCTGGAGTAATCGCCCATAAAACGTAGGTCGTGAAATCGCTGCCGAAGTTGTAGGCGGGAATCAGGTTTTCAATCGTAATATCAATTTCGCTTTCGTTGCGTTTGCGCCAGCGCTCCACCGTCGCCTCGCCCCGTGCGGTCGGTCTGAGCGTAGTGCCGGCAAGGATGACCTTAACGGGGTCTTTCAAATAAGTGACCGCAACGGTGCGCCGCCGAGTGTCGCCGCCGCCTTGCGCGAAGCCATAAGTTTGAAAGGTTGTGAGTACGTAGAAGAGAGTTAGGCTGAGAAAAAATATCCTTCTGTTCATCAATACATCCTTGTTCAAAGTGAAGTTGTGCAGATGGTTGCAAAGGGCTGCTCATCCTGCCAAGCTGCTGACCTCCTGAAGTTCTAACGCCGATAGCGAAGCGCGGTTTCAACCAGTGAATTTTAGCAAGCGACGGTTGACAGCGACAAGGAGAGCGCGAATGCAAAACCGACAAGCGTAACTTGGCGGACGCGGATGATGATGATGACGAGGGGCTGGCACGAGCGCGCCGACGCTAGTCTTTGGTAATCAACTGAT
This sequence comes from Acidobacteriota bacterium, assembly GCA_016201275.1. Taxonomy (GTDB): domain Bacteria; phylum Acidobacteriota; class Blastocatellia; order UBA7656; family UBA7656; genus JACQDB01. The sequence continues at coordinate 51,999 of JACQDB010000118.1, forward strand.
TGATCTTGAGACTCAATTCTTCGAGGCGCACCGGCTTGGAAATAATATCGTGCAGCAAGCCCATATTATCTCTGAAGCGTTGATCGGTTGAGCGATAGCCGGTAATCATGACGACTTTGATTTGTGGCCAGCGCCGACGGACTTCCGCCGCCACCGCCCAGCCATCCATTCCCGGCATAGATAAATCGGTCAACACCAGTTCAAAACTTTCGCGCTCCATGCGTGCTAGGGCTTGCGCCCCGCCTTCGGCCTCTTCGGCGCGATACCCTAAACTGTTCAACATTCCCACCATCGCGCTACGCACATGATGATCATCGTCTATGACCAGTATGCTCATCGAAGCGGTGTGGAAATCCTGTTGCTGTTCGGGGGGCGGCGCGATGGCGTTTTTGGTATCGGCCACCGGCAAAGTGATGGTAAACGTAGTGCCTTGTCCCAATATGCTTTCGACTTCGATATTGCCGCCGTGGCGTTCGATGGCGCTATAACTGACGGCCAGCCCCAGCCCTGTGCCGGAAGGGCCTTTGGTGGTGAAGAAGGGTTCAAAGATGCGTCTTCTCACGTCATCGTTCATGCCCACGCCGCTGTCCATGAACTGTACGGCGACGAACTCTTTAGTGGCCGAAGTGGAGATATGCAATAACCCGCCGCCCGCCATAGCGTCGAGCGAATTCAACATCATGTTGACGAAGACCTCGCGGATTTCCGAAGACGAGCCGCGCACAATCGGCAACGGTTTCAAGTCGGACGCGACTTCATAAAAAATGCCGCGTGCCTGGGCTTCATCCTGCCAGCGTACTTTGGTCAGGTTGATGGAGTCCTGCACCAGTTGATTGATGTCCACGAATTCATAGCCGGTGTCTTTTTGTTGATTGCCGAAAGATTGTATGCGTTTGACCATCTCGGCCCCGTCCAGCGCGGCGCGTTCGATGATTCCGGCCTGGGCGGCCAGGCGTTCGTCTTTAGCATTGCGTTTCAGCAACTGCGCGTGACCGAGAATGGCGGCGAGAATGTTGTTGAAATTATGCGCCACGCCAGCGGTGATCTGTCCCAGCGCACGCATTTTTTCGGCTTGCGCGGCGCGCTCGCTGGCCAATTTTTCTTCGGTAATATCGCGGGCGATTAATAGCAGGCTGGTGATACGGCCTTCGTCGAAGATCGGCGTGAAGGTCACCAACAACAGGCGTTCATCTCCGGCGCGGTTGACCGTCTTCATCTCAACGGTTTGCGGTTCTCCCGACACCGCCTGCTGAAAATGTTGGTGCATCAGCGTGCGATTATGCGGCGCGACGAATTGCAGATAGCCGAATTCAAATAAATCTTTGCGCGCCACGCCGGTGCTTCTTACGAATTGCTCGTTGCACCAGATTAACTTGCCTTCGGTTGATAACGCGAAGATGACATCGTTGGCGTGTTCAATCAGTTTGACCAGGAAGTTGCGTTGAGCGCGAGCCGAAGCTTCGGCGGCGCGCAGTTCCGACAGGTCGCGGATGATGCACACCGCGCCCGATACTTCCGTTTCCGGTTTGACGGTAAGCTGACCGTGACCGTTCTGCGCGAGCGTCGAAAAATTTTTTCGTATAGGCGAAATCGTGATCAGCACCGGACGCGATAATTTTTCCGGGGTGAGATCAAAAGTGACCGGTATGCCGGTGTCAATCACCTGCATCACTTTGCAGGATTCGGATTCAATCGGCTGCATCAGAGTGCAGCACTGGCGACCGATGAGGTCAACGATAGCCGCGCCTTCCAAAGCTGCCGCCGCTTCATTGGCGCGACTCAACAAACCGTTTTTGTCGAAGATCATCAAGCCGTCGTTGAGCGCATCAAAAGTGGATTCCCACTGGTCTTTGCCGCGTGATACCTGCTCGAATAATTCGGCGCGCTGCACGGCGTTGATCATCTGTATGACTGCCGCCCGCATGATGATTTTTTCCTGCTCCGTCCAGCGTCGCGGTTGCCTTTTAGAAAGCGCGCTGATGGTGATGGTGGGCGATTCGGGATACTGTAGATGCACGGTTAAGAAAGCACGTATCTGGCCTGGGCGCAGGAGATTTTCGAGATACGGTTTGACGGCGCTGTCCTGTTCGACATCGTTGCAGACCGCAAAGCCGTCTTTGACCATATCGGTCAAGCCCTGTATTTCAGCGGTCGAGTAAGAGGAGGTAGAGGGCGTATAAACCAGCCCCTGACGATAGGCGCACTCCAGATTCCAGCGTTGTTGTTTGGTGTCCAGGCGGCTGATGATGAGCGCATCCACCGCCAGACAATTGCCCAACTCAAGCGCCACGGTGCGATAAATATCCTGTAGTCGGCTGGTCTGGTTGATGCTCTGCGTAATCTGGCGAATCAAGCCCTCGACCTTCATTGCTTGTTGCGCTTCTTCAAAGAGCTGGCAATGTTTGATGGCGATTTCCACTTGCGCTTTGACTGCTTCGACCAATTCGATTTCGTACTTCGACCACTTGCGAGGGTGATCGGTTTGACTGATGACGATAAGGCCCCAGAGTTTATCATCCACGAAGATCGGGCAATCCATCACCGCTTTGGTCTGTAGATTATGTTGCCACGCCTCTACCCGCGCCAGAATTTCGGGATGGTCATGGAGGAACTGTTGCAGGTTATCTATGACCAGAGTTTGGCGCGTCGTCGTCAGATACTCGACGATGTAATTATTCGGTTCAACCCGTAGCGAGCGCAGGTGCAACGCCGGATCGGTAACATATTGCGCGACGATGTTGGCTTCGTCGGGTGACAGGGCGCAAAAGTAAGCGCGATTTGCGCCCAGCGCCCGCCCCAGTTCATAGGAGGCGGTCTGTAAAATCACGTCCAAATTTAACGAGCCATGAATGGAGGCGACGATTTGATTCACCAGCTTGGCGCGGGTCGCCGCTTCGGTTGCTTCCTTGTATAACTGCGCTTGGCGAATCGCCACGGCGGCTTGTTCGGTGACCGCCTGCACGACTTCGACTTCCCACGGCTGCCAGGCGTACTCTTCGCATTTGTGCAGCGAGAAGATGCCTATGGGTTTGCCATCGAGACGAATGGCGTGCGACAGCAGAGAGTGAATTTTAGAGGCGGTATATTTGCCCGTCAGGTGTCCGAGTTTGGGATCGCGAAAAGTATTGGTGACCGCGAAGGGCGCTTCCGAAGACAGCACCCAATCAAAGGCCGGGTTGTTTTTGGTGAAGATGGTTTTGGGTAGCGGCGTGCGATGGGCGCAGCAAGCGGCGATGTATTCGTGAGTGATGGGCAGTTCATCGGGCAGCGGCGTTTCAGTGAATAACGCCATGCGGCAACGGCACACGCCGATGGCCGTCCCCAATTCCGTGACGATGGTTTGCAAAACCATGTCGGAATCCAGCGAGCTATGAATCGCCGTGCTGATTTTACGAATGAGACGTTCTCTATCGTCTAAAGCGGCATTCATTCTTTTTGCCGAGGATGAGGAGTGAGAATCCGTAGTCGGTTTTTCCATTGTACAATTATTCTTTAGTCAAGCTGTTGATGAGTTTTTCTCCTGCCATTGATAACAACGAATTTTTTACCTCCGCGCCGGAGTTGGGGTCGCGGATCATGCCGCCGGGTTCAAGCGCCATCTGCCGCAACTCGCGCCACGAATCCATCGGCACTTCGGTGAAGGCTTTGACCACTTCGGAGTCGAAGTGTTTGTCGGCGCATTTAATTAATTCATCGGCGGCGGCTTCAAACGGTTTGCCTTTGCGATAGGGGCGGTCTGAGGTTATCGCATCCACGGCATCGGCTACGGCAAAGATGCGCGCCCCTTGACAGATTTGATTGCCGCCCAAGCCGTTCGGATAGCCGCTGCCATCGAAGCGTTCGTGATGCTGTTGCACAATCTCTCTAGCGCCGTTGAGGAAATCTATGCCGTGCAGAATGTTGGCACCGAATTCAACGTGGCGGCGCATATGGTCCCACTCTTCATCGGTCAACGACCCGCGCTTTAACAAGATGCCATCGGGGACGCCGATTTTGCCGATGTCGTGCAGCAACGCGCCGTGTTCCAAGGTAATCAAATCGCGTCCGCCAATGCCAATCTTTTTGCCCAGCGCGATGCAGAAAGCGACGACGCGCTCCGAATGGCCTTTGGTTTCGGCGTCGCGGGCTTCCAAGGCTTTGGCCAAGGCTTGCAGGGTGGCGCGATACGAGAGGTACAATTTTTCCAGCGTCGAGTTGAGATTGTTGTTGGTCAGGCGCAGTTCATAGGTGCGAAGGCTGACCAGTTCTTCCAGATGTCTTTCGTATTGCTGATTCGATTTGATGAGCGCCTGATGACGCAGCCCCTTGTCCACTGCGACTTCGACATCGGCCAGATTAAACGGCTTGGTGACATAATCGAAAGCGCCGCGCCGCATGGCATCAATAGCGCTTTGAATATTCAGGTTGCCCGATATAAAGATGACGACTGGACAATCTTCACTCTGTTTGATGACCTCCAACAATTCCAGGCCGCTCATGCCCGGCATCAAAATGTCGGAGAGAATCAGATCGAATTTATCTTCGCGAAATAGTTCCAGCGCCTCGGTAGCACAAGAGGCCGTTTTACAGTCGTGGCGGTCGGAGAGCAGCGAATACAGAACGGACAGCACATTCGGCTCGTCATCAATGATCAAGATTTTTGCTTGCCCATTGTATATCGCCTCGGGAAGAAAAATTTTCGACATAAAACTTCCTAGCTCAAATTTGATTCAGAAAAACCGGGGGACAGGGCTTTTTGCCTGCGAAAGAAATTACCAACGCATCATGTAGAGGTCACTCGAACTTTTTTATCAGTGCTGAAATGGTTATGAATATTAAAAGCCCATCATAGTGCATCAAGTTGGTTTTTGCAAAAGTAAAAAAAATCGGCGGGAAGCGCACACTCAGGGAAGATAAAAAAGCGTTTTGCTCTCTTTATCAATGACCAACTGAGCCAATAATTGGGTCACGCTGGTAGGGGTTCCACGAGGGGCGAAAGGAGAAATTTTTCGGCGTCTGACCTTCAAACCCAGAGCCTTGGGATGGTGGATGAAATCAAGTGCAACCTTGTATGGGCAACCCTGCGGTGGTCGCCCGTACAGGGCAGGGGAAAATCGTCACGAAAGAGTTTTGGGACGAGTGCGAATTAGGGTCGCCCGTACAAGGCAGGGGAAAAGCACTCAAGTCTGGTAGGTTATTTCATCCACCATCCTTAGCTCGACTTTGTACATTTTTTCATAGGCGAACCAGCCTTGCTAATCCCACCGACGGCAGTCGGGGGAGGCTTAAAATCCAACCTACAAAACGCCGTGCAACCTCAACCAATCCCCCCGACGGCAGTCGGGGGATGGTTAAAGCCCAACCTACGAAACGCCGTGCAACCTCAACCAATCCCCCCGACGGCAGTCGGGGGATGCTTAAAGTCCAACCTACGAAACGCTGCCAACGAGAAACCAATCCCCCCGATTGCCATCGGGGGGATTGGTTAAAGTCCAACCTTGCCCGAGGCTCAAGGTTGGACTTTAAGTATCCCCCAACGGCAGTTGGGGGGATTGCAAAAAAACTTTGCTTGCTGGGTGTGTAGGCTGGACTTTAAGCATCCCCCAACTTAAGCATCCCCCAACTGCCGTTGGGGGGATTCAGACGAATTGCCAAACTGCCTCGGCTCCCGTTGGGGGATTCAGACGAATTGCCTAACGGCCTCGGCTCGCAGTTGCTAGGTTTTTCAGCAGCGCAGCAGCCTGATTTCATTGGCTTTTTCAGCACTTGGAATTATTGAACCTCCCCTCAACAAGGTGAAGTTCAATCATTCCAGGCGCGAACCGCAACGTCAGCGCTTGATTGGTGTGTTTCAATTTGAAATTGTACAAAGTCGAGCTTAGACAGGAGGTTGGCGCTTCGTTTCTGGCACTTCATTTTATGGGCCTTCCTGTAGATCAATTTTCAGAAAGCTTGAGGCATCACCGGTGATAAGGATGAAATCGCGTCCGCCAATCTTGACTCGGGCGACGCCTTCGGGCTTCATCTTGGCTTCGAGTTTCGATAACTCCTGCGGCAGGGCATCGGGTTTGCTGCTATCGGTTTCGCCCGTCCATTCATAGAGGGCGAAATCTTTTACTTCGCCTTGCGCCTCGGCTCCGGCGATAATCAAAAAGGCTCCGGCGCGGCTGTCGTATTGAATGTCACGAATCCCCAAGCCGCCCAGCGGAATCAGCATGGCCGGTTCGCTGATTAAATTTTGCGTCGTAAACGCGCCACGCGGGTCGCGCAGTTTGATCGGCACCAGCAAAGCATTGCCGTTTACCACCGGCGAACGGAAGCCTAAAATCAACCGGTCATGCACGGCGTCCCAAGCCATCCCTTCGATGTTGATGCCGCCTTCATTGTAGGGCAAAGCTGCCACCGCTTTTAACTCCTGCACGTTGGCGACGAGAAAATCTCGTATCCCCGTCATGACTTCCGGTTGCCCCTGCACCGCCTGCGTCAAAGGGTCCAAGGTGAAGCGCAGCAAACAATTCTCGTCGCCGGCCTCTGGATGCGATAACGAACTCATGAGGTAGAAGAACGAGCCGCCGTAGGCGATGCTTTCCGGGTCATCCACCTTGGCACCAAAGACTATCGGTTTAATGGGACCGGCCTGATTGCCATTGGCATTGATCGGCATCCAGTAAATCTCTGCCGATTTTCCGTTGTCCACGAAATAGACGCCTTCCGCATTGGGAACTTGCACCGCCCCGGAGGCTTCAAATTTGCCGCCTTCAAAAGCGCTGCCAGGAGTAGCCGCCGCCAACTTCAATTTCGGATGCCCTTTTTTGCTTAACTCAATCTTGCCGTTGTTGGCATTTGAGCCGCTGTTGGAGCCGCCGGAGCGCATGACCATAATGGTTAAAACTACGGTCAGTACCGCGCTCATCACGGTTGCCAGTATGCCGCCGATGGCGCGTATATAGGCCGCTTTAATGCGCTCTTTCTCTTTGTCTTTTTCTTTCTCTTTTTTCTTTTTCTTTTTGCCTTTGTCGTCCACTTCATCCGCTGGCTCTGTCTCGATGGCACCGCCAGGCGATGCCTGTGGCGGCGGTTCTTGCAGCGGCGGCGCGTGTGGAGGCGTTACCGGCAAGGCGATGGGAGCCGCCAACTCTTGATCGAAAGTTGACTGCGCTTGATCGGCGGGGATGGAACGCCGACGTACTTCTTCCAGCGCTGCGGGCGATAAAATCGCCGTAACATTTTCGGGCGTCTCTGCGGTATTGCGGAACGTCCATACGGTTTGCCCCATCTGTATGCTGTCGCCGTGCTTCAAGGTGCGTGCGTGCGTCGTCAAGCGTTCGCCATTGACAAAAGTGCCGTTGCGACTGCCCAAATCCACTATGCTGTAACCGCCATCGCGAAACAAAATAATCGCATGGGTGTTGCTCACTGTCGGGTCGGTCAAAATAATGTGATTGTGCGCCGCCTTGCCGATTTCGGTTTCGTGTTGGTTGATTGGGTATTCAATCTGGTCGCCGCTGGGCAAGACGCCAACCAGTTTGGGGCCATAATGGCGTTCCAATCGCTCGACCATTTCACCGGCAGTCACCAGGCGTATGAGGACTTTCGGATGCACTCGCTGTTTGACTTCATCGAGAGCTTGAACATCGGTGGGGTCGGCAACCGCCAGCGTCAGTTGTTGCGCCGTTTGACTGACGGGAAAAACCCAGGCAGCCAGCGCCAGCTTGATCGGAAATTTGGCGATCAAGCTTTCCTCTATTTCCGCCTCCTGCAAATTAACGATGGGAATTTGAAAAGCGCGGCTCATCAAATCGCGCAGCTTGTCAGCGCTGATCACTTTTTCTTCAATCAAGGTGCGATACAATCTACGCCCTCTTGCGGCAGCACCGCGAAGGTTGTCCACATCGCTTTGCGTCAATAATTTTTCCGTCACCAACGCATATGCCAGCGCGTCTTCGGTCACCGGCAGCGGCGCGACCTGCCCGACAGCGGTGGTATCGGGCATTTGAATCATGCCGGTTTCGCTGTAATCGGCGAAGCGAAAAGTCAACCGCGTGACGCCCATGCCAATCACGTCGCCGTGATTCAACTGTTGCGCTGCGACGAGGCGTTTGCCGTTGACTGAAGTGCCGTTGCGACTGCCGATGTCGCGTATCGTATAGCCGCCGTTTTCCACGCGAATCACCGCATGAGCCGTTGATACGGCGGGGTCGGCAATCACTATGTCATTGCGCGGCCCTTTGCCGATTTGGGTTTCGAGCTTGGCGAGTTCGCGGTCAAAGACATCGCTGGTCGGCAAGACGATTCGCAATACGGCTTTGTGTGGCACGGTTGAATCCGGCGGCGGGGTCGGCTGGGTGGTCTCCAGCATATCTATCACTACGGTTTGATTATTGGGTGGAATCTCCTGATTGACGACAGCAATCGCCGAATTGATCTCCAGCGTCTGCACCTCTTCCGCTGGCGCACTCAAAGCCGCTTGGGCAACTTCCGCCGAGGGATTGCCAATTACGATTCCTTGAGCGGCATAGTAGGAATGCAAATCCTGTCCGCAACGATTACAGAATCGCTGGCCTTCGGGCGCAACCGGAGCATGGCACTGCGGGCATTCAAAATTCATAATGTTTGGCTTCCGCCTACCTCAAATTATTTCGTCAAGCTCGATGAAATAGCTCTGGCCTGATAATGCCTTCTTCTCAATCCCTTTCGCAAGTACGCCAAGATAAAGAATGGATGACCGGCGACTTGAAGGCCGTGATAGCGCGCAGTATAGCGGCTCGATTGGTCAAAATCAAGAATCGTAAATTCATGAATTTCGGCTCCGTGCCAGCCGCTTAATCAGCGTTATCAAGTTTGACGCGCTTCCAATCGGTCATGTATCTTGAGGCGAACAACTATCATGATGAAAAATATTATCGTCGGCACAGCAGGCCATATTGACCACGGAAAAACCGCTCTGGTGAAAGCCTTGACGGGGGTGGATGCAGACCGCCTCAAGGAAGAGAAGCAACGCGGCATCACCATAGATATAGGCTTTGCCGATTTGACCATAGGCGAGTTGCAATTCGGTTTTGTAGATGTGCCAGGGCACGAGCGCTTCGTCAAAAATATGCTGGCCGGAGCGCACGGCCTCGATTTGGTGATGCTCATCGTCGCGGCGGATGAATCCATCATGCCGCAGACCCGCGAGCATTTTGATATTTGTCGTTTGTTGCAGGTACAAAGCGGATTGGTCGCTTTGACCAAAGCTGATTTGGTGGATGAAGAACTGCTCGAATTGGCCAGAGCCGAAGTCGAAGATTTCGTGCAAGGTTCATTCCTCGCAGACGCGCCGATTATTGCCGTCAGTTCCCGCACCGGCGCGGGACTTGATGAATTAAAAACCGCGCTGGTCAAATTGGCGGCTGACCTGCAGCCCAAAAACCTTACGGCAACGCCACGTCTGCCGGTTGACCGCAGCTTTTCTATCAAAGGATTCGGCACTGTGGTGACCGGAACCTTGATTGCCGGAGAGTTGAAAAACGGCGATGAAATCGAAGTCTTGCCCGAAGGCGCACGCACTCGTGTACGCAATCTGCAAACTCACGGGCGCAACACCGAAGTTGCTCATGCCGGTCAACGCACTGCCGTGAATCTGCAAGGCATCAGCAAAGAGCAGGCTGAACGCGGCAGCGTATTGACGCTGGTGGGACGCTTGCAAACCACTTCTATGCTTGATGTGCGCCTTGATTTACTGGCCGGTGCGCCGCGTCCTTTGACGCATCGCGCCCGCGTCCGTTTGCATCATCAAACCCGCGAGGTGATGGCCAGAGTCTCCTTGATGGCGGATAGCGAATTGCGGAGAGCGGATTCCCAAGAGCAACCGGGGATTCATCGGCCAACTCCGCAACCGTACAAAAATCATGAAGGTCAAGCCACCATCCGTCATTCGCTATCCGCCATAGAGGGGATTGCGCCGGGCGCTAGTGATTACGTGCAACTGCGGCTTGAAGAACCGATAGCCGCTTTGCCCGGCGACCGCTTCATCATTCGCAGTTATTCGCCGCAAATCACTATCGGCGGCGGCGTCATTCTGGATGCGCTGCCGCACAAGCATCGGCTGCGCGAGGCTACGGCGCGAGACTGGTTGGCGCGTTTAGAAAAGGCCGATAGTTTGCGCGAGCGCGTAGCGATTTTTATAGAGATGGCGGGCGAACAGGCGATGAACGCCAACACGATTGCCGCACGGTCTGGGGCTACCGATTCGCAGATAGACGAAATTGCCGCCGCCCTGAAAAGCGAAAAGCGCGTTGTCGAAATTTCCAAAGCGCCGCTGCTGTTGATTGCTACGCAAGCCTATCATCACTTGCTTTCGCAGGTGCAGGCGTTATTGGCCGCGCATCATAAACGCGAGCCTTTATCGTTAGGTGTCGGGCGTGAAGAAGTGCGCGAACGTCTGTTTGGCGCGCTCCAAGCGGAAATTTTTCGCTCGGTCATCACTCGCCTTGCCGATGAAAAAAAACTGATTGCCGAACGCGATATGCTGCGTCTGACTTCGCATACGCCCGCCGTCAGCGGCGCGGATGCCGACACCAAACAGGCTCTGGAAGCCGCTTTCAAGGCGGCAGGCTTGCAGGCAGGGACGCTCGAAGAGATTGCCGCAGGGTTGAAGTTGCCGGTCACTTTGGCGCGAAAGTTTTATAATCTGTTGTTAGCCGAACGCCGCATCACGCGCATCGGCGATTTTGTTTTCCATCAGCAAGTGATCGAAGAATTGAAACAGCGGGTTCGTTCGCAGAAAACCGTCAACCCGAAAATGGATGTTGCCGTGTTCAAGGATTTGACCGGCGGACTGTCGCGCAAGCACGCAATTCCGTTGTTGGAATTTCTCGACCGCGAACGCATCACGCGGCGCGTCGGCAACGAAAGAGAAATTCTGTAAGGATGGTGGATGAAATAAGACGCAATTCTTGAGGTTCAGAGTTACGCCTAAAGGCGTGAGTTGACGCAGACGCTTCACGCCTAAAGGCGTAACTCTAAACTTGCACTTTATTTCATCCACCATCCTAAGCGCCAAGCGACGGTCTTCGCCGCAAGAACCAATAAAATTTTTCAAAGGGATTTATGAAACGAAAGCAATTGAAAATCAGCCTTGCCGTGGTCTTGCTATTAACGCTTGGCGTAATGGCAGCCATTGGCGCGCAAACCAAAACCAGAAGCCAGAGCGCCAAGACCGGCGCGACGACGACTGCCGTTGCCGATGATAGATTTGCTGCCGCAGAGTTTTTGCAGAAGTGCGCTATGTGTCACAAGGCTGACGGCAAAGGCGGCAACGGGGTTCCCAATTTTACCGATCCGGCCTTTCACAAGCTTCGCAGCGAGGCGCGTTTGTTGCGCTCCATCACCAACGGGCGCGGCGGTATGCCGTCTTTCAAACAGACCCTCAAGCCGACGCAGATGAAACAATTGATACATTACATACGCGGGTTTCCGGCGCGTGCGGCGCAGCCTGAAAAGCCTGCGGCTGCGCTTGACGCCAAACCCGCCGCCGCCAATGGCGAAGGCTTATTGGAACGCGCTTTGAAAGGGCAGGCGCAGATTATTGACCTGACTCATATCATCAATGACAAGACGCCGACCTTTGGCGGCGAACGCGATGCCTTTCGCTACGAAAAACTTTCCGACATAAAAAAAGACGGCTATGCCAGCGGCGCGTTTCGTATGCCGGAACATTTCGGCACGCACATAGATGCGCCGGGACATTTCATCGTCTGGAAAGAGACCATCGAGCGCGTCAAGGTCAAACGCCTGATTGCTCCGGCGGTGGTTTTAGACATACGCAAACAAGTCGAAGTCAATGCCGATTATCAATTGAGCGCCGCCGACATCGCCGCGTTTGAAAAGGGCGGCGCGATTCCCGAAGGCGCTGCCGTGTTGTTATTGACGGGCTGGGATAAACGCTATGCGGAGGCGGAAAAATATCGCAACGCCGATGCCAACGGGGTTCTGCATTTTCCGGGCTTTTCCGAAGAGGCGATTCAATACCTGTTACGCAACCCCAAGATTGTGGCGCTCGGCATAGACACGCTTTCGATTGATTACGGCCCCTCAAAAAATTTTCAAGGGCATCGCATCGCCCTCGGCAGCGGCTTGTATCATTTGGAAAATTTGACCAATCTGGATAAATTGCCAGCGCGCGGTGCGGTAATTTTTGTTGGCGCATTGCCCATCGAAGGCGGTTCGGGAAGCCCTGCTCGCGTCATCGCCATCGCGCCTTGAAAGTAAAATTTAGTAACTCCCCAACCGGTTTGAACATTGTCGGTCGCTTCGTTGTTGCGCCGTCGGCGCATAGAAGAGCCAAGGCAGCGGTCAGAGACCGCTTGTCAACGGGAATCATGGGATGATATTTTCTTCCCCTCCTTAGTCAGAGACCGCTTGTCAACGGGAATCATGGGATGATATTTTTTTCCCCTTCCCTTAGTTTTTACGCCAGAGGCACACAGGAGAGTAGCCCGTGGTGAAGCCACGGGAATTCGTTTTTGCGCCAGAGGCACACAGGAGAGTAGCCCGTGGTAGCGCCACGGGAATTCGTTTTTGCGCCAGAGGCGCACAGGAGATTAGCCCGTGGTAGCGCCACGGGAAGGCGCAGGCGGCTTGGCGGTCGCGCTCTGACAGAGCGCCGGAAGCTTGCAGCAATCCATCTCCTGCACCCTTTCAGGGCGCGAAGAATTTGCTCAACTTTCTCCAGTGCCTACCGCACTGGCTACTCTCCTACACCGCTGCGGGGCAAAGACAGGCGAGAGCGAAACGCCAACCGTCCTATGCTAATTTCCTACACCCCTTGCGGGGCAAAGCAGGTTGGGTCGTTAGAGGGTGTCGCAGAGTTCCAGAAATCGCCTATATGTTGTAGATAGTTAAATCGTCACATACAATATCTGGACAGAACATCCATTTATCCGATAGGCTCTAGTGACAAAATTTATCCGTGCCGGGGTGCCTTGCGCCGGTTTTGAAAGCAACGACGGGAGGCACTCGTTTTGCCTTTGGCCTTTAATCCTGTAGGCGGCTTGACTGTTGATAGACGGGACAATATAACTATCTGTCCATTTATAAAGGAATCCTCTATGGCAAGTAAGCGCGATGACGTTCTAGGGAACGGCAATGCTGCGGCAAGCGCCGTAGCCAATCAATTGACCGCCGCCTCTTCATTGACCCAGGGTCAAGCCCATGCCGATGACCACGAATCTGCAAGCCCGAACCCTCGCGTCAAAGCCGCCGCCGAAGTCGAATCTTTCTTTGAACTGATCGTTGCAGAACTCTCTGCCTTGCGAACCCGCGCCGAAGTCGAGGCCATCGAAGCTGGAGTGGATTTGATTCTCGCACGCGAAGCCAACGGCGGACGGGTTCACCTCACCGGCATAGGCAAATCCGAACACGTAGCGCGCTATACCGCGTCGCTGTTTTCCAGCACCGGCACGCCAGCGTATTTTCTGCACGCCACCGAATGCGTACACGGTTCTGCCGGACAGGTGCGCCCCGAAGATGTCTTGATCGCCATTTCCAATAGCGGTACGACGCCCGAATTGCTGCACGCCGTAGAGGTGTTGCAAGCCTTTGGCGTCAAAGTGATTTGTGTTTCCGGGCAACGCCGTTCGCGGCTGGCAAAAATCTCGGATGTCTTTTTATATGCCGGAGTCGAAAACGAAGGCGGAGCTTTGAATATCGTTCCTCGCGCCAGCATACTGGCGAAAATTTATGTGTTGTGCGCCCTGTCTGTAGCTTTGGAGTCGCGCAAAGAATTGACTATGGAGCAATATGCTCAATGGCATCCGAGCGGCGCGCTCGGTCGTCTGGCTCGGGGTGAATGAGGCGTTTATTGAGCGGGGGTCGCAGAATTCCAGCAACCACCCATATGTTGTGGATGATTACACCATCACATACAATATCTAGACAGAACATCTATTGATGCGACACCCCTTATTGAGAGGCGATGGGGCTGGCCTGCACGGCGACGATGTACCACTCGCCCTCGCGTTTGGCATAAACTTGCATGGTGCGGTAATGGCCTTGAATGTGGCTGCCTTTGTAATGCCAGTCGGCCTCGTCGTGAGCAAGCAACACGCCGGTTGACCCGAAGATTCGGACTTCGACATGGTCGCGCTTGAGCGCCGCCACCTGCAATTCGCCGCTCTCAATATCGGCAATGAACTGCGCTGTATCATCACCTTCCAACGCATAGGTAAACATACAACCGGCATCCATCAAACGAGCAAGAGTAGCGGTGTCGCCGTGGATGAGCGCCGCTACCCAAGCTTCATTATCGCGCCGCAATTGCTGTTCGACTGCGCTTTCAAAAGGGCTTCGATGATGCGCCATGTTGCGGCCTCCTTCCCGTTCAATCGGTAGATGTATCGCAAAGTTGAAGTCAAGTCAAGCTGGCTTACCGAGCCTCTTTCTTTATTTGACGGCGACAATCTCGAATGAAAATTTCAACTCGTCTTTTACCTTGATGGTTCCCCCGGCGGCGGAAACTGGTTTGATTTTGAATTCGCTCTGGCGCAAAGCGAAATCGCCTTTCGCTCGCAGCGTATTGCCGCTCACGCTCATCTGCGCTTTAAACCAGATGCTTTTGGTCACGCCGTGCAAGGTGACATCGCCCCAGATTTGCGTATCATATTGGCCTTCGGCGGTTTTGCTGGCGCTGATGTTGGTGCTTTTGAAAATGATGTTGGGATGCTGTGCGGTTTCCAGAACTTCATTCCGCATCTTGGTTTCGATCTCCTGTTTATCGCTGGCGCTGACTTTATCTGTCACGGTCAATGAATCGGCTTTGATGGTCATCTGTAAAGAGGCCGGTTCGATGGTATTGGGCGTGAGATCGGCGTCGCCGGAAAACTCCCGAATCGCTATGGTGTGATTGTGGCCGAAGGATGAGAGCAAGCCCCCGACCAAAGCGTGAACGGTAAATTTACTCTGTCCGGCATCGAGCCGGTAGCGCAGTCCTGCCGCCGCTGCCGGCGCGGTGTGCGAGGCGAAGGCTTCCGGCGTTGCTGCAATAGAAAGCGTTGGCGAGTATGCGGCGCGGGAATGGTTCACGGCAAAAATAAGCGCGCAGAGTGACGGCGCAATCATCAACCCCAAAATCAATCGGCGTATGGACATGGTTTTCAATCCTCCTGTGCGTGGCTCATGCAAATGTTTGATGGCAATCGTGCGGTCTGGGTAAGTGCGGCAACCCTCCTCGCTTCGCCCAGTCCGACACTCCTATAAATCGCTTTCATTATGAAAATAATTCCATCAAAAACCAAGCGGGGAAATTATACGGGAAAAAATCTGAGGCCGCGCTAGACGATGGCTAATATGGATGGTGATCGCTTCAGCGTTCACGCGGCCTCAGAAAAACAACTACTGGTTCAAACCGTTTGCAGGAGGAGGATGACGTTCTGCATTCTCCAATTGGAGAGCGGCGTGGTGCAGAAAGTTGGAAAAATTTTCTGCCGACGAAAATCATCTCGATTCTTATAGCGGGTTGCAGAGGTGTACGCTTGATTGAGAGGCGGTCTGTGACCGTCACATGGCGGTTACAGACCGCCTCTCAACCAGGTGTTGTGGTCGTAGGCAAATGAAATTCGATGTAAGTAGAGCGTGTCGCAGAGTTCCAGAAACAACCTATATATTGTAGGTGGTTAAACCATTACACACAATATCTGGACAGAATATCCATTTATGCGACACCCTCTAAGCTCGACTTTGTACATTTTTCAGAGGCGAAGCCGCCTTGCTAATCCCCCGATTGCCATCGGGGGATAGTTAAAATCCAACCTACGAAACGCTGCCATCGAGAAACGAATCCCCCCGATGGAAATCGGTGGATGCTTAAAGTCCAACCTACAAAATACCGCGCAACCTTTCCCAAGCCCCCCAACGGTAGTTGGGGGATAGTTAAAATCCAACCTACGAAACGCTGCTACCGATAAACTAATCCCCCCAACGGCAGTTGGGGGATACTTAAAGTCCAACCTACGAAACACCGCGAAGAATTAACTAAGATTCTCTCGTGACTTCCGTGAAAGGTATCAAGATATTGTGCTATCTATCGCAACAGCGTACAACACCTTGGGAGTCTTCACGGAACTGTAGGTTGTGTAGGCTGGACTTTAAGCATCCCCCAACTGCCGTTGGGGGGATTCAGATGAATGGCCTCACTGCCTCGGCTCTCCGTTGGGGGGATTCAGGCGAATGGCCAAACCGCCTCGGCTCTCCGTTAGTAAATTTTTCAGAGGCGCAGCAGCCTGATTTCATTGGCTTTTTCAACCCCTAGAATTATTGGATCTCACCTCAACAAGGTGAAGTTCAATAATTCCAGGCGCGAACCGCAAGGTCAGCGCTTGATTGGTGTTGTTCAATTTGAAATTGTACAGAGTCGAGCTAAGTAGCTTTGTAGGAGCGACCTGTCTATAGCTATATGCGCGGCACACCAAGATTCGGTATGAGCGCCGCGACGAGATGAACAGTCAGGCGGTTCGCCAAGTTTCATCTCCCGAATCTTGGTGTGCCGCGCATATAGGTCGTTCCTATGAAGCTAAACCATAGGTCGCTTCTACAGAGCGAAACCGGCGCAGTTGGTTGCCGGTCGAGCCTTACTTTTTTCGCACTACCAAAAAAGCTTTGTTGTGCAGATCGGCAGGCTCACAAAGTTCAGGCGCGGCAGGCGGAATGTGGTCATCAAAAAAATAGTTCCGCCACTGGTGCAGAGATTCACTGATAACCCCTATTAAATGTCTCAAGATGTCTGCACCAGTGGCGGAAAAAGCAAAATTGAATTGCAAAGATCGAAGAGAAGAGAGACTTGACTGCTGCCTCTCTTCTCAAGCCCACTGATGAGACCTTATTGGAAACGCATCGAAGGATCACCGAAAAGAATCCACGAGCGACGAATATCAGGATCAGTGGTCGAAGCTTTGGCTCTCATTGCCGCCTCGCCGATGGTCAAGCCTTGCGCCTGACCGCTGAACAGCAAGCGGTAAAATTCCTGATTGATTGCGGCCTGCCCATCGGCGAAAGTCAACCCCGACGACGCCCAAGCGGCTACGGCACCACCTTGCGGCGCTTTTAATAAACTCTCTGCCAAGCCTTCCAGATTGGGGTCTTGGTAGTAACCATTCAAACAATTCATGATGACGAATATCGGCAGGCTCTGATTATTTTGCAGCCCTAACGCGACGCTGGCGGTAAACAGATTGCCGCGCCACAAATTCACCGACCCGTGACCGTTGTAGTTGACGATGCGCGTGCCTTGATTCAAGCGCTGCTGAATTTGAGTGCGCGCCTCCGCGTCGCTCATCTGGCTGCGTTTGACAAAGTTGACGTTAGCATCTTGCGGCAGGTAAGGAAGCAGTACGTTGTTGGCGCTCTCAAAATCGTAAACATCATTGATGTCGGAAATCATTAACACCTCGTTTGACGGTTTGACCTGAGCATAGTTCAACAGTTTGTTGACCATCAAACTGGCTTCATTCGCATTGCGCGCCGGTAAGCGACCGATGGCGACATCGGCTATGCCGTCTTGATTGAAATCACTCAGCCAATCATCACTGGCGGTTTCCATAAACATCGTGTCCACCAGTTTGGTCGGCACCATATCGCAACCGCTGCCGTTCAAAAACATCTTCGGGTCATAGCTGGCATCGCCGAATAACAACGCATAACGCACCGGTCGCTTCCACGAGTGGCTGGCGTAATTGAGAAAATCTTTGATCGCCATAGGCGTCTTTTGCCCGTAGCAGAATTCGTCATAGATGTCTTCGACATCCACGACCTTGACGGTCAGTCCCTGGCTTTGACGCAAGGCTTTCAGCGGTTCGATGGCCGTGAAAAAATCTTTGCAGGTGATGATGACCAGATCGGCTCCCAGGCTGGGATTTCGCAAACTGGAAGGCGTATCCAGGCACAAATTCGAGACGCTGCGAACGCGGTCGCGGGTCAAGACCAGAAGCTGGCGCTGACTCTTTTCCGGCAAGATGAGCGAGACGCCAAACTCAACGCCCGTCGCCGTGTTGCGATTCAGCATTTGCCCTTTCAAGGTTTGCACCGCCACGGGATTGGTCACGTCATAAACTTCGATGGCATCCTGGGTGAAACCCCATATGGTGAGTTGCTGTCCACCGTTGGCGGTGACGCGCAGATAATTATTGTCGGCAACAAAACTATGCGGATAGGTCAAGCTCAGAGTATCAACCAGAGATATATCACTGTTGCCGCCTCTGGGCGTCAAGGTGACTTTATTATCGCCTTCGCGTAACAGACTTGGCGGCAGACTGAAGGTCGCTTCGCCGCTGCTTTGCAATTCAAAATTGACCGGGCCGACAAAGTTATCGTTGACGCTGACATCTATCAGGTGCGAAACCCAGGTGACGCCTTGCAACTTCACTTTCAAGGAAGCCGTTTGCGCCGCAGTTACATCGGGATGTTGAATGGTCAGCGTTTGATTGAGGGGATTTCTGGAGATGACAGCGCCAAAGAAATTCTCCGCCTCGCCGTTGAGCAGCGACGAATAATAGATGGTGCGGTCTTTGCGTTCGACGCTGTAGGCAAAGTTGCCGCCAGCCGTAGGCGCTGCCGCCGCCGCCACCGTTGAGGCCATACGCAAACCCGCGCCGCGCCCTTTGGTCAGCCAATATTTGCGCGCTTTGCTGAACGGCGAATCCACTCCTTGACCATAAAATTCAACCGTGTCATTGGCGTCGAGTTTGCCGTCTTCCTGGCCTCTGACATAAATCGGCTGTTGTTTATCGTCCACATACAATTGCAGCAAGCGCGGATTGACATTCGGCTCAAAGCCCACCGCCAGCAATTCCTGTCGGGTGATGACGTACCAGCCTTCCTGCTGTACATCGAATTTCCAGCCGCTATCAGTGGCGGGAGTGATTTGTACTTTGGCAGTGGCCAGCGAAGCGTTGGGCAACTTGGCGCGTGGTTCAATCGGCTTGGTCGCATTGGTTTCATTGAGCAAAGCCAGATTGTCATCAGCGATAGATTCCGAGAGTCGAGCCTTGCTGGTGACCGCAAAGGGGCCTTGCCAAGTGGAATTGCCTTGAACATCCAGGGCTTCAATCCAGTACATCGCCGCGCCGTTGGCGTTGTCACGGAATTCATAACGATGGCCTTCCGGCAACTCTACGTCCGCGCCGACCAGAAAAGTGGAAGCCGGAACCAGTTGCGAATTGACCGGGATTTTGGAGCCGTTTTCTTCGCGATACAAATTAAAGCCTAAAACATTGAGTTCGGTTTCGGTCTGCCATTGAATCAAATTGGTGCGCCCGTTTGACGCCACTTCAACCGCGCCCAAACTGATTTTGACAGCGGCTTCACCGCGATGCTGCTTTTTCGATTTATAGGAAACTTGTGCCTGCACCGCAGGCGAGATGAAAGAGATGCTGATCAATACCAGAAGAAGAATTGCGATTGATGATTGCGGATTGAATTTCGGATTGGCAACTGAACGCCCTTGCCTTGTAGCTGTGGTATTGCGGGTAGCTGATGCTTGAAAAAATCTATTGATGAGGGAGCGAATGTTTTTTTGACCTGCCATCTTCATGTTACCTATAAGAAATTTTAGTAGCTGTTATATTCGACCAGTGCAGTACCCTCTCAGTTGCAGTCCATAGATTCTGAGAGGCAGTCTTGCGAATGGCAAATGTTGTGCCGCCTCTTCTCCCTCACAAGTCGTGATTATTTTGCGAAGCGCGGAGCTTTCTATTCTGCAAACAGGGAATTGGCCGATAGGTCAAACGCACAAGATCGCCACAGTTGCCAAAGGGACTGGCGAACCATTTCGCCACAAGAGAGCCACTGTCGGAGGACGATTGGTGTTAAAGACTGATTACTGAAAGTGCCAAGTGTTTTATTTTGGCATAGGTGAAGACCGCGATTTTTCTGTATCTGATAAGCGCTAACGACCCAGCCCTCTTTGCCCCGCAGGGGCGTAGGAGGGTAGCCAGTGCGGTAGGCACTGGAACCAAAGACACTGGAATCATGTTGAGCAAATTCTTCGCGCCCTGAAAGGGTGCAGGAGATGAATTGCCGCCAGCCTC
>JACQDB010000119.1 GCA_016201275.1 Acidobacteriota bacterium
ACTGGGCTATATGCTATCGCCCACTTCGCGGGCTAGCGAGAGATGGTTTCGCATTTACCCAGCGCTGACGCACTGGGCTATATGCTATCGCCCACTTCGCGGGCTAAAAAACTATCGCAGTTGATGAAGTTCTGACTTATGGGTAAAAGTAAGCCCTCACGGTCGGGCTACTGACATTGGGTCGCAACCGACTGCAAACCGCTATATAGCGGCTTGCAGAGGTGTGCGCTTGGTTGTGGGTCGTGGGCAAATGAAATTCGCTATAAGACCTTGCCTTCGAGGGGCGCGCTGCTAATGAATAACTCCGGCGGCATCCAAGTGAGGGTCGCCGAAGTTAAGACCTAGAGCGGTTTTCATATGGGTGTACTGAACCCCCTATCGTTGAGCAGCGGTCTTCGACCGCCGCTCAACGGCTTTGAGGTTTCAGTAATCTCAAACAAAAACTGCTCTAGCGGATTTGTCCGCCCATCAAAGCGGTCGCCAGGGCGTTGTTGATGATCGGAAAACGAAACGGGTTGGTACTGAACAAACTCACCGTCACGCTCACTATCAGCGATGCCGTTGGTGGTGACGACTTGGCCGACTCGTGCGGAAGTCGGAGCGCTGCCTTGAATATTGTGTATGGCAAGTGTGCTGCTTTGCGCGGCGGCGTGGCGCAGCGCGGCAAGACCAAAGACCAAAGTCAACAGGCAAACAAAGCCAACCGTCGGTACTGCCGTTGGTGCTGCCATCGGTGCTGCGCCGTTGGTTGCGAGCGCGAAATTTTTAGCTTGTGAGACATGAGTTTATGCAAGTTTTTCCAGCACGGCCAGCACCTCCTGGCTGTGCTTTGCGGTGTCCACCTTCTTGAAGATGTGAGCGATTTTGCCTTGCTCGTCAATGATGAAGGTGGTGCGCTTGATGCCCCAATATTTTTTGCCGTAATTATTTTTTTCCTGCCACACGCCGTAGCTATCGGCTACCGCGTGGTCGGTGTCGGCCAGCAGCGGAAACTGCAAGCCATACTTATCGGCAAATTTCTGATGCGAAGTTTCATCATCGGTCGAAACGCCAATAACGACGGCGTTTTTGGCGGCGAGAGGTTGTTGGTCGGTTTGAAAACCGCAGGCTTCTTTGGTGCAACCGGGCGTCATATCCTTCGGATAAAAATAGAGGACAACTTTCTGGCCTTTGAAATCGGCCAGCCGGATGGTTTGCCCAGCCGCGTCTTTTAACTTGAAGGCGGGGGCTTGGTCTCCTATTGATAAAGTCATCGCGGGTTTGGTTCTCCTTTATGAAAAAAGTTATGCTAGAATTGCGCTTCTTTAGGGAGTCGTCATTATATTCAAAAATTCACCAGCGGAGCAATTATGAACAAAGAAGACATCGGATTTGCAATCGTCGGCATCGTCCTGGGCTTGGTCATCGGCTTTTATTTTGCCAACCTGACACAGTCTTCGGTCAACGCCACGCAACAGGCCGCCAATTCTGCTACGCCATCAACCTCGGTCAATTCCGGCGCAGGCACGCCGCCCTTACCGGCCAATCATCCGGCGATTGACGGCAAGCCTATGCCTGCCGGTCCCTTGCCGTCTGACGCGACCACCGGCGGCGCGCCAAACCCTGCGGCAGGTGACATAGCGGAATTGCCGTCGCTTGAACCCTTGCCGGCTGGCAGCAAAGAGAAGCGCGCCGAACAGGAATACAAAAACATTCAATTGTTGAAAGGCATCCCCGCCGAGCGTTTGATGAAGGTGATGTTTGCCTTCAAATCATCCTTGAATGTGGATTGCGATTTCTGCCACATCAAAGACGCTTTTGAAAAAGATGACAAGCCGATGAAATTGGTGGCTCGCAAAATGATCAAGCGCATGAATGAAATCAACAGCGATGGCGCAGGTGGGCGCGTCACTTGCTACACCTGTCATCGCGGTCAGAAAACTCCGGCGCAATAAAATTGCGGATTGCGGATTGCGGAATATGGAAATCAAG
The DNA here is from genome assembly GCA_016201275.1 of Acidobacteriota bacterium. Classification (GTDB taxonomy): domain Bacteria; phylum Acidobacteriota; class Blastocatellia; order UBA7656; family UBA7656; genus JACQDB01. The sequence goes on from JACQDB010000119.1 coordinate 1,972, forward strand.
AGCCTGAAAGCGGCAGAGCGTTTCTCAAACGACAAGATGCAGAAAGTGAATCTGGTTGAGACCGCTAATCTGTTTGCCGATATTTATTGTCTGGAGTCGGGGCAGGAACAGAAAGTTCACGCCCATGCGGGAGCCGATAAAATCTATTGCGTACTCGAAGGCACGGGGCGTTTTTATATCGGCGGCGATGAACAGGAAATCAACGCCAATCACCTCGTCCTTGCGCCTGCCGATGTCGAACACGGCGTCCGCAATGCTTCCAGTGAACGCCTTGTCTTACTCGTGATGATGGCTCCGAATCCGAATGTGAAAGGATGATTGAGCAGAAGGGGAAACAGGGAGAAAGGGCGAAGGGGAGACAGGGAGACAGAGAGAAGAAATTTTCCCCGCGCCTTGATATGAAGTTTATGAATGATGAAGTGAATATGCATGAAGAGCCCAAGCAGTTCATTGCACTGCACACCGGCATTGGCGAAATGCCTTTCGGGCGTGATGAATTTCTGACCGCTGCACAGGCGGCGCGTAAGCATGAAGCCTTGCAGTTTTTTCAACAAGCTTACGAAGCGCAGATGCGCGGCGAGTTGGATGAAGCGGCGGATTTGTACAAACAATCCCTCGAAGCTTTCGCAACCGCCGAAGCGCATACCTTTTTAGGCTGGACCTACAGCTTTATGGGGTTGACAGACAAGGCCATTGCCGAATGCCATCGCGCCATCGAAGTTGACCCGGATTTCGGCAACCCCTATAACGACATCGGCGCGTACCTGATTGAACAGGGCGATTATTACGGCGCAGTAGAATGGCTCGAACGAGCGAAAACCGCCAAACGCTATGCCGTGCGCTGCTATCCTCATTTCAATCTTGGGCGCGTCTATCAGGCGACCGGACGTATCGTTGAGGCGCTGCGCGAATATCAGGCGGCGATAGAATTGAACCCGCAATACAAACTTGCAATAAAAGCCTTCAGGAACTTGCAAAGCAAGCTCAATTGATAAACAATTCGCGCTGCATTTTTTCATGCTTGCATAGCAATTATAGATTTACAGGAGAACGGCATGGATGTGATAAATCCGCGAGGCGGATGGATTGAAGTGATTACCGGCGGGATGTTCAGTGGTAAAAGTGAAGAGTTGATTCGGCGTGTGCGGCGTGCCGAAATCGCCCGCCAGAGAGTGCAAATCTTCAAGCCTTCCATAGATGATCGCTTCGACACCAAACGCATCGTGTCGCGGGACAATCGCGGCATTGATGCGATTGCCGTGAGCAGTTCGCAGGAATTGCTTGCCAATGTGGTCATCGGCGTCAAAGTCATAGGCATAGACGAAGTGCAGTTTTTTGATGACCGCATAGTTGATGTATGCATGGAGTTGGCCGACGCCGGGGTGCGAGTCATCGCCGCCGGGTTGGATCAGGATTATCTGCGCCGTCCGTTTGGGCCGGTTCCGGCTTTGTTGGCGGTTGCCGAATACGCTTCGAAGATGCACGCCGTGTGCGTGCGCTGCGGCGGCCCGGCGCACTATTCGCAGCGCGTCGCCGGTGGCAATTCGCAAATCGAAGTCGGGGATATTTCTTACGAGGCGCGCTGCCGCCAATGCTTCGAGCCCTACAGAGCGTTGTCCGAAGCGAAAGCTGAACAGGCTAAACTTCAAGCCGAACCGGCGAAGGCTCAAGCCGAGCCAATTAAAATCGTCGAACAAGTTCAAACCGCCGAACCATCATAAAAGCTTTTGCGTGATCGAAGGGGCAGCGTGAAGAGTCAAACGTCTGTCCTTTTCCCTCTACTCTCAGCGCCGCAAATTGAGAACCGTTTTTATCAAACGTCTTGGCAAGCGAAGCAAGGTTCCGGCTTGTCAACGCTTCATCCAGACGTTACAGTTTCACCGTTTTTACAACGACAAATTTTAGAGAACCAAAGCGATGACCATGGCGGACAATCCTTAGATTATTTTTATGATTGCGAGTCAACCTTAGAACGACTAACCAAACTTACCACGAGTAAATGAAAAGCCGACATTGTTTTTTCGTTTAACCAATCGGCTTGATGTCCGCGCAGCGCGTTCTACAAATTTTTAGCGGCTTGCGAATGTGTGCGATTTGTTGAGAGGCGGTCAGAGACCGCCTCTCAACAAGGTGTCGTGGGTCGCGAGCAAATGAGATTCGCTATATGGTGTCTGGTTACTCAAGGCTTCTTCGTAAAGCCGTCTTACTCACGCAGTTTTTCAAAAATTTTCTGTGTCTTTAGAGGATCGCAATGACTGCTTATCATGCAAAATATTTCGCACATGAAATTACCAAGCGCAGCGCCTCGGACAACATAGCAAAACTAGGGGCGTCTTTGTTCAACGCCACGGTTGACTTAAACCCGCACCAATTGGACGCCGCCTTATTTGCCTTTCGCTCTCCGCTGTCGCGTGGAGCCATTCTCGCCGATGAAGTCGGATTGGGTAAAACCATCGAGGCAGGCATTATCATCAGTCAACTCTGGGCGGAACGTAAACGGCGCATTCTGGTTATCGCGCCAACCATTCTTCGTAAGCAGTGGGCGCAAGAGTTGGCTGATAAATTTTATCTTCCCGCCTGGGTTGTGGATGCACGCGAATACAAGGCGCGTCAACGCACCGGCGCTCACCCTTTTGAAGCGCAAGATAGCGTCATCATCTGCTCGTATAACTTCGCGCAAGCCAAAGAGACGGAGTTGAAGCATACGCGGTGGGACCTTGTGGTAATAGACGAAGCCCATCGCTTGCGTAATGTGTACAAATCCGGCAACAAAATTGCCTCTGCCATCAAGCGTTCTATCAATCAAAGACCGACCCTTCTGCTTACCGCAACGCCTTTGCAAAACAGCTTGCTTGAACTCTACGGTTTGGTCAGTTTTCTCGACGAGCATATCTTTGGCGACAGCAAAGCATTTCGCGCTCGTTATATGCGCGGCGCAATCGCGCAACGCGAACTTGACGAGTTGCGCCAACGCTTGAAACCGATTTGCCAACGCACCTTGCGCCGACAAGTCAGCGAATATGTGCGCTTCACCAATCGCATCCCCTTCACTCAAGACTTCACCCCGACCGCCGAAGAACAGCGGCTGTACGATTTGGTTTCCGCTTACTTGCAACGCCAAACCCTCAACGCCTTGCCCGCTAGTCAACGCAAATTGATGACCTTGGTGTTACGCAAGCTGCTGGCTTCTTCAACTTTCGCGATTGCCGGAACCTTGCGCGCCTTGGCGGCAAGATTAAAAACTCAGAGCCGAAAAAACGCTGCGCCAATCGCCGAAACCTTGGCAGAAGATTTTGAAGCGTTTGATGAAATGACCGAAGAGTGGACGGGCGAAGTCGAAGCGCAGAACCCAGACGATGCGCTCACAGACCTGCAAGCAGAGATTGGCAAAGAGATAAAGGAACTTTCAGACTACGGCGACCTCGCCGCGTCCATCACCTTCAATGCCAAAGGACAAGCCTTGTTGCAAGCCTTAGAGCAAGGCTTTAGCAAGCTCGAAGAACTTGGCGCGCGTCGCAAGGCGGTTATCTTTACAGAGTCGCGGCGCACTCAGGAATATCTCTTTAAGCTGCTCAACCATCAAGGCTACGGCGGGCGCGTCATGACCATCAACGGCACCAACACCGATGAACGCTCTAGCGCAATCTATCGTCAATGGCTTAAACAACACGAAGGCGAGTCAACCATGACCGGCAACAAGACGGTTAATTTGCGCGCCGCCTTGGTCGAGCATTTCCGCGACGATGCGGAGGTGATGATTGCCACGGAAGCCGCCGCCGAAGGGGTCAATCTGCAATTTTGCTCGCTTGTCGTCAATTACGATTTGCCTTGGAACCCGCAACGCATAGAGCAACGCATAGGGCGTTGTCATCGCTACGGACAGACTCACGATGTCGTTGTCGTGAACTTTCTCAATCGCAGTAATGCCGCCGATAAGCGAGTCTTCGAGTTGCTGTCAGAAAAATTTCGACTCTTTGAAGGTGTCTTCGGTTCTTCTGACGAAGTGCTGGGGGCGCTGGAAACGGGCGTGGATTTCGAGCGCCGCATAGGAGAAATTTATCAATCGTGTCGCACCTCCGCAGAGATTGACCTGGCGTTCGCGCAGTTGCGTCAAGAACTCGAAGACCAGATTGCCGCACGCATGACCGATACGCGGGCGGCGCTGTTGGAAAATTTCGATGAAGAAGTCCATCGCCGTCTGCGCCTCAGTTATGAAGACAGTCGCCAACACCTGGATCAAATGGAACGCTGTTTATGGCGTTTGACCAAATACGAACTCACCGAAATTCTCAAGGGCGAGACCCACTTCGATGAGCAACGCTACGAATTTGATTTGCATGGTTCAGAGATAGACGGTTTAGAGGTGCCAAGCGGGCGTTATCGTTTCGTCCGGCGCTTGCCCCAAGAAGGCGAGGCGCAAGTTTATCGGCTGGGGCATCCGCTGGCAGAGCATTTGATTGCCAAAGCCGAAAGCCGAACCTTGCCGCCTGCTGAAATAATTTTTGATTACACCAATCACCAAGGCACAGTGGGCTTGCTCAAATCGCAACAGGGCAAATCCGGCTATCTGACCATCAGCCGTTTGAAGGTGACGGCGCTGGAAGAAGAAGATCGGCTATTGTGCGCCGTCTTCAACGATGAAGGGCAAACGCTGCATTCCGATTTCGGCGAAAAGCTCTTTTCGATTGACGGACAACTGAGCCGCGAAATTGCCTTGCCGGAGGCTGCCGCAGAGAGCTTGCAAACCCAGACAGAGGCTTTACAAAAATCTGCTCTGCAAGAGATCAGCGAACGCAACAGTCGCTTTTTTGAAGAAGAGATAGAGAAGCTCGAACGCTGGGCGGACGATTTAAAACATGGTTTAGAGATGGAACTCAAAGACCTTGACGCACAAATTAAACAAGCGCGACGCGATGCCAAACTGGCTGTAGAGTTGCAGAGCAAGTTGGAATTTCATCGCCGCATTAAAGAGTTGGAGGCGGCGCGTTCGCGCCAACGCCGCGAACTATACGAAGCCCAAGACGACATTGACTCGCGCAAAGAAGCATTGATTTCCGGCGTTGAAGCGCACTTGCAACAAAGCGTCGAAACCACTGCTTTATTCACTATCCGCTGGAAACTGATTTAAGGGAAGCGGAAAGAAATATCATCTCTGTTGAGAAGCGGTCTTTGACCGCGAGACTGGCGGTCAGAGACCGCTTCTCAACGGCAATTATGGGATTATATTTTCTTTCCCTTCCCTAAGAAACTAGGAGGCTGACGCAATGTCTGATGATTTGTCCTTATCGCCGAATGAAAAATTAGCCGCACTCATTGTTGAAAAACTGCTGGAGCAAAAATTGATTCCGCAGAAACGCGCCGCAGAAATTAAACATCGCCTAGCGGAAGGCACAGCCAAAGCGGAAGATTGGCGCAACTGGATAGAGCTGGCGCTGCCGCAAGCGGCGCAGGAGTCCGACCATGAATAAGCGTATTGAAAAATTGGTGCTGCATAAATTTCGCGGCGCGACGACAAAAACGATTCTGGAGTTTGACAGCAAAAAGCCTATGGCTTTAATCTTCGGCGAAAACGGCACAGGCAAATCCAGCATCATTGACGCCATTGATTTTCTCTTCAACAAATCAGGCGGCTCAATCAAAACGCGCAGTTCGACGGATGAGAAAAAACATCTCGCCTCGATTGGCAATAAAGCTAAAGATTTTGCCGTAGAATTGACTTATGGAAGTGACCAATGGGTTGGCGTACATACCGGCAAAGAGATTGTTATCAACGGCAATTCATCGCTTCCTCAAGCTTTCATTCTAAGGCGCAGCCAGTTATTACGATTGGTCGAAGCCAGCCCCGCAGATAGTTACAAAGAGTTGCGCCGCTTCATAGACGTTCAAAACGTCGAAGACAGCGAACAGGCATTACGCAATGCTTTCAATGAAGCCAAGAGTCGTTTGAACTCGTGGACAGGACAAAAAGTTGAAGCAGATGCAGCTTTGCATGAACTTTGGCAGGGCGAAGGCTCTCCCAACAATACCGAGATAGATTGGGCATCTGAAAAAAAACGAGCCGATACGCAAAAACTACAAGCATCACTGTCTGAAACCCTAACCATACTACAGCAATTTGCGGCGGCGCTGATGCAACAGAATAACTATCAAACGGCTCAACAAACTTTGCGGAGCAAGACACAGGAGTGGACTCAACTGCAAAATCAAATCTCTGCTGGTTCGCAAACCCAGGAAGCAAATCGCAAGCTCGTGCAGATGCTCAAGCAAGTCGAAAGCTATCTTGCAGCGCCTCTCGACAAAGACCATTGTCCTACTTGCCTTTCTACATACCAGGTGGATAAGTTGCGCCGCGAAGTCGCAACACGCATAGCCGATATGACCGTGGCAGATGAAGTGAACGCAAAATTTGCCGACGCCGAAAAAGCCACGCAAAACGCCCATGCGGTCGTCGAACAATCGCGCAAGAATTTTACACAGGCGGCGCAGACCTGCACTTTATCGCTGCAAAAGTCTAAATTGCCGGAGATCGACAAAGCAAAAATAGATTGGACGACTTACAGTCAACTTTTGAGCGGCGACACCCAACTGCAGGCTACAGAAGCCGAACGCTTATTGAGCGATACCAATTTGCTCCGCCTACAGTTGGAAAAGTTGAAAGCGCAAATGCAGAAGGACTTGAGCCAGCACAAAGCCATCACACAAGCGTATGAGCGCGTCGTCAATGCTGGACAACAAGCCACCGAACAAGACTTGGTCACGCAAAAACTGAAACAGGTTCTGGACGTGGTTCACGACATCCGTATAGCTTTTACCGATCAGGTGCTGGAGGCTGTGAAAAATGAATGCAGCCGTCTCTATTCGCGCCTACACCCGGACGAACCATACACCCTCACTAGGCTTTTTCTAAATTTGAAGACCAAAGGCTCGCTTCATCTAGCGGCGCATTTCGACGGTTACGACGAGGTTTCGCCGCAAGCCTATTTCAGTGAGTCTCACCTCGACACGCTTGGATTTTGTTTATGGCTTGCCATAGCCAAATTATCGAGCAACGGAAATGCGTTGGTGGTTTTGGACGATGCTTTCACCTCCGTTGACGCGCAACATATTGACCGCATCATTGACCTGCTTACGGATGAATCTGATTCTTTTAATCAAATCATTATCACGACACACTCGCGCCGTTGGCTTGATAAATATCGCAATAGTGATAAACCAAAGAACAAAACGTATGTATTGGAGTTATTGCGATGGCAACGCATGACAGGCATTTGCGCGATGGAAAGCAAACTGGAGGTCGCGGAACTCAGAGAAAAACTTAATCCTTTCCAAAAGTTGGACCGTCAGGCGGTCTGTTCTCAAGCGGGCGTGTTGTTAGAGCGCGCTCTGGATCATCTGGCTAAGTTATACGGCTGCCGTATGGCGAGGAACCGGGACAACGCCTATACTTTGAAACCGTTGTGTGACGCGACCAAAGAGTTGTTCAAAAAAATCAAAATCAAACGCTTACGAAAAGACGCTTCGGGAGTCATCATTGAGCCGAATAATTACGAGCCGTCTTTGCAGCCTTTGTGGCAAAAGATCAGCGACCATGTGATTGTTCGCAATCAAGTTGGAGCGCATTTCAATGCCAATGCCGTCGAATACAGCGATGCCGACATTGAGGATTTTGGACACTACGCGGTTGATATAGTTTCAGGGTTGGTTTGCCATACCTGCGATTCTCTGGCGCAAACCAACAAAGGAGCGTACTTTGCCTGCGGCTGTGGAATGTTGCGGATGGAGCCTTATAAAATTTGAAAGCCGTTTATGAGTATCTCTATGAGCAAACCAACGAAGCTGGAATTGACTTGGATAGACAAAGAGCGGCATTCGCCGTTCCCATCCTTTCGCGTCTTTGGCGAGCATCGTTTATAATCGGATTTTGGAGAAAAGCCATGCAAGACATCCAAGAGATTTACACAACAACTATCGCGTCTTTGCCGTCGGAAGCGAGATTGAGGCTGGCAGCATTGATAATAAATAGACTAGCCGAATCGCAAACCTCATCCGCGCCGCGCCAATCCGTGCGACAGATGGTTAAGAGAATGCCTAAGCAAAGACTCTTCCAAACTGCCGCCGAAGTTGATGACTACCTGAAAGAGGAGCGCGAATCTTGGGAACATTGAGCTTGCCTTCTCAAGGGCTGATTTATATTGATACCGCACCGCTGATTTACAGCGTTGAACAACATCCCGATTATGGCAATTTGCTTGCGCCTTTGTGGGAGGCGTCAGAAGCGGGTCAAATTCAGGTGGTTGCCAGCCAATTGCTTTTACTGGAAGTTCTGACCGGCGTGTTGAAACGCAACGACGCAGAGTTGCTGTCTGACTATGAACGTGTGTTGACGGCTTCCGAATTAAATCTTGTTCCGATTAGCGCGTCTATCTTACGCGAAGCGGCTCACCTTCGCGCCACAATGAATTTAAAAACACCGGATGCCATACACGCGGCGACAGCTTTGACCGTCGGATGCGTACAATTTATTACCAACGACTTTGAGTTTCGCCGCCTATCACAATTGAATGTGGTCATACTCAAAGAACTGATCTGAAACAACCGATTTAATGCGCTCGAAATTTCCATACATAGTTTTGCGTGTTGAACAAATAATCGAAGAACGATGAGCAAACCAACGAAACTGGAATTGACTTGGATAGGCAAGGACAAGCGCCCGCGACTTGAGCCGCGCATCTTGCTCGAAGACGAAGCACTATCGTATCACGCGGCGCATCGCGTCAGTGAACATGACAGCTTCGACAATCGCTTGATACACGGCGATAATTTGCTGGCATTGAAGTCTTTGGAACAGAGCTTGCAGGGGGGGGGTCAAATGTATCTACATTGATCCGCCTTACAACACCGGCTCGGCTTTCACACATTACGACGACGGCATAGAGCATTCGCTGTGGCTTTCGTTGATGCGTGACCGCTTGGAAATCCTCAGATCACTACTCACCCCTGACGGCTCCCTCTGGATTACGATTGATGATAACGAAGCACACTATTTGAAAGTGCTGTGCGATGAAGTTTTCGGCAGGGCAAATTTCGTTGCGAACGTTATTTGGCAAAAAAAATCTTCTCCCTCAAATGATGCAAAATGGATTTCTGATAATCATGACCATATTCTCGTCTATGCAAAAAATAAAGAATTTTGGAGACCAACAAAATTAGAAAGAACAGATGAGCAAAACCGTATCTATAGACACTCTGATGAATATGATGGAGTGGGTGAAGACGGAAAAATATATGGACGCGGCCCTTGGTTTCCCGGTGATATGACAGTCAAAACGATAAGTGAAAATGCCTTATATGAAATTATTACCCCTTCAGGAAGAGTCGTTAAACCTACAGACGGGCGAGCTTGGGTTTATTCCAAAGGAAAATTTGATGAGTTGTTAAAAGATAAGCGAATAACCTTTGGGAAAAATAAGGACAATAAGCCTTGTATAAAAAGATTTTTGACAGAAGTTGAAAATTCTAAAATAGTGCCTAAATCTGTTTGGCTCTATGAAGAAGTTGGTGAAAATCGAAACGCTCGACAAGAAGTTAAAAAATTTAATTCTATAAATCCTTTCGGCACACCTAAACCGGAACGATTACTTCAACGCATTATTCATCTCGCAACACAGCCCGGCGACATTGTGCTTGATTCGTTTGCCGGTTCGGGAACGACCGGAGCCGTCGCGCACAAAATGAATCGGCGTTGGGTGATGATTGAACTCGGCGAACATTGCCACACCCACATCATCCCGCGTCTCAAAAAAGTCATTGACGGCACAGACGAGGGCGGCATCTCGAAAGCCGTCAACTGGCAAGGCGGCGGCGGCTTTCGCTACTATCGTCTAGCGCCATCGTTGCTTGAACGCGACAAGTGGGGCAACTGGATTATCAATAAATCCTACAACGCCGCGATGCTTGCCGAAGCCGTCTGCAAACACGAAGGCTTTACTTACGCGCCTTCTGAAACCCTTTACTGGCAACAAGGGCATTCTTCCGAACGCGATTTCATTTATGTCACCACGCAAACCTTGAACCGTGAACAACTCGCCGCACTCGCCGAAGAGGTGGGCGATGATCGCTCGCTCCTCGTCTGTTGCAGCGCCTTCAAAGCCCAACCTGACGCCTTCCCAAATCTGACTTTGAAGAAAATCCCTAACACCGTTTTGCATCGCTGCGAATGGGGACGCGACGATTACAGTTTGCAGATTGCTAACTTGCCACTCGCGCCGGTCGTTGAAGAAACGGCGCAAGCGCCAAGGGCTTCGTCCGCAACAAAACTAAAGCGCGCAAAGGAAATGTCCATGCCGCTCTTTGAACAAGGAGACGAACGCGAATGAATCGCCACATCAACGCCATCAGTGGGCGGCTTTCGTTACGCCCGCCACAACGTCAATCCTTAGAAATCCTCTCGCACATAACCGAAATTCTGCCGCTTGAAAAAGGCGCAGATAGTGCAGAATCTTTGCGCCTTATCAATGCGGAATATCCAACGGTTACGGACTTCGAGCGCGACTTCCCTTCGCTGTGTTTTGCGCTGGCAACCGGCGTAGGCAAGACGCGCTTGATGGGCGCCTTCATCGCCTATTTGCATCTGGCAAAAGGCATCAGACATTTCTTTGTGCTGGCACCGAATTTGACTATCTATAACAAGCTGATTGCCGATTTTACGCCCAACCATCCCAAGTACGTTTTGCAAGGCATAGCCGAATTCGCGCAGGAGCCGCCGGAAATTATCACCGGCGACAATTATGAATCGGGGCGCGGCGTAAGAGAGCGAGACTTGTTTGGCGAACGCGGCATTCACATCAATGTTTTCAACATCTCGAAGATCAATTCCGAAACTCGCGGCGGACGCGAGCCGCGCATCAAGCGGCTTTCGGAATACATAGGGCAAAGCTATTTCGATTATCTGGCGGAACTCAATGACTTGGTTTTATTGATGGATGAATCGCATCGTTATCGCGCCTCTGCGGGAGTTCGCGCCATCAACGAATTGAAACCTATTCTCGGATTGGAATTGACCGCCACGCCGCAAATCGAAGCAGGCAGCAAACCCCTTGCGTTTAAGAATGTCATTTACAGCTATGCACTTTCACAGGCTCTGAGCGATGGTTTTGTCAAAGAGCCTGCGGTTGCCACTAGAGAAAATTTCGACCCCAAAAATTACACGGCAGAACAACTTGAAGAATTAAAAATCGCCGATGGCGTAAGGATTCACGAAAGCACCAAGGTCGAGCTTGAGACCTTTGCAAAACAGCATGACTTGCTGATTGTGAAGCCCTTTATGTTGATAGTGGCGCGTGACACAGAACACGCCAACGCCCTGATGACGCAAATCAAGAGCGCTGATTTTTTTGCCGGACACTATAAAGAGCGCGTCATTACAGTGCATTCAAATCAACGCGGTGAAGAGGCTGACGAAACCGTTGCGCGTTTGCTGGCGGTTGAAAAGACCGACGAGCCTACGGAGATTGTCATTCACGTCAATATGTTGAAAGAGGGTTGGGACGTGACCAACCTCTACACCATTGTGCCACTGCGCGCCGCTAATTCACGCACCTTGGTCGAGCAATCCATAGGGCGCGGCTTGCGTCTGCCTTACGGACGACGGGTAGGCGTTTCGGCGGTTGACCGTTTGACCATTGTGGCGCACGACAAGTTTCAAGAGATCGTTGACGAAGCCAATAAACCCGATTCGGTCATCCGCCTAGTCCCTGTTTATATAGGGCGCGATGTCGCGCAAGAACAGAAAAAATCTGTCACCGTAGAGCCAACCATCATCGCTGCTTTGACCAGTCAACTCAAGGCGACAGAGTTACAGAGTGCGCCACCAGCTCAAAGCCTTGACGGAGTTGAGGTAATGCCACAAGGGCAAAGCAAGGTGCCGCAACTTGTGCAACAACCGATGCGCTTCGATAATCTTGAAGAGCAGCAAATCGCCAGAGTCACGCTGGAAACGATTCGCAAATTTGAGCGATTGCCGCGCTCTGCTGATTTGCAGAAGCCTGAAATCCAAGCCGAAATCGTCCGCGCCGTCGCACAAGCTTACATCCCTGTAGCGCAAAACGCGCTGCCCGGATTGGCAAGCCAACCAAACATCGAGCGCCTTGTAGCGCAGACCACCGAACTCTTTATTGAGCTCTCCATTGATATTCCAAAAATCGTCGTCACCCCGAAAGGCGAAGTGGCATACGGCTACAACGATTTCGATTTAGACACCAGCGGCATCAGCTTGCAACCTGTGGCGATGGATATACTGATTCAACATCTGCATAGCAATGAACGCGAAATGCTGGCAAGCAAGAGCCTCGCGCAAGAGACGCGCTTGGAAGATTACATCGTCCGCGCCTTGATTGATTATGACGACATTTCGTATGACGACCATGCAGATATGCTCTACAAATTGGCAGGGCAATTGACGGCGCACCTGCGCTCTTATTTGCCGGATGAAGAGGCGCTCACCAATGTCTTGCAATATCATCAACAACGTCTGGCGGCAGCCGTACACGCGCAGATGCAAGCCCAGCAATGGCAAGGCGCGACCGACTACGCGGTGAATGTCACACGCGGCTTTACGAGCTTGCGCTCAAACAGTTATTCCGTTGGCGTTGGCGAAGGCGTGAGAGATTTCCGCGCTCCCGTCAGTGAGCGGCAGAACATCCGCAGTATGCACTTTGGCGGCTTTCGGCGTTGCCTCTATCCTGTACAGAAATTTGATTCGGATTCAGAGCGACGTTTTGCGGTGATTCTGGAAGATGCTTCGGAAGTCTTGAAATGGTTTAAACCGACACGCGGACAGTTACAGATTTACTACACCAGAGATCATTTATATGAGCCGGATTTTGTCGTTGAAACAGCGACGGCAAAACTTTTGTGCGAGCCGAAACGCGCTTCGGAGATAGAAGACGAGGAGGTGAAAGCGAAAGCGCGCGCGGCTATCGCGTGGTGCCGCCAAGCAACTGAACATGAACTCGCGCATGGTGGAAAGTCTTGGCACTATTTACTCATCCCGCATGATGCGATGCTCTCGAATATGACAATAGGCGGCTTGATCGCAACCTATAATTTATCGTAATCCGGCAGCCGGATTTACCCCGCAGAGGCACAGACTTCTGTGCGCCTCAGAAAAGCTTGGCGGCGCAGCCTACGTGCCGCAAAAGCGCCAGTCAATGACGCTGACAGATAGGCGTAGCCTTCGTGTGCATCAAAGCGGCAGAGCCATCGTCACTGGTTGAGAACTTCGCTAATTTTTTGGCTTTTGCTATATCAACACGGCGTTTGCTATTATTGCCGACTTCGTTAATATAAAAACAGCGAGCCAACATTCAGTCGAACGCCTGGTTTGCCGAGAGGGAACGGGAGTTTTTAGCCTTATGTCCACAACTTTGAGTCTCGATGAAATCGAAGCGCAAGACCAGGTGATGTCACCCGTAGAGATTTTTTCACTCATCAAGGACGACTTGATTGGCGTCGAACAGGAGTTCGGCAAACAGGTTGATGACGCTTCGCCCATCGTGGCTGCCATCGTCAAATACTTGCTCGAAAGCGGCGGCAAGCGCGTGCGTCCGGCGCTGGTTTTACTGGCTTCCAAACTGGTGTGTGGCGCGACAGTGCCAGCCGCCATACGCATGGGCGCGGTGATGGAGATGTTGCATTCGGCCACCTTGGTTCACGATGACATTATTGATGAAGCCTGTGTGCGGCGCGGACGCACTTCGGCAAATGTCAAATGGGGCAGCAACGTCTCGGTGTTGATTGGCGACTGGTTGTATATGACGGCCTTTGATAGCAGTCTGCGCGAACGCAGTTTTGCGATTCTCGAAACCCTTACTTCGATGACCCGCTTGATGGTCGAAGGCGAAGTCTTGCAACTCTCTTTAATCGGCAACAGCCACATCAGCGAAGTCGAGCATCTGGAAATCGTGCGCCGCAAGACCGCCTATATGTTTCGCGCCTGCGCTGAAATCGGTGCGCTGGTCGCCGACGCCAGCCATGAACAACGCCGCGCTCTGGCGCATTACGGCTTGTCCGCCGGTATTGCTTTTCAATTGGTTGACGACGTGCTGGATTTCGTTTCCACTGAAGACAAACTAGGCAAGCCGGTGGCCAACGATTTGCGCGAAGGCAAATTGACCTTGCCGCTGATTTATCTTTTGCAGCAGCATCCCGAATATCGTCCGCAACTGGAAACCGTCATGCAGGAACGCGGCTTTGCTTCGGTCAGCCGCGAAGCGGTGTTGGAGTGGATCAAGCAACACGGCGCATTGGAACGTGCGCGCAACGAAGCTCGCCGCTATGCCGAAGAAGCCACCGACGCCTTGAGCATCTTTCCGCCTTCCGAATATCGGCAAGCCTTGTTAAGCATTCCGCGCTTCATCATCGAACGCGATATGTAAAATCCAAGTCCACAGTCTGGTGTCCAGCGTCCGTATGCCAACGCCAACACGCGAAATCAACGCGCCGGTATCTCGTCACCGAAACACAAGATTAAAAATTTTGTAACTACCCAGCCCTCTTTGCCCCAAAGGGGTGTAGGAAATTAGCCAGTGCTGCAGGCACTGGAACCATGTTGGGCAAACGCTACGCGCCCTGAAAGGGTGCAGGAGATGCGACACTGCAAACCTCCGGCGCTTCTTCAGAGCGCGACCGTCAAACTGCCTGCGCCTTCCCGTGGCTTCACCACGGGCTAATCTCCTGTGCGCCTCTGGCGCAAAAACGAATTCCCGTGGCTTCACCACGGGCTACTCTCCTCTGCGCCTCTGGCGCAAAAACGAATTCCCGTGGCGCTCCCACGGGCTACTCTCCTGTGCGCCTCTGGCGCAAAAATGGCAATGCAGCGGCGCGCATCCTCTCAGCGGTAATCTCCTGTGCGCCGATGGCGCAAAAACTAAGAGAAGGGGAAGAAAATATAATCCCATCATTCCCGTTGAGCAGCGGTCTCTGACCGCTGGCTTGGCGGTGCGCCGACGGCGCAACAACGAAGCGACCGGCAATTTTCAAACAAACTGAGTAGATACAAAAATTTTCTTTCCATCAACGAAGCATTTTCATGGCAAGAGGGTTTGCCGGCTACCGTCTGAAACTTCAGCACAGCCCTGCGACAACGCGCAGGCGGACGCCGGACACCGGACTTCTGACTTCAGACTTCCCCGGTTTTCTGGAAAGCATAGACGCAATCCCGCGACATCTGTATATTTACTGCGAAAACACTTTCTCAGGTTGGTCTTCGGTATGATGTATTGCGAACGCTGTAACGCGGGGTTTCCCGCAGGCATGATTTATTGCAAATGGTGTGGGCAGATTTTACAGGAATGTTATCCGCACACCGCGCCCTTCATGAAATGCGCTTCGTGTGCGACGCCGATTCAAGAAGGCTGGACGTTTTGCAATTCCTGCGGTGCCAAATTAACGCCATCGTCGCAAACCGGTTCGCGCTCGGTGTGTTTGCGTTGCGGCGCAATGGTTCCTCCCGGCGCTTCTTCTTGTGTGCGTTGCGGCGAACGCTTCACTATGGAAAGAACCATCCCTGTGACTACGCCACCGGCCAACGCCGATCTCAACGCCCAGCACTGCATGAATTGTAGCGAACTCGTAGAAGCCGGAAGAGCTTATTGCAAAGCCTGCGGCGCGCCGGTGTACAGACCAACGGAAGGCAGCGAATCGCCTTATCAAACTTCGGTGAATCCAAGTTTTCCAGCCACTGTGCTGCCGCCCGCAGAGCCGCCGCAGGCGTTTCACCTGTTGCCTACGGAACCGATTCAAAAGACGCAGGCTTATGAGCCGCCGCACACTGCCGAGGCGTCGCCGCCGCAAAGTCCGCGCACAGAGGTTTATCAAAGTCTGCAACCGAAAGATGCGCCGACCGCGCCGACTTCAACCGTGGCGTTTCAATCGCCGCCTGCGGAATTGCCGGAAGCGCAAAATGCTTCGTCATTTGCGCCAAATCAGACGATTGAATACAGCGCTTTTCAAACTCCGCCCACTGAATCATCCAAGCCCACGCCCAACGATTTGCTGGCGCAAACCGAAGTTTTCGATCTCTTCGACGCCAAGGCGGAAACTCCGTCGCCCTTGCTGTTGGAGATCGAAGATGAGCCGACCGCCGCGTACCAATTGGAACTCACTGCGGTTGATGAAGAGGCGTCGCCTGATGCCGCAGAAGCACCGCCTCAGCCATCACAGACGCGGCACTTGGAATTTGATCAACTGCCGTTTGCATCAACCGTCCCCGAACCTACCGAATTGTTGAATAAGGGGCGCGCCACTTCCAGACTGTTGCCGCCGGAAACCGCTGACACGACCCCGGAAGATGTGCAGAATTGGAAGACTCCGGTTTCTCCTGCAACCATCACGCCGCCACTCGTAGAGCAACCGTTTTCGCCTGCACCACCGCGCACCGCTCAACCGCCGCACCCTGTGTCGCCGCAAACTTTTGCGTCACCCTCGGCACAAGCGGGGACCCCTTGGCCATCTGCGCCGCAAGCCAACGCTTGGCCGGACAATCCCCAAGTCGTCGTGCCAACCAGCGTGAAAAAGAAAAGCGGCAGTCCGTTGGCGCTCATCGTCGTAGCGCTATTGGTGCTGGGCGCGGCAGGCGTTGCCGTCTGGTGGTTGGTGTTGCGGACGCCGAAAACTATCCCGTCGCCAAACGCCAACGCTTCAAGTAACACCCCTGTCGCCAATGCCAACAGCAGCACGGTCAACACCAATACGGCAACCACCAACCCGCCGACGGTTCCCGAAGGCATGGTGGCGGTAGCGGCGGGCGCATATACTTTGGGAACTGATGCGGGTCAAGACCTCGCCAGACCTAAGCACCTCACCACGCTCAAAGCTTTCTTTATAGACAAGACTGAAGTCACCAATGCCGATTATAAAAAATTCATAGAGGCGACCGCTCACAAAGCGCCTGAGGATTGGCAAAACGGCAACTTCAAAGAAGGACAAGCGGCTTTTCCGGTAGTGAATGTGACCTGGCAAGACGCCAACGATTATGCCAAGTGGGCGGGTAAGCGTTTACCTACGGAAGCCGAATGGGAAGCCGCAGCGCGCGGCCTGGAAGGGCGTAAATATCCCTGGGGCAATCAGTGGGATAAAAACTTGGCAAATGTTGATGGCAGCGGTCTCACCGAAGTTGGCAAATTTCCGCGAGGACAAAGCGCGGTCGGCGCTTTAGATATGATCGGCAATGTTTGGGAGTTGACGGCGGATGAATTTTCGCTCTATCCGGGAAGCCCTGCGCCGATGCCAAAAGAGATTCTACCGGCCATAAAATATCGCGTGATTCGCGGCGGCGCTTTCGATCTTCTGGATGCCATCAACAAGCACGGCATTTATATTGATGCCACGCATCGCGGCTACATAGAAGAAAATAAAGGCTACCCGAAAACCGGATTCCGCTGCGCGAAAGATGCAAACTGAGCGTCTGAAGTCTGCGGTCCGGCGTCCGGTGTCGTTGCAAAGGGTTCGTGTACAGGCTGAGACCTTCATCCTCAATCGTATTGCATTAAGAAGCACTATACTCTCGGTTCTCATCTGGCATTCGGACGTCAGACGTCAGACGTTTCCAGACTGTTTACTATGAAATTAAGTGAGAAGCTTGCCGCGCTTTGCGCTCTTGTCGCTGCCGTGCCGTTGATGATTGCCGCGCTCATCGCCTTCAGCGCGTTGGCCGCCAACGCACGCCAGCAAGCCCTTGAGCAACTTCGTAAAGATTCCCGTGCGGTCGCCAGTCTCTACGACAAACGCCTGGACACCATGCGCGTGGCGGCGCAGCAAATCGCCGTGGATATTTCCAATAAAGCTTTGGTCAGCAGCGAAGCCGCTGATGGCAGCAGCAACACCGCCTGGGCGCGTTTGCAGGATATGCTGCCGCGCGCTCAGAACGAATTCAATCTCGACTTCTTAATCGTCGCCGACCCGACAGGCCGCGTCATCGCCCGTCATAACGATAAACCGGCGGCAGGCGAAACCCTGATCTCCTTCAACGATAAAAATTTGCTGGTTGAAAAAGTCATCGCCGACGCCAATCTCTTACGCAATCCGGCGCAGGCAGCGGCGGTAGTCGAACACCGCGACCATCTGGCCAAACTGGGCTTGGAGAATCTGGCGCAGGTGCGCCTTGGCCATGAGGTGAAAGTGAGCGACGCTTTGATGCTGGAAGCCAGCGCTGCCATCTTCAGCGCCGGGCGTTTTGTTGGCGTCATTTTGATCGGCCAGATGTTGAACAATTACGCCGTAGCGCGCCCCGGAGCCAGCCCTTTGCAAACGCCTCTGGTGGCCGAAGCGCGACAGGTCTTGCAGGGTTCGATGAATCAGGAATCCGCCGCCGCGATTCCTTTCGGTGCGGCCATCGCGTTGGGCGATACGATTATCGCGTCCAGCATCTTGCTGCCCGGCACGGGCGAAAAAGCGGCGCTCTCAGGGGCGCTGGTTACGCCCACCGATACGCCCAATTTGATTCAGGAGAGCAATCGCCATTTCGCTATCGCCTGGCAGCCGATTAAATCTTTCGAGGGCTTGCCGGTCGGCGCTATCGGGGCAGCGATTTCCGCCGATGGCATCAACGGCGCGAGCGCTTCATTGAAATGGAGTTTGTGGTTATTGACGTTGTTGGCTTGCCTGCTGGCGGGGGCCGCTGGTTATCTTTTCGGGCGTAATCTGTCGGCCCGAATTAATACCTTGACGGACGCCGCCAGCCGCATGAGTTTAGGCGAATTGAGCGCCCCTGTACGCGATGAAAGTTTGCCCGAAAAACGCTTGCTGCCGGAATTTCTGCTCAAAGATGAAATCACTACCTTGACCAATAAACTGGATGATATGCGCGAAAGTTTCCGACAGGCGATTGAGCGTTTGAAGAAACGCTAGAGCGGTTTCCATATATGTGTACGGAACGCGCTATCGTTGAGCAGCGGTCTGTGACCGCACGAAGGTCTTCGACCGCCGCTCAACGGCTTTGAGGTTTCCGTAATCTCAAACCAAAACCGCTCTAGCGCCTCTGCACCTGGTGCCTTCTTACCGCGCAACTTCAGGCAAAATTTGCTGGCGTAAAAGCGTTGCCAACGATTAAATTGAAATCCATGCGTAGAGCGAAAATCGTCGCAACCATAGGCCCGGCTTCGGAATCTCCTGAGCAATTGCGCCAACTCATCAATGCTGGCCTTGATGTCGCCCGCGTCAATATGTCGCACGGCGAACGTCCGCATCACGGCGAAGTCATACGCCGCATCCGTCAGGTGTCGGCGGAACTCAAAAAACCCGTAGGCGTGATGCTAGACCTTTCCGGGCCAAAGATTCGCACTGGACTGATGCGCGGCGGCGCGGCGCACCTCGAAGAAGGCGCTGAAGTTCGCATCACTACGGATGAAATCGAAGGCGATGCGACACGGTTTTTTGCCAACTATCCCTTGCTTGCTCGCGAAGTCAAAAGCGGCGACCGCATCTTGCTCAGTGATGGCGAAATCGAGTTGGAAGTCCTTGCCACCAGCGACCGCGACGTAACGGCGCGCATCATTCATGGCGGCACGCTCGGCAATCACAAAGGCGTGAACTTGCCCGGCGCGCAGATTTCCATTCCTTCGATCACCGAAAAAGATGTCGCCGATTTGCGTTTCGGCATAGACGCCGGAGCCGACATCGTGGCGCAATCCTTCGTGCGTTCGGCAGCCGATTGTCAACGGGCGAGAGACTTGCTGCGTCAGTTCAACGGCAAAGCGCGGCTCATTGCCAAGATTGAAAAACCCGAAGCCTTTGACGATCTGGCTAACATTTTGGACGCCGCCGATGGCGTGATGGTAGCGCGTGGCGACCTTGCCGTAGAGACTTCAACCGAGCGCGTGCCGGTGTTGCAGAAGCAGATTATTGCCGCAGCCTTGAAGTCGGAAAAGACCATCATCACGGCGACGCAGATGTTGCAATCCATGATCGAAAGTCCGCGCCCGACACGCGCCGAAGCCTCGGATGTGTCCAACGCCGTGTTGGATGGTTCGGACGGCGTGATGCTGTCGGGCGAAACGGCGGTCGGGCGTTACCCTGTGGAAGCGGTCAGGATTATGGATAAAATTATACGCGCCACGGAAGCGATGAATGCACCGGCGCAAACGGCGCTGCGACAAACCATGTTCGGGCGACATTCGGGGTCGTATGGAAGAGCGGTATCGGAAGCCGCATTGTTTGCCGCCGAAGAAGCGGGCTGTCAATTGATTGTGGTGATCACGCAGACCGGCCACATGGCGCGACGGATAGCCGCCTTGCGACCGCGACAACGGATCATCGCATTGACGCCGGTTGCACCATCGTGTCATCAAATGGCGATGAGTTGGGGCATCGAGCCGTATCACCTGAGCAACTGCACGATTGATTCGAAGTTTCTGCTGGCCTTGGCTGACAAAGCGTTGCTTGATTACCACCTCGCCGAACGCGGCGAACGCGTGGTGATGATGGCAGGCCGCTTGGAAGATGTGGCGCTGTCGCTTTCGATGAAGTTGCACTGCGTCGGCGATTTCACCGGAAAAAATTGAAGTCGGTTATAGCGGCTTGCAGATCGGTGCGATGGGGCGTGGGCAAATGCAATTCGCTATATGAGTTTCGAGGAGGGGCGACCGCCGCAGGGTCGCCTGTACAGGGGTTTTTACGACTTTGCCTTCGCCCTATCTCCATAGGCATACGAGCCAAAAAGAATCCTGCGCTCCGGCTTGAATTCTCTGGCGATGCGCTCACCAAGACTATAGATTTCTCCGCTTCTGTTCATCTCGCAAACCGCTACCAGATCATAAGCAGCCGAGGTTTTGCTTGGCAATCGAAACGTCTCAGGCTAGACTCAGCAGGTCAAGGCAGAGCAAATCATCAGGCGGAATGTTTATGTTTGAATGGCGCGTCAACGACAGGCATTTTGTGATACGCGAAGCGTGCCGCGACAGCGATTATCGCGGCGTCGAACAGGTGCAGCGCGAAGCTTGGCAATGCAGCGACCTTGATGTGGTTGGGGCGCTGATGTTGATTGCCAGTCAGCACGCCGGAGCCATTCTGTTGTGCGCTTTTGAAGGCGACGAGATGATCGGCTTCACCTATGGCATTCCGGCGCTCGAATCCTCGCAACTCTCCATTCATTCGCACATGGCGGCGGTTCGTGAGTGCTGGCGCGGACGCGAATTTCAAGTTGGCTTTTATCTGAAACGGGCGCAACGCACGGCAGCGCTGGCGCGTGGCATCGCGCACATCACTTGGACGTTCGACCCGCTGCAAAGCCTCAATGCCTATTTCAATTTCGTCAAGCTGGGCGTGATTTGTTCGCGTTACTGCGTCAATTTTTACGGCGATTCCAGCACCAGCCCTCTGCATCAAGGTTTCGGCACCGACCGTTTGTGGGTGGACTGGTTTCTGGAAAGCGAGCGCGTCATCAGCCGCGTCGCTACCTTCACCGAGCGACTATCAGCTAATCAAACTGACTCTTTCACCTTCGATCATCCCGCCGCCTTGTTGATTGAGGCCGAAGATCAACAACCGCGTGTTGCCGAAGACCGACGTGAAAAACTTTCTCGCGCGGTGTGCTTCATAGAGATTCCTCCCCACATCAACGCCGTGAAGGAACGCCTGCCCGAGCTCGGCAAACAGTGGCGCGAAGCGACGCGAGAGGCTTTCCTGCAAGCGCTTGAAGCCGGTTTTACGATCAGCGATTTTCACCAAGCAGTAGATGGCAATCGCGTCAGATGGTTTTACCGATTGACGCGCTGAAACCGCAAACCCGTTGCGTCGAGGTTCAAATAAGAGAGAATTTTAAACACGACTTTGTACAAGTTGAGATTGGTCCGCACCAATCCAAAGCTCACGTTGTGGTTAGCGCCTTGAAGTATTGAACCTCAAAAAGTTGAGGTTCAATACTTCCAAGGCTTGAAAGTAAAAAGCCGCTTCAATCAGGATGATTCGCCTCTGAAAAATCTAGCAACTGAGTGCCGAGGCAATTTGCCCATTCACCTGAATCCCGCCAACGGCAGTTGGCGGATGCTTAACGTCCAACCTACACCGCAGGCCACTAAGCTTTTTTCATATGTGTGTACTGCCCCCCTATCGTTGAGCAGCGGTCTTCGACCGTGCGAAGGTCTTCGACCGCCGCTCAACGGGTTTGAGGTTTCCGTAATCTCAAACAAAAACCGCTCTAAGCTTTTTTCAATCCCGCCAACGGTAGGTGGAGGATGGTTAAAGTCCAACCTTGCCCAAGGCTCAAGGCTGGACTTTAACTATCCCCCGATTGCCATCAGGGGGATTCGTTTATCTTTGGCTGCGTTTTGTAGGTTGGACTTTAACTATCCCCCGATTGCCATCGGGAGGATTGGTTGATTGCCATCGGGAGGATTGGTTGAGGTTGCTCGGTGTTTCGTAGGTTGGACGTTAAGCATCCCCAACTGCCGTTGGGGGATTGGCAAGGTTGGTTCGCCTCTGACAAATGTATAAAGAGGCGAGCCGAGATGTTCGCGCTCCCGATTCGAACTTCATGCCATTGGCCTGTAGGCGCGGCACGAAAATTTTTCTTTCCCCTGCAATTGAGCCGCTACCCAACGGTGCTATACTTTTTGCTCTTTGCAGCAAAAATCATGACGGATAAAAGAGGTTTTCGGATATGCAAATCGCTATTGTGCTGGGACTGTTGGCGTTCGCTATCGTGTTGTTCGCTATCGAAAAACTTTCGGTTGACCTCATCACCCTTATCCTGTTAATGGCACTGGTGCTGACCCGCATCTTGACGCCAGCGGAAGCTTTCGCCGGATTCAGTCAGGACATCATTATCATTCTGGCTTCGATCTTCATCATCAGCGGCGCTTTGCAAAAGAGCGGTTTGATGGACGCCTTGGGAATGTGGCTCTACAAATTCGCGGGCGGCAGCGACAATCGTTTGCTGCTGACGATTATGGCGGTGGTCGCGGCGGTCTCGGCGTTTATGAATAATACGACAGTGACAGCGATCTTTGTGCCGCCGGTACTCGGCGTGGCGCGCCAATCAAAAATCAGCGCCTCGAAATTATTAATGCCGGTGGCCTTCGCTTCGATACTCGGCGGCACCTGCACGCTCATCGGCACTTCAACCAACGTGGCGGTCAGCGGCTATATTGCCAAAGTCGGTATGCAGCCGCTTACCATGTTTGAGGTCACGCCCATCGGCTTGATCGTCACTGCTGTTGGCATCGCTTACATGATGCTGCTAGGCAAACGTATGCTGCCCGATCATCAAGACGCCAGCCTCACCGAAGGGTACGCCATGCGCGAATACCTTTCGGAAATCATCGTCATGGCGGATTCCAATCTGGTTGGTCAACGCATCTTTGAATCCGACCTGTCCAAAAAAGAGTTCCGCATTTTGGAGGTCATACGCGGCGCAAAGAAATCGCTGCCGACGCCGCGCACCGTGATCGAAGCCAACGATGTCTTGCTGATCGAAGGCAAAGTCGAAGAGTTGATCAAAGTCAAAGAGACCGCCGGTATAGAGATTCGCGCCGAGATGAAACTCGGCGACCTGGATTTGCAGAGCGATGACATCAAGATTGCCGAAGTGCTGGTGACCTCGAAATCGGATTTGATTGGCCGCACCGTAAAAGACGCAAACTTTCGCTCTCGCTATGGCTTGTCGGCGTTGGCGATTTATCGGCACGGGCAATCGCTGCGCGAAAAACTGGGGCGCATACGCTTGCGGCTGGGCGACCTGCTGTTGGTGCAAGGGACTTCTGACAAGTTGGAAGACCTGCGGCGCACCGGTGATTTATGGGTGTTGGAAGAGTTTCAACCGCGTCCGTATGCCAAACAAAAAGGGCTTTATACCTTAGCTTTTTTTGCTGTGGCGGTATTGGCGGGGTCGCTCGGACTGGTGCCGCTTTCGATAGCCTTTCTAGGCGCGGCAGTCTTGGCAGCGCTGTTTCGTTGTCTGACCATTGAAGAAGCCTATGCCTCCATAGACTGGCGCTTGTTAATTTTAATCGGCGGCATGACGGCCTTCGGCACGGCTATGGACAAGACCGGCGCGGCGGAATTTCTGGCCGCGAAAATCGTCAACACCTTGAATCCTATGGTTGCCAATATGCCGGAGCCGTGGGGCGTGACCGTGATTCTTGGAGCCTTTTTTGTCTTAACGGTGATGCTGACGCAACCGATGTCGAATGCGGCGGCGGCGCTGGTGGTGTTGCCGGTGGCGTTGGAAACGGCGCAGAAACTAGGCGTCAATCAACGCACCTTTGCGATTGCCATTATGGTTGCGGCGTCGGTTTCATTTGTCACGCCGTTCGAGCCGTCCTGCATACTGGTGTACGGCCCCGGCAAATATCGCTTCCTGGATTTCGTCAAGACCGGCACGATTCTAACCATTATCTTGATTCTCATTACGCTGCTGGCGGTGCCAATGATCTGGCCGCTGCACCCGATGCCCGGACACAGCGTGCCATAGCGCGCTGTGCCTCATCTCCGCTTCATGGTCGAGCCGTGCCCCGCAGTTGCCAACCGTTGGCTTGCGCTGGTGGCGCGACGCTACATTGACGGATGGAGTTTACAGAGTAGAGAATGGATTGAGCCAATGCGACAGACGAAACCTCTACACACACCATTGACCAAAGGGCTTTTCAGGATTGTGGTTCTACTGCTGACGAGTGGTGTTTTGCCGTCGTCTTCATTGCCAGCCATTGCCCGCCTTGACCAAGCCAAAAAATCGCAAACCGTCGGACGACCAAGCACCAAAGCCCGACGCCCAGCCCCTTCGACAGCGGTAGCCGAAGCCGGAGCGGTTTCTCATTCCCCTCTCGCCTTGCCGTTCAAGCGTGCATGGTTTTATGCCGACGACATCACGACGCTGGCAACGACAGCGGATGAAGCGCGCATTTACTTGCCGCTGGTCGCCGGTCGCGTCGTCTGTCTGGAACGCGAAACTGGCGCACGGGTGTGGTTAAGCGAACCCGGCGGCGTTATCTGCGCCCCCGTAGCGATTGGCGATAAGGTGGTTTATATCGCCTCGCGCAAACTCGCCGAAGACGGCAGCGAAGCGGGCGCTGCACTGCGCGCCGTGGATAAAATCACCGGCCTGACGTTGTGGGCGAAAGATTATCCCAGAGCCTTTACCTCGCCGTTGACGGTGACGAAAGAGCGCCTCTATGCGGGCTGTGCCGATGGCGCGCTCTATGCTCTGTCCTCAACCGATGGCGAAATTTTATGGCAGGCCGCAACGCAGGATGTCATTTACGGCGGCGTCTTGATTACGGAAAACGCCATCTATTTCGGCAGCGATGACGGCGCTTTGCGCGGCGTCGAAGTGGACAAAGGCCGAGAGCTGTGGAAGTTTCAAACTGCTGGTCATATTCGCGCCGCGCCGGTTGCCGATGACCATGATTTTTATTTCGGCTCAAGCGACGGTTACTTCTATGCGGTTAATCAAGTGAGCGGTAAAGTGAAATGGAAAAGCCGCGCCGGAGCGGCGATTGCCGCTGTGCCGGTTATCGTCGGCGATAAAATTTTGGTCGCCTCGTTCGACAATTTCATCTATGCGCTGGCGCGTTCGACCGGCAACAAGATATGGAAACGGCGGCTGGAAAATCGCCTCACCGCCGCGCCGCTTGTTGAAGGCGATGCCTTGATGATTGCGCCCATACGCGGCGACCACGTTGCTGTTTTTCTGCTCGCCGATGGTCGGCGCGTCAATTTTTATCGCCTCGATAAAGCGCTGGAAATTGTCTCTGCGCCGGTCTTCACCGACAACTTGTTGTTGTTGGCCACGGACAAAGGCTTGCTGGCGGCGCGCAACGAAGCGCCCCGTTCCGCGCCCCCCACAGACAAACCTTAACGCCCTGCGACCGATGAAAAAATCGGCGTAAAAAAACCGACGTGAAAAAATCAGTGCAGAGGAAAAACAGTACAGCGCCGACTGGAAGCTTTATTCGGGAGCAGGCTTCAAGAGTCGGCGCTGTGTGGTTACACGTTGGATGGCGAAGGGGCATCCGTATCCAACGGGTGAGGTGGTGGGGCTTGAGAAAATTCCAAGGGGGCTTGGAAAGCTTCTCGATTCACGCACAAACCTGTGCGGCAATTTACAACTTCGGTAACCATTGATGAGGGGGCTTGGGGGCAAAACGGGTTCCAGCAAATTGGGGGGGCTGGGGGCAATCTCGATTCCTCGGTCTATCAATTTTCAACCGCTCTGGGGGCGGGTCTGTAGCAACAATCTGCAACTCCTCTTCGCTCGGTAACAACTCTATAATTGCTGTTCGCGCTCTTTACTTTATCAATTCCCGTTCCACAAAGTGAGCGGCGCGAAATTCTAAAAAACCGCCTGTTTATTACGTATTCAGTGAAAGTGGTTCCACCAAAATGAAGTAAACTCTGCACCCCTGACTGACGGATTGACCGATTTACTGACTCGACGGTGACAGAAGTTGTCGGCGAATGCCACCGCCGTTGAACACAATATATAGTTGCGCCTATGAGTTGGACAACTATATAGCCGCTGACGGGGCAAACTCCGCGTCAGGAAAAAATGTTTTCTCCTGAACTTCCATCTAGCCAAGTCAATCTGCTTGCTGATACATTATTGAGGCCATGAAGAAAATCATATTTTCCTTATTTGCTCTGATTCTGGCTGTCTTTTTGACCGCTTGTTCTCATTCGGAACAAAAGCCGACAGCGCAAGCTGCGCCCAGCGACAATCCAAATGTTGTTAAAGCGGACGGCGGCGTCGTAGGCATGATTCCGCAGTCACCAACCGCCAATTCACCGGCGGTGGTGATGCCGTCTGCGCCCGTGGATATGAGCAAAGCGCCGCATATCGAATTGCCTGTGCAGAAGATGGATTTTGGCGTGGTCAAAGAGGACAAAAAAATCGCCAAAACATTCACCGTAAAAAATGTCGGCAAAACGCCGCTCAATATCGTCTCCGTAACCCCTAGCTGAGGCTGCACCACGGTGGACTTTCCCAAAGTCCTACAGCCTGGTCAGGCTGGCAAAATCAAAATCAAAGTGGATACCGGCAAAGGCGCAGGGCAACGCACCAAAACCGTCACCATCAACTCGGACGACCCGCAACAGCAATCCGTCATCTTTGAATTTTCGTTTACGGTGAAATAATCACCAAGAGGGTTAGTCGGTTGGCCGAATCTGACCGACCACTAGCGCTGGGGAAAGGATAAATCCTGTGACTGATTATGATGAGATGCTGTCCACGGTGGGGCGTCATTTGCGGCCTAATGAAATTCGCAAACTGACCTCGCTGCTCGGTCGCGGCGAGGTGATTTCGTTTGCCGCCGGAGCGCCGAGCGCCGAAACTTTTCCCCTCGCAGAGTTGACGGAAATCGCCGCCCGTGTGGTGCGCGAGCATGGCAAATTCGCTTTGCAGTACGGCCCTACGAAAGGCTCCAGCACGTTGATTGATAGCGTGGTCTCGACGATGCAAAAGCGCGGCGTGCATAGCAGTGCTGCGGCTATCATTCTGACCACAGGGTCGCAGCAGGGGCTGGATTTAGTCTCGCGTTTGTTGATGAACGCAGGGGACGTGGCGCTGGTCGAATTGCCGAGTTACGTTGGCGGCACGATTGCGCTGCACAACGCGCAAGCACGTCTGATAGGCGTTCGGCAAGATCAAGGCGGCCTTGTGCTTGCGGATTTGCGCGATAAACTCGAAGCGGCGCAAGCCGCAGGGCAGCGCGTGAAATGCCTCTACACGATTCCCAATTTTCAGAATCCTTCGGGCGTGTCGCTGGCTTTGGAGCGCCGCGCCGAGATAGTACGATTGGCTGAAGCGTTCGATTTTCTGATCCTCGAAGATGATCCGTATTTCGAGTTGTACTTTGACGAAGACCGCGCACAGCGCACTCCGCTTGCGGCCTTGAATCCCGAACGGGTGATTTATCTGAGCAGTTTTTCCAAAGTGCTGGCACCAGGGCTGCGTACCGCCTGGGTGCAGGCTCCGCCCGCGCTGGCCGCGAAACTGGAATTGCTGAAAGAAGGCGCAGACCTGTCTTCGAGCGTCTTCGATCAGGCCATCGTGGCGTTAGCGGTGCGCGAAGGTCTGGTTGAAAATCGTCTGCCGATGATACGCGAGTTTTACCGTGTGCGGCGGGAAGCGATGTTGACGGCGCTTGAGCAGCACGCACCGCCCAATGCGCGCTGGACAAAACCGACCGGCGGATTTTTTCTGTGGATGGAAGTCGCCAAAGAGATAGACGCGAAGAAACTGTTACCCACAGCCATAGAGAGCGGCGTCGCCTATGTTCCCGGCCAACCGTTTTTTGTCGATGACAGCGGCGCGAACACTTTGCGTTTGGCCTATTCCAAAGAGACTCCCGAAGCCATCGCCACAGGCATAGCGCGTTTGTGCAGCCTGCTCCATTCAGCAGCATGAGAATACCGAAAGGCAAAATCAAATGAGGTGAGTTGAGAGGTGGTTTTTGACCGCCGGAATTTGCGGTCAAAGACCGCCTCTCAACGATGCCAGACGGAAGGTGTTTTGTAACTTGGTACAGGCAACCTGTGGTACATCACCCGTGATGCTCGTTGCCACAACTTTCTCTCATTTGATTTTCATGGGCAGACTCAACAAGAAAGGATTGCCCGGTTTGGTGGCGATGATAAAGAGGGTTTGCGGCAATTCGTCGTCCTGCGTCAACAAGCGAGCGTTGCTTTGTCCGGCCTCTTTTTCGGCTTTGGTATAGACTTGGCCTTTGCCGTCTTCGAGTTCCCACTTCTCGGCAATCACGCTCCAGTTCTTCTCCCAGTTGTTCACCTGGGCGTTGTCGAGTTGCACCATGCGCGGACCTATGCTGATTTCTGCAAGCGGCTCCGGCGTGACGATAAAGCTCAAGCGTTCGCCGCGATAATCGGCGCGTTTGGCTTTCAACTTGAACGAGGTCTTGGGAACTTCAACGACTCGCCCGGCCATCACACGGTTATTGCCGTTGTAATCTTTCGTGGTCGGGAAGATTAAAAACGGTGCGCTCATCGAACCATCGGCGTACAACTCGCGGTCAACCACGTACAGATAGCCGTCACGCGGTGATTCAAAACTGAGGCGCACACGGTCGCCCAAAGCAAAGACGGTATCCGAATCCACTCGCACAGGCGTCCATTCCATAGTGCTTTCGTCTTCGCGTTCCAGCAAGCGCACGTTCTTATCATCGGAGGTGAGCGAGGGGCGCAACTTCCACATCGTCAACCCGACCACTTCATTTCCGGCCTTGATCTCAGGGTTATTGGCGGTTTGATTTTCCCCTTTGTTTACCGATTTATTTTCCCCTTTGTTGTCGCCGTGGCTGCCGCTTTGGTTCTCCGTTTTGGTCTCGGCTTGGCCAATCTGGTCAGAGATTTTCGGTGATGTGCGTTGGTATTTTGCTAGGGTCTTTTTTTTGTGGGACGACGCGGGCGGACGTTTTTGCAGAAAGCTGGTGTCAATCAATTTGCGCGTGTCGTCATCCTGCAAAACCGCTCTGGCGATGACGGTCAAAGCAAAAAGGCAAAGCGTCATTGCGGCCAATGCCAATGAAAAATATTTTGAATAACGGTTCAATGGTGTCGTCATACTTCTCCTCTTGATGATTCGGTTAGCGCCATTCGCCTTGCATGATGAAGGCCGCCCAGTAATACGGCGCGCTCCATTTTTTCTTTTCCGACATTCGCACCTGCGCCGAACGCAAGGCCGCCGATGGCGTTAAATCTTTTTTGAAGATGCGTCGGTAAAATCTTTCCATTAAATCCGCCGTAGCGCGGTCGCTGACGCTCCACAAACTGACCACCACGCGAGCGGCTCCGGCGTACATGAAACCGCGTGTCAAGCCAACCAGCCCTTCGCCACGAATCGCTTTGCCCAGGCCGGTTTCACAGGCGCTCAAGACCACCAGATCGGCAGGCAGATTGAGATTGAAAACATCTATGGTGCGTAAGAATCCGCCTTGCGGTTGCGGGTTGCCCTGTTTGTCAATCAGGGAAAGCACGATGGCCGATAACATAGGCTGCTCAGTGTTGATGTAGCCGTGGCTGGCGAAATGCACATAGCGATACTGGCTCATCAAGGGACTGAGCGCGGCTTCGCGGCTGGCCTCAAAGTCGAGCAACTCCAAGCGCTCGTTTTCCGGCACCAGATGAGTGATACCGTCGGCTTCCTGGCGGGTATAAGGCAGACGTTTGATGCGGCGCAGCAATTTGGTTTCCGGCGGCCCGTCCTCTTCATCCACGCGCTCCAACAGGCGGTTGGCGTCTTCGCTTTCCGAGCGCGTACCGCCTGTGGTTGCGGTCGTTGGCGCGCTTCTGGCAACGCGCTCGTCCTGTTTATCAAAGACCGGATCGGCAACTACGGCCAGCGATTTTTCCGCAGGCTTGCGCCCCTTGATGTCGCGCCGCAACACCGCCATGGTCGAAGCCGATGGCAGGCTGACGATTTCATGATGGACCACCAGCGGCGTGAATTTCTTTTTGCTCTGCGGCAACGGCAAAGCTGCAAACGGGATGTATTGCAAAGCGCCATCGGCAACAATCAACAGGCGTTTTTTGCCCAGCAGGGAAGCGACCGGCGACAGCAGCATCCGCCCCAATGCGGCAGCGGCCTGCGGGTAGGCGGCATCGGCTTGTTTGATGCGCGCTGCTTTCTGTTCCGCCGTTTCGCCTTTCTTATAGTCATTGCGCGTTGTCAGCAATTTGTAAACGGTGCGCGCCTGGGCTTCAATCTCGTCCGCTTTCGGCAAGACGAAACTGGTGATGGCATCTGCGCTGACCGCCCACAGATAACTGCGCTCAGGGCCTAAAGAGTATTCCAACAGCATGGTATCCGCATCCAGCACCTGCGTTTGAATCTCTTTCAAAGTTAAGGGCTGCGGTTGAGTCAAAGCGGCATAGCGCGGACTGGTGGCGCGAATCTGCGCCTGCACTTGTTGATAAGCGGTCGTCAGAATATTAATCTCCTGCCGCAGTTTGGCGATCTCGGTTTCGTTGCGCCCTGCCAACAGCGCGTTGGTGAGTTGTCCGGCCTTTTCGTTGAAGCGTTTTTGCAAAGCGGTTTCGCGCTCCAGCAATTCCGGCTCTACGCCTTGCCGTATATTGGCACGATTTTCGGTCAGCGCTTCGAGCAGACTGCGCGCCAAGCCGCTTTCGTTTGCTTGCAAGGCCAGCGCAGCAAACTCGCCGTTGGGCTGCTGTTCGTGCAACTTCATCAAAATGTCGAGATGCAGTTTGTAAGCTTCCTGCGCGAAGGCCAACCAGGAGGCGCGCAATTCCGGTTGCAGCACACTGACGCGCAACGATTCGATCACCTTGATGGCGTCTTCAATTTGCGTGCGTGCGTCTTGTAGCTTGCCTTGCTTTTCCTGCGTGAACGCCATCAGGCACAGCGCGTCAATTTCAGCGGCGCGATCACGGAAATCTTTGGCGACAACCAGAGCGCGTTTGGCGAATTCAATAGCTTGGTCATATTCCTTTTGCTCGTAGTACGCTTTGCCCAAGGCCGCGTTGGCCTGTCCGCCCACGCGCCGGTCGCTGGTTTGACAAACGGCTATCGCTTGCTTCTCCGTCTCTATGCTCTTTGGCGCGTTACCGGTTTCCAGATAGACCAGACCGAGAACGCTGAGGGTCGAGCAAAGCTGTCCGGGGTCTTTCAATTCGGTGCGAATCTGCAACGCCTGTTCCAGCGTCTCGGTGGCTTTGGCCGGGTCGTTCAGCAGTTTGTACGCCAGTCCCATATTGTGAAGCGAGAAACCTTTGGCGCGCAGGTTCTGCGTTGCTTCGGCAAACTCCAACGCTTTTTTGTGCCGTTCGAGGCCGCTTTTGGGGTCGCCCAGATACACATAGACCAGCCCCAAATTGTTGAGCGTCGAAATGCGATTGTTCAAAGGCGTGTTGATCGCATTGTCTATTTCTATGGTTTTGTTGTAAGCGTCAAAAGCTTTCTGCGATTGTCCCCAGATGCGATAAATCAAGCCCATGTCATTGAGTGTGTCGGCCTCTCTGCCGCGTTCATTGGCCTGCCGCAGAAGCGGCAACGCCTGTTCGTAATAGCCCATAGCGATTTGCGGATAGCGTTCGCGGAACAACGAACCGCTGCGATATCGTTCAATGCCTTCGCCGCGCACCTCGGCCATAGCGCGCCACACCTGTATGGCTTGATTGGCAGATTCGACGGCCTTTTCCAACTGGTCAAAGGCCAGATAGAGTCTGGCGATATTGCTCAGGGAATCGGCCTCGCCTTGAGTGTTTTTGCTGTTGCGACTAAGCGTCAGCGCCTCGTTGAAACTGGCAAGCGCGTTCGTCATATCCGCCGCAGCGGAATACGTAAAGCCTTGATCGTTGAGCAGAGCGATTTGCAAACGCGTCTCCGCAGTTTGGCGCGCCGCACTCAGCGCCTGCTTGAGGGCGTCGAGTTCTTTGCCGTGTTCGCGGTCGTTGCGATAGGTGAAGGCCAGTCCGCGCAAGGCTCGCGCCTGCCACACAAAGTCGCCTTCGTTTTGAAAAACCTGCAATGCCGCCTGATAATTTTCGATAGCTTTTTGACGGGCTTCGGCGGAATTTTGAAAGCGATATTGATCGGCTTGCACCAGCAACTTCTGCCCCAACTCTTTGGCTGTGGCCGGGCGCAATTCTTCAACCGTGAGTTTATAGCTGCCGGTTGGCGCGTCTTTATTGAGTTGCTTCACTTGAATTTGATACTCGTCCGCCGTGTCAATAATGACGGTGACGGTTTCGACATTCTGTTTAGTAGTGGCGCGGGCAATTTCCAACAGGCGTTTGTTGTCCGGCGTCAGCACAATCGTGCTGAGAGTGTTGTTGGGACGTTCGATGCTCACGCGCAGCAACGCCTTGGCTTCGCAATGCAGGCGATAGGTATGCGAAACCAGCGCGGCGATCTCGCGTTCGACCGTATTGCCGACGGCAATCGGGCGCACCTCTGGCGGCGCTTCGGCGGCATTCTGCGCGCCAGCAGGCAATGCCGTTTCGCTGATTGTTGCGGCAAAGATTGATTTGCCGGTTACCGCGATGAAGCCAAGCGTCAGCATAACAAGAAAGCATTTCAGGATGGGACTGTTGATGAAAACCAAATTGATCGCCTCCCGGATAAGAGCGAGTTACCGAACCAAACAACTACGGACGGCAAGAAATATAGCGCGAAACCATTTCGCAAGTGAAGTATGAAAGCACCCCTAGCATTTGCAAAGGCGGTTGCAAATCATGGTCATGCAGTTCTCTTTACCGTAAGCGAGCAACGCCAACACCCATGCACACCAATGCACATATAGCGATTTGCAATTGCGTGCGTGTCAGTAGCCCGACCGTGCGGGAGGGCTGGCTGCGTAATCAAGCCCTCCCGCACGGTCTTACTTTTACCCATAAGTCAGAACTTCATCAACTGCGATAGTTTTTTAGCCCGCGAAGTGGGCGATAGCATATAGCCCAGTGCGTCAGCGCTGGGTAAATGCGAAACCATCTCTCGCTAGCCCGCGAAGCGGGTGATAGA
>JACQDB010000127.1 GCA_016201275.1 Acidobacteriota bacterium
CAAAGAGCGAAGTGAAAAAGCAGTTAAAATCAACTGGCAGTTTTCAATCAAAACAGCCAGAACTAAACTAAATAGGCATTATACAAAGGTAAATTCTGAAAATATGAAATACCTAGAAATTTAGGTTCCGGTGTACTTAGCCATCTCGTCAAAATCAGCAGGCTTATAAAATATCTGGTCGGCACCCGATTCCAAAATCTCCTCACTGGCGGCACTCCCATGTGCCGTAAATACCAGTATGGGGATATGGGCGACGTCCGGGTCGGCGCGCAATTGCCTGATCATCTCCAGGCCGTCCACTTTGGGCATGCTAATGTCGGTGATAATCAGGTCAGGCGCTTCGGCTTTCGCCATATACAGCCCTTCGCTGCCATCAACGGCAGTTGCCACCGTGTAACCGGCGTTGGTGAAGTAATAATGCAGTAGCTCGCGAGTATCGGCAGTATCTTCAACCACCAGTATTTTTGCTGACAAGGGAATGTGTCCCACCTATGAGTTCGATTGGAGTTAAAGGGAATCCGAGTATACAACCTCAGGAAAAGGCTTGCAATAAAACGGGGACAATTGTGTTCGCGGGCGAACACAGCGCTGAAGGCGGCTAAATCACCTGTGAGCATGCTGGAGCCTGGCATGAGTCGGGCTGGTTATGTCCGATGACCTGCCGTCGCGAGCTTTCCGGCCTATTTCAAGCGTTTGGGAGCCAGGTCAATACAAGCATCATCCCGGCCCCCAAACGTTTACAGAGCGATGAAACGCGATTCTCAGGCCTGCACATCTATGACTGGTTTTTTATTCAGGCGCTCGCAGGTATAGCT
Source organism: Acidobacteriota bacterium (assembly GCA_016201275.1). Lineage (GTDB taxonomy): Bacteria > Acidobacteriota > Blastocatellia > UBA7656 > UBA7656 > JACQDB01. Next base: position 816 of record JACQDB010000127.1, read on the forward strand.
TGCGGCTGTGCCAGCTTCTCGACGCGATTGCTGCGGCGGTGCGCCGCGCACACAAAGCCGCTGTAGAACTCTTTCTCGCCTAACTGATAATCAAACCAGATGGCAGGCTTGCCACATTTCTCGCCTGCAACTTCTGTAAAGCAGGTGATGCCGAGTTCCGCGGCGGTTTTGGGCAATTTGTAGGGCCTCGGTTGCCCAACCTTCTTGCTGCTGCTCTTGCGGGCAGACTTCTTCTTTGCTGTTTTCTGCATGGTGTTTCTCCTTGAGATAGTGAAAGGGCGCGACTGCAACACGCCCAACCGTGGGACTGGCGATCTGGTGAGCATCAACCGGCTGACTTCTTCAGCAGACGGGGAAGCCAGGTCAAAAGAATTGGCGGGCTTAGTGGATCGGTGCCGCCTGCTATATCCAGGTTGGAAATTTCATTAAGCCTTTCATCGAGATTCAATCTCAGGTTTTCGGGAATGGCCTTGCTGCTGCGTATGGCGCTCAGGGTGTTGGCGAAGCCCTGAATGTCGAATTGCGTCAGAGGAAGGCACGCGGCACTGCTTTCACGCGAAAGGGGCAGCTCTCTTGGTCGCCAGGTCCCGGCTTTCAGTTCTTCGACATACTTCTTGAGGCTGCGCCTGTAGTCCTCGGTATGCATATAGGCGATGCTCATCGCAAATTCAAAAGCCACGCCTTGGGCATCTTCATCTAGCGAATCCAGATAAGCAAGCAGACGCATCATGGATTCGGCGGGCGCGACCGGTTCGGTGGCTGAATCTATTAGATTGTCAATTTCCATATAAAGCTGCGAGAGGATTTCCTCATTAAATGGGGAGTCCTTTTCTTCGCTGTCCACCTGCCAGTGCAGGTTTTCGGATGACGGCTCATCCTTGGATTTCGGGGCTTGATTTTTCGTATCCTGCTGTGTTGACATAAATTGACCTTCCTTTCGTAGGTGGGTTAAGGGGAGTGAGCGGCTCTCGTCGAAAAGGTTGTCGCCCACTCCCTGAGTTATTTACAAACGTCGCTTAAACAATATGGGGGCAACAGTCCAAACAGCGTATATTGAAGTGCGGGTGATCTTGAGCGTCTGTAAACGCCCCCGTTGTTGTGAGCAGTTCGCAAAAAAATGTGACTTAATTTGACGAATGCTCAGGTGATAGAATCTTGCGCGCGGTGGTCTTTTCGCTCACTTGTTCTTTTTCGTTATGGATTCTCCTGGAGGCTTCGGTTGAGCAGTTTTTCTTGACCTGCCGGTTGCTGATTTCTCCAGGTTGAGAATCGCTTCAAGCTCCTCAACCGCGTAGAATTGCTGCTGCCTGGCTTCATCGGGCTTCCACCTACGGGGCATGGTGTCGAGCCAGATGAAGAACTCGTTGACGCACACCCGGTCTGCCCCAATCATCTCCCTTTTGAAGGCATGAAGGATTTTCAGCAGCTCGACCGCGGGTACATCAATGGTCATCGGTTTTCGGGTTTTATCAAGGAAGTGTAATTTCATTGGTTTCTCCATAAGAAAGAAAGGCGCGCATAGAACGCGCCTGGTTTGGGTGATCGCTGCTTTCGATGATGATCAAAAACCGGCTGGCTTCATCTTCAGGATTTTGGGCAACCATACCGTTAAAACTGGGAGACTGAGCGGGTCCGTCTCATCTGCCGCTTCTAAATTATAGATTTCATCTACGGCCTCCGAGAGGTTCTGCCTCAAAATTTCGGGCACACTTTCGCTGCTCCGTAAGGCCTCCAGTGTCCTGGCGAACCCCTCAATATCGGCTACTGTCGGGGTGGTGATTGGTTCAGCGGCTTTTTTCGGCTGGTCCAGTTTCGCGGCTTTGATTTGGGTCAGCATCTCTTCGAGGGTTGTGCCAGTGACCTGAAGCTCACCGCCTCGGACATAAAAGCGTTCAGCGTATAGCTCAAAGGCGAGCTTGAAGGCGTTTGAGTGCTTGAATAGTTCCCTGAGCAACAGGTCAATCTCGTTTAAGAGACACTGCCGGCTGAGGTTTTTTATTTCAAGTCCATGACGGAGTTCACAGAAAAGGCATACCAGGCTTTCGAGTCCTGCGGTATCAAGGCTGCGCGTGAGACGCTCTATGTAGCTTTGACGTTCCTTATCGTCAAAGATGGTGTCAGAATTTACTTGCTGTGGTCGTGTATTCGGGTGTTTCATACAGATGTTTCCTTTCTATGATTGGAAATACAGAGGCGGTCAAGATTCTTTGCGGGATTAGTGGCCGCCTCTTGGTTTTTTGTAAACGGACAGTCGCCTGCCCGGCTTCATTGGCTAGTCAAAACGGGAGATTGGGCGTCTGTAGTAAACGCCCGGTTGATGTGAGCGGTTCGTGAAAATGCGTTCTAGGTTGACGAACGGTCTGACCGGGAAAGTTTGCATCCTGCTTGCAACTCGCTCGCCCGGCACAACCAGGCATCCGAACGCCACGCATGAATGTAGCGCATCAACCGGGTAGCCACCGTATGGCGCGCGCCGTCGCCGCGCTCGTCGGTTATCCCGACGATGATTTCAATAAGCGCGTCAACCTGCTCATCAGATGGGTCGTATCCCAGGATGACAGGCACGAGCTCGAGCGCGCGGCCTGGTTCGATTGCCTGAAATGATCGCGTCGGATCAAAGAGTGATTTCATATTCGCGATTCCTCCGTGTAAGCGATTTCGGATTGTGCCAGGGCCGGACCGTCAGGCTCGTGAAAAAGGAAGTGTGTTCGAGCTATGTGAGAGGCGGTCTGACGATCACCTGACCGGGCAAGACAGCGAAAGCCGGCACCGGTCTTTTGATAGACACTGAAAACCGGCTTGCCCGTGAATTCAACTTCAAGAATGAAGCCGACGACCTCGCCTAAAACGTCGTCGGCTTCATTGCGAAAGAGGGTCATCATCTCTTCGCCTTCGGTTACTTTTTCCATGATCGTTACCTCGTTAAAAGTGCGGGCGCGTGGTGGTCGCGCCCGTCGGGTTACTGGATGACTCGTGCCCGGCGCATCGCCTGCGGATTGCACAACGGACACAGGCGCGGCGTTGCCTTGCGGTTCTTCAGGCGGCGCTCGGTCTGGCGTGTGCCGTGCCAGATGCGCGCCAGTTTGAAACTCAAACCCGCTTGCGTGATAACCTCCAGCAGACGCGCCCCGGTGCCGTTGCTGTGGGCATCGAGGCGGCTCTGCAAGTCGGTCGTGAAGCCGACATAGTGTCGGGCGTGTTTGAAGGCTTGCGAGAAGTGCAATAGATAAATCGTGCCGGTGATTTTCATCGCCTCATCACCTCGCTAGATTTCTATAGCGCCATAAGTGCCATTGCTTTTGGGCTGTGGCTTGATGAGGATTTCAAGGCGCGCATCTTCGCGGCTCTCTGCGGCAAGAGCGTCATAGCGCTTGCGGTATTCGCTTCTGGCGATGCCTTTAAAGACTTCCGGGAGTGTCGTCATCGCCCTGGCGTATTGCTTACCAGTGGCTTCTAGCGCGGCAAGCGTCGCGGCTTTGCGAAGGTCAGCGATGAGCATTGCTGCGGTTGCGCCGATGGCTGCCCACTGATGCTTGCAGGGTGCGTTATCGCCTGCGGCCTGACGCTGCTCAAAATCGTCACAATCACAGCTTGTGAGCGTCACAGTATAGCCCCCGGCAAAGCGCTCCGTCAGGACTCTGAAAGTGCCATTGTGATGGCTGTAAACTTTGCCCTGCTCAATCAAGGCAACAGCTTTTTCGATACGGTCAGTCTTGTTTGTGTAGGTTGAATTGATGTATGGTTTCATTGGATTAAGTTCCTTTCGCTCATTAGCCTGAGCGGATAAATCAAAGCCTTGAGTGTTACAGCACTTGAGGCTTTCTGCTTTTCTGTCAGATTCGTTTCGGTTGGGATTGCATCAAAGGCCAGCTACTTCGATTCGCTCACCTTGCTCTACTCGCATACTCTCATCAGCATCATGGCTCTAATCGGTGATTTCTGCTTTCGGCTTTGTTTTCAAAGAACGTTTGCTGCTCTATGTTTTTAATTTAGCATTAGTGCTAAATATGAGTCAAGAGAAAAATATCACTACCGCTAAATTTTCTTGTCGCTATTTAGCGGTAGTGATAATATCGGTATGTCTGAAGATCGTAGGGCGGATATTTGCTATTAAATAACAATTGCGCTAAATTAGCGCCCATGAAAAAGAAGGAGCCGAAGATGCTAACCGTTAAGCAGGTTGCCGAATGTACTGGGGCCGGCGAATCTAGTGTTAGATTATGGGCGAAGGCGGGAAAATTCCCCGGAGCGGTTCTTATCGAACCACCTGCGGGACTACCTTATTGGATGATTCCCGATACAGCGTTAGAAGGGTTTGAATTGCGCGGACGTGGCAGACCAGTTAAGCCGAAAGAGGAAAGCGAGAAAAAGCCTTCAACCGAGAAATCAAAACGCGCGCGGACAGCGAAGAATAATTGAGGGGACAAAATGTCTAGAACACTTGTAACGATCAGCGAATTGACGGCATATCTAACCGGCGAGCTTCGGAAGGTGGAAGATTGCCAGCAATGTTCAATATCGAGAGTCTTGGCTTACCAGCAGCCGGATGAGGATGGTTGTAACTGGTCTCCGGATGTCATTGTTAGTTACAGCCCTGATGTTGCCAAGGAATATGTTATCCCCCATGTTCAGCGGATCGTCGCAGAAGCAAGAAAACGCTTTAATCTATAAGGAGTCTGGCATGAGTCAATCCTCACCAATCTTTACACAGTTAATCGAACAACTGGATAAAAATCTTGATGTGATTCATCAGGCCGCACACTCCGAAGCACCGGAATGCCAGGAAGCTGTTGCGAATAAGGTTGGCTCAAGAGGCCAAGCTCTCGTTGAGGTATGGCGACTATTATGGCCTGCAATCGAAAATAATGAAACTTGGAGACAGGCTGCACTGGATAGGGCGTTTAGGCGTGAACCGTGGTCTGCCGAGTATTTTCCTCGTATGATAGGCGATATTGTGTTTGCTGACCCGGTTTTACTAACCAACATCATCAAACTCATTGCGCCAGAGGCGAAAGATCAAGTTTCCGATGCTGGTGTAGCAAATGAATCAACATTATTGGGGCAGGCATCGTCCACTAAAACACAAGTGCTAGATCCTTCAGGCACTCCTATGCCACAGGGATCTAACCCTTGGACTCCAGGGTTTCTACTTGATGGTAGGTACAAACTGTTGCGGGAGCTTGCGCGCGGTGGATTCGGCGAGGCATGGCTTGGTGAAGATGTTGCAGGCTCTTCTCCAATTCTCTGTGTGGTAAAAAGATTTATCTTTCAGCATCCTGTGGTACGCACGCTTGAGGAGGTTACAACAGGTGTTGCCAATGCTCTTGACTCTTTTAAGCCTGAGTTCTGAGGGGAAAAGATGACTGCAATCTTAGTTCTCAAATATCCAGACGAAATTATACTTGCTGCTGATGGGAAGATGACCAGTGTGAGAGATGAGGATTCTGTCGTCCGCAAGATCCGAGGCGTTGGCAATTACTTTTTTACTGCCTCTGGATTGATTTTCGATAAGACAACAGGGTTTCAGCTTTTAAACGCTGTGATGTTTGGTATTGTTGACGGTCAAACATTTGAAGAAAATGTGCAGGATGTTGAACGTCACCTGAAATATTATTTGACGGATACTTACAAGAAGTGGAGAGCGGCAGGTGACACCGACTCACTTCAGCACTACAGGAATCAAAAATTTATTCTGGTGACTTTCGAGGACGGACAGCCAAAAGTCTCTGTCATTCAATGTTCACGAGAAGACACCCAAGATGGGTTTACCATCCATAGTGAAATCACAAACATTGATAGTGAAAAAGGAGGCTGGGTTTTAGGTGATGCCGCTTTACAATTTGCGGATCAAAACGGCCAAGCATATAGGAACGATCATATTGAATTTGCATTTAAGATTATTCAAGCCGAAATAAAAAATACTCCGCAATATGTTGGTTATCCAATAGATGTTCTCCGATTAACCGAAGACGGAGCAGAAATAAGAACAAGGCTATCGGACGAAGACGAATAATCGAACCTTTCAGCTTGCCTTACTCGCTCCTGATTAGGGTGAGGATCATCGCCCAATCTTAGTAGCAAGCTGAAAAAGTAAGTAAACCAATTATTCAAGGACGATTATGGCAAGACCGAAATTACCCGAAGGTGCGGAACGCGATGAAAACTTAATAACCCGTCTCACGGCTGAAGAAAAAGAAAAATTCACTGCCGTATGCCACCTTGAAGGCATCGGTCAAAGCACTTCGGTTAGACAATATGTTCATAAAAAAATTGAAGAATGGGAAGTAAAAAACCCGAAAAAATTAAAAGAGGCTTTAAAGCTCTTGAAGAAAATCGAAAAACAAAAACCAAAAGCGAAGTGACCACCTCGTTCTTTCCTCTATTGAACTCCTTTCCTCGGTTACTCCAGATCAATTGATCTGCCCACACGCAAATGGATTCTCATTTTTAATTTTTGTATTGTTTTTTACTAGACAAAAATAATCTGCGATTGTAACCTAGTTGGGAAAGCCCAAATTTATTTCAAGTAGGAGTAAGCCAATGATCATGAGCACCGGCGAAGTCGCAAAACGCCTTGGCTGCACGGATGAGAATGTGCGGATGCTTGAGCGCGCAGGAAAGTTAAAAGCTGAAAAAACAGCAAGCGGCCTCAGGATTTTTGCTAGCGAGGTGGTTGAGGAATTCGCGCGACAACGAGAAGCACGAAAGCAAAAGAAAGCCGCATAAAAGGAAAAAGCCGCGCAGGCAACGCGGACTTTTTCGAAATATACTTTTGGTGACTGATGATTTATAACACGAAGCCGAACAATTCTCAACGAATAATTTTGGCGGCAAGCGACTCCTTCTCCGAGCGCGGGCTGCCGAACTTGGTTCAATTCATTCTCGGCAAAGTCAAAGGCGCAAAGCGCACCACAAACGGCTACACCTTCCGCTGTCCCGCGCACGACGACAAACGAAGTAGCGCCGCCATCTATACGAAGAGCGACGGCGTGGCCTTGAAATGTTATGCGGGCTGCACTACGGAGCAAGTGTGTGACGCGCTCGGCATCAGCAAATCAGACCTGCGTGTGAAAAAGCCTTCGTACTATTCAAGCAGTCAGACCGTGGCAAACTATCGCTACTTTGACGAAGCGGGAAAACTACTCTATGAGCACCGCAAGCTCCTTGCAGCCGACGGCAAAAAGACCTTCCTCTATTGCCGTAAGGACGCCAATGGCCACACACTCTGGACGCTCTACGGCGGTTGGTTCGAACTCAAAGGCAGGAACTGGAAGCGCATCGAGGGTGTGAGCGACCCGGATAAGCAACCAAATCCCTCGGCACGCTGGTTCGACGAAGCAAAGCGGGTACTCTACCGGCGGGGCAACCTACAGAAAGCCACGCCCGGTTCACTGGTGCTTTACTGCGAAGGTGAAAAGGACGTTGAGAGCGCCGAAGCTCTGGGCTTTGTGGCGACAACTGCCGGAAGTTCCTCAGACTGGCGCACGGAATTCGCTGATTGTCTTGCTGGCTTTGATCTGGTCATCATTCCCGATCAGGACGACGCGGGCCGTAGATGCGCGGCGAAGGTAGCACGGGATTGTTATGGTAAGGCCGCTCGCGTCCGGGTGCTGGAGTTGCCAGGGCTGGAGCAAGGCGGCGACCTCTCCGATTGGATCAAAACCGGGGGAACGAGAGAAAAGCTCCTCCTACTGAGCGCCGGGGCGAAAGATTTTGAGCCCGAAACCGGATTTACTATAGGTAGTCAACCTTTACCACCTATAGTAAATTCCGAAATTGACCTCTCGGAGACCCCGGAAATCGAGGATGACGACCCTCCGATCAGCGCCGATCCCAAGCGCGAAATCTACCTCAGACAGCTTGCCCGGAACACGGCAAAGGTAATTATGGCCTGTTCGATCATCCTCCGGCACCTCGGATTTCAGAAGGATCACACGCGCCTTTTGAATGCGCTGATTGCCATAGGGGGCGACCGGCTCAATTATTTTAGGACCTACCAGGCCAGCATCCGCAAACAGTACGCTGCGAGCGGAGAGGCTTCAAGCATAGAGACAGTAAGGCGTGATCTTAAGAGACTTCGCGAAGAGCAAGCGGCCCTGGGGGTTGCCATCATCGGCTACGCGCCTGGCTCCAAGGATTTCGCGACGGGCAAAGGCTTTCCCTCCAGATTTCAGAATTACCTACTACGCTATGCGCTTGAAGCTATCAATATTTCGATAGACACACGCGACGATTTCAATACTGCTCGTAAAGCACTTGAAGCCGCCTGCCTACGCGTCGTCGAAACCATTCCACGAATTGAGCCAATCGTGCCCAAAGAGAAACAGAAAAAACAGCTTGTGGTTGAGGACTTGGAAGCCAAATATCTTGAGGCTGAGAAACGACTGTTTGACGCCATGATCACGGAGGGCTGGACGCTTGAAGAGATTGAGATGGAGTTTGAAAGGCTTGAATGTTATCGCAATCGTCGCTTGAACATGACGGCAACTGGCGAAAACGAGTAGGAGATCCCATTCTAATGAACGCCAAAGAACACATCAGACTGACAGATGCCGAAGTTAGGTTAAGCCACATTGTCGGCAATTGTCCGCACTGTCGGCAGCCGCTTCAGGTTTACACTCACCCGCTCGATGATGAGGTATGGATTCAGTGTCCGACAAAGCCGGAACTTTTCAAGGCGCTCAGGCACGACGGGCGCGAATGGTGCCGGGACTGTGGCGAACTTCTGACCGTGATTGCCGGGCGCTGCGCTGAGTGCATCCAGCGCCTGATGCTTGCGCCTGATGAGCTATGCAAGGGTTGCGGCTCTTTGTGTTTTTGGCGTCACCGGGCAAGCCCTGAGCGACCTGCGGGCTTTGTCTGGCACTGCGCAACCTGTGAAGCGCCGACGGGCAAGGTCGCCCTGTTTGAAGTAACTTTTGATCGGCAGGAAGGAGTTGAAAGCCTATGACAGCCACGATTTTGAATCTGCAAAGGAAACCATCATCCGGTGAGGATGATGAAATATTGACTTTGGAAGAAGCCGCCATTTTTTTGAAGCTCAAGAGGCGCACGCTCTATGACATGGTGCAGCGGCGGAAAATTCCTTTCCTTCGCGCTGGGAAATTCATCCGCTTCTCAAAGCAGGCGTTGCTCACCTGGATGAAGGCGGAAGCCGAAAGCTAGACACAGGGCGAGGGCGCAAAGTAGCATAGGCGCGCGCCTTTGAGCGGCTGCAACCGGAAAGGGCAACCAATGTCAGTTACAAAACGTGGTAAGAAGTGGCATTTCAAGATTCAAGTCAACGGCGTTCGCTATTGGGGAGTTCTCGAAAAACGAACCAAACGCGAGGCCGAAGAAGAGGAAGCTGAAATCGTTCATCGAATCAGAACCGGCGAATACATAGCCCCGCGCAAAGACTCGACTCTCAAAGAGTTCATTGAGCAGGTCTATAAGCCTCACGCTAAGGAGAGCAAGAAGAGTTTCAGGAGTGATGAATCTATGCTCAAGCCAATCATTGAAAAGCTTGGCAAAAAGCGGTTGTCAAAGATTTCGTCTTTCGACATTGAGAAGTACAAAAGCGAAAGGCGCAAATCAACGACGGTCCGATTTATCAAAAGTGGCGATGAGAAGATTCACAAGCCGCGCTCGGTCTCTTCAGTCAACAAAGAATTGAAGTTGCTTTCCCGCATCTTCAAACTCGCCAAGATCAGACCCAACCCCTGCGATGAAGTTGAACTGATCAAAGGCGAAGCCAAACGCAGGCGCTGGATGAAGCATACGGAGTTTCAAAAGCTCCTGCCTTTCCTTATGGAAGACCGCAGGGCGCATCTGTTGGACATCGTGATTCTCGACCTCAACACTGGCATCCGGCAGAAAGAGCAGTTCTGTTTGAAGCCGGAAGATTGCGATTTTGAGCATGAGGTGATCATCATCCGGGACTCAAAGACCGGCGAAGGTAGAGAAGTGGCGATGAACACAGAGGCGCGTGAAATTCTCAAACGCCTGGTCAAGCAGGCCGAAGAAAAAGGCTGGGAGTATCTATTCACCAACCCGGCAACCGGCACGCGCTGGAAAAGCATCCTGCGCAGTTGGACGACGGCCTGCCGGAAAGCGGGGATCATGGACTTGCATTTCCGCGATCTTCGCCGCACCTGGGCGACTCACGCGCTGGCGAGCGGAGCGCCAGTCACAGGAGTCAGAGACAACCTTGGGCACGGCTCAATTTCGACGACCAACATCTACGCTCAGGCGACTGATGAGGGCAAGAAAAAGGCGGTTTCGGTTGTCGAGTGGAACAAAAGTGGAACAAAACAAAAGAGACAGGCCGGGTAGCCTGTCTCTAACTTGTTGATAATGCGGATGCGTCCGGCACGACTCGAACGTGCGACCTTTTGCTTCGTAGGCAAACGCTCTATCCGGCTGAGCTACGGACGCGAAAGGCTCAAATAGAATCATCCGTCACTAAATTTCAGCAAGCTTTACACTCTGCTTTAGAACTTCTGCTTGATGATTCCTATAAAAAGCCCATTCCCAAAGGGAACCGATACTATACCTTCTTTATACTGGAAAACTCAAGTCCCCGATGAACCTCGCTTTTTGCTCAACGAGCAAACCACGTCCGCTGGCGAGGTCGAGCGAAAGAGGTTGGGGAAGCGATGCAGGCATCCATAAAAGCTATTTGACGCTCATCAATTCAACGTCAAAAATCAAGGTGGAATTGGGCGGTATGGAGGGACGACCTTGCGCCCCATAAGCAAGACCAGGCGGAATCAGGAGCTTGCGTTTGCCGCCTACTTTCATGCCCAGCAAGCCTTCGTCCCAGCCTTTGATGACAACTCCTGTGCCTAGACGAAAGGTGTATGGCTGTCCTCTATCGCGTGAACTGTCGAACTTGGTGCCATTGGTGAGCGTGCCGGTGTAATGGACGCTGACCATCTGCCCCGCTCTGGCACTGTCGCCAGTACCGACGACTTCATCAATGTACTTCAAGCCGGAAGCGGTGGTGTTGGCGTTGTCAAATTCTGCCACCGAAGTCGAAGTCGTCGAAGTTGTGGAAGACGATTTACGGGTGCTGGTAAGCAAATAAATTATACTTGCAATGAGGAGCGCCGCAACGATGACCAGGACGATGATCTTGACGGTCTTGTTGCCATAATGCTTGGCTGTAGATTTCTTTGCCGAATGGCCTTTGCCTTTCATTTTTCTGTGACGACTTTGCGGCAAGGTGTTGTCCTCCGAAGGTGGATTAAATGAAAGGATGAGTTATAACGAATTTCATTTCCGCGTGACAAGTAGAGTTTTCGGTTTTCGCTTGGCGCAGGGCTTGCAAAGCTGAGGTCTTGCGGTTGTAGAAGAGTCGTCGCAACCACAGATGATCGCGGCTCCTCACCTTGATGTGAATACGCTGTTGCTCTCAAGCACCCGACAAGAAAATCGAAAGCCCTGCACAGCGGTTGCCTCGTCTTGGGGTGGCGCTGTGACTGGCGCTGGTCGCGGCAACCGTGGTCGTCGCGTCAGCGCCAGCCGTAGCTCCAGGCATAGGCTTTCTGTTTTTGAATGCGGCGAATGGTGTCGGTGTCGGCAGCAAAAGGCAAGACCGGCGCGGTCGGCTTTGGCAAGGCGAGGCGCTGGCGAAACGGCGTGTCGGCGAGTTTCTGGTTATAGGCGATGATTAATAGTTGCTCCAGATTCACCACGTCTTGAATGTTGTAGGCGAGCAGGGTCTCCAGCGATTTGATACTTTTGGTCTTGCGGTAATCGTCCCACAACAACACCGCAAAGAAGCCGTCCACGCCATCCAGTTCCTGGCGGTCAATTCCCAACTGCCGTTCGCAGCCTTTTAAGCCGCCTTTGTAGCCCAGGCTTCGCAAGACGTAGCGCAAATCTATATGCGCCTGCTGCATCTGTATGCCGAAGTAGCGCTCGATAAACGGCACGTCGAAACATTTGCCATTATAGGTGACGAGGAGCGCATAGCGCTTGATGTCGCGCTTGAAGGCGTCGAGGTTGTCGCCCTGCACGTAATGAAAAATGGAGTGCCCGTCGTAGAGCGCAATCGTGGTGATCGCATCGCGGTAATTCAAGCCCGTGGTTTCAATATCAAGATAGGCGATACTGTGGCGGAATTCGGGAAAGCAGCGCCAGTGTTGATGGGACGGCAACTGCTCGACAAAATAATTGGCGTGGTTGTTGGCCAGATGTTGCATAGAGGCTTCGATGTGCGCGGTGTAGAGCGCTGCTTTTTGCCGCGATAGCCGAGGAGGTTTTGCCGCCAGCAACTCTTCCCAGGAAGTGATGCCTGCCGCCCACAGGTTCTTTTCGACGGCAGCGCTGCAACCCGGTATATGACAAAAGGTGTTCTTCAACATGAAGGAGGTCCTGCCAGCTTTCTACGCGACTTTGGCGGTTCAAGATTTTCTCGCTTCCAAAATCTAGTTTGCCGGATAGCGATTGTCAATTGAGGGCGGCAGTAACAAAAATGAAAAATCGTAAAAATGCAGTTGAATCGGCAAAAAAACCTGTCTATACTGGGCGCATCTCCAGTAAAAACAGTATGTGTTTTGATTCAAAAAACAAACTCTTCCGGCAGTATCTATGAGGTCTCCAAACTTGAAGGAGCAGATTTCCTATGTCCGGCGTATGCGAACGTTGCAATGAACGAACCAGCTATATTCTCAATATCACCCGCCTGCCTGAACTGGCGGCGGTGGCGCACCTGGGCTATCGCCAAGTGTGCGCGGCCTGTTATGACGATTTGCTGGCCGAAGCCAATGAAGTAGAAGTGCAGGACGAAGACCGTCGTCAGGAAGCCCGCATTGTGGTCTCGATCAAGGCGCAGGTCGAAGGCAATACCTCGCATCTCGAAGTCTTTTCCGAAGAGATGGTGATTAAAGACATGAGCCTATCGGGATTGCGCCTGCAAACCGTTAAAAATATTGAAGCGGGTTCGATTCTCAAAGTCCGCGTAATGGCCAAAGATTTTGAAGTGACGGCGATTGCCGAATCGGTGTGGCGTGATGGCGGTCAACGCAGTCTCGGTTTGAAACTGGTTGAACCCAGCGAGCAGTGGGAACAACTCTATTACGAACACGCCTCCGAAGAATAACGGTGGCACGCGCCGACTGCGCGCAAGCCAGCAACCGGCGAAGCCTGGCTTACGGCGGGTGACGGAGCCATTGTACGGGTCTGCTGCACCTACGCTTGATTGCCCAAGCGTAGTGCGCCAAAAAACGCCAACGGCTTTACCCTTTCGTGAATATACCCTGTGCTATAGCGATGGCCGGACTTCTCTGTACGCGCTGCGGCGACGCTTGAGCAATATCAAAGAACCACAACGCGCCAAAACCGGCGACCCGTCGGCACGCGAAAAATAATTCTGTCGCTTGATTATTCCATCCCTGCCGAAATAAGCTACTCAGTCGGTCAATGCCGAAGGGCGGCGAGCTTCGGTTGAGAAATATTTTTTTAGTTTGGAAAAGGGATGAAACGAACAATGGTTTTTGGGCTGGCGCTGTTGTGGTTTGCCGCTTTGGCGGCAGAGGCGCGACCCGTAACGTATCCGCAAGCGCAATCCAGCGAAGCAACAACATTATTGAAAGCCGGTGAGGAGCATTTTCAAAACGGACGCTTTCAAAAAGCTCTGGAAGATTTTCAGAAAGCCTTGAAACTGGCTCCGCAAATGCCGGAGTTGCATTTTTATCTGGGCAGAGCGTACTCCAAATTGCAGCGCTATCAAGAGGCCGTCAGCGCTTATCAGGAAGCCTTGCGACTGCAACCTGGGGACGCCAAAACACACCTGTATATGGGCATTGCCCTCGATTATCTGGGCAAATCCAACGCGGCGATTGCCGCCTATCAACAGGCCATCAAACTCAACCCTACAGACCCCAATCCGTACTTTGAAATGGGCGTGACCTATTTCAATAGCGGACGCTATTCGCAAGCCCTAGAGGCGTATGAAAATTGCGCCAGCCTGAAACCGAACTATGCGCGCCTGCAATTCAATCTAGGCGAAACCTTCAAGCGCCTGCAGCGCAACGAAGAGGCCATCAGTGCTTATCAACTGGCGCTCGTGCAAACGCCCAATGATGCCGAAGCGCTTAAGGCGTTGGGCGATATGTATGAACGCCTGAAGCAGCACCCCGAAGCTATCGCCGCTTATCAACAGGCGATCAAAACCAAATCCAATTATGCCGAAGCGTATTTTGGTCTGGGCAATGTCTATTACAACACCCGGCAATATGTCCCGGCAGTGAATCTCTATCAATCGGCGCTGCGTTACCGCCCGAACTGGAATTTGGCATACACCTATCTGGGCGACGCCTATTATCAAATGGAGCGTTATCAAGAAGCGTTGACAGCCTATCAGGAAGCCGTGCGTTTGAAAGCCGATGACGCCCACGCCCATTACTGGCTGGGCTTGACGCATCTGAAACTCGGCAACCGTTCAGGCGCGATGAACGAATATAATCTTTTGCAGGCGTTGAAACCGGAACTCGCCGAACGTTTGTTGAATCAGATTCGCCGATAAATGACAGACGGAACCAATCGCCAAAAATGTTTGCCGAGAAATCTCATGTTGAAATAGTAGCAAGGGAATTTATACTTTTCTTCGAGTCGCTTCCCGGCAAGACTGCACCCGCTGAACTATCACGATAAAGGAAAATCATTAATCAATTGACACCGATGCCCACGACCACCAACCCAACCACGGCACAGTTGCGCTGCATAGAAGATCATTGTCGCGCTACGTTTGCCATCACCGAACGCTTGTACACCTGCCCGAATTGTCAGGGCTTGCTCGATGTCGCTTATGAATTTGATAAGCCCCTCGCGGATGAATGGAAAGCACTGTTCAAAGCGCGCCGAACAAGCGACGCAGAGGTTGACCGCAGCGGCGTCTGGCGCTTCCGCGAATTGCTGCCTTTCGTAAACGACACCGCCAACATCGTCACCCTCAATGAAGGCAACACGCCGATTTATACAGCGCCGCGCTCTGCCGAATACGCCGCCCTCGACCATCTGCGCTTCAAACATCAAGGCATGAATCCTACAGGGTCTTTCAAAGACAACGGCATGACAACAGGCTTGACGCAAGCAAAAATCCTTGGCGCGAAAGCCGTCGCTTGCGCGTCAACCGGCAACACTTCGGCTTCGATGGCGGCTTATGCGGCGCGTGCCGGTATGCGCGGCGTGGTCTTTATCCCCGCAAGGCAAATCGCTTACGGCAAGCTGTCGCAGTCTTTGGAATACGGCTCGCTGGTCGTCGAAATCGAAGGCAACTTTGACGATGCTATGAAATTGGTGCGCGACCTGGCCGAGGAAACGGAGTTGTATCTGCTTAATTCCATCAACCCGTTTCGCCTCGAAGGACAAAAGGCTATAGCGATTGAAATGCTGGAGCAGTTGCATTGGCTTGCCCCCGATTGGTTAGTCGTACCAGGCGGCAATCTCGGCAACTCGTCGGCGATTGGCAAAGGCTTGTTCGAGATGCGTGAGTTGGGTTTGATAGATCGTCTGCCGCGCCTTGCGGTGATTCAAGCCGAAGGCGCATCGCCGCTTTATGAATTTATGCAATCAGATGATAAGACTATTTTTCACCCGTTCGCGCATCCCGCGACGCTGGCGACGGCAATCAAAATCGGCAAGCCAGTGTCGTGGAAGAAAGCGCTGCGGGCGCTTGCGTGGACCAACGGCGTTGTCGAGCGCGTCAGCGAGCAGGAGATCGCCGACGCTAAAGCGATGATCGGGCGCGATGGCATAGGTTGTGAACCGGCATCGGCAACGACGCTTGCCGGAATCAAAAAACTCGTAGCGGCTGGCGTCATTAAAAGCGATGCAAACATCGTCGCGGTGTTGACCGGCAATGTGATGAAAGACCCGACCTATTCGATTCATTATCACACCGACCAATTGACGTTTAATGAAGCGGACGCAGAACAAATCATCAAAGGCAACTTCGCCAATAAAGGCGTGCGCGTCGCCGCCGATAAACAGGCGATACGCCGTTTGCTGGAGTTGTGATTTAGGGCTATTGCAAAAGCCTTGGGAGAGCAAGGCTCGCCTGACTGCTAAACTGGTGGAGACGAATCGTTGATCGGAGAAATAGGTTCGGCGGCGTTTCATTGCCAAGCCCTGTTTCAATCACCGCAGAGCCGCAAAGGACACCGCAGGCAACGCAGAGACGATGCCATAACATAATGCAATTGCCCTTTACCAGTTTGGAGGATTGACTCGACAACTTATAACCGCGTAGTGTGAGTCTCGAAATGTGCCGATACACAGAAACAAAGATATGCCCATCGGCACAAAACTCAGTATAATCGTAACTACCCAGCCAGCGATTGCGGCTGTGCCGCTTTGAGGTGCGGAGAGTCACAGACTCTCCGCACCTCAAAGCGGCACAGCCGCACCAAGTTCAACTCTCACAACCAAGCTGGGTAGTTACGTTTTTTATATGAATGGAAAACACCGGAAAGATATAAAACCTGGCCTTGAAGTAGAGATTGTTTTGAAGCAAGACCAGCGCACCGGCAAGTTGACTCGCGGCATTGTCAAAGATATTTTGACCAACTCCGCCGAGCATCCACACGGCATCAAGGTGCGTCTGCAAAGCGGCGAAGTCGGCAGGGTGCAAAAGATTATCGCGCCGTAAAATTGACTCGAAAACTAAATTGAAATGAGTTGAGCGGCGGTCTTGAAGCATTGGAAAGCGTGGGCCGTGACCGCCTCTCCACAGCGCGAACCTCATGGCGTTGCCGCACCTTCAGGGAATAAATTTTGGTTGACAGCGAAACTTGCCGAGCCTCAAAAAAGCCAATAATGACGGGCTTTTTTGCTGCGTTTGTCGGTAAGCAGAAATTGCGGAAAGGGGTCGCGCACATTTTCTTTCCGAGTTGCGTGCGGTGTCCGCTGCGCTGTCTTTCAGGCAACCGAAATCTGTGAGCCGACATCTGAAGCCGCACGCACGGTTAGAGTGAAGCGACTGCTTTCAAGAGGTGAACTCATGAAGCGCGCCACTCAACAACCGCCGCAAAGCATTTTCCCATCATCTGTGCAAACAACGGCATCGGTAGTCAATCACCCACCGATGCAACAATCACAAGCAGGTTCTCAGCAAACGACAACAACGCTCAAGCCATCAGCAGAGCAACAGGCGCGCCAGATTTTTTTGATCATGCTTGCAGTCGAACTTCTGTTGGTCGCCCTTTACTGGCTGGATATTGTGCTGGGTGCGCCGGTGGCGGTGCTGCACGCGCTGGTTGATTTGGATGGCGAAGGCAATTTGCCTACCTGGTTTTCTTCTTTTCAACTGGCATTGATTGCGCTCGCGCTCGGATTTTTGGCTTTTCAACAGCGCAAGTCGGAGCGGCCCTCCAAGATTTTTCTGGCATTGCTGGCGTCCGTCTTTTTGTTGTGGTCTGCCGATGAAACGGCGCAGATGCACGAACGCTTGACGGCTTTCATAGGGCAACGCTATGTGGACTGGCTGCCTGCATTTTTCGCGCAACATCAAAGCCTAGTGGCGTTGTTTATCGTTGCGGCGCTGGTCTTGGCGCGTTGGCTGTGGGCGGATGTGTTGGCTTTCTGGCAAACCCACAAGCGCGCAAGCCTTTTGGCGATTGCCGGTTTTGGTGTCGTCGTTTTAGGCGGCGCGATTCTGGAAACTATCGGCTACAAATTTTTTCTCAACGGCACGACACCCTTGTTGTATCAAACCGAAGTCTGCTTTGAAGAATTTTTCGAGATGCTTGGTGCCAGCCTGATTTTATATTCGGTCAGTCGTCTGGCGTTGACCAAAGCCGCAGAGCGTGCGCCGGTAAATCAGCGCTTGCAACCCTTGCTGCTCAAGCGCAATCTCACTCGATAGGGAAAGCCTGATATAATTTTTGCTTGCGGCACTCGGCCAGCGTGCCGCCGCGTCCCGTTCAGATTTTATACAAGGATGGAGATAAGATGAACAGAAAATGGTTTCATCAATTCAGCGCAACGGCGTTGGCATTGCTGATCGTTGCTTTGAGTTTTACCAGCTATGCGACGCCCCAACCGCCGCCGCCCTCTAGGTCATCGAGCAAAGTTATGCAAATTGAAAAAGACCCGCACACCTTCGCCAGTCCCGCCGAAGTTGTCGTCAAGCATCTGGATTTGGACCTTAATGTTGACTTCAAGAAAAAACAGATTGGTGGCAAAGCAACGCTGCAAATTGACAACAAAACCAACGCGAAACAATTGCGCCTTGATACCCGTGATTTGACCATTGAAAAAGTCACGCTGGGAAAATCCGCCACGCCGACGACCTTCAGGCTCGGCGACGAAGTGAAATTTTTGGGGCGTCCGCTGGTGATTGATATAGCCTACGATACCCGCGAGGTCACGGTCTATTATCACACCTCGCCGACGGCTGCGGCGCTGCAATGGCTGGAGCCTTCGCAGACCGCCGGGAAAAAGCGCCCGTTTCTGTTCACTCAATCCGAAGCGATATTGGCGCGCACCTGGGTTCCGTGTCAGGATTCGCCCGGCGTTCGTATGACTTATCACGCCCGTGTGCAAGTGCCGAAAGATTTGCTGGCGGTGATGAGCGCCACCAATCCGACGCGAGTGAATCGGCGGGGCGTTTATGAATTCGATATGCCGCAAGCGGTGCCATCTTATTTGCTGGCGCTGGCGGTTGGCGACCTCGCCTTTCGCCCCTTGGGCAAGCGCAGCGGCGTGTATGCCGAACCGACGGTGGTAGATAAAGCGGCCTATGAATTTGCCGACATCGAAAAGATGATGGCGGCAGCCGAAGCGCTGTATGGGCCGTATCGTTGGCAGCGTTACGATGTGATTGTTTTGCCGCCGAGTTTTCCGTTTGGCGGCATGGAGAATCCGCGTTTGACGTTTGCGACGCCGACCGTGCTGGCCGGTGATCGTTCGCTGGTTTCTTTGGTCGCTCATGAACTGGCGCACTCGTGGTCGGGAAATCTGGTGACCAACGCGACGTGGAATGATTTCTGGCTGAACGAAGGCTTCACCAATTACTTCGAGAATCGCATTATGGAAGCCCTCAACGGCAAGAACTATGCGGAGATGCTGGCGCAACTGGCGCAACAGGAATTGCAGGACGAAGTGAAAGCGATCAGCACAGAGCATCCCGAAGATACGCGCCTGCATCTGGAACTGGCCGGACGCGACCCCGACGAAGGGATGACCGACATTGCTTACGATAAAGGCTTCATGTTTTTGCGTATGATTGAAGCAACTGTGGGGCGCGAAAAGTGGGATGCTTTCCTGCGAAAGTATTTCGCTACCTTTGCTTTTCAAAGCATGACGACGGCGCATTTCGTCGAGTATTTGCGCGCCAATTTAATCAAGGGCGATCAGGCGTTGGAAGAGCAATTGAAGATTGACCAGTGGATTTATCAACCGGGTTTGCCGGATAATCTGCCGAAGATTCACGCGGTGGAATTCGATAAAGTCAAAGCGCAATTGCAAGCTTGGCAAGCGGGAAAACCGGCGAAAGAGTTACAGACGCAAGGCTGGACAACGCAACACTGGCTCTATTTTTTGAGCCAGCTTCCGGCTTCGATGAGCAAAGCGCAGATGGCAGATTTGGATGCCGCCTTTGGCTTGTCGAAAACCGGCAACTCGGAAATTCTGTTCGCTTGGTTGATGCGGGCGATTGCCAACAAGTATGAAGCGGCGTATCCGGCGTTGGAACATTTTCTCACCAGTCAAGGGCGGCGCAAATTCCTCAAGCCGCTTTATACCGAACTGGCCAAGACAGCCGAAGGCAAGGCGATGGCGAAGAGGATTTATCAGAAGGCTCGTCCGACTTATCATTCGGTCTCGTACTTGACGATTGACGAGATTTTGAAATGAGGTTACTTTACTCGCCAAGCCGCCAAAGCCGTCAAGATTTTTTTCTTGGCGGCTTTGGTGATTGCAGGAGCAAAAACCAAATCACTTCACCACGAAGATCACGAAGCCAGAAAATCAAGCCTTCATCTGAGTGGTCTTTGCGTGCTTTGTGATTGGTAAACGGATTTTATTTTCAAACCTAACAACGGCTACTCAACCTTCACTGGCGATGCAATAAACGCTGCAACTCCTGCTCCATCGCTTGCAATTTTTCGTCGCGCTCGTGGTCGCGATTTTTTTCAAGTCGCAAGGCATAGGCGAAGGCAACAAGAGCCGCCAGCCCCAAGCCCATCGCCAGCCATAACAACAAGTCTCTGGTGATGCCTAGCGAAAGCCACAAGCCTGCTTTGCCGTTCACTAAATCGTAAGTCGCCAGTCCGGCAAGCATGAATAAAAACACGCCGCCGCCGACGCCCCCGGCAACCTTAGTTTTGTGGGTGTCAACGGCCATAGCCAAATCACCTATGGCGGCGCGCAACTCGCGCACGCGATGGTCTATGGCCGCGCTGTCAATCGGCAGAGATGTGGCTTGATCTGAATTAATATTCGGTTCCGTCATGCGGATACAGTTGGCGCTAGTGAAGCAAGGAAGAACTTGATGCAACCCTTGAAGGCGCGAGTTTCGCCTTCAGACGCCGCCGCTCGAAGGCGAAACTGCAAACCTTCGTTCTCTTGAAGGCAACGCCTGAACTGCGCCTGTTCTACTTTTGCCTTTTGCCTTTTACTTAATCAAAGTGCCGATGCGCCAGTAGCGCGAGCGCGTGAAGAAGTTGCCGGTCTGTTGCGCCTTCTCGGTCATATCCAACGACCAGTACACGAACATGGCGCGGCCTACGATATTCGAGCGCGGCACGGTTCCCCAATAGCGGCTGTCTTCGCTGTCGTCGCGATTATCACCCATGCAGAAATACTGGTCGCTGTCGTATGTGCCATCATTATCGGCATCATAGATTTTTCGCATCTCCGGGTCGTTGCGAATTTCATCGGGAATCGGATCGCCTTTGAGCGGAATTTTATACGGTTGTTTAAGGCCGTAAGTCATATGCCCTATGGTGTAGGCCATTGGGTCTATGTCGTCATCTTCACGCTGTTCGTAATAGACTGTCCATTGCGCGCCTGCCGGGGCAGCCTCTTCATTGACCGGCTCAAGCGGCGACGCCGGGTCGGTGTTCAGGCCGCGAGGTTTGACAAAGACACGGCGCTCTGGCAATTCCTGCCCGTTGATATAGACCTTGTTTTTCTTGATGTCGAACTCTATGGTTTCGCCCGGCAAGCCGATGACGCGCTTAACGTAGTTGACCTCCGGCGTCTTGGGATATTTGAACACCGCCACATCGCCGCGCTTGATGGTGCGCGCTGGCAGGAAGGGCAGGTTGAACCCCGCGCTTGAGCCAAAAATATATTTGTTGACCAGCAAATGGTCTTGCACCCAGATGGCGTTTTTCATAGAGCCGGTCGGTACTT
This sequence comes from Acidobacteriota bacterium, assembly GCA_016201275.1. Classification (GTDB taxonomy): domain Bacteria; phylum Acidobacteriota; class Blastocatellia; order UBA7656; family UBA7656; genus JACQDB01. Next base: position 22,161 of record JACQDB010000127.1, read on the forward strand.
TGACCGCCTGCACGATATAAGTCATGCCGAACATGGCCATGATTAAAGTGACCACTGCCGATTCAAAGTATTCGCGAAAGAGGCTCTTTTTGAAGGCCGGTTCGTGGTCTTTCTCTGGCGCGGTCACGGTCGTGTTGGCCTCGTTCACACGGACTTCGCGCACCGTCGGCGGTTCGAGTTGGTTGACGCCATCGCTTGCATTCATTTCTCCATTGTCATTCATAAAGGTTTCCGAAATTATTTTCTCAGCCCATCAAATCATCCTTGACCATGACGATAGGCGCATCCGGATCGCCAGCCTTTGCGGTTGCGGCATCCCCGTCATCCTCCCTCTGTGCGAAGGTCGCGGCGTCCTCGTCATGGCAAGGCAATAATGCTAACTCATCGGCCAGCGCAACGAAAGCGAAGGCCGAATCAAGCTCTTCTTCCGTGAAGCCCTGCATCAATTCGCTGTCTGCCGGGTGCGCCTTGCCGTTGGTTGGCGGCGGCGGATGAAGCAGGGCTTTGACTTTATCAAAAGCGTGCGAGGTCGCCAGCGCGGCCTGCGCGGCTTCCTGTTGGGCAATCTTGATGCTGCGGCCTTCGCCGCAAGCCAGCGTCTGGCCGCCGACGCGCAGTTCGATGCGAAAGGTGCGGCGATGATCCGGGCCTATGGTTTCGACGACGACATATTTCGGCGCGGGCGCGCCCAGCGCTTGTAGTTGTTCCTGCAAAACCGATTTGTAATCGGAGCCGATCATCGAATTCGGATCAATGGAAAAAACTTTGTCGCGCAGTTCGTACAGCAGGAAACGCTCGGCCACCTGGATGCCGCCATCGAGGAAAAGTGCGCCAATCAAGGCTTCGTAGGCGTCGGCAAGCAGCGTACCTTTACGGCGTCCGCCGGTCTTTTCTTCGCCGCGATTGAGCAATATGTAAGTTCCCAGGTCAATGATTTCGGCCAATTCGACAAGGCTGGGTTCGCTGACCAAAAAGGCTTTCATCTTTGAAAGCTTGCCTTCCGACAAGGTCGGAAAACGCTTGAGCAGCCAGGCACTGACCACCATGCCAAGCACCGAATCGCCAAGAAATTCCAAGGCTTCATTGTGCTGACAATTCTGCTCGATACGTTCGTGGGCAAACGAGCGGTGCGTCAACGCTCGATCCAGCAACGCTCTGGAGCGAAACGAATAGCCGATTTTCTGCTCGAACTCTGATAAAAGCTTTTCGCGTTCAATCGAAATCATAAACTCTGGCGCTTGCGGATGGTCGCGCTTTGTAAATATACCACAGGACTTCAGAATAGCGGCAGCAGGGGAAGATGGAAAAAGCCAGCCCCGTTAGAGGGCTGGCTAGAAATGATTTGACGCTGGAAAAAACTTTAGGGCTTGGCGGTGGCCGCCGCCGTGGTCGCGCCACTTGGCGGCATAGTCGGAGAAGCGGCTACCGGCTTGAATTTATTGATGAAATCCTGGTAGCCATCCTCTTTATCTTCGTGACGGAATTTCCATAGCTTGATAAATTCGGCTTTTACATTGTCGGCGGTCTTGCCATATTTGGCACTGTCTGGCAAAGCTAAAAAGTGCGCCCAGGCATCAATCACGGCATCCGCTTGATCATTGATGGCTTGAAGCGCGGCTTTGGTATCAGGGTCGTCCGCATTGCTTTTTTTCTCCGCTGGCAACTCGTCAAACTTTTTAGCAACGGCGGCATATTTCAACTGATAGATGACGCCCAAGGCCAGATAATTTTGGGCATTCAAAAGGCCGTTGGCCGGATCGGTTACGGATGACTTTTTGTACAACTCAACGGCTTTATCTTGATTGCTGTTTTTGGCTTCGATCATTGCCGAAGTTTGATAGAGGTAGGCGAGAACGGACTTGGCAGCATCGGATTTGAAGACGTTGGATGGTTTTCCCGCTTCAATTAATTTGGCGGCGCGTTGCGAGAAGTCGGCAGCATCCGCAGCGTGTGAATAATTGGCCGGCGATGCCTCCATTTCATTGGCGCGAATATCAATCGCCATCAGGTACAGGTAATCCAGGTCTTCGGCATTTTCCGCCAGCGCCTCTTTCCCCAACCGCAATTCTTCTTGCATATTTTTGGTTTTTCTTGCCTCGTTAAACAAGAAGGCGCGCATTCCGGGGATATATTTTTTGACATTCGGCGCATATTGACTGCTCGGATATTTGACCATAAATTCTTTGCCTAGCTGATAGACCTTCGCATAATCTTTTGCTGTAAACGCATCATACCAGGCTTTGTAGGCCGCGGCTTCTTCCTGTGCCGGGGTTTGTGCAGGGGTTTGCGCGGTTTGTGCCGAGGCCAGCGGCACGGACAGCGCCAGCAATAAGCCAAGCACCATAGTGAACACCATTGATTTTTTCATTGTTGCTGATACTCCTCGTCAAATTTGATTCCAGCGCTCTCAAAATTCTCTCAGTTTTTGTTTGCGCTTATTCTTCTTATATTGCTGAAAATTTTGTGCAACTCTAAGATGCCAGCTCTCCAATAGGGAGTTGCTATCTTCCGGGGAAAAGCTCCATTTGCGATAATCACACGCGCAAATCTTCTTTGTCAACTTGAAAAATTTTTTCCGCACCAAGCCAAATCGTTTGGTCATTGGTGAATTTGCTGAAGCTTTTCTTGATCACCTTTTGCTCGTTAAAACCCCTGGCAAGAAGCGCTGTTCTCGACCCACTTGCGCCGCTTGTCGGTGGCCGGTTGTTTGCTCCATTCCGCCAGGGAAAATTGGTGGGCGAAATGATATGACGAGGCGCTTACCGCTACCGGCTTTTCTTCGCCAGCCCTTCGATGAAGCGATATAAATCGGGGTCGCGCAACAGCAAGTCGCGCCGTGTATGCCGCGACGTTGCGCCGGTCGCCGGGCGCTTCACTTCGGCGATGTAGGCTTCATAGCCTTGCGCGAAATATTCGTACTCGTCGGTCGCGGCGTAATAATCCAATACTCGATGCTCGCGACAGGCCGTTTCATAGAGCCGACGAATCGTCTTCACATAGCCTTTATCCATAGCCGTCATATGCACCTGATGGGCGAATTCATGCGCGATGGTGTTGAAACCGGCGTGGGCAGCAAGCCCGATGTATTCCAAACCCGAAACCGTGATGCGTCCGCCGACGCCGCGTATGCTGGCATAGTATCGTCCGTCCACGGTGCGCTCGTTTTCAATCGTGCTGATACCTTTAATATCCGTGGTGCGTTCGTCGAAGGCGATAAGATAATGCTTCGCTCCTTTGCGCGCAAGTTCCGGCAGAAAAAATGCCAGCGGTTCGACCGCTCGATCAATCACCATCTGCTGTCGTTTGGTCAGCGCCTGATAGTTGGGGAAAATCTCTGCGGTCAAAGCGCACGCTTGCGCCCGAGGCTTCTTGAAATATTCGGTAGCAAAATCCGGTGCGCCAATTTCTATGCGCCCACGTTCCTGCATACCGGCATTGGCATAGCTCAATTCCAATTGTCCGCCCGCGCCGTTCGCATCAATCGCTATCGCCAGTCGCGCCGCTGTCGCCGCTCGTTCAAAATCTTCCTGACGCAACCATATATCGCCCAGCGCAATCAGGGCGCGATAATAACGCGGTTCGATGCTTAATGCCTTTTCCAATTCGGCCACTGCCGCCGCAAATTTGCCTGCCTGTTTCAAGGCCCGCCCCTGTTCGTAATGCTGCCGCGCTGCTTCGGCGACCTTTTGCAGAAAGCCTGCACGACCATCTACGAATTGTGCCAGCACGCGCCGCATATCGGGATCGAAAGGATCAATCTCCAACGCCCGTTCGGCAAGCCTGCGAGCTTCGTTTGGCGCTTTGTCAATGACTTTGACCAAGACCAGAACGTGCAGCGCGTCTAAGTCATCCGGGGCAATGGCCAAAGCGCGCTGGGCTTCGACCTCGGCCTCTTCCGCACGATTGTTCTCGAAACAAACCAGCGCCAGCAAAGCATGAGCGCGACCGCTTTGCGGATTCTGCACCAGATAATCGCGCAGCCGAGTTTCCGCGACCTGGTAATCGCGGTTCATCACATCAACGGCGGCGCGTCCAGCGATAGCGCCTTCCGAAGGCGGTTTGATTTTTAAAGCCTTGTCGAAATACTCCTGCGCCTTCTGCACTTCTTCGGCATCCAGATAAATCATGCCGTATTCATTGAGCAAGGCGGCAGAGGCTTTATGCGTGGGCGCAAGATTATCGAGCAAACGCAAAGCCTCCGCGTAATCGAAGCGTTGTCGGGCTTGCCGCGCATCGTGCAGCACCGCATCAAAATTGAGGAAGCCGCCGGACGCAGACGTTGCGGCAAGCGGCGTCGGCAGCAAGGCGACAAGATGAGCGCATAAAAACAGCGTCAAGATGAGCGCGAATTGCCATCGTGCAGCAGCGGAGTTTGGCGCAAGGCCGAGCCTCTTTTTCTTCCTCCCGATAGACCAATCAGAAGAGCCGAGGGCAAGCTCGTCTGCGCCAGAAAATTTGGAGTGTTGATTCTGCCAATAAAATTTCATTTGCTAATCGTCATCACGGAACACGCGAATGCATCAGCGGCTATCTTATTAGGACTTTCGCTTGAGGTCAGAAATAGTATCATCAAAGAATGATGACGAAGCAACAATATATCGAATATTTGTTATGTACACCCAACAACTACACCTGTACTAATCTCGCCGAACATCTCGATGGTGTCAGTCATGA
>JACQDB010000115.1 GCA_016201275.1 Acidobacteriota bacterium
CTACAGCTACACTCGCAGTGATCCGGTCAATCGAATAGACCCGCTAGGACTCGAAGATATTCTGACGTGCTACACGGTGAATGTGAGTGCAGGAAGTTCATATATTGACCCCCTGGCAGGAGATATAGGGAATGTTCTTGAAAGGCAACGCTTAAAGTTGAAACGGACAGATGGCGAGGTACACAAAGGAGAGCAAGAGGATATTTTTGAAAAAGCTCTAAAGGAAGCTGAAGATGCAGTACAAAATTTGTTGAAAAATTTGGACCCGAATAGCGAGTGTGCAAAATGGCTCGGGCCAAACGCAGCACAAGCTTTTGAGGCATTAATTAAAAACTTAAAACTCGGCAAGGCAGGTAGCCCTACTACAGCTACTGGTATTGCAGGCGACCTGGCCGGAGCAATACAACAACTGATATTTCCTCCTGGCGGCGGTCCCCCAACGGGTGGCTGGCTTATTCCAGCGACACCGTTCACCGTGCTACTGCAAGGCCCTTTCTTCATAGGAGGAGGGGGTAACGGAATAGGAGGATACACCAATGGTAGCCGAGGAGCCAGAATAGTAGCGTTGCTACACGAAACCGGACACCTAATTTTAGTCCCTAATGCCCAAGGCACGTTAGTAAGCCTTCTTCCTTTGGATGGTACTGACTCAGGAAAAAGCGTGGATAATACAAGGCTATTACTACAGAAATGTAGCAAAGAGATATTTAACGCAGCAAAATAATTGGCGACATCTCTGATGCGGAAGAATTGATGAGGAAAAAAGGAGGCAGCAATGATGCACATTCTGACAAAAGCAATGATAGTTTCCCTGCTATTTACCTTTTTTCAGCCACAAACCCCAAGGGAAGAATATACCTACATAGTTTGTGGCAGAGTGGTTGACGAGAGCGGAATGCCTGTCGCGAAAGCACGGGTTACATTTGATTATGGTCATGTTGCAATTAAGGGTGATACGTCTATGGATAGCGCCCGAACTGATGATGAAGGGAACTTCTGTTACAAGGAGACTACTCGGGCACCGAAACTAGAAAGAATTTTATACGTTACCGGACCGATTCCATTTGCCAAAGCAGAGGTTTCTATCTACCCGCCATTCTGGGAACGGCCTAATTTGATAGGTCAACAATTTTTAGGCAAAAGAATTGTGATCAAAAAAAATGGAGAAGTTAATCTGGGTGATGTAGAGGTCCAAGTGTACTACGGGATCGTCAATGTTTATCTTCAGTACCCCGATGGTACGCCTCTTCTGACGAAGGACGCCCAATGGGAAAAAGTATGGATACGAGTGTGTAACGAGAAAGGCCAAGAAATCACCTACAATAACCTAGCGATAGCCGTTATTGAACGAGCGGTCAATCTGGAACAATCTTACATTGCTGTGGGTCTACCAGAGGGGAGTTATAAGCTAGAGATTAATCTAAAAATTGATCCTGAAGTTTCTTCTCGCACTTGGCTAAGATCAGAAACTCTCTTGGCAATCAGTCCCTTTAATAGCCCTCAGTCATTAATATTAAAATTACCATCTCGTTGATAAATGAGAGAGGGGATAACAAGTATAGTGGAACCAATAATCAAGGCAGAAAAACCGAGTCCTTATCTATAGTGGACTTTCAACTTTAACCGGAAAACAGGAAGAAGGTTCAACTATAAGGAAACCATTACACTAGGACCAGATTTCTTCAACATGGCTGAGGATGTACAAGCGAGGCTCTTAGTTCACGAAATGCTTCACGCTACTTTGCACCAAAATGATGATGAATTGGCTAAGACATTAGGTATTACGGTTCCCACAGGAGGTGATGCTAGTACGGCCATTTCGGACTGGTTCAAAAATGGATGCCGGGATACGAACCAAAAACAAGAAGAGACAGATTGAATAGTATTTAATTGACTCTCTGGTAGGTGGCGTGAAGTCTCCCAAGATATTGTATGCAGTTGCTGTAGAGACCTCAATATGTTGGGCGTCTTCACGGAAGCTACCAGAGAAACCAAAAAGTTTTACCTCGTTTTCGGTACTGTCGGTCAATCTGCAATAGTGATTTCAGGAGATACGGCAACCGGCGGCAATCAACTTCAGAGCGTCAGTTTGCAACACATCTGAAAAGCTATCTACCGCTGTGCTGCGGGCAAAGTCTTCTCCTGTTTTTTCTTCCCATGCGTTTGTCTTGGTTTCAGTCGGAAAAATTGGCGCGCCTAGTGCGCCAGTCGTTGAACGAACCAAGGCGCAGCGCGGTCGTCAATTAAAGTCGCTGGCGAATCCGTGTACTGCAAACGCTCTTATCTGCCGTGGTCTGCGGCCTACAAAAACTGGCGAGCGATGGGTCGTTTGTTTAGCGCTGTGGGAGCGCCCTGTTTGAGCCTTACTTTTTTAGCCCTACTCAAATCACCGCAAACTTCAGTTTGTGGAACCTTCTCGCCGCCAGCGCAAGCCGATCTATTCTTCAAGCCTCACGAAGGGGACTCGAAAGCCTGCTGCAAGCGCGCTTTTTCCGCTGTCAAACGCTGGCTGAAACGCACCGGATAGGAGGCTGCGCCGCGCATCTGCAAGCACTCCTGCGGCAGCCGCTGCAATTCCTGCGCGGCACGCCGACGCGCTCGTTGCAAGCGTTGCCAGCGCAGATTTCGCAGCGCTACCAATTCATCCGCCTGCATCCATTCTTCCTCGATCAAGCGCTCTTCCAACGCCACACCCTGAATCATCACAGGCTGTAGCAAAGGTCGCCAATCGCCTGATTTTTCAGGCTTTTTTTCATCTTCAAGGGCAATCACATCGGCTCCGTAAAGACCGTTGGCATCCACCTGTCGCCACACCTGTTTGGTTCCCGGATACGTGGCTTTGTCGGCGCTCAACTTCATCTTTAATTTCACTTGCCCGTTGATCGCAACGCCGACCAGTTTATAAATGCCGCCTAAAGCCGGGTGGTCAAACGAGGTGGATAACTGCGTACCCACACCGAAGGCATCAATCGGTGCGCCGCGCTGTAACAAGTCGGCAATCAGGTATTCATTCAAGTCGCCGCTGGCAAAAATTTTCACTTCACGCTTCCCTGCACGGTCTAAAATTTCCCGCGCCGCGCTACTCAAGTGCAACAAATCGCCGCTGTCTAAACGAATCGCGGAAAAGTTTTCGGCGGACGCTGCTAACCGCTTCACCGCTGCCAACGTGTCGTAAGTATCAACCAAAAGCGTCGCCGAATCGGGAAAGACTTTAAGGAAAGCGCGAAACGCTGCGTCTTCGTTGTCGAACGATTGTATGAACGAATGCGCCAGAGTGCCAAGCGTCGGAAGGCCCCAGCGAAATCCCGCTTCGACATTCGAGGTGGCGCGGCAACCGCCTAAAAAAGCGGCGCGTGCGGCGTACAATCCGGCCTCTGCACCGTGGGCGCGACGAGTGCCGAATTCGATCACCGGGCGACCTTGCGCGGCGCTAACAAGGCGAGCGGCTTTGCTGGCAATCAGGGTTTGAAAATTCAAAGTGGCGAGCAGAAAGGTCTCGACGATTTGCGCTTCGATAATCGGCGCGCTGATTCGCAGCAACGGCTCGTTGGCAAACACCACTGTGCCTTCCGCCATCGCCCACACGTCGCCGGTGAATTGCCAGGCCGCCAAGTAAGCGAAAAATTCCCGACTGACATTTTGGAATGACGGATGAGCGCGCAAATAGTCAAGCTGCGCGGCGGTGAAGCGCAAAGTGTGCAGATAATCGAGCGCCGTTTCCAATCCGGCGGCAAGCAAATACGAGCGCTCGGTGGGCAAGGCGCGGACAAAAAGTTCAAAGCTGCCCACTTGGTGTTGCAGGTGGTTGTCGAAATAGGCCGCCGCCATCGTTAGTTGATAGAGGTCTGTATGCAGGCCGTCGCTTGGTTGATTCATAAACGCTCTCTGATGTTGAGGCCTCCGCTGCGCCTCAATCTCGAAGCATATTGAGTGTAATGAAATTCTGCAAACGACATTCCAATTTTCCTAGACGGGCTGCTAAAATCGCCTGCGGATGAAAAAAATTTTGCACCAAGCCGCCGCCGTTGCCTTGATTTCCGAAGCCTATGTGCGCGTGCGCTATGCCGAAACCGATCAGATGGGCATTGCTTATTACGCCAATTATCTGGTGTGGTTTGAAGTCGGGCGCAATCAGTATTGCCGCGATTGCGGGTTTTCGTACCGCGATATGGAACGCGACACTGGCTTGTTTTTCATCGTCGCCGACGCCAGTTGTCGCTATAAAACTCCGGCCAAATATGAGGACGAATTAATCATCCGCACCGGCATACGCGAACTCAGCCGCCGCACCGTGCGCTTTGGTTACGAGATCGAACGAAGCGACGGCGAAAAGATAGCGACCGGCGAAACCTTGCACGTCTTCATCAATCAACAGGGGCGGCCTTCGAGTTTGCCGGAACCGTATTTGACAAGGCTGCGCGGCAAATAATTGCGAAACGACCACACGCATGGATAGATGGGTTTTTCACAATCAACAGCTTGAAGAAGCGACGACTGCGAAAGTGGCGGCGACGCTTGCCGGGGTGCAATACGGTTGGGGCATCTTCACCATGATGCGGGTTTATGCAGGCAAACCTTTCGCTTTTGCAGAACACTATGCGCGCTTGTTGAAGCACGGCGAAAAAGCCCGCGTGCCGGTGTTGATGGAACCGGCACAGATGCAGGCGGCGCTCAACCAATTGCTCCAGGCCAATGCGTTGATGAATGGACGCATACGCATCACCATACTGAAAGGCATCGCCGGAAGTTGGCGCACCCAGCAGGAAAACGAAGCGGAAATTTTCATCTTCACCAGCGCCGATGCCGCGCCTGCGCCGCGCTCTTTCACCTTGACGATTTCGCCGTACCGCTTGTTGTCGTCCAATCCTCTGGCGGGCGTCAAGCGCACGGCGATGTTGGAAAATCTTCTCGCTTATGATGAAGCGCGCAGTCGCCAGTTCGAGGAAGCGGTGATGTTGAACGAGCGCGGCGAAATCGTTTCGGCGACGGCTGGCAATATCTTCTGGGTCGAAGGCAACGAACTGATCACGCCATCTTTAGGCACTGGCTGCATCGCCGGCATCACTCGTCATCAGGTGATCGAAATCGCCCGCCGCATCAACATACACGCAGTCGAAGGCAGTTTTCCGTTGCAACGCCTGCTCGATGCTCAGGAAATTTTTTTGACCTCGACAGCACGCGGCATCAATCCGGTCAAACAATACGACTTCAAAGCCTTCGATGAACGCATCGCCCCGGTGACGCGCAACATCCAGCATCAATTCAAAAAACTGGTCGCCGATGCTAAGATGATGGCTTGAAACCGTAAAGAGATTTGGTTCAGGAGGGCTGCTTTGTCAATCAACCACCCCGTAGCGATTCAACGCATCCTTGACGACACGAAAACCATAGCCGTCGTTGGTCTGTCGTCCAACCCTTCGCGTCCCAGTTACACCGTCACGAAATATATGCAGGCGCAAGGCTATCGCATCGTTCCGGTCAATCCTTTTGAAACCGAGGTGCTGGGCGAAAAAGCCTATGCGACGCTGGACGCAGTGCCGGAACAGATTGATCTGGTCAATATCTTTCGCCGCAGTTCGCAGGTCGGACAATTCGTAGATCAAGCTATACGCCTGGGCATCAAAGCGGTGTGGATGCAAGACGACGTGATAGATGAAGCGGCAGCGCAACGCGCCGTTGCCGCCGGTTTGCTTGTAGTGATGGATGATTGCATTTTGCGGCAACACCTGCGCCGCAAGCGCTGAATCAATGGCGAAAGCCAGTCCATCAACAACCTTGAGCGCAAAGCGTCGCGGGGTTCATTTCAAGCGGTCGGCGCGCACTTGAAATGTCACCGTCGTCAAGGTGTTGCCGCGTAGAAATTGTGTCCAGATTTTATAGTTGCCGGGGCGCGGGAACAGCGCTTCAAAAGTGACTTCGGGGCCACCCAAAAATTTGCTCTCGTCGGTGATTTCGGGATCGAAACTATCGGGCGGCAATTCGGTCGGATGCGAATGCACGTATTCGATTTGGTCTTCGCTTAAAATCAAAGTGTGACCAAAGGCTCCCAAATACGGCGACAGGTCTTTGATCGGCGCGCCGGTTTTGGCGTCGGTCAAATGATACTTCAAAGTCGCTGGCCTTCCGGCGATGATCTCTTGTGGTTCGATCTGCAATTCAACTTTCAATCCATTGACCGGCTTGGCGTTCACAGCAGCCCGATTGACGCCGAGATTTTCGGCATTCTCCGCTTGAATCTTTTCGCCTTCGACGGTCTTGATAAATACGCTGTCGGGTTTGATTTTCGGGCGTGCAGCAAACAGGTCGGCGCGGTATCCGTAAGTTGAAATGTTCTGTTGCAAAACTTGTGGGCTGCCTTCGACGGGATAAAAATCGCAGTAAATTTTATAGTGTCCGGCGTGCGGCAAAACGGTTTCAATCGTAAAGCTGCCGTCGCTGTTGAGGGCTGGATGAATGTGTTGAAACTGCGTCAAGTCCTGACTGACGATAAACAGGTGAAAATATTTTTCGTGCGACAAAGCGAACTGCTGATTGGGTGCGGAGGTTTTCGGATTGATGATGACAAAACGAAATTTCACTTTTTCATTCGGCTTGGGTGCAGGCGGAGTGGCTTCCATCTGTAACCCAAAATCATCCACGACGGCGGGATTGACGGCGACCAGAGCCATACCGCATTTCGGACATTTGCCTTGGGTTTTGCTGCGAATTTCCGGGTGCATAGAGCAAGTGTATTCGTCATCGCCAGCGCTGGCTGGCGACGCTTGCACAGGTTGCTGGTCGTTGGCTTTCGGGGTCGCAGGATTGCCCGACCGGGCATTGGTCAGGCTCGCAGCCGTGGTCAATAAAACAAGCATGAAAACTACAACTCGTGTCATGAAATTCCTCGCGCCAATAAATCTCTTCGCGTGATTGAACCGTCTCGCGATGCTTCGATTCTAACTTGCCTTGCAGCGCTGCACAATTTGTCGCAGGAAGATAGCCGCGTCGAGTGGCGCAATCGCCTCGGCTCATCCAGCGTCTTTCGCTATTCCCCCCAGACCTCACAAACGATAGGTGAAGGTATTGGAATTGACGCCATCGCCATTGACTATGCGAATGATATTGTCGCCGGTCGTCAAGCCTAGTGCGTTGGCTTTGCCCTTCATTTTTATTTTGGTTTCGGAGACGCTGCGAACATAATCGGTCTTCTCTGTGCCATTGATAAAGACCTTCGGAGTTGCGCCAAAATTGCCGCCAAAGATGTTCAACAATTTGACGCCGTTGAAATCCACCGTGCCGATGAACGGGCGGTCGGCTCCCAAATTCAAGGAGTATGCGCCGCGTCCGTAAGTGCCGATGGTAATCAACCCGCTCTTTTGCGCCGCAAACGAAGTCACGATAACCGGCGGCAAACCGTTATTGAAAGACTGCCAGGTAGTGCCGCTGTCGCTGGAAATAAAAACGCCTATATCGGTGGCCGCATAAAGCGTCGTCGGGGTGAACGGGTCTAGCAACAAATCGTTGGCGGGAATGTCCGGCAGGTTGCCGCTGATGTTAGACCAGTTCGCGCCGCCGTTGATGGTTTTGAAAATGTGGCTGGTGTTAAAACCGGAGAAGGTGATGTAGGCGATAGCCGAATCCTCTGGATCAACGCGGATATTCGTGACCGAGCGATCCGGTAAACCGCTGGTTATATCGGTCCAGTTCTTGCCGCCATCCGTGCTGTTCATCACCCGCCCCTGCCGCGAGCCTGTGTAAATCACGTTCACATTCGCAGGGCCTACGCCGATGGCCGTCAACAAATCTGCGCCGCTTTGAGTGATGCCTTTGGTTAAATCCAGCGTCCCTGTCGCAAGGTTCCAACTGGTTCCCAAATCAGTGCTGATAAACAAACGATAGCTGCCGAAATAGAGCGTCGAATCCGCGCCGTTGCCGGTGAAGGGCGCGTAAAAAGCGATGCGCGCCGCGCTCGACTCCGGTTCCAGAAAAGTGCCATTGCTGGCGATCTGGCGATCATAGGTCGCCGAATCATCAAAGAACCTGAAGATAGTGCCGCGCACATAAGTCGTAAACACATTGCTGGGGTCGCGTGGATTGATGACCACTTTGCCGCCGTCGCCGGTGGCGAATTCTTCCCACTGGCTGGAATTCGCCAGTCGCCTCTGGGTGCCGTTGTCTTGAGTGCCGCCATAAGCAATGGCAGCGTTGAACGGATGCACGGCCAGGCTGACGAACATAGTCAGATTCAAGGAACTGTTGCGCGAGGTGAACGAGTCGCCGCCGTTGGTCGAAGTATAAAAACCGCCATCGTTAGTGACGTAAAGCTGGTTCGGATTGTCGGGCATCAGGGCAAAGCCGTGTTGGTCTGGATGGGCGTTTGAACCGCCGGGCGCATAGCTCCAACGGCTGCCGCTGCCGACAAAATTTTTCGTCTTGTTGGTGAACGACGCGCCGCCATCCGTGCTTTTGAAAATATCACGCGAACCGACATAAACCATATCGGCATTCGTAGGGTCGGCATAAATATAGGTGTTATAGCCGAATTGATTCGGGTCTATAGTGGTGCCGCCGCCGCGATTCGTCCAGCTTTGTCCGCTGTCTGTGCTGACATAAACGCGCACATCGGAAACGCCGCTGCTGCTGCCGCCGGTGTAGAGATAGAGGCGTAGCGGGTCGGCAGGCGTCACCGCCAGGCGCATATCTCTGGTCAGGAGGTTATCGTAAGGCGACGTGAAGATGATCGTGAAAGTATCGCCGCCATCGGTCGAGCGATACACTCCGGCAGGCGTGTTGGGTGGCGCATCCACACGCGCCATGCCTACCGTGACGTTGTTCGGGTTATTGACATCCAGCACCACATCTCTGGGCAGGCCGACGATTTTTTGCGACCAATTGACGCCGCCATCGCTTGACGTAAAGAAGCCGCTGGAGACTCGGCGGGTCTCCAGCAGGCGAGCGTATTGCGCCAGATAAAGTTTATTCGGATTGGTCGGATCAATTTCGAGCTTGGCATCATTGCCGGGTGATGGCAGGGTTGCATTGTTCACCCGCGTCCAAGTTAGCCCGGCATCGGTGGATTTCAAAATCCCGCTGCCTAAGTAACCGCTTTTCGGGTCGCCCATTCCGGCATAAACGATTTGCGGATTGCTTTTGGAAAACGCTAATGTGCCTACGGCCAAATCCACTTGGCTATCCGTGACCGGAGCAAAATTATTGCCGCCATCGGTTGAGCGAAAGATGCCGCCGGTGGCGCTGCCTAACAGAATTAATCTGGAGTTGGCAGGTGACACCGCTATGGCGTTGATGCGTCCGCTGGTAAAGCCCCAGTTGCTCATATAGCCGGATTTGGTAGGCGCAGGTCCCACCGAAGTCCAGGCAGAGAGGGCTTGCGGCACGGCTTGAGTTTGAATTTTGCCTTTGCCATAAACCGCCGCGAAGGCTTTGCGACGCGCCTCGTCAGGGATGCGGTCAAATGGATAAGCTCTTTGAAAATAGAACCAGTCGTTGCGTTCATCAAGGTCGCCTTCTTCGCCGCGCTCCAAATCGCTTTCCAGCGCCATCGGTGCGAGTACCGGTGCGTGCGTTGGCATCGTTTGGTTTGGGTTGAAGGGTTGCCGTTGGGCGATCTTCACACTGAAGAAGATGCCCGACAGTATGCAGACGACGAGAAGGATTTTCTGTTTCATAGCCCACCTGTTTGATTTAAGGATAGTGGCTGAAATAACTGAGTGATTTTCCCATGCCTGGTATGGGCGACCACTACAGGGTCGCCCGTACCAGGTTGCACTTTATTTAATCCACAATCCTAGTGTCAATCGCCGACCACCGCTTCGACTTTTGCCGAGGCGGTCATCCACGTTTCCAACTTCTCCATGTCTTTAGTCACGGTGCGCGAAGCGGCGATCAAAACTAATCCTAAAAAAACGCCGAGAATCGGTATGATGTACATAGCCGTATGCAAGCCTGCGCCGCGAAACGGTTCCAAAGCCTGATTCGAGGTTTCCACAACGCCCGCCGCCAGCGCCGCTCGTCCGGTGAAATAATCGCTGAGAAACCCTGTAACAATAGGGCCGAACGAACCGCCCACAACATACATGGCAAAAAAATAAATCGCCATCGCCGTGCCGCGTAAAGCCGGTTCGATGACATCCTGTATGGCCGAATAGACGGTTGAATAATAGACATACATCGTGCCAACTCCGGCGCTCATCCACAGCATAAAGGCCAGCCAGTTGCCCTTGCCTTGTGTCAAGGCGATGTAGATGAGCGGCCCCGATAACATCAACGCCAGCGCCGCTACAAGCAATCGTCCGTTCTTGCGTTTCTTCAACATCGAATCGCCCAGATAACCGCCCAACAGCAGACCGGGAATTCCCGCCAAACCGTTGGCCATCATCGCCAGCAACCCGGCACGGCTGGGACTCAGTTCATGAAAACGTATCGAATATGGCGCTAGAAACGAGCCTATGGTGTACATATTGAAATTGTGCAGAGCGCCGGAAACAATAATCCACAACATCGTCGGAGTGGAAAGCACCAACCAGAAAGGGGATTCGCCAAATAGCAGTTTAGAGTCCGCATTCGGAGATAAAAAGGTGGCGAGAACTCCATGCGGCGGTGCGCCTTTGCGTTGCTGTCCGCCGATGTTATGCACTTCGGTAGCGCCGCGCAACGGCTCTTTGATGAAGTAGGCAAGCACGGCGCAAATCAAACCCGGAATCCCGGCAACATAAAAAGCCGAGCGCCAGCCATAAGACTGTGCGACATAACCGCTGACCGCATAACTGAAAGCGATGCCCAAAGGCAAACCGAGCATGAAGATGGCTAAAGCTTTGGCGCGACGAGTTGCCGGAAACAGATCGCCAATCAAAGAATTGGCCGCCGGAGCGCAGGTCGCTTCGCCTATGCCAACACCTAAACGCATGGCAAACATCTGCGCGAAGTTTTGCGCCCTGCCGGAAGCCGCCGTCAGCAGACTCCAGACGAAGACGCCCCAGGCCAGTATGGTTTTGCGCGAGTTCTTATCGGCCAGATGACCGAGCGGTAAACCGACGACGGCATAAATCAAGGTGAAGGCCGTGCCGAGTGCGCCCAGCGTTTTATCATTCAAAGCCCACTCGACGCGTATCAATTCGCCGACCGCGCCAAGAATCTGGCGGTCGAAAAAATTCATGGTGTTAATGGCAAACAATACTGCCAAGGCAAATCCTGCGCTGCTTTTCTTGCTCATTCTTTCCTCAACTTTTTTTTGAAGTAGGCCCAACGGCGTGTTGAAATTGGAATACC
Source organism: Acidobacteriota bacterium (assembly GCA_016201275.1). Taxonomy (GTDB): domain Bacteria; phylum Acidobacteriota; class Blastocatellia; order UBA7656; family UBA7656; genus JACQDB01. The sequence goes on from JACQDB010000115.1 coordinate 11,266, forward strand.
CGCGAGAGAACCCTCCGCGTGCGCTTACCGCATCGGCGTCGCAGAAATTTATTTTCCCTGAAAATTCGCCTGACGTTTTTCCAGAAACGCCTGCACCCCTTCGGCGAAATCGGCGGAGCGAAAACAATTGCCCTGATTGACCGCTTCGTTATCGAGCGCCGCCGCCAGATCGTGCTGCTGGCCGTATTGCAAGCCCTGTTTCATCATCGCCAACGCCAACGCAGGCGCAGCGGCTAAACGCTCGGCCATCTGATTGACCGTCGCATCAAGTTCGGCAAACGGCACGACGCGATTGATGAGGCCAAGCGAAAAAGCTTCCTGAGCGCTCAACAGGTCGCCGGTTGCCATCAACTCAAAAGCTCTGGCATAGCCGACAACACGCGGCAGAAAGAAAGTGCCGCCGCCATCGGGCGCGAGGCCGATTTTAATAAAGACCTGACCGAAGCGCGCTTCCTCGGAGGCGAAAATCAAATCGCCAGCCAACGCATAATTGCAACCAACCCCTGCCGCCGAGCCGTGTACGCGGACCAGTATCGGCTTGGGCAAAGCGCGCATCGCCAGCACGGTTTGATTGGTGCTGGCGCGCAATTCTTCGGTGACATTAAGGGTCTTGATGTCGTGGCCGTCGCTGACTTGTAAATCCGCACCGGCACAAAAGGCATCGCCCGCGCCGGTCAAAATAATCACCCGGCTGTCATCCTTGCCGGACTCTTCGATAGCAGCGCGCAACAAGGCGAGCGTTTCGCTATCGGCGGCGTTGCGACGATACGGACGATTAAAAGTTATGCGCTTGATGCCGTTTTCCAACGTCACCAAAAGCTTGTCACTTGCAGCCATGATGTCACCTCACTATGTATGATGGTTTGTTACGCAGGTCGCGTTATTCTCTATGAAAGCCGAGGGTTTTGCAACTGACGAGGGGAAGAGTCGGCCTGCCATTATGATGGTTATAATAGGCTAATGCTTTTGCGAATGACCAGCGCATGGTAGAGTGATTGCCGACCAATCGCTAGCTCACACATTTCCTGAAGGGTTGAATTTCCGTATGGCTTTGAAGCATTTATTCGAGAACAACAGGGGCGAAGCGCGTGCCTGGAATCTGCAACTCGGCATCGCCGGTTTCAAGTATGCCGACCTGAATCGTGTGCGTCGGCTGGAAGCATTGGATCGCGCTTTTCTGAAATATCTGGAAGAAAGCGACGCGCCGCTTGCCGCTGCGTTTACGCGCTATCGCCAAGCCGCAGGCAAAGGCTACGCGAAACTTCCAGAGTCCGAATTGTTGATTCGCGTGGCTCCGCATCTGGACGATTTTATTGCCCGCTTGTTCAAGATTGAAAATGAATACCAAGCCTTGTGCGAGCGCGTGCGAAATGAACAGGTGCTGTTTCATTGGAAACAACAATTCCTTGAAAAGCGCCTCTTGAAAAATCCGCCGACTACCGAAACACTTTTGCAGATTGATACGGTCGAGTTGGAATTCGCCTTTCGAGAGATCGTGCATCAATTGCGCCTCGATGTTTCGTTGACCGCAGACCCGGAGCGCGAGCTTGCGGTCGCGCACACCTTGTTACAGGAGCAAGTAAAATCCGCCGACACGCCGGAAGCTCAAGCCTTGGTGCAAACGCGCCTGACACAAGTCGAAGCCTGGATTCAAGCACTCGCCTTTCATCCGTCGCTTGCCGAACGCCGCAAACAGATTGTCAGTTTTCGCACCCCGCACAAGGTGAACTATACAGAATTGGTGTCGCGCATACGTCCGCGTCCTGACCTGCCGGAATATTTTATGGGGCCGCCGGAAAGCCGCCGCCACCGCGATGGCTTCAACCTTACCGATGCGCGCTTCACGCCGCGCGAAAACTTGCGCGAAGCGCATTATTGTTTGACCTGTCACGAACGCGGCAAAGACTCCTGCTCGACCGGCATGACCGCCAAAGACGGCGCGATTCAACCCAACCCGCTGGGCATCAAGCTTGAAGGCTGTCCGTTGGAAGAGAAGATTTCCGAGATGATTCAACTCTACCGCGACGGGCATCCGATAGGCTCGCTGGCGGTGATTATGATTGATAATCCCATGCTTGCCGGAACCGGCCACCGCATCTGTAACGACTGCATGAAGTCTTGCATCTTTCAAAAGCAAGACCCGGTGAACATACCGCAACTGGAAACCGGCATACTCACCGAAGTGCTGAAGTTGGCTTATGGCTTCGAAATTATTTCGCTGCTGTCGCGTTGGAATCCTTTGAATGCGCGACGACCTTATCCGCTGCGCTACAACGACAAAAATATTTTGATCGTCGGCATGGGGCCTGCCGGTTATACGCTGGCGCATCATCTGTTGAATGATGGCTTCGGCGTCGTCGGCATAGAAGCGCTGAAAGTCGAACCGCTCGCGCCGCAACTGCGCGGGGCCAAGCGTCGCGTGCCGCAACCGATTCGTAACATCAACGACATTCTGGGCGCGCTCTCCGAACGCCCTACGGTGGGCTTTGGCGGCGTCGCCGAATACGGCATCACGGTGCGCTGGGATAAAAATTTCCTCGATATTAATTACATTTTATTGATGCGGCGCAAAAAATTTCGTCTGATGGACGGCGTGCGTTTCGGCGGTACGATTACCATAGACGACGCCTGGAATCTGGGCTTCGATCACATCGCCATCGCCGCCGGAGCCGGGCGACCTACGCTTGTGCCTATGGAAAATAATCTGGCACGCGGGGTTCGCATGGCTTCCGATTTTTTGATGGGCTTGCAGGGACAGGGAGCCTTTCGCAAAAACTCTTTGACCAATCTGGAAGTCGAACTCCCTGCCGTAGTCATAGGCGGCGGCCTCACCGCCATTGATACCGCCACAGAGTTGCAGGCCTATTACGTCACACAAGTGGAAAAAGTATTGGAGCGCTTCGAGCGCCTCAAACTACGCATAGGCGAAGCGGCGATCTGGGCGAAACTCGATGAAGAAGAAACCCTGAGAGTGCAGACTTTTCTGGCGCATGGTCGCATGGTGCAAACCGAACGCGCCGCCGCACGCGCTGCTGGTCGTGTGCCGGACTTTGCTCGACTGGTGCGTTCTTGGGGCGGCGTCACCATCGTCTATCGCAAACGCTTGCAGGATTCACCGGCGTATCGTTTGAATCACGAAGAGGTCATCAAAGCCCTAGAAGAAGGCATAGGCTTTGTCGAGTGCATGAGTCCTGCGGCCTGTTTGCCGGACCAGTTCAATCATGCAAAAGCGCTGGTCTGCACGCGGCAATCTTTCGTTGATGGCCGTTGGCAAGACAGCGGCGAAAAAGTCGAGTTTCCGGCGCGCTCGATTATGATCGCCGCCGGAACCAATCCGAATACGGTTTACGAAAAGGAGCAGCCCGGTACTTTCGTGATTGATGAGAAGCACAAAAGTTTCGCTATGCACAAAGCGAGGGAACAGGCCGACGGCTCTTTCATATTGGAACGCACAAGCGACAATGAAATCGGCTTTATGACTTCGTATCAAAAAGACGGGCGCTTCATCACGTTTTACGGTGATGCTCATCCGGTTTATGCGGGCAACGTGGTGAAGGCTATGGCGTCGGCCAGACACGGTTATCAGGCGATCATGAAATTGTTCGAGCGCGAAGTTGCCGAACAAGGATTGGAAGAACAACCGGAACGCGAAAATGCCTGGGTGCGTTTTGCCGAAGTGTTGGAAGACGGATTGCGCGCTCAAGTCGTGGATGCGATACGACTGGGCGACAAAATCGTAGAGGTCATCGTGCGCGCACCTATGGCGGCGGGCAATTTTCTTCCCGGTCAATTTTATCGTTTGCAAAATTACGAGAGCGCTGCCGAAGTGGTCGAAGGCATACGCCTGACGATGGAAGCCTTGGCCTTGACCGGCGCGTGGACAGACCGCGAGCGCGGCTTGATTTCCTTGATCGTTTTAGAGATGGGCGGCTCTTCGCGTTTGTGCGCGATGTTGGAACCGGGCGAAGAGATTGTCTTGATGGGGCCGACCGGCACGCCTACGGAGATTCCCGAAGGGCAAACGGTTTTGCTGGCTGGCGGCGGCTTGGGCAATGCTGTGTTGTTTTCGATAGCGGCGGCGATGAAAGCGTGCGGCAATCGAGTTATCTATTTTGCCGGATATAAAAGCGGTAAAGATATGTTCAAGCGCCGGGCGATTGAAGACGCTTGTGACTTGGTGGTGTGGAGCGTTGACGAAGGCGAGCCAATCGCGGTGCGGCGGCCACAGGATCGCTCCACGGTCGGCAACATCGTGCATGCGATGAGTCGTTATGCGAAGGGCGAATTTGGCGAGACACCGATTCCGCTCGAAGCCGTAGAGCGATTAATCTGCATCGGCTCCGACCGCATGATGGCCGCCGTGCAACAGGCGCGGCACGGCGTCTTGCGCGAGGTGTTGAATCCTTCGCATACCGCTATCGGTTCGATCAACTCGCCTATGCAATGCATGATGAAAGAGGTCTGTTCGCAATGTCTGCAACGCCACATTGACCCTGTGACTGGCAAAGAATCATTCGTCTTCAGTTGCTTGAATCAAGATCAGGAGTTGGATTGCGTGGATTTCAATTTCTTACATCAGCGCCTGCGTCAGAATTCAACAATGGAAAAACTCACATCGTTGTGGCTCGATCATCTGTTCGAGCAACGCGAAGTGCAGGTGGTATAAAAGTTTGAGTATTATGCACTGGATAACCGCTAATCTTTGCGGATTAGCGAATGAATAAGATTGCTTTCCGAAAAGAGATTTCATACGATAGGGCTATGAAAGAACAGAAAGCGATGGACCAGAAAACAGGAAGCACTCCGCAGGCTGATGAATATACCGCTTGAAGCAAACGCGAACCATCAAAACGAACATCCGTGTTTTTTGAGGCGTTTACCAGGTTTTAGATTGGAGGCGGTCAAGTGTCTGAGATTGCGGCAGCAATGCCAAGCATAAGTATAGATATCGAAAAAGAACGCACAAAACCGCGCCTTGTTGCGCTCTTATTCTGTGAGTATGGAAGTGTAAGTAAAGATGGAAAACCCAGCATAGCCGGGGTGTTTGACCGTGTACATATCAAACCAAACAGCAAATATCAGTTTTTTATGTTTGTACGAATCGCAGAAGCGTTGGGTGCGCTTGAGATTCAGATGTTCAACCCTGATGGAAAAATAAACAGTGGAGCGCACCTTGAGCCTTTGAAAGACATAGAACGTAGCCCAGAAAATATCAGCTATTTATAGGCTTTCCTACAGTACGAAGTCGAATTTCATCAAGAAGGGGTGTACTGGTTCAGAGTTCTTCATCATAGCGAGGAATTAGGTGGGAACGGAATCACCGTCGAGTTTAAGCCGGAAAAAGAATCGTCGGAAGATGGAGGCGATAATGTCAACGATATTACCTAGTTGGTTCAGCAGCTCATATCGGATGAGAGACGCCGAGCCGTCGCAAAACCACGTAGAATCTGAAAGCACAGCTATTGAGGTGAGAATAAGCGTGTATCCTTTAGGTGAAGACCATCCACTTGCTAGGGTTTTCGGTGCTTTCGATACTGACCCGTATTTCGATGATTGGATGAAAGCCATTGCCGAATACCGTGAAGAAGTTAATGCCAGAGAAAATGAGTAAATCGTGTGTATATTCTCGACACCGACACCATGTCCTTAATGTTTAAGTTTCCGGGACAACAACCACTTTTAGAGCAGCGTGTAAAAGCAACGCCTTACGAACAGATTTATACAACTGCTATTTCAGTGGAGGAAGCTGTAATGGGAGCTTTCATCTTGCGGGACAACAAGAAAAATCCCGTAGCTTGCTACTCTATGTTGGCTAAAATACCTGGTTTCTAGGGACGCTTTCAAATTCTATCTCATACCGAAGGAGCTATAAACATATTCAAAGGATTTAGTGCTGCCATAAAACGTGATGCAGGTGATGTCAATGATAGGAAAATAGCAGCCATCGCTTTATCCCTTAATCATGTTGTCATTACTCGCAATATACGTCATTTTGAACCTACCGGAGTTCGTTGCTTAGACTGGACTCTACCCTAATATCGCTATTCCACTTTTCATGGCGGAAGTTGCCTAGTAGTCAGTCATTTTGAATTTGAAGGATAGAGACGATGAAGCTTGATGCGAGCATCAGAGGAAGTGAACTGCCAATTGATGCAGGCTCGGGCTTCATTGCGTTTATCTTCATAAGCTTTGGTCTCGCGCTTGAGCGTTTCTTCATTTGGGATGCGACGATCCAAACATTGACGACTCAGCACACTCAACTCGATCTCCGCCATATTCAACCAACTCCCATGCCTGGGCGTATAGTGAAACTCCAACTTCTTCAAGATTCGCC
>JACQDB010000116.1 GCA_016201275.1 Acidobacteriota bacterium
GATTCTCTACACGCACGATGTGGCGGCGCAGCACGAGAGCATCACCGACCGCTTGGGCAACGCGACGCTGTACGAATACGACGGCAACGGCAACGTCATCAGGATGAGCGATGCGTTGGGCAACGTGACGAGTTACAGCTACGACAGCCGCGATAGAAAAATCAGCGAGACCAACGCCATAGGCAAGACGACGCAGTGGACATATGACGCCAACGACAATGTGTTGACGATGACCGATGCGCTGAACTTCACGACGAGTTACAGCTACAACGAACGCAATCAGGTGTTGACGAAGGTCGTCTCCGTGAGCAAACGCTTCGCGTCATCATAACTCCACGACACCGCGCCGCGCTGCGCGGCATCAATGCGCGTCGGTCTCGATGCCGCGTCATACGCATAGCTCACTGTCGCATCTTGATAGACTGCACTCGTCATAGGTGTGACGAGAAGCCGAAGCTGTGCGTACCAACTCCGCCCCTATCGCCCCGGTCGCTGACAGAGGAGCAAATCCGCCGCTATATCTGTGAACAAGAAGGAACCCATGGAGAAGGACGCTTTGAGGTTCAACGAGCCACTGGCTCCTGTCAGCCGTCTTTGAGATAGCACAACTCATCAAGCCACTGGCACTGCCGGTGGTGTTTGACTACGAGCCTATATGTGATAGTTGGCCCTCAAGCGAAGGCGATATGTGAGTTTTTCATATTTGATAGTCTGCGGCACTCATGCCCGATGCTCACAGGGTCTCGCCCCATAGCTGCTCTAGGAAAGTGATAATGACCAAGAGCGGCCCCACCAGCACAATCATCGCTGTAACGCCAGTGCTTGACCCCGCCAACATTGCTGGCCAATATTTCCACACTGCAAAGTATTCAACCAGCCAGAGAATGCCAATCAGTCCCAACACCGCCAGCTTTCCACGGGTAAGCTTCACCTCTGTAAGGGATTTTGACTTGTATTTTTTCACCAGTTTAGCGAAGGCCACTAACATTGCGATCAGCACAGCCGTTGCACCTAAAGCGAAAAGACCCCACCCGCTGTACCTCCAAGCCTTAACCCACATAAGGCCAAGAATCCAGATAAAGAAAACCCACAATAAACCTGAAACTAAGCCAATTTTGAGTGACACGGCATATCCTTTCTTGATGAGGCCTTCCCCTGTGAGCCTTATGTATTACATAAGCTCACGGATTATTCTTGATTACCTTTTTAATCGCGTCAATGTTACTATCGGACCTTTGCGCCGCGCTTGAATCGAACCAATGTGGAATCTTTTAATCGCGTCAATATTACTATCGGAGCAAGGCCACTGGAAAAAACCCGGAGGGTACTGGATTGTTGCACAGGGATACGCACGATTGGCTTTTTCTATCGCGCCTCTTAACCATAGCTCACCACTCCGGCTGGCGTCGTCTCCGTGAGCAAACGCTTCGCGTCATCATAACTCCACGACACCGCGCCGCGCTGCGCGGCATCAATGCGCGTCGGTCTCGATGCCGCGTCATACGCATCGCTCACTGTCGCACCTTGATAGACCGCACTCGTCATAGGTGTGACGAGAAGCCGAAGCCGCCCACCTATCCACCATTAATGGGCGAGTCGTCCTTGCCATCACCGCGCATCACTGGCGGCAAGCTGTGCTTAATTTATTCTGAAACAATTCTCTTTTGGGTCCCAATGAATTTTTATTAGACATTATGGGGAATTGGCAAATTGCGTCTGTAAATGCCTGAAAGGTAATGGCAGAAATCTTATTCCCGATAATGTCTATTTTATTCGCAACCCATATTTTCTCCCCTTTTGCTTTGATAGTTTTTCGACCTCGTTTTTTTATGAATTGCCTCAACTGCGTTTCTGCAGCCATTGAATTGTCTTGATTGACTTCAAGTATTTTACCCCAACTTGCACCCGGAACGGTTGACTGGATATCGGTTGAATCCATAAAAAAGTCCGTTAAAATAACAATACCTTCGCCAATTTAAGATGAAGTTGCCGTGGCTTTTTCTGAATGAATGCGTCCGAGACTGCCGACCTGCTCAATGAGCTGTTCCATTAATATTTGGAGCAGGTTTTTCCAATACCTTCGCCAATTTCTAGTTTGGCTTGAAAAACGGCAAAATCAAGTTCATATATTGCGGTCGTCTAACGCACTAACCACAATATATAGTAACGAAAATTGCTTCAAAATTTTTTGGCGAAGGTATTGCTAAAAATGCCTCTTTTGATTTTATACGAAACCTCTGTGAAAAAAATTGAATCATAATCTACCTATGTTGGCCATATTCCCAGCTATAGAGCGGTTTTCATATGGGGGTATGGAATCCCCTATCGTTGAGCAGCGATCTTCGACGGCGCGAAGGTCTTCGACCGCCGCTCAACAGGTTTGAGGTTTCCGTAATCTCAAACACAAACCGCTCTATATGCGCGGCCCCAAGATTCGGGAGATGAAACTTGGCGAACCGCATGAATGTTCATCTCGTCGCGGCGCTCATACCGAATCTTGGGGGGCCGCGCATATAGGGGTTTTGCTTTTCCTTGGTGCTTCAAGATTTCTTTTCCGAAACAGTTCGAGTTCCACAAAAGCGGAGCGCACCAGCCGGAACGCGGCGCAATAAGAAAGGGAGCGATGCGGTGTCGCTCCCTTTTCAAAAAGTTGGATGATGCAATGGTCAGCAGGCGCTATTTCTGATTGATCAACGCTGGCGATTTGCCGCTTTCGGAGGTTCGTTCGGTGACGCGAGGCGCGCCGCTCGTCGAATATTGCACGGAGGCCGGGCCGCCGTACAACGTAATAATTTTTTTCAAGGTCTCATCCTGGGCGGCGCGGAACGAAGCCGCCGCACCGCCGCGATTGTAAATCACAAACAGCAGCGGCCCTTTTGAACGAGTATAGGCAATGCCTGCCAGCGCGCTGACACCGCTCAGGGTGCCGGTTTTAGCGACCACCGAACCGCGAAAGGCGTCGTTAAAGCGGTGCTGCAAAGTTCCCGCGTCTATGCCTGCGACCGGCAACAGATCGCTCAGGCTGAGGTGATTTCTCTCCAAATAGGCCACCAGTTTTCTGAGCATACGCACGGTTCCGCGTGGTGATATTTGGTTCGAGCCAAGTCCTGAAGCGCTGGCGATGTTGATCTCTTCGGGAACAAAGCCGACCTCTTTTTCCAGGAAGCGTTGCACCGCATCCGGGCCGCCGACCAGATTGCCTATCGCCGAGGCCATCCAGTTGTTAGAAAAATCGTTCAAGGCTTTCAAGACCCGCACCAGCGGCAGAGAGGTATGCACAGCAAGCTGTTTCAAGGTCGAGGTGTTGACATAAGAATCGGTCTTCACTTCGCCGAGGATTTGCAACGCCGGTGGTTGCACCATCTGGCTGGACTGCGCGTCAACCGGACGCATCATCAAAAACCGTTGATAAGCCGCTTTGGTCGCGGCATTCCAGGACTCAGGATTCCAGGTATTTCGCAAGGCTTTTGCCGAGGCTTCGCGGGACGCCGAGAAATTGAAATAGAACTGGCCTAAGACGATCAGGTTGCCTTCCACTGTGTGTATGCCGCTGCGATTGAGTTGGTCGGCAATGAGCATGGCATTTTCAAAAAAGAAAGCCGGGTCGCTGCTGCCCACCAAAAAGAGCGAGCCTTTCAAAGTCCCCGTCGCAGCATCAAAAGTGCCGTCGGTGTAGAGCGTGGTGCGAAAGCGAAAATCGGCTCCGAGTTTGGAAATCGCCGTCAAGGTCGTGGCAATCTTGGTCACCGAAGCCGGATTGAACAGGCGGTCACCATTATGTTCGGCGAGAATTTCACCACTCAAAGTCGAAACGATGAAGCCTTGATTGTCTGCCGAATGACCACGCGCATTCAAACTGGAAGCGTAAGCGGCAACCAAGGGATTGACTGGCAGCGCTTCCTCAGTAAGCGGCGCGGCCTGGGTTGGCACTAAAATTTTTGTACTGTCTTGAGCGCCGCTCGCCGCCGGATTGAGTTTCAACGTGTCATCGGTTGTCGTATTCGCAGGCAACGAGGAAGCCGGACGCGCCAGCGCCATTTCCGTATTTGTCTGGGCATTGGCAGGCGGCGTCAGTTGAGCATTCGCCCACGATTGGGTCAGGTAATTATGCACTCCTACGCTATGCGCGCTGCCGTGTGCAGAGGCGCTGCGGCGTGCCACATAAACGCGCTTCCACTGCATTTTTCCGTGGCGACCGCGCACTCGTATCATAGCGACTTTGCCGCCGCCTCTGGCGTGGCGTGCGCCACCGGCAACTCTGCTGCGGGACCCTTGGCGTGCGCCACGCGCCGCATGGTTATGGCTACGAGAATGCTTATAGACCTTTGTGCTTTTCGCTGATCGTCGCGATTTCGCCTCGCTTATGAGTGGCAGGCCAAACGTCAGGGCGGCGATGATGGCAAGAGCGAGTAAATACGATGCGGGTTTTGCGCCGCGCTTGTTCGACAGGATCATATACTTCCTTATCCTCTCAGGCTGAATATTCAAGATGCTTCAGAAATAGGGGCAACTTGTTGTTGTGATGTCTTGAAAACCGTCCGGTACGCCAGTCTCTTCGAGATCGCTCGTTTTGCTTATTTTTTTGTTCTGATAAAACGGGGCTTATTCGCTGACTTTTGCACAATTAGAAAATACCATAAGCGCGAATCAGGAATCTAGACCTTAATAATTTTACAACAACTATTTTTATAACTGGCGCGCTGAAGATGCCACCTCAGCCCCAAAAAGATCGCAGGATGCCGCGCAGGGAAAAAATTTTTCTGGGATCAACGGTCTCGTTGACCAAGCCCGAAACGGCTTCCTGTAAAAACGGGCTGCGGCTGATACGTCTGGCCACCAAATCATTGAGCCAGGGTTTCGAGAACCAGTCCTCGGCGATTTGATAGCCTAAAAATTTATGCTTCAACTCTTTTTCCAAGCGCTCTGGAAACGCTTTCAAGTGATTGAAGTCGCCGCTGTGCAAAGCTTGGTGGGCAATTTCGGCAGCCAGTTCGCCGGTCTCCATAGCTTTGCCTATGCCTTCGCCGGTGAACGGAAAAGTCGCGCCTATGCTTTCGCCCAACACCAATAGATTGCCTTGCCCTTTCGCCCAAGTGCCTTTCAAACCGCAACGCAGGCGCGCCCCTTTGATGGGCATCAAGGCATCGGCCTTGCGTATGATCTCGCCAGCAATCGGAAAACTCTCTATGAAGTTTTGAAAGACCTCGCGCAAGTTGTTGCCGTCGTTTTTGCTGCCGCGATAAGCAATGCCGCAACCGATATTGAATTCGCCATTGCCCAAAGGAAAAATCCAGGCATAGCCGGGAGTGATCGAACGATCATACGAAATAATCAGTTTCTCCAATTTCACCGCCGAGCGCACATAACAACGCAAAGCCACGGCACTGGGCGCGGGGTTTTTCACCAAGCCGAGTTTGGTAGGAATTTCAACATTCGCGCCAGTGGCGACAAAGACTATGCGTGCGCGCAGGCGGGCCTCGGCTTCGCCACAAGTCAAAGAGAGGCTGTCGTCTGGAAGAATATGTATATCCGCAACTTTGCTTTTGCAAAACGTCGCGCCGCTGGCGACCGCCTTCTTCATAATCATTTCGTCTAGCAGTATGCGCTTGAGGGTGATGAATTGACCGCGCACATCAAAGGTCACACGCGAAGGGCTATAGACCGTGCCGATGCCAGTTTCAAAACCTCTGGCTTTCACCGCTTCATAAAGCCCTGCACGTTTGAGAGCGGCTATGGTGTCGGCGATCAAGCCGTCGCCGCAAACTTTATCTCTGGGAAAATCATCTTTGTCGAGCAGCACGATGCGGTGGCCTTGATTGGCCAGATGTATAGCGGCGGTCGCGCCCGCCGGGCCGGCACCAATAATGGCAACATCCCAAATTCGCTGGCTCGCTTCTTGAATCGGCAACGGGTTCACGCCTTGCACTCCTGAGTTCAAAGTCTCTTGCCTCGCCCTGAAAAAACCTGCATAAAAAACTTAACCGTTCATCTTGTTCGCCTGCAACGCCGTGTGCATTTGTTCCAGCAAGACGCGGACTTCTTGATTGAGGCGAATCACTGTTGCGCTTGGCTGTTGCCGCTTCTGATTCACTCGCCGCAGGGCCAATAACAATTGCTCCAGTCTCTCAACCACCGGAGAAACATTCTCAGATACGCCTTGTTGTGCTTCTTTGGTTTCCTTCATTTTGACTTGTAGAATAACGCTTGCCGATGACATCGCAAAATAAAAATCGGCAGCACCGCACCAACCAAGCCGCGCCGACCAAGCACCACAGGCAACCTCGCCAAGCGGTTTTCGCGGACGTGCAACGCGGCCAAACCGTCCGGCAAATCGTCACGCAATTGCGGAGTAAAATGCAAGTGTGATACTTTGCAACCTGCGAAAAATAGCCGCGCTCACAGAAAAAATTAGTGGACGACGGGGCGCGGATTCAGTCTCACAAAATTCCAATCAGGACGTTCGAGAAAAATCATGAAAGGCTGCCCGGTGCTGTCTCAACTAATCTGGTGCGTCGTGTTGCTGTTGGCGCTGTTGCCGATTTCGGCTTCAGCGAGGCAGGAAAAAAAGACTGCGCCACAGGTGATCGTCAAAGGTCGGGTCGCCTGCCTGGATGAATCCGGTCAGCGCTTGAATGCCGATCAGGATGACTCGCCCACTTCATCGGTCTATGAACTGTTGACCGCCGCAGGCCAGCGCTTTCATTTCTCGTCCGAAGATTTACTATTGCCGATTTTTACCGAAGCGCGTGTGCGCCAGATGGAATTGCAGATCACCGCTCTGTTGCATGAAAAATCCGTGCTTGAACTGGAAAAAGTTCAGGCCGTAAAAGACGGCAGGCTGTACGACATTTATTATTTTTGCAGGGTCTGCAACATCACGGCCTATGCCCCTGGGCCTTGCCCGTGTTGTTATGCGCGGTTGGAATTTATGGAAACGCCCGCACCTTGATGCGAGCCAATATTGGGAGGCAGTGAATGAGTGACGAAAAGAACAAATCTGATCAGCAGAAATCGGGGGTTTCACGGCGCAGTTTCTTGAAAGCCTCCGGCATCTCGCTCGGCGTTCCTTTAGTCGTAGGGCATCGAGTCATCAACGTAAACGGCCAAGAGGTCAAACTCTACGGCCCGACCAAAACTTCTATCACCTTGACGATCAACGGTGCGAAGCAAACCGTTGAGGTGGAACCGCGAGTGACTTTGCTGGAAGCCTTGCGCCACGAACTCGACATCACAGGCGCAAAGCGCGTTTGTGATCGCGCCACCTGCGGCGCTTGCACCATGATCGTGGGCGGCAAAGCGGTGTACTCCTGCACCGTGCTGGCTATAGAAGCCCAAGGCAAGCCAATCACCACCGTCGAAAGTTTAATGCAGGGCGAGAAACTCCATCCCTTGCAACAAGCCTTCGTTGATAACGATGGCCAACAATGCGGCTATTGCACGCCGGGTTTCGTGATGGCCTGCAAAGCCTTCCTGGACAAAAATCCCAGCCCGACGCCGGAAGAAGTACAGAAAGGACTGGGCGGCAATCTCTGCCGCTGCGGAACCTACATGGGCGTGCGCGCCGCTGTCTTACAGGCGGCCACTATGCACAAAGGAGGCAAAAATCATGGCTGAATACAAATGGCCTGACGCCGACAAGCGCACACAAATCGGCAAACGCATAGCGCGCCTAGATGGCGCGGTGAAAGTTTCCGGCAAGGCGAAATACAATTCCGACTTGAACCGTCCGGGGATGCTGCACGGCAAAGTGCTGCGCTCGCCACACGCGCACGCCAAAATCATCAGCATAGACACCTCGGCGGCGGAACAGATGCCCGGCGTCAAAGCTGTGCATATCATCAACGGCGTAGGCTTCGAGATTCGCTGGGCGGGCGAAAATATTGTCGCGGTTGCAGCCCTTGACGAACCTACCGCCGAAGACGCCATACGCGCCATCAAAGTTCAATATGAAAAGCTCCCGCATCTGGTCGTGGATCACGATCTCAAGATCGCCGGGGAGTGGGCAACGCCTACCAATGAGTCGAAAAAGGGCGACTATGAAAAAGGCTTCGCCGAAGCCGAAGTCATACACGAAGGCGTTTATGGAATGCCTGTGATTACGCATTGCTGTCTGGAACCGCACGGCTCGGTGACCGAATGGGAAGACGACAACCTGTTGGTGCATCTCTCGACGCAGGCGGTCAGCGGCATTGCCGCACAGATGGCCACGCCTATGGAAATTCCTGCTGGAAAAATTCGCGTCAAACAAGACCACATAGGTGGCGGCTTTGGCAGTAAATTCGGCCCCGATGCCTGGGATGTGGCAGGGGCAAAATTATCCAAGAAAGCGGGCGGCAAACCCGTTCGCATCTTCCTTGAACGCGATGCCGAATTGATGGTCGCCGGTACACGCCCTTCGCATTATGCCAAGGTAAAAATCGGCGCGAAAAAAGACGGCACACTGACCGCTTGGCAATCCGAATCGTGGGGCAGTGGCGGCCCTAACGGCTCCGGTTCGCCGCCCCTGCCTTATGTGATTGATATACCCAATCAAAGCCGCAAGCATGTTTCGATAGCCAATCACGTAGGCCCGTCGCGGGCTTGGCGCGCTCCGAATCATCCGCAAGCCTGCTTTGTCACCATGTCGGCGCTTGAAGATTTAGCCGCCAAACTCAACATGGATCCGCTCGAATTCGTTCTCAAGAACAAAGCTCTGCTTGGCACGCGCAAAGACAATTATGCCGATGAACTGATGTTGGCCGCCGAAAAAATCGGCTGGAAAAAGACTTGGCATCCACGCGGCGACAAGACTCCCGGCCCCATCAAACGCGGGTTGGGATTATCGTTTCACACTTGGGGCGGCGGCGGTCACGCCAGCGATTGCGATTTGGTCATTCAACCGGATGGCTCCGTCGAAGTCCGCATGGGAACTCAGGATTTAGGCGTCGGCACACGCACCGCGCTCGCCATTGTCGCCGCCGATACCTTAGCACTGCCCCTCGAAGCCATCAAAATCAGCATCGGCGATAATCGCTTTCCGGCCTCCGGCGGCTCCGGCGGCTCGACCACGATTGGCGGCATCAGCGCCTCGACGCGCCGCGCTTCACTCGACGCGCTTGATAAAATTTTCGAGAAAGCCGCGCCCACTTTGAACGCGCAACCCGCAGAACTCGAAGCCATAGGCGGCAAGATTCAAGTCAAAGGCGACGCCAGCCGTAGCCTCACTTGGGCGCAGGCGTGCGCGAAACTTGGCGCTATGCCCATCACCGTGCGCGGCAAGAATCCGGGTCCCGGTCCGCTTACTTCGCAAGGCGTAGGTGGTGTGCAGATGGCCGATGTTGCAGTTGATATAGAAACCGGCATCGTCAAGATTAATAAAATCGTAGCGGTGCAGGATTGCGGTTTGATTATCAACCTGAAACTGACCGAAAGTCAGGTCTATGGCGCGTTGATTATGGGCGTCTGCTGGGCGTTGTATGAAGAAAAGATCAATGACCAGACCACAGGCAAAACCTTGAATGCCAACATGGAGTTTTACAAACTCGCAGGCATAGGCGATATAGGCCAACTCGAAGTTCACATGATGACCGGCAAAGGCTACGACGAACGCGGCGTCATAGGCATAGGCGAACCGCCTGCGGTATCGCCCGGCGCGGTTATCTCGAACGCCGTAGCCAATGCCATAGGGGTTCGCGTTCCCGGTTTGCCGCTGACGCCCGACCGCGTGTTGGCGGCGCTGGAAACCAAGGGAGGTCGCTAATGAACGCATTTGAATATGCAAGCCCGACAACCAAAGAACAGGCAGTAAAACTTTTGGGCAATTCGTGGACGGAGGCCGAAGTCTTGGCAGGCGGCACGGATTTGCTGTCGCTGATGAAAGACCACATCGTTGAACCGAAACGACTGGTCAACATCAAATCCATTAAGGAACTCGGCGGCATCGCTGGGACAGCGAAGAGTGGTCTGCGAATCGGCGCGCTCGTCACCATTCAAGAGTTGCTGGACCATCCGCGTATGCGGAAAGAGTACGCCGCCTTGGTGCAGGCTGCCGAAGGCATCAGCAGTCCGCAGATTCGCAACATGGGAACCATAGGCGGCGACCTCTGCCAACGTCCGCGCTGTTGGTACTATCGCGCAGGCTTTGGCCTGTTGGGAACGCAGGAGAGCGGCGAGCCATTAGTGCCGAATGGCGACAATCGTTATCACGCCATTTTGGGCAATAGCGGCGCGGCGCTCTTCGTCAATCCTTCTAGCCTTGCGCCTGCTTTGATTGCCATGAATGCCAGAGTGAAAATTTACGGCGCGAAGGGACAACGCGAAGTGGCGTTAGAAAAATTCTTCACCGCGCCGACTACTGGTTCACAACGCGAATATGATTTGCAGCCCAATGAACTGGTCACGGAAATCATCGTGCCGCCACTGGCCAGAGCCAAAAGCGCGACCTATGAAGTGCGCCAGAAAGAGGCGCTGGATTGGCCGCTCACCACCGCTTCGGTGGTCTTGACGATGACCGGCAACACCGTCAAAGCGGCGCGCATAGTGTTGGGGCACGTAGCGCCTACGCCGTGGCGCTCAACGGAAGCGGAGGCCGCAATCGTTGGCAAAGCCGTCAGCGAAGCAACCGCAGAAGCAGCCGGGAAAGCGGCGGTCGAAAAAGCCAAAGCGTTAAGTAAGAACGGCTATAAGATTCAGCTTGCGAAGGTCGCGGTCAAGCGGGCGATTCTGTTAGCCGCAAAAGGAGGAACGCGATGATTAACGAAGCCGAACAATACAACACCGAACACCCGGAGTTATGCCCGTGTTTGCGCTACAAACAGATGTTTTACGAAGCGCCGCGTGACCCCGAAGTGCCGCGCTCGAACGACATCCATTTCTGGTGCGTCTATACGCAATCGGTCTTGGGGCCGGACGGCCAACTCGTCGTGCCTGATGCTTGCACTTCACCAAGCCGCAAGTGTTATGGCACAGGAAAAGTTTAATCGAACCAAGGGGCGGCTGAAATTCAGTCGCCCTTTTCACCTCGAGGAACGATGAAGAAAACCCTGATGTTGCTTTCGCTGATTTTCGCGTTGCTTTCATTTTGTATCGAAGGCCAGGCTCAAAAACCCACCAAGATGGGCGATGAAGTGCAGACCAAGCCCGACGCAAAACCGGCTTCGCCTTTTGCTTTGCCTGCCGAGTTGGTCGAATTTTACGTTGGCACTTGGGAAGGCAAAGGCAAATTTGCTAACGGCAAACCGATTGAAGCGGACGTGACCTACACCACGGAGCTTGATAATCAGTGGTTAGTTTTTCATCACGCCGACCGCCCACCGATTCAGTTCAAAGCCGTAGGCACAGTCGGCATTGACCGTGAATCGAAAAAGCTGGTGATGCTGATGACCGACAGCTACAGCAGCGCCAAAGTATTCGTCAGCGACGGCTGGAAAGATGGCACAGCGGTGTTCACGAAAATTCCTATGCTTGCGCCCATCACCAGACACGAGCGCTTTATTTTCAAACGCGAAACGCCGATGACGTATAAGATGACTTATGAATTCAGCTCAGACGGCACGAATTGGCAGATGAGCGATTATATGATATTCACCAAGATGCAATCGGCGCACAAGTAATCGTTAGACAGCTTCAACTTGCGCTGGATGGGTAAATGTAATGGATAAGTGCTATAGATGTGAGTCCGATGGGATAACCAGAGAACATGCTCCACCGGATTGTTTCTTTCCGACTGGCTACCGAGATAATCTCGTAACTGTGCCATCCTGCCATGAACATAATACGAGGAATTCTAAGGATGTTGAATATGTTAGAAATGTGATTGTTGGTTATTATTCTACCAATGAGGTGGCAAGAGGGCACTTTCAGAACAAAGTCAAAAGATCATTCGATAGGAGTTCAAAGTTATTCGACAGGACATTCAAAGAGGCAAGCCCAATCAACATTGATGGAGAGAAGACAGTTATATTCAGTCTCGACTTACAGCGTAACAAGGTGGTTATGGAAGCTCTGGCATACGCTCTGTGTTACAAAGATATTGGAAAGACATATACCGGAAATTGGGAGATTTTTTGTCCTCAATTAATTTCGCCGAACTTGCTTCAAAACAAGCGCGACGGATGGGAGGAAGTTCGGGCATCGTTTCGTGAGATACCGTATACAGAAATGCCGACGCCACAACCAAAAGTTTTTAGATATGGGATACACAAATGGGAAGATGAAAAGCTGGTATATGTCTTTGAATTCTATGGCGGCTTTATTGTACATACCTTGGCAATACCGCCTGACATCAACGCTGTCTAACAGTCGCGTCAACCGGAGCGCGCAAGCTAACGCCAAATTCTCAGCATTGTCTTCGCCACCTTCAGAGACGGGCATGATGTGGTCTATGGTAAAGGGAATGTATTGCCAGGTTTCGTCGGTGTGGCAATATTCACATAAAAAGTTGGCGCGTTGCCGAAGCTGCTCTTGAACCGTGGCAGAGAGTTTAGGGGACACCAACCACCTCTTGAGTTTATTGCGATTGAGTCGAATTGCGGCTCAGGCGATTGAGCAAACTCAAGTAATCATCTATCTGTTCATACTGCTGCAACTCTTTATCTTCCACTGCGGTCAGCTTGGCTGTCTGTTGTTTGCGTAACAAAGCTTGAATGCGATTTTGCACGGTCTTGGAGGCTCGTAAGATGAGGACACCTTGCTCAAGTTCAAGCGAAATTGCGCCTTCACGACGCAGAGCGGCTGGCAAATTGCTGAATGGAAGAGTCGGTTGTTTTAATGTTCTGGTCATAGCTACCTCCGAACCATCTGATGATACTACAAGGCCCCATCAAATTGAACCGCGCAAACTATAGGCCAGCAACCTGAATAAACTTGACGGCCTATCTGAAGGTCTATATTTTCAAACCGTATTGGGGTGAGGCGGCAACCCAGGTTCGAGCTTCAATGACAAGCGGAGTTAAGCCATGAGTGAAAATGAATATCAGCAACTGGTCGAGCGTGTCCTGCAAAACGCCGCCAGTCCGACCATTTCAACCGATACGGGTTTGGAGGCGGCGCAACAAGTTGGACACCTGGCAACCCAGGAAGAAATCGAATGGGCCATAGCGGGTGGCATCGCTATGCATCTTTATGGCAGCCCACGTCTGACCAAAGATGTGGATATTATTGCCTCGAAGGAGTTATCGCTGACGCCGCAGCATAGACTGAGCTTTGGGGGCAGCAGCTATACGCTGCAAGTTCTTAAATATGAAGTTCAGGTTGACTGGATTGTACGCAACGATGGTTATCAGGAATTTTACCGTAAGGCTCTGAAAGAGGCGATGAAATTGCCAAACGGTTTACGTGTCATATTGCCGGAGTGGTTAGTGATTCTAAAATTTAATGCCGGACGACAAAAAGACCTCGATGATATTGTCTTTCTGCTCAAACAGGAGAAATTGGTGGATCGCCCCACGGTAAAGCAAAAAGTAGTGGAAACCGTGGGCGAGGGCGGTTGGCTCATCATGTTGTCTGGCTTTCGCCGCTTATGTGATTTGGCCGATGGAAAGTCAACCGAGCCGAGCAAGTATTACGACCACGATTGAAGTGAACTCAATTTCTCATTTCTAAGTGTCTGTAATAAAGTATCTGACCATGAGCAAACCAGCGCCAATCAATGTAGATTCGCTCAGTGAGATTGCCCTGTTCCGTGACCTCACTGCCGCGCAGTTGCAGAAGTTCTCTGAAATTTTGCGCTGTAAAATTTTCCCTTCCGGCAAGACCATCATCAACACCGACCAACCCGGCGAAGCGGTTTTTATCATCACCAGCGGCACGGTTAAAATTCACATCGAACAGGCGGACGGCGCAGATGTCGTCGTCTCGATTTTAGGCGCAGGCGACATCTTCGGCGAGATGAGTTTGCTGGATAACAAAACGCGCTCGGCCAGCGTTTCGACGATTGAAGAAACGGCCTTGCTCTGGATGGATAAAACTACTTTTCAGGATTGCCTGAAACATATTCCGCAACTGACTTTTAATCTGGCCTGCATACTGGCCAAACGTCTGCGCCACGCCAATCACCAGATACAAGCCTTGGCCTCCCGCGAAGTCGAAAGCCGCGTCGCACATCAGATCTTAATTTTTGCGGAACGCTATGGCAAAGTTCAGGCCAACGGCGACATCCTCATTCCGATACGCTTGACGCAAACCGACATTGCCAGCATGATCGGCGCTTCACGCGAACACACCAACAAAGTTATCGTCTCTTACAAAGAGCGAAAATATATCTCGATTGACCATCATTTTCACATCATTGTCCATAATCACGGAGCGCTTTCCAGCCGTTGTCAGTAATCCTGGCTGACTATCAACTACGATTTTCGGTCGTGTCGCAAAAATGCTGATGGGCATCGAAAAGCGCCCGTTTTTATTGGGTATTTTCTTACCGCATCTTCATTGTCGTAACCGCAGCCGATTTTCTATGGTGTGACCAATCTCACAGCGATGCTGTGAGCCGCTTCATAATGACTTTTGGGGCTTTCGAGTATTTTTACTGCGTTGTTCACATAAACCCAAAGGTTAGGTGTTGAGCGATTCGGTTTTTTAAGAAGGAAGCCGAGACAGGTAAAAATCTTAGTTCGGATGAAATAGAAAAACAGAAGGAGAAGCTCCAACCATATTAGGAGTTTTATTGAAACACGTATTCCACATCAACATATCCGCAGTTCATCCCCCTCTGACTATGGAGTAAGGGATTCCCCAATGATCTTACCTCGAAAGACCCTAGAGGCCGCGACTGGCAAAAGTTCGCGGCCTCTTTTCCATTTTTCACCGCTCGATTTTTCTCGCACCCCCTAGCGCCCTTCGCATCCGGCATTCCCGCTTGACTAGGGCGAAAGCGGACTATACATTCAAAGCAGAACCGAGTAATTCACGTACTGCAAAAGGGAGTATAAACAATGCGAAGATTCTATCTCATAGCCGCCGCTTTGATAGGCATAGCGGTGCTGTGCGTCAGCGCCAGCGCGCAGCAGATTTCCGGCGACTACATTGAAACCCGCAGCGCCGATGTCTATACAGGAGCTTGCGTAGCCAACGGTGAAGTCAATCTGGTCGGCGATCAAGCGATCCTCGGATGGAAAGTCAACCAAGGCGTATGGAATGGCACGCGCCTGGATGGTCTGAGCATCGTCGCCGCAGTCAAAGCCAACGCCACGCTTGGCGACCCTTACACCAATTCCTATCCGGCCAAAGCGGTGTTGATTGTAGATAACCGCGCCAATGCCGCGCAACGCGATGCGCTCATCAGTTTCGCCAAGCGCATGGGCGGCGAGTTGTTTCATGAAGTGGTGCGCGTAGAGGTTGCGCCCATCAAAATGGAAGTGCGCCACCGTGAAGGCCATTTCGCCAACGTCTCGCTGCACGCCGGAACCATAGCGGCGATTGAAACCCGCAGCCTGACCAAATTCGATCATCTGTGCGGCAACGAATCAACCTTTTATCCGCCGCTGACCGACACCGTTCACGCCATGCCTGCGGTAGCCGAATTGGATCAATACGCGG
This sequence comes from Acidobacteriota bacterium, assembly GCA_016201275.1. Taxonomy (GTDB): domain Bacteria; phylum Acidobacteriota; class Blastocatellia; order UBA7656; family UBA7656; genus JACQDB01. Next base: position 15,517 of record JACQDB010000116.1, read on the forward strand.
GCAATGATTTAGGCGTGTCGTGGAAATCGAGCGGCAAACGCAGCGCCTTCGTCGGCAGCTTCGCCAAATAATTTCAATATCGGTTATAGAAGTTTGGCGTTTCGCCTTCAGGCCAATGGCATTAAGTTAAGAAAAACGGTACCGCAGACGGTCTAGTCTGCGGCTGACAGCAGCAAACTAAGACTTGGATTTCGCGCTTCTGCAATCAAGTCCGCCGCCGGCTAGACCGCCTGCGCTACCTCTATGCCGCTTAACTTAATGTCATTGGCCTTCAGGCGGTGGAAGGTGACTACGAAACCTGCCGCCTGTAGGCGGAACGCCAAACTCCGTTTCTCTTTTTCGTAAATGACTGGTCAACGCGCCTGTCAAAATTTTTTTTCATTCTCACCAAATTCACGCAGGAGAGTTTTCATGGTTCGCCATCTTTTCGCAGCCGCCTTTCTCATCGCGGCATTTTTTTCACCGACCCTTGCCGATAGCGGCAAGCTTGAACCCTTGGGCGCGTTCACCGATTCAACGGCATCCGCTGCGCTCAAAAAAAATCTTGAAGAAAAAGGCGTTCGCATCACCCTGCCCGATGGCACCGTCATCGCTGATTTGTGGTGGAGAAAAGCGCTGCCGACGCACGCGAAAACCGAGGTCTCCGGCGCGATTTATACAGAGATTCAAGAATCGGCGGTGCTGGCGGTGGTCTCGTTTCCCAAACTGGTCACCGATTTTCGCGGACAAGACATCAAGCCCGGCGCTTACACCTTGCGCTATGCGCTGCACCCCCTGGATGGCAATCACATGGGCATCTCGCCGTATAGAGACTTTGTGTTGCTGACGCCGGTTGCCGAAGACCCAAATCCTGATGCTCAATACAAGTTTGAAGAGTTAGTGAAATTGAGCGCCAAAACCACCGGAACCAAACATCCGGCGATGTGGAGTTTGCTTGCACCCGAAGCGAAAACCTTTCCGTCCCTGTCGGAAAACGAACACGGTCATATGGTCTTGACCGCGACAGTGAAAACCGCTGCAGGCGCAGAGTTGCCGGTTGCTGTGGTCGTCAAGGGGCAGGCCGAGCAATAAACTTTTATGGATTATCGAATTCATCCGACCGATCATTACACCGACAATGAAGATGTGTCTCGCGGCATCGAGCGCGCCTTGCAAGCCTTCGTCAATCAACTTCCCTTGTTGCCGCCGACGGAAATCTCGCAGCAGTTGGAAGCCCTCGGATACAAAGGCCAGATCGCCCAACGCAGCGCCGTTTCTCTGTTCGCCTATCGCCACATACGCCGTGAAACGCCTCTATGTCAACGGCGAAGAGCCGCGCTCCTTGCCGCCGAAACAGAATCTCATGATGGTAGGTCCCACCGGCTGCGGCAAAACTTTTTTAATCGAGCTGTTGTTTCAAAACATTTTCAAGCTGCCTACGGTCATTGTTGACATCACCAGTTTCACAGAGAGCGGCTACATAGGCGATGACGTGCGAACCATACTCACGCGCTTGATTGACGCTTCCGGTGATGCTACTTTTTTAGCCTCTGTAGGCGTCGTCTGTCTGGACGAATTCGACAAGATTGCCGCTTCGGGCAGCAACGCTAGATTCGCCGGACAAGGCACTACGAAAGATGTTTCCGGGTATGGCGTGCAGCGCGAACTATTGGCTATGCTTGAAGGCAAAGAGTTGATGGTGCCTATGGATTATGGGTTTTCCGAATACGGCAACCGCGCCAAACTTTCGACGCGCAATATTCCGTTCATCGCCTGCGGCGCGTTTTCGGGAATGGATGATCTGCAAGGCAAACGCGCCAGCATAGGGTTTAATAATCCAGAGACCGATGCGGACGAGTTGAGTCTGGATGAAGTCGGGCTGTTTCAAAAATTCGGTTTTCTGCCGGAATTGATTGGCCGCTTTTCGCGCATCGTCGCCTTCCCGTCGCTGCCTGCGGAAACCCTGCACCAGATTTTACTGGAGAACATCATCCCGCAATTCAAAAACGAATTTAAGGGCGAAGGACTGGAACTACGCATCAGCGATGAGGCGATAAAGTATCTGGTCAAGCGCAGTGAAAAGCGCGGCACGGGCGCGCGCGGTCTGCACACCGAGTTGGTCAAAGCCATTGAGCAAGCCGCTTTCGATACCTTCAGCCGCGTCACCAATGCCAAAGTCGTCATCGCCTGCGAAGATAACCAATTGATTTCGCAGGTTATCAAAGCCTGAATCTTGCGCTGCCTGTCACTAAAGATGGTGGATGAAATAACCGGCAAAATCTGAAAGAATTTCATGTGCCCTGTAGAGGCGACCCTGCGTTGGTTGCCCCTGTTTGGAAGCACATGGTTTTCAAACAGGGACGACCACCCCAAGCTCGCCCCTACAAGATTGCACTTGATTTCATCCACCATCCTAACGCACAGAGGAATATTATTGCGTGCTGCAACGGCGCGGCATCGAAGTTATCTTTCTACGCCATCCGCGTGTAGGTCACGGCGTACAGGAAAAGATCAGCGCTATTCGTTACGCTATGGCTTGGCGGCGTATGGCAACGGCCTCAACGTCATCGTTTCGGCGAGGTCGCATTGAGTCGCAATTCTTGCAGCTATGCAGCGGCTCGCAGTGCTACGGCAAAGCAAAAAGGATTTCTTTTGATAACGTGAGCAAAGGCAACTTCCCACCACCAAAAGTAGAGCCGCGCTACCTAGTCGCACGCTTCCTGCTATGGTGGCTGGGGCTATTGGCCTTCGCTGGTTGCACCTCGGTAACCAACTCAAAGCTTGCCCCGACGCCTGAACCCGCGCTGGCTGAAAATGTTAATGTTTTCGACCGCTATCTCAAGGCAGAGTTCGCTCCTGCCGACGGCTTTGATCTTCCTTTTGGTGATGCGTATGGCAAAGGTGCGTACATAGATCAAGCTACCGGTAAGCGGCATACTGGCTGGTACCTCGCCTCTCATTTTGCCGAAGAATATGACCTCGGCATTCAGCCCGGAGAAGATTGGAATGGCGTGGACGAAGACAACACGGAGTTGGGGCAAGAAGTGTATGCGGTTGCCAATGGCCGCGTCGTCGTCGCGGAAAACTTCGGCAGACCTTGGGGCAACGTCTTGATCATCGAGCATATCTTTTTTGAAAATCACGAGCAGCGCAAAGTGCGCTCCGTTTATGCTCACCTTGTCGCCATCAAAGTCAAAACTGGCGAGTCGGTGGACCGGCAACAACGGGTTGCCACCGTCGGGCAAGACCCCGACAACCGCGACCCAGCGCCTCTGCATATAGAGATGCGCTGGGATCAAACGCTTGCGCCAACTTACTGGCCAAGCGCTGAAGGCAAAGATCAAAACTGGGTTCGTCAACATTATGCCGCGCCCAGTGAATTCATCAATACGCATCGCAAACTGTTCGTACCGACGCGGGAAGCAACGCTCTTGTTAATAGACCCGACCAGTTACAAGATGCGCTTGTATCAGCAGGGGAAAATGCAAGGCGAGTACGACGTAAGCTTCGGCCAGAGCAAAGGGCAAAAGCGCCTTCAAGGGGACAACAAAACTCCCAGAGGAATGTACTTCATTATCTACAAGCATCGCGGGAAATTTGCTGGCGATTATGGCCGATATTATGGCGGACATTGGATCAAAATTAATTATCCGAATCGCTATGATGCAAGTTGGGGCGTGGCAAATGGCGTCATCACACCAGCACAGCAGCAGCAGATCAGCGCCCGTTGGCAACAACGCGCTCCAACCTTAGAAACCACAGGGCTAGGTGGCGGCATAGGCTTTCACGGTTGGATTAGAGAATGGGACAACAGCGGCCCAAGGCATCTTTCCTGGGGCTGCGTGGTGCTGCATATTTACGACATCAGCCGTTTATATGATCAACTGCCCGAAGGCGCAATGGTTGTCATCTTGTGATGGATGAGCAAAGGTGTGATTGGCCTGTCACCACCACAATCGGTCGCTACGCGCTTCTCTCAAACGCAGTACGACAATCTGCACCTTTCTTCTACCATAATGATATCTTTCAGAATTCTCACCGCTATTTTCAAGCAAGGGAATGACGGACGCGTGATCTACGTCAGGCGATGCAGCACATCGTAATCGAAGGTCGTCGGCTCGCGCCCTTCCGCATCGGTGAGGCTCGTCAGCTTCTGCTCCGCGTCGTAACCGTATTGCCACACTCCTTGATTGGCATCCGTCACTTTGATGAGCGAACCAAGCTCGTTGTATTCATACTGCGTGCGACTCGTCGGGTTGTTCTGCGCGTCTCTCTTTGGCTCAATGAGTTCAGTCAGCAAGCCGCGTCCGTCGTACTTGAACTGCGTCGTATTGCCTGCGCCATCGGTTCTCGAAATCAAGCGATTCAACTCATCGAACCCTTGTTGCACGGTGCCGCCGCGTCCATCGAAGTAGCTCGTCACGTTGCCGTTGTTGTCGTAGCCGAAAGTCTCGGTTTGAATCTCAGCGTGATTGACACTGGTCACGCGATTGAACGCATCGTAAGCATAGCTCGTGCGATTGCCGCGTCCATCTGCCATCGCCGTGCGGTTGCTATTTGAATCGTACTCATAGGACACCAAGGCTTGCCCGCCCTGGCGCACCGACATCAAACGCCCCAAGGCATCATAAACCTCCAGACGCTGATTGGTTCTTCGGTCGGTGAGGGTGCGGCTCAAGCCGTTGGTGTCGTCGTAGCGAATCGCCGTCAGTTGCCCGACCCGATCCGTCACTTCGGTCAAACGATTCACACGGTCATAGCTGTAGCTGGTGAACTGCCCTTTCCAATCGCTCTCGCGAGTCAGGTTCACCCCGTCATATTCGTATCTCTTCGAGCGCGAATCAGCGTTGGTGATGGACAAGATTCTTCGCAAGCCATCGTAGCGTTTGGTGGTGGTGTGTCCCAGCGGGTCGGTCTCGATTTCCTTCGACGCGAACGGCAGGTTCAACGGATTGCCATCCGGGTCGGTCACCAAATCCACGCCGTTTTGTTCGATGCGATTGACCGTCACGCCGGGGATGTTGCCGCCTGCACCGAGGGTCAAGCTCTCCTTCATCCGGCCCAGATTGTCATACGCCATCACGGCGAAGATACTGACTCGGTCATTACTTATGCCTGTGACAATGCGGACAGGCTGCAAGGCTGCTTGCAGAGTCAGAAATCAGGAGGCAATATAGGAGAGCCAAAAGCCTCTATGCTTTGGGCGAATCATACCAAAATCAGGATGACGTCATGTACAAAGAATATGTTGAAAATGTTGAAGGAGGAGCCTACCGCATTGCTGGTAGCCGAGTGTCACTTGATTCAATTGTCTATGGCTTCTGGAATGGTGAATCGCCAGAGACTATCGCGCAATCCTTCCCGACCTTGAAACTGGAACAGGTCTATGGCGCGATTGCTTTTTATCTGGCAAATCAAGAAGAAATTGATGCGTACCTGAAACAAGGCGAGGCGGAGTACGAAGCAATGCGTCTGGCGGCGCGAGAAGCTGACCCGATGTTTTATCAGAAGTTGGCTGATGCGAAACAGAGATCGCAAACAAAAATCTCATGACCATCCGTTTTCAAGCTGATGCCGATCTCAAGCAAACTATCGTTCGAGCGATCTTGCGCCGCGAGCCGGGGATGGATTTTCAAACGGCAGTCGCAGGGGGGTTGTCGGGATTGACAGACCCGGAAGTGTTAGCGGTGGCGGCGCGTGAAAGGCGCATTCTGGTCTCACACGATAAGCGGACAATGCCGTATCACTTCTCCGAGTTCATCAAAGGCCAAAGCAGTCCGGGCTTGCTGATCATCCCCCAACAAATCCGCATTGCGGTTGCCGTAGAGGAGTTGCTGCTGATCTGGTCAGACTCTGAGGCAGAGGAATGGGTGAACCGCATCTGTCAATTGCCGCTGTAATGTTGATCTCTGGCAATGATTCACAGTTTTTTCATGAGGAAAACAGCCTCGCCCATTCCCATTATAGCGCTACACTATTTCATGTTTTACGTGACGGCGCATCATCTTTTACTTCGAGGAAGAGTAATTTGTGGTGGAAATATTTTTTTTTTCACCAGATGAAGAATTGCTTGGCACTAAAATCACTAAAGGGCGTGAGAGATCCAATAAATTGGGGTCTTGATTTTCAAGTAATGCCTCAAATTCGTCAGTGTTGTGGTTAGTAATCCCTTCTGCCTCTGCTCGATATATTGGAACTAGCCAGATAAATTCAATCTCAATACAGCCATCTTGTAAACGGTGGAATCCCTGTTCCAAGTAAAATGGAATACTTATATAAAAAGCCTCCATTGTCGTCGTCGTTAAGATCGGACCGGCTGGTCCCAGAATATTCCCCTTAGATAATGGTGAGCCTGATGCTTTGGTTTCTCTAGCTATTGAGCCAAGTAGTTTAACTAATTCCTGGCTATAAAAATTCTCATAACATATAAACACCAATTCTTGATTCAAGGTCAGACGAGGGTCGGCTATTGACTCTTCTGAGAAATCACTAAGTCCAACTGTTACCAAAACCACCGCATCAGTGCAGGACGTATCCCAATACTCCATAATTTCAAAGGGACTACCATTGAAGAAAGTGAGTTTATTCACATAGCGCGGTGCACCGAGAAAATGTCTGTAGTGACTCTCAATATCTTTCCGAGTTTTTATACAAATTACCTTTACTCGACTGTTGTGTTTTGGTGTTTTTGAGATGCAACGCAGTTGTATATTGTGCTTCTGAATCATCAGACCACAATATACAGACAACAAAATTCAAATATCGGCGAGGGAATCGCCAAAACACAACAGTCGAGACCTTTATATCTTGAACTCTACTCATCAATACCTTCGCCAATTTAAGATGTAGTTGGCGTGGCTTTCTCTGAATGAATGCGTCCGAGACTGCCGACCTGCTCGTTGTACCGTGCGATAACTGCCACCTTTATTTGTAAGGCGTGAAATGCCCAACATCGTGAGGCGACCGGTGAGGGTGAAACTGGCTTCCCCGATAAGGGCTAAATGGTTGATGGAAGTCTGCGACAGGGTTGGTTGAAGGCAAAGTAAAAATGGTAAGATGCTCACGGTGACGGGTTCCTTTTCGTTGATCGGATTTTGTTCAAAAACCAAATCTACTAAAGAGACCCGTCGTTGTCATCTACACTTTGTTTGGCGAAGGTATTGAATTACCGCCTGATCTATCGCATTTACGATGAGAGCGTTACGGTTCTGGCAATCATTCACGTCAGGCGATTGCTTCCTTTAGAAAAAGAGTGAAGTCTTTATGAGTTGGCAGATAGCCATTGATAAGCCGAAGAGTTTTGAGTTGCTCGCGCCTTCGAGTATTCAACAGGCGATGGAATGGGCGACGAAATACGGCACGGATGCGGCACTGCTGGCTGGCGGTTGCGACTTGCTGGATAAGCTGAAAAATCAATGAGCGACGCCGCGCTATGTTATCAACTTGAAATCCATCGCCGGTTTGAAGCGCCTTGAAGCAAACAGCTCGTCGCTTACCCTCGGAGCCTTGACGACGCTGGGCGAAATCGAGCGCAGCAAACAACTCAAACAACTCGCTCCGGCAATCATCAAAGCGGCGGCGCGTGTTGCCACGCCGCAGATTCGCAACCTCGGAACCGTGGGCGGCAATCTGTTGCAGGACTCGCGTTGCCCTTATTATCCCGGCGCTTGGCAATGTTATCGCAAAGGCGGCATCGTCTGCGACGCCGTGCGCGGCATCAATACGGAACACGCGCTGTTTGGCGGCGACCGCTGTTATACGGTGACTCCCTCAGACCTTGCGCCGGTGATGGTCGCGCTTACGGCAACAGCGAAACTCCATTCACCGCGTGGCAATTATGAAACCGACTTTGGGGATTTGTACCGGCTGCAGAAAGACGACATCACGAATATGCACCGTCTGTTGCCGGATGAAATTTTGACCGAAGTGGTGATACCGCTTTCTCCTCATCAACGCTCAACCTTTATTAAATATGCTATGCGAAAGACCTAGGACTTTGCGTTGGCGAGCATCGCCGTTGCTGGCACGCCGGCAGGCTCTACGCTTCGCACTGTCCGCATCGTTTTGGGAGCGGTCGCGGTCAATTTTAAGTCCCAACGCTGCGGCGCGTTCTATTGCAAGCCCTGCGCGTTCCAGTTCCAGACAACTGAAGCCCGCGCCGCAGCGTTGGGACTTAAAATTGACCGCGACCGCTGCTCGGCGCTCGGCTCGAACGTGATGATGTTGAAACGCCTGATGGAATTGCTCAACGCCTGAGCCGGTATTGTTTTTAGCGTTTGCGCCATCCGGGATGGTTTGCTAAAACGGCGACGGTTGATCTTCAGTCAGGCCGTATTTTTTTAGCCCTGCCCGGTCTCCAACAGAAGTACGCGACGGTCTTCACGCTTTCAACCGTCGCGCTTGGGTCATGGGATTTACGTTTGGGATTGTCCAGCACCCTCCTTCATTGCTATTATGCAAAGCTTGATGGCTACACCAGATTCCATACAATTAGACGCGAACGAGCCGACGACAGACGAATCGTTGCAAACGAAAACCTCGGCCTCTACGCCAGCCGAAATCGCTTCAGACATAGCGACCAATGCAGACGCCGCGCCCGCCAACGCTTCCTTCGACGATTTGTTGAAACAACTTCGCGTCCGTAAATTCGCCGCCTCGTCGCTCGTTGATGAAACTGACGAAGCCGGTGAAACTGAGGAAGCCGGTGAAGCCGATGAAGCCGATGAAGCTGATGAACTTTCAGCAAATCAGGCGGACTATTTTGCCACCAACGACCGAGCGCCAACCGACGCAAGCGCCTTGACGCCGCCGCTTGAAAGCACCACGGTAACGGGCGAGCGCGATGCGGACAATTCGGACGCGCCATCGCCGCCAACTTCTATGGCTGATTCTGCAACCGCATCAATCACGCCAGCGGACAACGCAGGGCTTTATCATCGTCCGTTCGCCAAATCCTTCAACGACGCCATTGAGCAGGTGAAAGCGCGACATTCGCTGCTCAATATTACCGCGCTCTATCACACCGTTCAGGAACCGACCGCTTTACCTCATTATGAACATGGCGACGACTTGACAAGCGATGATGACGACGACGACGACTTGGATGAAGCCGCACCGGTATTGGAAGAGGTCATCGAAGAACTGGCGCAAGAGGTTCGCAAAGTCGGGCGCGAAGTCTTCAAGACCAATCGCAACGCCGAGCGCAATCAGGCCGCCGTTGAAGATGCCATCGCCGAGATTCGCCAACTCGCCAGCATCGTCGAAGAGATTCCCGCGCAAGCTCGCCAGACGGTTGCCGACGCGGTCTTTGACGCCAAAGCGCAAATCTGTCGCGAGGTGCTGCGCGTCGCCGATGCTATGGAAGCCAGCTTGAAAGCCGCCGACGATTTGTTGACAAAGTTGCAATCGCAGCAACCACAGAGCGGCAATCCCTGGTTGCTGAAATTGATGCCGTCACATCAACTGCACGAATCTTTGGACGAGGCTCTTGCGGCGCTACAGAAATGGCGCGACGGTCAACAATTAATTTACCAGCGCGTGATGGCCATATTGCATTCGGCGGGAGCGCGGGTGATTGACGCGCAGGTCTTCGACCCGAAGTTACAAAGAGTGGTTTCCATCGCTCAAAACGCCGCTTTGTCAAACGGCACAGTAGTCGGCGAAGAATTGAAAGGCTATACCCTGGACGGAAAAATTTTACGCTATGCGGAGGTCATCGTAATCAAGAATGAGTAAAATGGTTGGCATTGACTTAGGCACTACCAATTCGCTGGTCGCCATCGTCGAAAACGGTTCGCCCAGAGTTTTAGGGCGCGGCGATGAACGCTTGGTTCCGTCTGTGGTCGGGCTTGCTGACGACGGCAAAATCATCGTCGGACAAGCCGCGCTCAACCAATATGTGCTGGCTCCTGAGCGCACCGTGAAATCCATCAAACGCAAGATGGGCAGTGCCGATACCGTGCAACTCGGCGACCGCGCCTATTTGCCGGAAGAGATTTCCGCTTTCATACTGCGCTACCTCAAGCACCTGGCCGAAGAGGTTTTGAACGACCAGGTTGATAGCGCCGTCATCACCGTTCCCGCTTATTTCAACGACGCGCAACGCCAGGCTACCAAACGTGCTGGCGAGCTTGCCGGGCTTGAAGTAGCGCGCATCATTAATGAGCCGACAGCGGCGGCTCTGGCTTACGGCATTGAACGGCAACAGGAGCAACACCTGCTGGTTTATGATTTGGGCGGCGGCACTTTCGATGTTTCGGTCATCGAGCAGCAAGGCGACATCCTCGAAGTGCGCGCCAGTCACGGCAACGTATTATTGGGCGGCGATGATTTCGACGAGCGGCTTTTGCAACATCTGTTGACCGAACTGGCCAAAGAGCATCGCTATGATTTCAAAGCCGACCGCAAAGCGATGGCGCGACTGACACGCGCCGCCGAGCGCGTCAAGATCGCTTTATCGAGCGCGCCTTATGCCCGCGCCGCCGAAGAATTTTTGACCAACTACGAAGGCAAGATCGTCCACTTGAACAGCGAAGTCGGGCGCGAAGAATTCGAGCGTTTGATTGATGACCTGCTGGCTTCGACGCTGGATTCCATTGACCAGGCGCTGCGCGACGCCGGACTCCAACCGGCACAGATCAATCGCGTGCTGTTGGTTGGCGGCTCCACCCGCATCCCTGCGGTCTCCGAATTAATCAATGTCAAGATGGGCATAGAACCATCCATCGAACTCAACCCCGATGAAGCGGTGGCCTTGGGCGCGGCGGTGCAAGCGGCCATCGTGCGCGGCGATAAAGTCAACGCCATGTTGATTGACGTAGCGCCGCACAGTTTAGGCATAGCGGTCGCCAAGATTCTCTTTGGGCATTTGACCGAAGGCAGTTTCAAAGCCATCATCCCACGCAACACCACGATTCCCACGACCCGGGCGGAACGCTTCTTCACGCTGACTCCCGAACAAGACACCGTAGAAATCGAAGTCTATCAAGGCGAAAGCCCGATCTGTACGGAAAACACTGCGATGGGCAAATTTATGTTGGCCGATATTCCGCCTGCCGAAGATGCCGACAAATTGCGTGAACTGATTGTTGAATTCACTTACAACCTCAACGGCATAGTCGAGGTCGTAGCGCGTGACCGCAGCGGCAAGCGGCACGAATCCCTGACCGTCAGCACCACTGCAGGCAAGCGCGTCGCCTCTTTGCCGGAGCGCCAAAAACATTTCACGCCGGAACTCGAACGGGAGATCACTCAAGCGGTCAACAGCGCGGCGCAAATTGAATTGGATTTGCAAGCGCACGGCAAAACCAAAGACGCGGCAAAACTCAATAAAGCGCGCCACACCCTAGAAGCCGCGCATCACCGTGGCGACGAAAACCGCGCCCGCAAGTCTTTGGAAAAATTGGACGACCTGCTCTACGATCTCGAAGAGCGGGAAGACGAGTAAGGATGGTGACTGAAATAAAGTACCCCTCTGTGTGGGCGACGCTGCAAGGCTTCTGTTGAGGTCTGCAGAAAAATATTTTCTAAAAAGCAATAGCAAACCCGCTTTGTGGGACGTGCTATAAACCTCAACCAAACCGATGGCCAAGAAACCGAAAAACAAGAAAGCCTCGTCAGCCCTCGCCGCGCCAGCGCAAGTGCAACTTGCTGAACAACAATTGCAGGACGGGCGCGTTCAAGACGCCATCAACACGCTGTTTCGCGTTGAGGCGGAAATTCGGCGCTACTCCTCACCAGGCAAAGGGCCAACTCTGCCGCTGCACTTGGCCAACCTGCAACCCGTAGCGGCGCGGCTGATGGCGCGTGCCATGTTCGAGCGCTCCAGTGTTGCCGAGACCCTCGAAGACCGTTGCAAAGATTTGCACAATGCGGTGCAGCGCGCCCCCGCCGATACCACCTATCTGCTGGCACTGGGAGCTTGCCAACTGCTGGCGGAAAACTCCGAATCCGCCTATGACTATTTTGCCAAGGCGCAGATGGATGCGCCCGATAATCCCTTGGTCAAACGCGCTGTGACTTTGGGCTTGCTGGCTACAGGCAAGACCCGCGAAGTGCGCGATGCGCGCAAAGCCTCGCCCGAAGAAAACCTCGACGCGCCTCTGCAAAGGCTCTTTGCGATGCGCGATTTTTTCGTCGGCCATCAAGCGCAAGCCGCCGCACTCTTCGCGCCCACGGCAACGGCCAAGCCCTCTGTCGCCACGCATCTTTTCGGCGGCTTACTAGCGCTGGCGGCGGGTGATGTATCCAACGCTCAACAACGCCTCAACGACATTCCTGCCTTTGATCGCAATCCGTCAACCGGCGAAAGAGCGGCGCTGGCAACGCAGTTCTTTTATCGAGGGGCCTTGTCTTTTGAATTGGGCAACCTCGAAGCAGCGGCCAGCGCATTATTTGAAGCCGAAGATTTAGCTCAAAAAACCCCTATAAAATTGCCCTTTTTGGCGAGGCTGCCACTTTATTTTCACAAACTCGCAGAAGCCGCGCTCCAGCACAGCGAGGTGAAATTGGCGGTCGAGTGTTGGCAAAGAACGCTTACCCTGAACCCCAAAGACCAGATGGCGACGGCCAATCTGATTGCTGCCTTGCGCGTGTTGGGCAATCAAGCGTGGCGTGAAGGGCGTCACCTCGAAGCCTTGGAGTATTGGCAAAGGGCGCTGCAACACACGCCGCAAGATGAAAAATTGCTGCTCAATGCCGCCGCCGCCTGCCAACTGCTTGAGCGCCACGAAGAGGTATTAATACATTTGCGCGCTCTGGCTCGCCGTTGGCGACAACAGGTCAAACAAGACGCGGATGCGACGTTGAAAGAACGCCTGTTGGTTCTCGAAAAACATCTCATCGAAAAGATGATGAAGGCGGATCGTCCGAATCACGAAATTATTTCCGAGCTTGATGCCGCCTTGAGTCTGGATGCCGCGAACCCCGAAATGCGGCGCAAGTACATCGAATTTTATTTTGACATCGGACAGCCCAAACAGGCGCTCAAACATATCGAATATCTGGAACGACACGGAGCCGAATCGGCGGAATTGTTGGCGCAAAAAGGTCTGGCTTTGGAGATGACCAACAAGGCCACTGCGGCCCACAAATGTCTTGAGCGCGCTCTGGAATTGGAGCCGACCAACCCCTTGGCGCGTCAAGCCTATCTGGCCTCGTTGGGACGCGAAGGCGCAAATGCAGTCAAGCGTAAACAACTGGCAAGCGCCATCAATCTCTTTCAGAAGCAACTGGAAATTGAGCCAACCTACAAGCCTGCACTGATTAATATGGGCTACGTTTATTTTTCTATGGATGAAGTGGAGAAAGCGCAAGCCGCTTTAGCGCAAGCCATCGCCGCGCATCCCGACGATGCTCACGCCTATGTGAACGTCGGCGCGGTTTATTTTCATAACGGCTACAACAAAGAGGCCAAGGCGCTATTCAAACAGGCGGAAGCCTTGAACCCCAGCGCCGATTGTTTATTCGAGATCGGCGACATCTATCTCTCCGAGTGCAAACATAAAGAGGGTGCTGCCTATTTCGAGCGCGCCGCGAAAACGGCTTCCGCCGAGATGCTGATAGAGATGTACATCACCTTGACTGAACACCATGACGATAAGAAGATCGCAAAAACCCTTGAGCATCTGCTGGAATTAGTCATGCAAAAAAATCCCTCGCTGCCGTTGCCGCATCTGGTCAAGTTCACTCACATGATGACGCAAGGAAACCTGGCCGCCGCCGAGGCTGAACTGGTCGAGGCCGAGCGTTTGATTTTAGCTAATCCAGAGTATGCCCCGATGATGAAGGAAGTTGACGAATTCAAACGGACTTTCAAACAGATCAAACAACTGGTAGAAAAAGAAGGCCTACCGCCTGCCTTGTTGGGGTTGTTGGGAAAGGTGAAGGTGGATTGATGCAGATAACCAGCAGCGAGAATCCCTACAAAGTTTTAGGGCTTGAGCGCAACGCGACAGCGGCGCAAATCAAGCAAGCCTATTTCGGCTTGGTGCGCGAGCATTCGCCCGAATCCGACCCCGAAGGATTTAAGCGCATCCGTGCCGCTTATGAAAAATTGCGCGACAGCAAAGACCGCGCTCAAACCGACATCTTCACGGTTGACGATACGCCATTAGTGCTGCCCCTTGCTGCCATTCAAACGAGCGCCGCGCCCTTGCCGCCGCTTACGCTGGCCGAGATGAAAGCCGATTTGCTTGCTGTCGAAGCCCTGACGCTGCTTGATGAATTGACGACTGCCGCCGCAGCGCGTCCGCCAAATCATCAGTTGCTTGATTGAGAATGGCTTTCATCTGTGCTAGCGAAAAGCCGATCAATTTCGTAACGAGAGCGTATCGCAGAATTTCAGAAACAACCTATATCTTGTGGATAGTTAAACCATCACCGACCATATCTGGACAGAACATCCAAGTTATGCGACCCGCTCTAACCTCGACTTAGTACATTTTTCAGAGGCGAACCGAGCTTGCCAATCCCCCCGATGGCAATCGGGGGATGCTTAAAGCCCAACCCTACGCAACACTGCCAACGAGAAACGAATCCCCCCGATGGAAATCGGGGGATGGTTAAAGTCCAACCTTGCCCGAGGCTCAAGGCTGGACTTTAAGCATCCCCCAACTGCCGTTGGGGGGATTGCAAAAAAACTTTGCTTGCTTGGTGTGTAGGTAGGACTTTAAGCATCCCCCAACTGCCGTTGGGGGGATTCAGATGAATTGCCTCACAACCCAGTCTAGTTGTGAGAGTCGAATGCGGCACAGCCGCACGCCCTGACTCTAGTAGTTACCGAATTTCAAAAATTAAAAAGCTCAATGACAGACTGCGGATTTAGGTTATCAACTGGCATTTTTTGTTAGCACTATTTGTTATCTCCTCCACAGCATTTTGTCTGGCAATACTACATAAATGTTTTTTTTTACTTCTTTGTCCCCTAAATATCTTAGTGGCACAGGCTTTGCCATAGTCTGTGTATCAACGCAAAGCTCTGGTCATTAGGTGAGTGACCCGCAGGACGGATGATGAACCCAAATATTTTAGGAGACTGGAATGAAAAATAAGAACGGCTTTTCACTAATTGAATTGCTGATCGTCGTAGCGGTTATCGGTATCATCGCCGCCATCGCTATCCCCAATTTACTGAAATCGCGCCAGGCGGCCAACGAAGCCTCGGCTATCGGTTCGGTGCGTACCATCGGTACGGCGCAATCAACCTATCAATCCACTACTGGCGGCGGCAAGAACTTCGCCGACTCGCTGACGACCTTGAATGCGTTTGGTCATGTGGATTCGGCTTTAGCCAACGGCGTTAAAAGTGGTTATGTGTTCGCTAGCACTGGTGTGGCTGCGACCACCAGCTTGCCTTCGTACTTTGACACCATCGCCATACCGCAATCGAGCGCCTCCCCACCCCCACCCCCACCCCCAGTCACTGCCTTTTTTGGCCCAGTGAACTTGACGCTGATCAGAGGCGTCCAAAACCGCAACCGCTTCGTGCGCGTTGGCGTGGCTTCGATATTACCGCTGCCCGCGTACTTTTACCTTCAGGTACCATCATCGGGCAGCATCTTTGGCACCGGCACTCGCAGATTTTATGCCAATGAGATCGGCGTAATCTATGCTTGCTCGGTGAATGAGAATCCGGAACTCCCCAGCCCGCCGCCAGCCCAGCGCGTACCTACGGGTATGACGCCGATTGAGTAACCTCTGACTATTCATTAAGTGAAAACCCGAAAAGAGGAAGCCCGTTACGAACTTCCTCTTTTCGCCTTTGGAGGGTTTTTATTTTAGACGGATGCCAGATTTGCTTAGAGCGGTTTTTGTTTGGGATTACGGAAACATCAAACCCGTTGAGCGGCGGTCGAAGACCTTCGTGCGGTCGAAGACCTTCGTGCGGTCGAAGACCGCTGCTCAACGATAGGGGGTCCGTACACACATATGAAAACCGCTCTTAGTCTTGCGCCCGCTCTTGCCAAATCGCTACGGCTTTACAGATGAACTCGCCGACTTCATCGCTGTAAGGCTTCTTAAACGTCGTAGGCCAGTGCTGTTGATCGGCGTACAACTTATTCAAGCCTTCGCGTATGGCCGGATTGCCTTGGGTGAATTGCCCGATCAAATCCGTCCAACGCGCCGCCAGCGCTTGCGCGTTGGCGCTTGCCGGGTCTGCGCCATTAGCGATTGCTGTCTCGACATCTTTTATCAGCGTCGCCCAATCCTGCTCGGCTTTCGCCTGCAATTCCGGCGTCCACTGTTTGAGGCGCTTGGCAATCGCTTGCTGCGCTTCCTGGTCATAATATTTTTTTGCCCATTCCATTTCGTTTTGCATATTAATCACCTCGATAATTTTGTTGAAAGCCTGCCAATCAATCTCCGCTTGCGAAGCGACAACCTGCTCGACTTCGGCGATGGCTTTGACCGCCTGCTGTAGTTGAGCCAGTTTGTCTTCGATGATCTCTCTTTGCACGCGCAGTGCGTTCGCCAAATCATCGGTTGATTGATTGAGAATGGCTTTAATTTGTGCCAGCGAAAAGCCGATAAATTTCAAGGTGACGATCTGTTGCAGACGAGCGAAATCGCGCTCCCCATACAGACGATACCCCGCTGCCGTGCGTCCGCTCGGTTGCAACAAACCCAAGCGGTCGTAATGATGCAGCGTCCGCACCGTTACGCCTGTGAGTTTGGCGAATTCGCTCGCCTGATACCAACATCGTTCACTCATTGAAAGCTACTTCTCCTGACATTTTTATCCTAATGCCTGACGTAACGTCAGACTCAAGCACTTTTTTTGGAATTTTTTTTGTAACTACCCAGCATTTTTGGGGTGAGAAAAACGCGCCTATCGGGCGCTTGAAAATTCAAGTACAGGCGATCTTGCAACAGCATCTAGCGTTGCTTCACCTGTCACCGCAAATCCATGCCGTCGAGTTTCATCAAGGCGTGCAGCAAAACATTTGCGCCGTTGGTGATGTCTTCGGGGCGCGAAAATTCACGCGGCGAATGGCTGATGCCGTCAACGCTGGGAATAAAAATCATGCCGACCGGCGCAATGGCGGCGATCTCTTGGGCATCGTGTCCAGCGCCGCTGGGCAGGGTTTTCGTCGTAAAGCCGAGTTGTTGGGCGGTCGCATCTATCACTTTTCGCAAACGCAAGTCCGTAGGCGCAGGAAGATTGGTGAAAGTCTGCTGGAAGGAAAAGGTGGTGCCGCTTTCTTTGGCGATTTGTTCGGCTTCCGCCTGAATCGTTTGAAACAGCGATTGAATTTTTGCCGTCGCCAAATCGCGGAGTTCCAGACCGAGAACCACTTTTCCGGGAATGACATTGTAAGCCCCCGGCTGCGCTTGAAGTTTACCGACCGTGCCGACCTGACGCCCGGCGGTGCTGGTGACGATGCGATTGACGGCGACGATGAATTTAGCAGCGGCCAACATCGCATCGCGTCGTTGATTCATCGGCGTAGTGCCAGCGTGATTGGCAAAACCCGTGATCGTCACTTCCCATTGATGGATGCCGACGATGCCTTCGACAACCCCTATGTCAATTTTCTCGCCATAGAGAATGCCGCCCTGCTCGATGTGCAATTCCATATAGGCGGCAAGGTCGCCGCGTTGACGCAGTGCTTGAGAAAGTTTATCGGGATCGCCGCCGATAAACTTGATGCCGTCACGAACCGTCTTGCCGCTGTTGGTGGTGAGTTTTAGTTGTGCATCGGTTAAACCGGCAACCAGCGCGTGACTGCCGGAGGTGCCGCCTTCTTCGTCTTGAAAGATGATGACTTCGAGCGCATGGCGCAAAGTCGTGTGAGTTTCGGCCAGCGTCTGGGCGACTTCGATAGCGCCCAGCGCTCCGACATCGCCGTCATAGTTGCCGCCTTCCGGCACTGAATCAATATGCGAACCCAGCGCCAGCGGCGGCAGGCGCGTATCACCTCCCGCCCGTCGTCCGATGAGATTGCCTGCGCGGTCAATGCTCACTTCCAATTGCGCTTCCCGCATTAACTTCATGGCGTACTGGCGTCCCTGCAAATCGGCTGCGCTAAAGGCTAGACGACTGACGCCGCCTTGAGGATTGCTGCCGAACGCCGAAAGCTCTTGTAGATGCGTGTTGAGGCGTAGTCCGTTGACGCGCAGCGCAGCGGACGATTGCGCGCCAGGCAAAGCCGTCAACGCCAGCGCCGATAATAAATTCACATTGAACATTCGACGATTCATAACTCTCCTTTTTGAGAAAGGCAAAAAGTAAAAAGGAAACAGGCCGAAGTAACGACGCAACAGCCTTCAGTCTGCTTCTTAGAAGGGCCGCACTTCATCCGCCAACCGCTTGATTATCTTCCACTCCGGCTCGATTTGGGTAGCAAATTTTCTGTCGGGCGGGACTCCGAGTGCTGCGCCGCTGAGAAGTTTATCAGCGGAGAGCCAAGACCGTTAAGCCATTTGCCTGAATCCCCCCAACGGCAGTTGGGGGATGGTTAAAGTCCAGCCTTGAGCATCGAGCAAGGTTGGACTTTAACCATCCCCCGCTTGCCATCGGCGAGATTGGTGTGGCGGTCGAGATTGCTTGCGGAGAAGGAGGTTTGAATGTTAATAAATCTATCTGGCTCACGAATCAAAATAAGCGCTCGAAGCCTGACCTCGAAAGGAATTTTTCATGCGAATCGTTTTCCTAATTCTGCTGCTTGCCACTCTGGGCTTCAGCAGTTGCGACAGCAATACCAGCAATGCCAATCGGTCTCTTGCCAACAGCAATGCCAACGTACCCAATTTTACGCCGCCGGAAAAAATTAAAGCGACGGAAAATCCTGACCCGCATTTCAAATCCTGTAATCCCTATTTCCCTTTGATTCCAGGTTCGCAGGCCGAATACACCTTGCAATATTCCAGCCCACTGGTTGCCGATGTGACGATCATCGTCAGCCAGATCGAAGAGAATGGCCGCAAGCTCTTCCTCGAAAAAACTCAGATTGTTGATAAAAGCGGGGGGCTATATAAAGACGAATTGACCGAACGGAAATATGCCTGCGATAACGGCAGAGTGCAGCTTCTCTCCGAAGAGGTGAACAATCGCACCGATAAAAGCGTCTCGAAAGTCACCACTCAATATCGCGATGTCGCGGTTTATATCGTTGATCCGGCGGCGCTGCTGAAAAAAGGCACGACGTGGTCTTACAATTTCACTCAGCAACTGCAAATGGGAACTGACCCGCCGATGACTACGGATGCCGCGACCGTGAGTTTTGAAGCGGCGGGTGAAGAAGAGATCAAAGTGCCTGCCGGTACATTCAAGACCATTAAGGTAATCCGAAAAATCAAAAGCACGGTGGTCTATGATTATTACGCTGCCGGAATCGGGCTGGTGAAACGCGCCAATCTGGAAGGCACCACCTGGGAGTTGAAATCCTATAGCGGTTTGCAACCGAAATAAAAAGACCGAAGGCAAAAGGCAAACAGGAAAAGGCCAACGTCAACCAACGGTTGACCGCTGCCCTCGCGTTGCCGCAGAGCTGTATGGAACGGTGAACGCCGCACCCGTAAAAGGCGATTCGAGGTGGCGATGAAGATGACGATTATTAATCCTGAAACGATGGGAATGCCCAGCGGCTATAGCAACGGCGTGTTAGTCGAAGGCGGTAAGCTGTTGTTTGTCGCCGGACAAATTGGCTGGGATCACGCGCAGCGCATCATCAGCGATGATTTCGTCGAGCAATTCGCGCTGGCGCTGGAAAATGTGTTAACCATCGTGCGCGCAGCCGGAGGCGAGGCGACCAGCATCGCACGTCTGTTGATCTTTGTCACCAATAAAAAAGCTTACACCGAAAACCTCAAGCAGGTGGGCGCGGTGTATAGGCAATTGATGGGCAAACATTTTCCCGCCACCGCTTTGATAGAGGTCAGCGGCCTGGTTGAAGACCTTGCCCAAATTGAAATCGAAGCAATCGCGATGATTGGATAAGCGCGGCGGCAGGTTGAAATAACCTGCCTTTTTCTTTGCTAAGACCGAAAGGTTTGAAAAGCTGTTATGACTGCATCCTCAAATTTACCGCAGCCGAAAAGTTTTGCTTACGAAGAGCAAGGCGCTATAGCGGTGATTCGCTTCAATCGTCCGGAACGCCTGAACTCTTTGACCTTTGAAATCTACCGCGAATTGACCGACACCTTTGCGTTGCTGGAACAGCGCCAAGCGGTGCGCGTTGTCGTCATCACCGGCAGCGGTCGCGGCTTCTGTTCGGGCGGCGATGTCAACGATATCATTGGCGAATTGTTCCGCCGTGACATCGTTGGCTTGCTCGACTTCACACGCCTGACCTGTGCGCTGATAAAAAATATTCGCGGTCTGCACAAACCGGTGATTGCCTCTTTGAATGGCACGACAGCGGGGGCGGGGGCGGTCATCGCTTTGGCGGCGGATTTGCGAATCGCTGCCGAAAGCGCCAAGATTGCTTTTCTGTTCACCAAAGTCGGCTTGGCTGGCGCGGACATGGGCGCAGCCTTTTTGTTGCCCAGAGTCGTCGGCTTGAGCCGCGCCACCGAGATGCTGTATAGCGGCGATTTCATTAGCGCGGCGCAAGCGTTACACTTCGGTTTGTACAATCAGGTCGTAGCAATAGACGATTTGCAAGAGGCCACCATGAAGATGGCCGAGCGACTGGCGGCGGCTCCCGGGTTTGCTCTGGCGATGACCAAAGCGGCGCTCAATCGGGAGATGCACCTGAGTTTAGAGCAGGCGCTGGAAGCCGAAGCCGAAGCCCAGGCCATCTGTATGCTCAACCCTGATTTCAAAGAAGCGTATCAAGCGTTTGTCGAAAAGCGCTCCCCGAATTTTAATCAAACATAGGAGTTTTCATTTATGACCAGTCCGAAAACCATCGAGAGCAAAGACGAGATGACTCCCGAATATCGAGCGTTGGTCAAACAGTTGCTCGAAAGTCAGGGCTATAGGGAAGTGATGGCCGCCAATTTATTCGGTCACGCGATGAAGCACATTCCGACGCTGGCATATAAAAAACTGGTTGCCCATCAGTTGGAAGAAGAGTTGGAGCATTTTGAAGAAGCGGCGAAATTGTACCACGACGTGACCGGCAAGGATTTGCTCAATGCGGTGCAGAGCAAGATGGAGCGCGTGCCGTACCCGGAGAGTTGGACGGAGCTGGCGATGGCGCAATTTCTTTATGACCGCGCTGGTGAATTTCATCTGCGCGAATACCGCACTTGCAGCTTTGCGCCTTATGCGAGAATCGTCACCAAGATACTGGAAGAGGAAGAAGGTCACGAAGGCTTCGGCGAACAAGTGGTTCTCGAATTAGCAAAAGAGCCGAAAAACCGGGCGATTTTGCAGACTTTATTTGAAAAGTGGCTGACCGTGGCGTTGCTGTCATTCGGCAGACCCGCGACCGAAGGCAATCGTTTCGCCATTGCTGCGGGCTTGAAGTCCCGCGACTCCGGCGCGGTGATGAACGATTTTATCAATGACATCAAAGCGACCATGACGGCCTGCGGTTTGCAGTTTCCCGAACGCGACAAGATCGGCATAGCCATGCCCGATGATATTGATTTAAGCTTGCCTGCGTAAGAATTATTCGAGGGCAGATAAAAGTATGGACGCAAAATTTCTTCGCGCCAATGAGCTTGGCATTCGACTGGAAATGGTCGGCGGATTGCCGATCTGGGAACCGCAGCCGATTTATAAACACCAGAAAGCCATAGATCGAATTCGCGCTACCATAGAAAAAATCCCTACCTCGACGAGTAATGAAAATGAGGTTTGCGAGTGCGTTCATACATCGGATGTCTATATCAGTTTCCCCGATGGTTCGTTGAAGCGCCCGGATATTTCCATCTTTTGTAAAGAGCCGGAGGAAGAAGACGAAGCGATTACACTGGTTCCCGAAGCGGTGATTGAAATCCTCAGCAAAGGCTATGAAGCGAAAGACCTGGAAATTGGTCCGCCTTTTTATTTGTCGCAGGGCGTCAAAGATATAGTGGTGTTTGATCCCTACACGCTTCTGGTTTTGCACGTCCGCAAAGATGCCGTGACTCGGCAAGTTTCGCCGGTCGAAATCACCCTTGAATGTGGCTGCAAATGCGTCGTTTGATTCATTGAAGTAAAGGAAGAGCTTTCAAACTAAAATGTCATCCGAAATATCAATCCAGCTAGAGCCAAATCGCAAAGTGAAGTTCAATCGCAAGCGGTTGCTGCTTGTAATTCTGGCTTGCATATTGATCCCTCCGGCGGTTTCTATCCTCGTTGTTTTATTTGTCATTCAACCGGTAAAAAATCAAAGCGGTGGGATGTCGCCAACGATTAACGATGGCGATAGAATTCTACTCAGCAAGAGGATAGGGACGCTGAATCGAGGTGACATTATCGTTTTCTATTTTCCCTTGGAACCCAAATTAAGCTATGTGAAACGAATCGTTGGGTTGCCAGGGGAAGCGATTCGGATAGACGAAGCTGGCAAGGTTTTTATCAATGGCAGCCCGATTGAAGAGGCGTACCTGCATACAGAATTTTATCGCCACCCCAGACCCGTAGATGAAGTGCTCATCAAGCCGGATTCCTACTTTGTTATGGGTGATAATCGTGATGGCTCGAATGACAGTCGCAGTTGGGGACAAGTTCCCAGATCACTGATTTATGGGAAATATCTCTGGCGTTATTGGGCGGCAAATTAAACGATGAAACTCTTTGAGCCGATACAAATCAATTCGATGCGGCTGGAAAATCGCATCGTGCTTACCGCTATGGTCACGCGACTGTCGGGCGAAGATGGTTTCGTCAACCAAGACATACACGACCGCTACATACGTTTTGCCAAAGGTGAGCCGGGCTTGATCGTCGTTGAAGCGATGGCCGTGCATGGCGCAAAATCCGGCCCGCTTCTGCGTTTGTCCGCCGATGAATTTATTCCTCCTTTACGCGCCCTTGCTCGTGAAGTTCATGACCTCAGTCCGTCAAAAATCGTTCCGCAGATCATACACTTTTTGAAGATTGCGCGTTCCGGCTGGCGACAACGCATCAGCGACCTGAAGAAAGAAGAACTCCAAGCCATCGTCGAAAATTATGGCGCGGCAGCCCGGCGCGCACGCGAAGCCGAATTCGATGGCGTCGAACTTCACATGGCGCACGCCTACACGATGTCGTCTTTTCTTTCGCGCATGAACAAACGCGCCGACGAGTACGGCAAAACGCTGGAGAACCGTATGCGCTTGATGAGCGAAGTCATCAACGCGGTTCGCACGCAAGTCGGCAAAGACTTTCCCATCGGCGTGCGTTTCGACGGCGAAGAGTGCATCAAGAACGGTTACACCACGGTTGATTCGTGCGAAATCGCTTTGCGAATGGCGGAGCTTGGCGTGGATTATATTTCGACTTCTGCCGGTGGAAAATTTGAAGACGCCATGCACAAACCGGGCGAGCCGCTTTATCCATACACAGGCTATTCGGGCGACCGTTGTATGCCCGGCGCTTCGTATCAGGACGGCGCGAATGTCTATATCGCCGACGCCATCAAGCACTACATCAATGCGAAGGGGTTTGCGACGCCTGTGGTGACGACCGGCAAAATCGTGCATTCCAATTTGGCGGAGTCCATCTTGCAGGAAGGCCGCGCCGATTTAATCGGTATGGCGCGAGCGTTGTTGGCCGACCCCGACTGGCCGCGCAAGGTGCGCGAAGGCCGCGAAGATCAAGTGGTCAAATGCGTCTATGGCAACATCTGCAAAAACCTTGATGAGAATTTCAAGAAAGTGGTTTGCGTGTTGTGGCCTAAAGGCGAATTGCAAGCGCCGTTGTCGTATGACCGCGAAGCGCCGCGCTGGGCGGATGAAGGCGCAGAGCTTACGGCGCGTGAAATGATCGGGCAGATTTATCTGGAATGGAACGCCGCAACCGATAACGAAGCGATTTATGGATATGAAATTTTTCGCCGTGAAGATGATGGCGACTATGCGCGGCTTCATGCGATTAAACGCACGCATTTTTATGATACGCAGGTAGTCGGTGGGCGCAGCTATTCCTACTATGTTCAGGCTTATGATCTGGCGGGCAATCGTTCGGAAAAATCGAATGAAGCGACAGCGCAGTTATCGCGTTTGGAGGCGGCGACGAACACCGCATCATAGCGATGGAATTTGGAATCATACAGGAGTAATCGAATGTCATTTGGTTTACCGTTAAATAAAAATAAAGAGGGCATCACCTACGGCGGCTACTTGAAAATCAATCAGTTGATTAATCTGCAACAGTTGCAATCAGACCCGCCGCAACACGACGAGACGTTGTTCATCATCATTCATCAGGTTTATGAATTGTGGTTCAAGCAATTGCTGCATGAACTCGACGCCATCGTTACCAAACTCAATCAAGACGAGGTGCTGGGAGCGATTCGTCTGCTGCGCCGCTGCATAGAAATTCAACGAGTGCTGGTCAATCAAGTTGCGGTGCTGGAGACCATGACGCCTATGGATTTTCTCACCTTCCGCGATCACTTGATGCCGGCCAGCGGCTTTCAATCGTCGCAATTTCGTGAAGTCGAATTTGTTTGCGGTGTGAAGAGCGAAAGTTTCTTGCACAACTTTGCGGTGGATTCGCCAGAGTATGCGCGACTGCAACAGCGCTTCGACAGCCCTTCTATCAAAGAAGCGTTTTATGCTTTGTTGCAACGGCGCGGGTTCAATTTGCCCACGGCGTCAAAGCCGCCAGACCGCGCTTCGCATCATCAAGTGTTGGGCGAATTGATCCGCATTTATCAGGAGGCCGAAAAGCATTATGATCTGTTTATGCTATCGGAAAGCCTGATTGAATTTGATGAGACCTTCATCATCTGGCGCTTGCGTCATGTGAAGATGGCCGAACGCATGATTGGCAGCAAAACCGGAACCGGCGGCAGCGACGGCGTCGCCTATCTGCAATCCACCACCGAGCAGAAATTCTTCCCAGACTTGTGGGAACTGCGAACCTATCTGAGCAACGCAACAGGCGGCTGCCCGGTGAAGTGAAGTAGGGGAGTGAGGGAGTAGGGGAGACAGGGAGAAAGGGAGTGAGGGAGTAAAAAGAAAATGATTTATTGAGAGGGAGAACGATGAAGAAGGCTCTAAAAATCATGTTGCTCATACTGGGTTTGCTTGCGGTCTATCCTATTGTTTGGATTGCCGCCAGCAAAGGCTATTTGGGTGAGATAGAATTTGGCTACTACGAAGAATTTAATATTGCAAAGCACGCCATCGAAAATTCAGGGTGTGCAAAAATTGAAGATCAAATGGCCAACCCAGACCTAGAATTGGAAGAGATCAGTTTCGGACTCACCACATCAACAGGCCAAAAAATAAGAGTAGATTTCGATGCAAGCAACATGGATGTAAAACAGGTGTGTCATAAGCCGGATGGTTTGGCCGTTAGGTTCAGTGGCGACGCACAGGGGTTAGCTGCCCAGTCCTACAGCATCGAATTGCTTTCAAACCTTCTGAAAGGGAAGAATGTTAAAGTAACAAATCTAAAGGATGCCTTGTGTAATATGGATGAACTGCAACAACTGTTTAAGGCTAATCGGACAAACAAGGATATTCCGCGAATATCTTTTTGGGATTCGCGAAAGCATTTGCACATTTTCTTTGAGGATGAATAAAGGAAAACCATCATGGACGAATTATTAGAATGGCGCAAAGAGTTTCCTTCACTGGAAAACACGGTCTATTTTATTTCGCATTCGCTGGGCGCGATGCCGCGTCGTACACGCGACCGCTTGAATGAATATGCCGATATGTGGACGACGCGCAGCATACGCGCCTGGGATGAAGGCTGGTGGGAGATGCCGCGTTCGGTGGGCAATCTCGTCGGCAAAATTATCGGCGCACCGGAAAACTCTGTGGTGATGCATCAGAATGTTTCCATCTGCCAATCACTGATTCTGTCGTGTCTGGACTTTTCCGGCAGGCGCAACAAAATCGTTTCCGAGAGCATGAACTTTTCGTCGAACCTGTATATCTATCACGCTATGGAAAAACGCGGCGCAAGGTTTGTGACCGTGCCTTCCGATGATGGCATTACCATCAATCTGGAAAAGCTGCTCGCCGCGATTGATGAAGAAACTCTTTTGGTCAGTGTCTCGCACGTCTTGTTTCGCAGTTCGTTCATACAGGATTTGCGAGCGCTTGCCCAACGCGCTCACGAAGTCGGCGCGTTGATTGTCGCCGATGTCTATCAAGCTGCCGGAACCGTGCCGTTGAATGTCACGGAGTTGAATCTGGATTTTGCTACGGGAGGTTCGGTCAAGTGGTTGTGCGGCGGCCCCGGCGCGGGATATTTATATGTGCGCCCCGATTTGTGGGCAACCCTTGAACCCGGCGCGACCGGCTGGCTGGCGCACAAACATCCTTTCGATTTCGTCGTCGGCCCTACCGAATATGCCGATGATATTTATCGCTTCCTGAATGGTTCGCCGAATGTGCCAGGGCTGTACGCGGCGATGAGCGGCTACGAAATCATCAATGAAATCGGCGTCGAAAACATTCGCGCCAAATCCATACGGCAAACCAACAAGCTGATTGAACTGGTCGAAGAAGCCGGATTCAAAATCAATTGCCCGCGCAATTCTAGCGTGCGCGGCGGCACCGTGGTGGTTGATGTGCCGAACGGGCAACCGGTGAGCAAAGAATTATTGCGCCGCGATTTTCTGGTGGATTACCGACCCGGCGCAGGCATACGCATGGCTCCGCATTTTTATACCAAAGACGAAGAGTTGGAACTCATCGTTCGAGAAATCAAAACGATATTGGAAACCAAAGCCTATGAACAACACAGCGTCGCGGCGCATTGAGGAGAAGTAAAGTTGAAGAGAATTAAACGTGCATTAATCAGCGTATCGGATAAAACCGGCATAGTGGATTTTGTGCGCCTGCTAACGCCGTTTGGTGTTGAATTGGTCTCGACGGGCGGCACAGCGACGATGCTGCGCGACAAGGGTTTTGAGGTGCGCGACGTTTCTGACCTTACCGGCTTTCCCGAAATTTTAGGTGGGCGCGTCAAGACCCTGCATCCGAAAGTTCACGGCGGCATTCTCTCGATTCGTGACAACGAGGAACATCAAAAGCAGGTCGAAGAGAACGACATAGAATATATAGATATGGTCGTCGTCAATCTCTATCCCTTTGAAGCCACGGTTGCCAGAGAGGAGGTCACCGCCGAAGATGCTATCGAAAATATAGACATCGGCGGCCCTTCGATGATTCGCTCGGCGGCCAAAAATTTTCGTGATGTTGCCGTCGTCGTTTCGCCTGCCGATTACATTGTCGTCATTGACGAAATGGCTGCCAATGATGGTTGCCTGGGTTTGCAAACGCGCTTTAATTTGGCGCGCAAAGCCTTCGAAATCACTTCGCAATACGACGCGGCGATTTCCAGTTTTCTGGTTGATTCGATGAATTTGGATGACGAGGCCAAAGAGTTTGGCGTAGCGAGACTCAACGATTTGCCTTCGCGTTTGAATCTCTTTGCCAGAAAAACTATGAGTTTGCGCTACGGTGAAAACCCGCATCAACGCGCCGCGCTGTATGTGATGCAGGGCGCGGGGCAGGGAATCGCGCAGGCCGAAAAAATACAGGGCAAAGAATTGTCTTTCAATAATCTGATAGACCTTGATGCCGCCTGGTCGCTGGTCGCCGACTTTTCCGACACCGCTTGTGCGATTATCAAGCACACCAATCCTTGCGGCGCGGCGCTTGGTGACGATGTGCAGGAGGCTTTTGAAAAGGCCAAAGCGACCGACCCGGTTTCAGCTTTTGGCGGCATCATCGGCTTCAATCAAAAAGTCACCGAAGCAGCGGCGCGCAGCATTGCCGAAACCTTTTTTGAAGCCATCATCGCCCCCGATTTTGAAGAGGCGGCGCTCGCTGTTTTTGCCGCCAAGAAAAATCTGCGCGTCATGCGTATGGGCGAAGTGGCCAGCCAAATCACTCGATTGGATATACGCACAATCAGCGGTGGTCTGTTGGTGCAGGATAAAGATCAAGCGTTGATTGATGACACCAAGTTGCGCGTCGTTACTCAACGACAGCCGACGCCGGAAGAGATGCGCGCTTTGCGTTTCGCCTGGATGTTGTGCAAGCACGTCAAGTCGAATGCGATTGTGTATGCGCGTGAAGGCCAGTTGGTCGGCGTCGGCGCAGGGCAGATGAGCCGCGTGGATTCGGTGAAGCTCGGCGCTATGAAGGCGCAACTTTCTTTAGACGGAACGGTGCTGGCTTCTGACGCTTTCTTTCCGTTCCGCGATGGTGTTGATGAAGCGGCAAAGGTGGGCATCACGGCGGTGATTCAACCCGGCGGCTCGGTGCGCGATGACGAAGTGATCGCCGCCGCCAATGAACAGAATCTGGCGATGGTCTTTACCGGTATGCGCCATTTCAAACATTGATTCTGTGAAACTAGAGGGTGTCGCAGAAATGGATATTTTGCCTAGGTATTGTGTGCAATGGTTTGGCTATCTACAACATATAGATGGTTTCTGAAATTCTGCGACACCCTCTAGCTCCTTTTCTTTTATCATCAGCACCAATCCAGAGTTGGAGTATGCCCATGCAAAAGCGTTTTCAATGTGTAGTCTTTTCTCTCATTCTGCTTTCTTCTGTTTTTCAGCCTTTGGTGTTGGCGCAAAAGCCGTCAACGAAAACCGCCGACCTGGTTTTGCAAAACGGCGCGATTTATACCGTTGATGCGGTGCGAAGTTGGGCGCAGGCCGTAGCGATTGCCGATGGAAAAATCGTCTATGTCGGCAATGATAACGAGGCGAAAAAGTTCATCGGCGCATCAACGCGGGTTATTGATTTGCAGGGCAAGATGGTGTTGCCGGGCTTTCACGATTCGCACGTTCACCCGATTAGCAGCGGCATCGAACTCGGCGAATGCAATCTCAGCGAGGCCAAAACCGTTGATGAAATTCTTGACCTGATACGCCGGTTCGCCGCCTCTCATCCGACCGAAAAATGGATTCGCGGCAGCGGCTGGCAATTGCCGGTCTTCGAAAATGGCAACCCGCACAAAGCGTTGCTCGATAAAATTGTTGCCGATAGACCGGTGTTTCTGAGCGCCGCCGATGGGCATTCGGCGTGGGCGAACTCGCGTGCGCTGGCCATCGCAGGCATCAATCAAGCTACTCCTGATCCGGTGAACGGGCGCATCGAACGCGACCCCAAAAGCGGCGAACCGACGGGAACCTTGCGCGAGAGCGCCACGCGTCTGGTGACGGAATTCTTACCGGACTACAGCGACAACGATTATCTTGATGGCTTGCGGCGCGCTTTGAAACTGGCCAACGCTTTCGGCATCACCTCTTTTCAAGATGCCAGCGTTGACGAGAACGAATTGAAAACCTATGCGGCTTTGGATCAACGCGGCGAATTGACGGCGCGCGTCAACGCCGCTATGTACGTCAGTCCCACCAAAGGGCTGGCACAGATAGCCAACCTCAAAGCGTTGCAGCGCAAATATCAAAGCCCGAATGTGCGAATCAACTCGGTGAAAATTTTCGCCGATGGCGTAATCGAACCGCACACCGCCGCCTTGCTTGAGCCGTATGTCGGATTGGGCGAGGAACGCGGCAAAGCCAATTGGGAAGCGTCGGCATTGAATCAAATGGTGGCGGCGCTGGACCGCGAAGGCTTTCAGATACACATACACGCCATCGGTGATCGCGCTGTGCGTATGGCGCTCGATGCCTTTGCTGCGGCGCGCACCCTTAATGGCATACGCGATTCCCGGCATCACATCGCGCATCTGGAATTAATCAACCCGGCGGACATTGAGCGCTTTCGCAAGCTGAATGTCATCGCCAATTTTCAACCGCTGTGGGCGTATGCCGATCCTTACATCACCAAATTGACCGAGCCCTTTTTAGGAGCGGAGCGCTCGCGCTGGCTCTATCCGATTGGCAGCGTGGTCAAGAGCGGAGCCGTGGTGGTGTGTGGTAGCGATTGGTCGGTGTCTTCGCTCAATCCGCTTGATGCCATGCAGGTAGCCGTGACGCGGCGCGGACTTGAAGAGGGCGAAGGCGCAGCGTGGCATCAGGAAGAGTTGGTAGATTTGCCGACGGTGCTTGCCGGATACACCATCAACGGCGCGTATGTGAATTTCCAAGAACGCGAAGTCGGCTCCATAGAAGTTGGCAAGGCGGCGGATGTGATTGTCTTGGAGCGCAATCTGTTCGAGGTTGCGAAAACCGAAATTCATCAAGCCAGAGTTTTATTGACACTGCTGAAAGGCAAGGAGCTTTATCGCGCCGCGAACTTCGATAGACATTAAAAAAAGGTTTCGTCGTTCCGCCTGTAAGCCAATGGCCTGAAGTTCAAACGGGGTGCGTGGATATTGCCTGTTTGAAGATGTGGGCAAGGATGTCCGCGCTCCTCGTAAGGCTTGCTCTTGATCGGTGTGCTGCCAACTCCGTTACCAAAATCTCGCCGCGCCGTTTCGTTCTAGGCGCAAAACATCGTAAAATCGAAACTCATAAGTACGGTTTATCACAAAATCAATCTGGAGATATTTGCACATGATAATTGGACTACCAAAAGAAGTGAAAGATAATGAAAGTCGCGTTGGCTTGACGCCTGCAGGGGTCAAAGCCTTAACCCATGCCGGTCACACGGTGTTGATTCAACAATCGGCGGGCGATGGCTCCGGCATTACCGACAGCGAATATGTAGCGGCGGGCGGCGCTCTGGTGGACAGCGCCGAAGAAGCCTGGGCACGCGCCGATATGGTCGTCAAGGTCAAAGAGCCGGTCGCTGCGGAATACGGCTTCCTGCGCGACAACCTTTTGCTCTTCACCTATCTGCATCTGGCTCCCGCCAGAGAGTTGACCAAAGCTCTTCTTGACAGCGGCACTACCGGCGTCGCTTATGAAACCATCACCAACGACCGAGGCCATCTGCCTTTATTGACGCCGATGAGCGAAGTGGCTGGGCGTATGTCTGTGCAAATCGGCGCGTATTATTTGGAGAAAGTAAACGGCGGACGCGGCGTGCTGCTGGGCGGCGTGCCGGGCGTTGACCCCGCCAAAGTCACCATCATCGGCGGCGGCGTGGTTGGCACAAATGCCTGCAAAATGGCCGTAGGCTTGGGCGCAGATGTCACGATCATTGATCGTGACCTAGACCGTTTGCGTTACCTGGATGACATCTTCGGCAGCCGCATCAAAACGGTCGCCTCGAATTCTTACACCATAGGCGAAGCGGTAGCGCAATCGGATTTAGTGGTCGGCGGCGTATTGGTTCCGGGCGCAGCGGCTCCGAAGTTGGTGACCCGCGAAATGTTGAAAGACATGAATCGCGGCTCGGTGATTGTAGATGTAGCGGTAGATCAGGGCGGTTGCATCGAAACCACCAAACCGACGACGCACAGTCAGCCGACTTATTTTGTCGAAAACGTGCTGCATTATGGCGTGACCAATATGCCCGGCGCAGTGCCGCGTACCTCGACGTTTGCTTTGACCAATGTGACGACGCCGTTTGCCGTGACCTTGGCCAATCGCGGCGTCGAAGCGGCGATCAAACGCGACCCGCATTTAAGACGTGGCGTCAACACCTACAAAGGCAAGTGCGTGTATGAAGCGGTCGCTTTGGATCAGGGAATCGAGTACACGCCGATTGACAGCTTGATTTAGTTTGTTTTGATGAACTGGCTGACGAATTCAAATCGTCAGCCAGCTACCTTCCAATCCAGTAGTACAAAACTGCATCCAGAGGAAATCAAAGATGCCTCGAAATACTTTTTTGGATGATGCACTTGAGGGCTGGAACGATATAGAAAGTGGTCGCTTACAATTACTCGAATTTTTAAACAAGACATTGATTCAGCTTTTTCCTCAAGAAGAGCCTCGAAAACTTTTTCTAAATATAATAGCGGATACTATAGAGGCGGCGCATAGCAATACGGGTTGATGTTGGGAGTGGGTGAGGCACCGGGAATGGAAAGAGGCTCCTACCCCCTACACCTTAAGCAGACCAGATATATATGAAAACGTATTAGTCAGATATCACATAGATGTTGGACTACTTCCAGCCATCGAATGGTCTGACAGGTTCATACGCTTGTGTCTTGATGCAAACTCTTTTGCAGAAGAAGAACTGAAAAAGTTAACACATTTCCAATCCAGTTCTACCATAAAGGTTCCATATTGGGTTATTCAAATAGATATTCCGGGGGGAGGATTTGCAGACATTTTCCCTATGGTAAGAAACGGATACTTCAATTTCATAAATAAGCTTTCTCGTTTAACAAAACTACGTAATTATCCGCCGTCTTTTGACCAAAAGGTTATTAAAAGCATTTGCAGAAAGCAATATCTTAAGGACAATGATATGAAAATACTTCGATTTTACCGAAAAGCCACATTCATCCAATTTTTACGAGATTATTTGAACAGGCAACTTCTTGATAGTGAGATTGTTTTTGAAAATATATCTCGCTTTTTTTCAAAAGACCAGTTTGTTGTTGCTCCCCTTGAAGTTGAGAAGTTAATAAAAGTCTCATGGGAAATCCTCCCACTTGGTGAGCATCCGTTTTTGGAAATCGTCAAACATTGCGAAAAGCTGCAAGAAAGAAATAGTAAAGCGCGTTTTGAATTAGGGAGACTCAAGCGCATAAACGAACTTGAACCAACGGAAATCTATCAGGGAGTAGATGAGTTCGATGGATATTTTGTTTTTTATTTTAGAGATTCAGGTGTCGCAATCTTGGATTGTCCTACTGTAGGAGTAGAGAATGTTTCTCGAATTATTCACTCCGGTGATTGGTTTAGACGACTATGTGCTAAACTTCCTCAGCAAATCACAGCAAAGTGAGACAGGATATGAAAGTCATTACATTTGAAGGCATTGTAGAGAATGGTCAGATTCAACTGCCGCCTGATGTGCATCTGCCTGAAAAAGCAAAAGTGTATGTGGTGATTCCTGAGGTTGAGATCAAACCAACAGCTTATGTTGGCAGTCCAAGACTGGTGAATCAGGAGCAGGCATCTGACTTCACAAAAGAAGTCACGGCCCAAATTTGATTTGGAGTGAACACCAAACTTCCTGAAACATTTCGATGGAATGCGAAGACCGACAAGGACTGGCAGGAGACTGCCGATTGGTCGGTGCTGGGTATGCTAGAGATAACGCGCCTCGCGGTCAGTGCCAGGGCGATAAAGTCATCATCGTCGCGCAAGGCACGGCGGGTGGTTAAATCTTCACGGCTGCTTGCAACCACTCCAGATATTCTTTTGAACCGCGCTCAATGTTTATCGCAATGATTTCCGGCGTCGTGTAGCTGTGCAGAGCTTTGATGCGCTGTTCCAATTCGGCGAAGCGATGGGCCGTGGTCTTGATGATGAGCAACACTTCGCGGTCTCTGGTCACTTGGCCTTCCCAACGGTAAACCGATTCAATCGCCGGAAGGATGTTCACACAAGCAGCCAGTCGTTCGTTGACCAGTGCTTCGGCAATCCGGCTGGCTTCCTCTTGATTGGGCGTGGTGACGAAGGTCAGGTACTCTTGGTTCATGCGAAAAGAGTAGCAGGAGTCAGTCAAGTGGCAAAAGCCTGAGCGCTTGAAATTGCCGCACAGACGATTGATGGGAACGGCTCAAGGAGGTGAAAACGGAAAGGGTTTCGTCGTCCCGCCTTCAGACCAATAGCCTGAAGGCGGGACGACGAAACCTCTCGCCTCTAATTCATGAACGGCGCTTCAATTGTTCTTGCCGGGTACTGGAGCCGTGGCCTTCGGCGTCAGTCTTTCAAGCATCTGGTCTAAGGCCGGAGTAGCGATTTCCTGCGGAACATCCAAATCTTCTTTCAGGTCAACAGTGCCGGACATAAATTGTCTGACCCATTCGGTAAACATGAAATTCTCTTCGATAAACGGGAAGTGACCGCTGTACCGCAAGACCGCAAGCCGCGCAGAGGGAAAGCCTTTCTTCATCTCTTCGGCCTGATTCATCGGCGTCACCAAATCGTATTTGCCCTGTATAATCAGCACCGGAACCTTGATTTCATTGAGCCGCGAGCGATAATCGTAAGGCCCTTGATGGCCCACATAAAGCAACTTTCTGCCGAGCGCATCGAAGTAAACCGAATACAGACTCTGTTCCTGATAACGCGATTCCAACTGTTTGTGAAAATAGGCTGGAAACAAGGCGCGATACCGATTGGATACCTGTTCACAAGAAATCGTCGAACGTCCGGCGCTGTCGCTGGCATTATATGTCGCCAATTGTTCGGGCGTTAGCGATTGCAGCAAACGCCTCTCGACAGTGCGCTGGTCTTCCAGGGCTGCCGAGGTGCCAACTAAAATCAAACGCTTCACATGGTCGGGATAACGCAGCGCGTAATCAATCGCCACGCCGCCGCCCAGGCTATGCGCCAACAGCGTCACGCGGTTGTAACCGAGGGTACGACGTAACACATCTATGTCGTCGGCCATCTCTGCAATGGTCACAAAGTCATGCGGCGTTTTGGTGCTGAGGGTATCGGCACGGCGGTCGTAATAAACCAGCGTCATATAGCGACTGAGCGGCGAAAGATTGGGTTGAAAATATTCACGCGGCAGACCCGGCCCACCGGCCACGACGATGACCAGTTCTTTGCCTGCGCCTTCGACGTTGTACGCCAGATTCAATCCATCGGAAGTAAAACGAAAGGTGTGGAGGTTGGGAATCCATACGTGATGATAGGTGATGGCCTTATCGGGCGGCCCCGGCACCACGTAGCGGTTGGTGCTGACCAGTCGTATGCACTCGAATTCGGCTCTGGCCGGAACCTCTTGGGCGTTGACGATGAAAGACGAGAGCAGCGCGAGAGAAACAACGAAGCCTAAGCGTACAAGATTTTTCATGGCAGCCTCTCAAAAAGTTTTGGGGTTCAATGATTGGTGAATTGAATGCGATTCGTCAATAGGGGCAGGCGTACAAATGAGTGGCGTTCAAAACACACGTTTACACGGCGTTCGATTTGAAGTACACGCTCGGATGATATGACACCCGCAAGCACGGCGCAATAGTTTTATCTGTCGCAACGCGGCCTTTGGCGTTTTCAGAGTTGTAAACGGTCACGAAGAAAATGTTACCGTCTAGCGCTTCAACACGACGATGGTCGCGCCCGCGCCGCCTTCATTCGCAGGTGCCAGGGTAAAGCTTTTAACGTGGGTATGACCTTTTAATAAATTGGCAACCGCCTGTCGCAAAGCTCCTTTGCCATGTCCATGAACGATGCGTATGGTTTCGAGTCCGGCCATAAATGCGGCGTCTAAAAATTTATCCACGCGGTCTTCGGCTTCATCCACTTTGGTGCCGATGATGTTCAACTCTTGGGCGAAATCTTCATCCACTTGGAAAGACGCGCTCACGCCTTTGGGTAAACTGGCGGCGGCCTTGGGCGTGGGCGTGGCCGTTTGCAGTAATTTTAGTTCTTCGCGTTTGGCGCGAAATCGCAGAGAGCCTATCAATATGGTATAAGTGCCGTCGTTGATGCTTTCCACGGTGCCGTCCTGATTGAGCGTCAGCAAGCGCACACGATCACGCTCGCGTATCTCCGCGCTCTCTTCTTCAAATTGGCCGGGGCTTTCTGCAACCGTCGGAGGTTCAGGCAGCGGTGCGCTGCTTGGCGCAGTCGGCGCGGCTGATGATGAAGTCGTAGCGGCAACTTGTTTGCGTAGTCGCACGCCAGCCGAACGGCGCAATTCGGCAGCGCGAGTCTCGGCCTCTTTCTTCACTCGCGCCGCTGCGACTTTATCTTGCACCGCTTGCAACAACTGTGCACTTTCACGCTTGAAATCGCTGATGACTCGCGCCAACTCCTCCTCGAACTGTTTGCGCCGCGCCGCTTCTTTGCGAACAAACTCCAAATCCAGTTGCGAATATTTTTCCGCCGTCGCCTGACGTTCTTCTTCGAGAGCGATTCGCAAAGCCTCTTGTTCATCCACCAGCGCTTTCAAACGCTTCACATAATCGTTGGCCTCTAGATGTTGCGGATTCAATTGCGCCTTGGCGTCTTCGATAACTTCCGCAGGCACTTCCATACGTCGCGCAATCGCCAAACCTGCCGAAGCACCGGCAATGCCAACCAACAAACGAAAGGTCGGCCTCAAGGTCTGCTCGTCAAATTCCACCGAACCATTCAACACCTGGGTCGCTTGCGACGCCCACACCTTCAAAGGGTTGTAATGCGTCGTTGCTATAGTGGTCGCGCCGCGCTGTTGAAAATGTTTGACGATGGCAATGCCCAGCGCCGCGCCTTCGTCGGGGTCTGTGCCGGTTCCCACTTCATCGAGCAAGATCAAGGCCGGTGGTGCAACCAGAGCCATCATTTCGGCGATATTTTTCATGTGCGCCGTAAAGGTGGAGAGATTGGCGGCGATGGATTGTTGATCGCCTATGTCTGCGAGTATCTGTGTGAAAATCGGCAGCGCGGCTTGTGTGGCCGGAACGTGCAAGCCCATCTGCGCCATCAAGGCAATCATCCCTACGGTTTTGGTGACCACGGTTTTGCCCCCGGCATTGGGGCCGCTGACCACCAATGTCAAATGCTCTTCATCCATTTCCAGAGTGATTGGTACAATGCGCCCGCCTGTCTGTTTCAAATTTTGTTCCAGCAACGGATGCCGCGCCTCTTTTAACAACAGGCCGCGACCGTTTTGCAATTGCGGCGCGACACAATGAAATTGCAGTGACAAGCGCGCTTTGGCTTGGGTGAAATCCATCTCGGCAAGAGCGGCGACGATCTGATGAATGCCCGGCAGATTGGCGCGCAGGGTTTCCGAAATGTGAAATAGAATCTGCGCGATCTCCGCTTCTTCCTGTTCGCGCAGGCGCGTCATTTCATTGTTCTGTTCGATGACGGCCAGCGGCTCTACATAAGTTGTCTGGCCGCTGGATGAAAGCCCATGCATGACGCCCGGCACTTGTCCGCGCGCATCTGTGCGAATCGGTATGACAAAGCGCCCGTTGCGAACCGTGACGATTTCATCTTGCACAGAGCCGGAACGGTCGCGCATCAACGCTTCCAGATTGCGATAAATGCGATTGCGGCGGTCGTTGATTTCGCGGCGTATGCGCCGCAATTCGGGACTGGCGTTGTCATCAATTTCGCCGTTCGGCAAAATCTTGCCGCGTATCGTTGCCAGCATTCGCCGCAGATCAGGAATCTTTGCGGTGATAGAGAAAAGCTCTTGGTAACGCGCTCGAATCTCGGTTTGATTGAACTGCGCCGCCAGGTCAGCGCCGACCGCCACCAGACTTTGCAAGGCCAGAAGTTCAAGCGGCTCCAGACTCGTCCCCATGATTTGCAACTGCGCCAGAGAGCTTTCCGGGTCGGTGATTTCGCCCAACCCAAAAGCTCCCCCTGTGGTCAAATAATCCACGCACTCTGTGGTGCGCTGCAATTCACGTTGCAACCATAAAGGGTCGGTCGAAGGTGACAGTTGCGCGACTCGTTTGCGACCAAGTGGTGTTTGTACGTGTCGCACCAGCAATTGCAAAAGCGCTTCGAGTTCGAGAGTTTGAAAGGTGCGCTGATTCATAAACTGCAATTATGCCTTGAGCAATCCCGAATTCGTAAGCAGAATTATTCCAGCCCATCATCAAAGTTGAATTTGAGAAATCGTTATGAAGATATTAATCGGCAAAGCCAACTCTGGAAAAACTACGCGCCTGCTATTGCGTATAGCGGAAGTTGTCGGCAGCAATCGCGGCAAACCGATTTTATTGGTTCCCTCAAGCAACAGCGCTGCGGTGTTTCTTGAGCGCTTAACGCCGTTTCTGCCGCCGCAATTTTCCACCCAAGCACAACCGTTGATTATCACCTTTCCCGCTTTTGCTGAAAAACTATTTCGTCATTTGGGCAAGCCTTATGCCTTGCTGTCAACCATTGAGCGGCAGCGCATTTTGCAAAGCATCATTGCCGGATTAGCCGAAGAAAAGGCGCTGGAATATTTCGCCAACAACGCCGATAAACCCGGACTGTGGCATTCGCTGGCGAAGTTTATAGATGAGCTATGGAACAGCGGCACGGATGCGGCGGCCTTCGCAAAGGTGGCGCAGGGCGGTAGTAAAAAAGATGCTGACATCGCCAGAATTTTCCGCCGCTATGAAGCAAGGTTGCAACAGCGCCGCGTGATGGATGGCGAAAGCGCGCCGTTTTTTGCGCTTCAAGCCTTGCAGTCAATATCCGGCGCGACTTCTCTTGAACCTGAAAAATCGCTGCAAAAGTTGCAGCAGGATTTTCCGTTGGTGGTTGCCGATGGCTTCGATTTTTTTACTGCGGTTCAGGTGCAGTTGTTGTCCACGATCAGCGCCCTTGGCATAGAAACCGCCGCCGCCTTCACCTATGAAGCCGAGCGTGCGGTGCATATGTGGCAACAGCCAACCCACCAACGCTGCAAACAGGAAGCGGCTGAGTTTCTGTTTTGTGAGGCTCAACCCGGCTCCCGCATCGCCCAGGTCGCGGCGCATTTGATGGACGATGCAAAACCAGAATCTGATAACGAGACTGAAGACGTAGAGCGCGAGGGTGTAAAGGCGCGAGCTAAGATTACTGCTGGAAATGAACCGAGCCTTGAGCCTGAACCGAGCGTTGAACAAGAACTGAGCATTGAGCATGAAGCGAGCGTTGGGCATGAACTGAGCCTTGAGAATGAACTGAGCGTTGAGCATGAAGCGAGCGTTGAGCACGAACCGAGCCTTGCACAAGAGCGCTTGGCCGATCAATGTACGGGCGACCACAGAGGGTCGCCCCTGCGTCAAGGGGCGACCCTCTGTGGTCGCCCGTACAAGCAAGCGATAACTGAACTAGCAGGGCGAATTTTATCACCCTCATCAACCAGTCCGAGTGACCAGAAGGGCGCAGCGACGATGCAAATCGTTTCGGCGGCGGATCGTGCCGGTGAAGTGCGCGCCGTTGCCAGAGAAATCAAACGGCTGGTCTTGGAAGAAAAAATTTCGCTTGATGAGATAACCATTGTTTGTCGTTCCTTGAATCTCTACGCTGATCCGCTTGAGCGAGTGTTTGCGGAATGCGCTGTTCCGCTTGAACTCGACAATCAATTGCCGCTTGGCGAAAACCCTTTCATCGTTGCCTTGCTGCGGTTGGTGAATCTTCACGCCGAGCAGTTTCAACGGCGAATGGTGATAACCTCTTTGCGCTCGCCGTACTTTGATTTTTCAGCCTTCGGGTTTGACGACGACCGGATAAATTTATTGGAGCAGATTTCGTTTAGTGAACGAATCATTCAAACCGAAGCGCAATGGCAAGAGGTGCTAGGAAATCCCCCCCAAAGCCCAGCCGTTGATGCTTATGAACCCGCTTCGCCCGTGATTGATGCACCCACGAAATCAACTCTGCTGACCAAACTCAATCAGTTTTTTACAGCGGTAAGTTTTTCACTCAAAGCGACGAGAGCAATTTTCGTTCGCCAAATTCTCGCACTGTTGAACACCCTGAAAGTCGAAGAACGCATGGCGCAAAGCGATCAGGCAAAAGTTGATGCAGCGGCGTGGCAAGCTTTTTCTACTCTTCTACAAACACTAGGCAAAGAAACTCCTCTGGAAACTTTTGCTCAAGCCAAGGCAATCAACGCCGTGCCGCCGCCAGGCCGGTTTGAAACATCGCCTCAAGAAATTAACTGGTCGGCATTTTATTACGAGTTGGAGAGCGCCGTGGCAGCGACTTCGTTCCGTCGTCCATCGCCAATGACGGCAAAGATTTTGGTGCAGGAGGCGCACAATTTACGTCCGCGAAAGTATCAAGCGATTTTTGTGATCGGCTTAATCGAAGGCGAATTTCCTAAGAAATCCACCGAAACTACGCCTTACACGCTGGCCGAAAAAAAACGCTTGCGCCAACAGGGCATAGATTTTTCGGAGACCATCAACGATGCCGGAGCCGACTTGACGCAATTTCATAAAGCTCTGACTCGCGCTGCCGAACGCCTTTATTTAAGCTATGCGCGCACCGATTCTTCGGGCGGTGAGTTGCTGAAATCTTATCTTCTAGATGAAGTTCTCGCGGTCGCAAATCCCGCAGACCTTCATCAATTGCATCTGGAAAAACAGAATGAAAGAACAGCTATACATTGCGCCGCGTCGCTTGAAGAACTGGCGCTCATCGCCGCTGCAAGGTGGCGTCATCACCATGCAAAACGGCACGAGGCGCACGCTGCTCTTTTCGCCGACCCGCTTGCCGATATGCTGGCGGAAAATTTACCGAGTTGGCCTGCAACACGGCGTGGTCTGGCCGTAGAACAGCGCCGTCTCTCCGGCTTGGAAGTTGGCGCGTATGGCGGCGTATTTGACGACCGCATCGTTGCCGGAAAAATCAACGCGATCTTTAACGAAGACTATACCTGGAGCGCCACCCGTTTGAATGATTACGGTATCTGTCCGTTTCGCTTCTTCGCCAAACATCTGTTGAACCTCGCGCCGATCAAAGAACCCTCCGTAGGTTTTGCCGCCGAAGGTTTAGGCATCGCTTATCACAAAATTCTTGAAAAAACTTTTCGCGATTTACGGAACAAGGGTCTGACCTTGAGCGCCGCGACGTTTGATGAGGCGGTCCAGATTGCCTACGACCACTGTGAAGCGACGCTGCAAAAGATGCTCGACGAGCGCCTGATTCGCCAGAGCGCTTTATGGGATTTCGAGAAGAGCGAAATGAAAAAACGCCTCCATAATCTGCTGCGCGCCGAAGCCCTTTGGCAAAGCGAACAAACCATCGAGCCGATTCGCTTTGAGCAAAGTTTCGGCCAAGGCGGACAAGCGCCGCTCACTATCGAAAGCGCCGATGGGAGCATCAAGATTCGCGGCAGCATAGATCGCATTGATAAGCAGGGCGATGGCCTGGCGGTGATTGATTATAAAACTTCACGCTCGCCAATTAATGCCAAAGATGCTCTCGAAGGGCGCAACCTGCAATTACCGATTTATCTGCTGGCGGCGCAACGTGTACTGAAACTTGGGGAAGCGGTGACCGGCGGTTATTATCTGCACATCTACAGTTGTAAAAAAGGTTCGGAGTTTCCGAACAAAATGATGGACATGAAAACCATCACGGAAAAAGCCGAAGCCTTTATACGTGAGTATGTGAGCAAAGCGCGCCGCGCCGAATTTCCGATTCAACCGAATCAACAACGCTGTCCGCCGTATTGCGAATTCGATTCGCTGTGCCGCATACAATCTTTAGGCGCGGCAGTCGAAGAAGAATGA
Source organism: Acidobacteriota bacterium (assembly GCA_016201275.1). Lineage (GTDB taxonomy): Bacteria > Acidobacteriota > Blastocatellia > UBA7656 > UBA7656 > JACQDB01. The sequence continues at coordinate 56,699 of JACQDB010000116.1, forward strand.
ACGGCCAGAGGATTCGTTGAGGCTGCCATTTCGCTTTGCCGCCCACCCGTTGAAGCGCTACAATCCGAAGTCTCAAAATTGAATTCATTTTGAAAAATCACATGATCGAAAACGACATCACCGTGCGCGCAGTGCGCTCGCCAAAAGAGCAGAAACAATTTCTCGAACTGCCCTATCAACTCTACAAGGGACACCCGCACTGGATTCCGCAACTGCGTATAGCGCAGCAGGATATTCTCAATACCCGCAAGCATCCGTTCTATCAAACCTCTGAGGTGGAAAAGTTTTTGGCCTTGCGCGCAGGCAAAGTGGTCGGGCGCATCATGGCAATCGTCAATCGCGCTCATAATGAATATCATCAGGAACAGGCCGGTTTCTTTGGCTTTTTTGAAGTTGAAAATAATTTCGCCACCGCCAAACACTTGCTTGATGCGGCGCGTGACTGGTTGCAATCAAAAGGCGCACAGCGTCTGCGCGGGCCGGTCAATCCTTCGACCAATTATGAATGCGGCTTGCTCGTGCAAGGTTTCGATCAAGACCCCGCCGTGATGATGCCTTACAATTTTGCCTACTATGCAGAGTTGTTGGAGGGTTATGGAATGCACAAGATGGTTGACTTGTTCGCCTATGAAATCGGCGTCAGCGTTTTCAATATGTCGGAAAAACTCAAGCGCGTAGCCGACCGTTTGAAGAGCAAGTACCGCATCAGTCTTCGCAACATCAATATGAAAGACTTCAAGAATGAAGTGCAAATCGTCCGCCGGATTTATAACGATGCGTGGAGCAACAACTGGGGTTTTGTGCCGGTCAGCGAAGACGAATTCAAGCATCTGGCGAACGATATGAAACAGATCGTTGACCCGTCTGTGGTCTTTGTCGCCGAGCGTCTGGAAGACGACGGGAGCAAGCGACCGATAGGGTTTTTCCTCGCCGTGCCGGACATCAACCGCGCTTTGAAGAAGACCAACGGCAATCTTTTTCCTACCGGCTTGCTCAAATTGTTATGGCATTCGCGCCAGATCAATTATATGCGGATCATCACTATGGGCGTGGTCAAAGAGTTTCAACCGCTAGGCATTGCGGCGGTCTTTTACGATGAAATTTATCGGCGTGCGGTTTCCGGCAAATTCAAAGATGGCGAGATGAGTTGGGTTTTGGAGAACAACATGATGATGAATCGTTCGGCGGAATTAATTGGCGGTAAGGTATCGAAGGTCTATCGCATTTATGAAACGCGCCTAATAGATTAGAATACCAGCGCACTGCTTTATGCAGCGCTGCTTCATCCTGTTGACCATCCATCGCAGCGTATCGGGTTGCTGATAGCTGCGCCTTGAGCAGGAGACGAATTGACCATGCGAAAAGCGATTGTCGTAATGATCCTTGTGGTTTTGCTTGCCGGTGGCGGCTATTACGTTTACAAAAATGGCTGGCACTGGCCGTCTTCACCGTCGGCGCTTTTTTCTGCCGATGCTGATACCGCCAACAAAGTGAAAGACTCGTTTCGATTTTCCAAACGGCTGTCCGGTTTCAACATCAACGTGGCTTCAAACAGCGGCAAAGTGGTTTTGACCGGACAATTGCCGTCCGAGAGTTTGAAAGCGCTGGCTGGCGAAATCGCCAGCGATACCCGTGGCGTCTCTGAAGTGAAAAATGACATCGCGGTTGACCCGGCGGCGCAACCTTCGATTGAAAATGCGCGCATAGATGATCTGGAAATCCGTGCCGCTATTTTAGAAGCCTTCGCTCGCAGCCCCGAACTGGGCGGCAAAAGCATAGATGTGAAAGTCGAAAATAAAATGGTGACATTGGCGGGAACGGTGGACACCCCGGCGCAAAAAAGCGGCGCGGAACAAACGGTGCGCGCCGTTGATGGAGTCGCCGGTGTGGCCAATAATCTGGCCGTGACCAATCCGCAGGCGACCGCAGAACCGTCCGCTATGGCGTCGCAAAAACCGTCCGAGACCACAGCGGATTTGGCCAAAACCGTAGAGTTCGAGTTGTTTCGCACCGGCGCGTTTGACACAACGAAGATGAAGATCACGGCGGCGGGCGATAGCGTGACGCTGGCTGGAACGGCGCGTTCCAAAGCCGAGCAGTTGCTGGCGGAAAAGATTGCTCAATCCATCCACGGCGTGAATAAAGTGGTCAATGAATTGAAAGTTGTGGCACCTTTGCCACCGACAAAAAAATAGCGAGGCTAAATGCGCCAAAGACGAAAAGGTTGTGGTCAGCTATAATCAAGGCGATGAAACGGCTGTCCCGTATCACTTTTCGCAGTAGAGCAAAACCGAGACGATAGCACCGTAAATATTCAAGCTTGTGGAGTACCGGTTTCATACGAGATTTTCCTAAAGGATTCAGCCTGGCGGTTTCAAGTAACGGACGTTAAGGGGTCGTGTGCAACAGTCGGAACGGACAAAGAAGTGGTATAAAATCGAACTCGGTGCGACGCGCATCTTCCAGCGTATCCATCTTCCGCCCAATCAGAAAAATTTTATTCTCACGGTCATCATCGCTATTGCTTGTGGTTTGATGGCGGTCACCTACCACTTATTGATTAAACTGGTATCGGCCAATGTCATTGACCGCGTGATGGCCATCGAAGGCTCCTCGCGTCCTTTCTGGATGATGGTGGTTCCGACGCTGGGCGGTTTGGTCGCCGGTCTCTTGATTTATTTCTTTTTCCCGGAAGCTCGCGGCAGCGGTATTCCGCAAGTCAAGGTCGCCTATTCGATGGATTACGGGCGCGTGCCTTTGCGCGCCGCCTTTGGCAAAGCCATCGTTTCGGCGTTAAGCGTCGGCAGCGGCGGCAGTCTGGGGCGCGAAGGCCCCACCGTGCAAATCTGTGCGGCGATTTCGTATGCGGTATCGAAACTCTTTTCAGTGCCGCGCCGCGTCCAGATGAACCAATTGCCGATCAGCGCCGCCGCCGCGCTCGCCGCCGCTTTTAATGCGCCGCTTGCCGCCGTCACCTTTGCCATAGAAGAGATCATCGGCGACCTCAATCAAAAACTCGCCGCCTCTATAGTCATCGCCGCTGTGATTGCGTCAACCATTGAGCGCTGGTTATTGGGCGAGCATCCTTTGTTTGCGGGCGCGAATGTCTATGTCTTGAATCGGCCATTGGAATTGCTGGCCTATGCTGGATTGGGCGTCGCGGCGGGCATCGTCGGGGTGATTTTTTCCAAGATGATTTTATGGTTGCGTATGGTTTTTCGTGACCGCATCAATGTGCCTGTGTGGTCGAAACCGGCCATCGGCGGGATGATTCTCGGCGTCATAGGTTTGTGGCAACCGCACGCTCTGGGCTTGGGCTATGACTATCTGGGAACGGTTTTGCAGGGGCAGGATCATCTATTGTTGAAAGGCGTTTTGATGTTGATGGTGGCCAAAGCGCTGGCTTCGTCGTTCAGTTACGGGTCGGGAATGTCTGGCGGCGTCTTGGGGCCGTCTCTCTTCATCGGCGGGATGTTGGGCGCGGCGATGTGGCATCTGGTAGCCTTTTTAAATCCCACCGTTCAAGCCGCCAGAGGTTCGTTTGCTCTGGTTGGCATGGGCGCGATGTTTGCCGCTGTGATTCGCGCCCCGATGACTTCGATTCTGTTGATCTTCGAGATGACCAACAACTACGCGATTATTTTATCGGTGATGGTGGCCAACGCCACCGCGTATCTGGTGGCTTCGCGATTTTCGCCCTTGCCGTTATATGAAGCGTTGCTGTTTCAAGATGGCATCAACATCAGCCACGCGCCCAAGACCGATGCCTTGGCGCGCATCACGGCGGCGTCCGTGATGACGCGGGAAGTGGTCACCTTGCCTGATGATATAACCGTGAATGAAGCCCTAGACATCGTTGGCAGATTGGAATTCAACGGCTATCCGGTTTGTACAGATGGTCGAATGATTGGCTTGATTACCACCAATGATTTGAAGCGACTGGAAGCCAAAGGTAATAAAGCGGCGATGCTGACGGAGGTGATGACGCGGAAAATTGTTCACACTCATCCCGACCAGACTTTGGATAAAGTGGTGTTGAAACTGGCACAGCGCGAACTGTCGCAATTGCCTGTGGTTTCACGCGCCGATGATTCGCGGCTATTGGGCATCATCACTTTGCGCGATATTGCCCGCGCGCAAGCGCGACTGGCATCAAGTAAATATTCCCTCGATCAGGACGACACCATTCAACCTGTGAACCGCTAAGTAGGCGCGTGCGTGGTTGCTAGAGGCTGTCTCTTCCCGCTGCTGGCGAGGCTGCCGGAAATGATTTTGGTGCGTCATTGCTTTTTGAACAGGTTGTCGAAATCAAGCCGGGCGCTGTCGCGTTGTTTGACAATCAAATTCCTGGTCTCTTTTCGCGCCACAAAGAAGTCGCAATAATTCGCTTTCTCGCGGTCGGTTACCCATTCGGCTTGTGGTTCGAGGCATTTGTTATGCGCTGTCGGCTCGTACTGATCACAGTTGACACAGCAGTGAACATCGGCCTCGCACTTTGGACAAACATCCGAACGATATATTTTCCCTTCCAAAAAAACTTTTGCGCCACAGTGAAAACAGATCATAGGATTTCTCCAAACGCTGTACTTATCATTCGCTCAAGCGGCAAACCGTCAGTGCCATTGTAAAACCAACCCTAGCGCGATTTCAAAAGTAATCTTACGCGCTCGATTTTTTCGGTGGCTCGCTTCCACAGGCCGCCCACCAGTTTATCGGCGTTAAAGCGATTGCCGACCACGGCAGCGGTTCGCATTTCGGGATACAAGGCCAGCACATCGGCGACAAGGGTTTCGGTTTCACTCAAGGTGCCGTCCGTGCCAATCTTGAGCGTCCAGACCGTGCGCGCCGCATTGTAATCAATAATCGCCCCAGCCAATAAGGCCAGGATGCGCGCTTCACTTTGATTATCCGAGGCGCTGTATTTTTGTAGGAATTTATCGGCGACGCGGCGCAGGCGAATCAACTGGTCGTCATAATCAGTGTAGCTGGAGCCGGTGCGGGTCTCGTCATTCATCAACTGAAAAGCCTTGAGCGGCGCGTTCAATTCGCGCAAAAAATTTTCCCCTGCCGGTTGTAGCAGCGGCGTGGTCTCCAGCCGCTTCGCGGTATCGAAAGAGAGGGCGGCGATGGATTCAAAGGGAATAACCGATTCCATATTGTTGGCGCGCAGGCGCACGCTGAAAGCATTCAAGTCAAGCACCTCGCCGGTCAAGGTATCGCCGCCTTTGGTTTGAATCAACACGGTTGCACCGATGATTGGCGCAACCGACATGGGCGCAGCCGAGGGCGCAGTTTTGGCCGCCGTTTTACCGGAGGCTTTGGGGCGCGGCTTCTTGCCTTTCTGGGCGCTTGCGACTCCACCCCAACCCAGGCTCAAAAATAAAAGGAGAACTACGATTCGTCTCATATAAATTTTTCTCTATAGTGGCGGCAACGGTTCGCTGCCAAGTGTTCGGCGCGTCAATCTGCGCCCACCGCAATCAACTTGCGCGAGGTTACGATTTCTTCATTGGCATACACGCCAGTGCCTGCCGATGGCGGCGACAACAACTTGGCGCGGGATTGCAAAGCTTCTGCGCTGGCTTGCTCGACTTCGGCGGTGACGCGCTCTTCGGCCTGGCGCAAGCATTCCGCATTGCGTTCCTGCATAGAAGTGGTGCGGCGCATACGGCGTCCGTTGCTTAAATCGAGCGTGCCTTCGATTAAATAATTTTCAAACATTCCTATAGGGTCGCGTTTGCCATAATGCGCGAATAATTTGGCGTCGAAAGTTTCCCGCGCTTCGCGTTCATCGTGCGTAGCGTGACCGCCCATACGAAAAGTTTCGGCGATCAACAAAAACGGGCCTTCGCCGTTGCGACAACCATCAACCGCAAGCTTGGCTGCTGCATAAGCGTCCAACACATGATTGCCGTCAAAGACCGCGCCCTTGACGCCGTAAGCCTGCGGCCAATCGGCAAAATTACTGCGATGATGTTGGTCGAGGCGCGTGCCTAAAGCGACTTGATTATTTTGAATGATGACCACCATAGGCAGATTTTGCACCGCCGCGAAATTCATGGTTTCGTGAAAGACGCCCGACTTGGTCGAGCCATCGCCGATCCAGGTGAGCGCGACTCTGGGTTGTCGCCGCTGTTTGAAACTCAGCGCAACGCCAGCGGTGACCGCCATAATATCGCCGACCGGTGAAACCGGCGCGAGAACGCCGTGTGGGAAATCGCCTATGTGCAGGTCGCGCCCGCGTGTCGGCGAATCTGCGGTTCCCAAGTAACCGCGCAGCATATCGGCAACCTTCATGCCCATCTCGTGACAGGCTCCGGCGTTGCGAATCATCGGCGCGACAAAATCAGTGGAGCCTTCATTGTCTTTGGTTGGGCGTTGCAAAGCATGAACTACGCCAATGGTGGCAGCCTCTTCGCCTATGCCCAGCCAGGCTTTAGAGATGACGCCCTGTTTCACCCAACGCTTGAGGGCGATGTCGTGCAGGCGGTTGCGGATCAAGCCTTCATACATAGCGATGAGTTGCGCTGGCCTCAGAGCGCGAACCAAGTCGCGGCGCAGCGCATAGGCTTCGATGGTGTTGGCGTATTCATCGAGAATCTGGCGGTCGGCCTGCCAGTTGACATATTCCGGCGGATCGAATGCAGGATAACGAATCATGGTTAGTCCTTAGTCCTTAGTCCTTAGTCCATAGTCTTTGTTGATTCGCCAATCGTTACCTTCAAGTGCCATCAGTAGCAGCAACACAAAGAGTTCGTACTAAAGATTGGTGACTACTGGTTCGTCACTCCCAGAGGAGTTTTTTGGTCGGCGAAAGCGATCTCGACTTCGCCGCCGATTTCCAAGCCCAAGGCTTCGAGCGCGCCCGGCGATAAGCTGATGGTCAGGCCGGTGTTTTCGTGTGGACCGAAATCCACGGCGCGCACTACGACTTGATGGCCATTGGCTGGATTGGTGATCTGCAATTTTTTATTCGCCCACCAACGCTTGCTCTCTTCCGGGCTTTTGCCGTGCAAGTGATACTCCCAACGCATGGCGCAATAAAATGATTTCGGATTGAGCGAACGCACGCGCTCAAAGGTGAAATGCCTGCCGACCGGCAAAGCGAGTTTATCATCCGGTTTGATGCCGCGATCTTTCGACCCACCCAATACGCCCGCCTTGCCTTTGCTTGCGGGCAAAGCAAAGCCATCCAGCGTGCTGGCTTCGGCTGCGTCGCTTGCTTGCGTGGCTGCGGCCTCTGGCGACGCTGCGTCCGCCTGTGCAGTGATGTTTTCCTGCACAGATGGGGCGTTTGCGTTGGGTGTTGCGGATGCTGACGCCGTGTTTACGGCTTTTTTAGCGGTAGATTTTTTTGCTGGTGACTTTGCTTCGTTATCGGCAGCGGCGGATTTTTTTGCCGTTACTTTGGTCGCCTCTTCATTGGTCTTTGTTGTTTTCGCCATAATCTTTTCTGTTGAACCATCCCTTCTTGTGGAAAAATTATTATACACGTTCAGCCCTTTTCGTCACGCCTGCATGATTGACCGGCAACCCGTTGCCAAAGCGGAAGCCATTCTGTCACAGTGAAAGACAAATTATGTCAAAATGAAAAGAGCAAAAAATTAAAGCTTGAAATTTTGAGAAAATTTACCCCTATATAGGCGGCACAATAGTTGCAAATGAACTTTATGAATGACGCGCTCTGTACCAGCAAATTGCTCGAATGCGGTCATTCAATCTTTGATGTTCTTTGAAGCGGAGCGGTAACTTATCGCTCTTTCAGCAAATGTTTGATTGGATTTGAATTGACGGAGGTTGAATTCCTTGCCTTACTCCCTTGAGGTAGTGGAAGCCCGATTCACACTCTGTTACCAATCCACTCAAAGCGCGAATCGGCTCAAGTAGGTCAGCGTGAATTACCCCTCACGCGAGACGATGCGCGCTACTCGTTTCACCGATAAAGGCACACCAGGAGTGATCCTGGGTCGCAAAGCCAAGGTCTTCGTGAAGCGATGATGCAGGAACGTGAACGGGGATTATCCCGACGGTTTTTTCTGTATTCATCTCGCCACGAAGAATGACTGGCTGCCGAGTGAGATGAATCCCTTCCTAAAGATTCCATCTCACCCACAACTACATAGCAGGAGGTCCCTAAATGGTTCACTCTTAGCCGCAACGACGATTCCCCAATCGTGTTTCGGCAAGGAGGCTGCCAGCCGGTTCCCGCCGCTTGCTCTTTCGCCCCACGACAGAGCATCAGGCGTAAGGCCGAGGTGTGCAGCGCAGAGGGGTTATTGAGATGGAAAATTACAAACGATTCTTACTGGTTTTCGGGTTTTTGATTTTGTTCTTCGGTAGCGTTGCCGCCGGTTCTTCGAGCGCCGCTACTCTCTACGTTGCCACCAACGGCAGCGATTCCAACACCGGAACGCAGAGCGCGCCGGTTGCCACCATCGGCAGAGCCTTTGTGCTTGCCGCGCCCGGCGACACCATTTATCTTCGCGGTGGTCGCTACAATCTCAGCCGCTATGTCTATATTGATAAAGCGGGCTTGACCTTCTCTTCTTATCCGGGTGAATCGGCGGTCATCGTTGGCAGCAATACCGACGCCGCGAACATGGGTTATGTCATGTATCTGGGTGCTGACAACATCACTTTGCAGAACCTGGAAATTCAAGGCGGCGAAACTTACGTAGTGAAAATCGAGTCCAATCTGAATGCCGTGCTTCGCAATTGCCGCATCTGGAACAGTGGACGCGATTGCATCAAGACCTTCAACGCCGACAATCTGTTGATTGAAAAATGCAACATCGGCCCATCCGGGGTGCGCGATCCTTCCAATGCCGAAGGCATAGATTCCATAGGCTCCATCGGCATCACCATACGCGATTGCTATCTTCACGATACCGCCACCAACGGCTTGTACTTAAAAGGCGGCGCTAAGAATGCCATCGTCGAACGCAACCGTGTAGAGAATTGCGGTCACGGCGGAATCTTGATGGGACAGGACACCGATCTGGAATTTATGCGCGACGGCACGGTTTACGAATGTCTCGACTCCGTTGCTCGCAATAACATCGTCATCAATACCAACGGCGCAGGCATAGGCACTTACTCCGGCTCGAACATACGCTTCGAGAACAACACCCTGGTGGATGTGGCCAAACAATTTCACGGCGGTTTTTATGTTGTCACCAATGGCCGCGAAATTCCCGCCCGTCAGATTTCTTTCAAAAATAATGTAGTGGTCGTCAACAGCACTCGTCCGATGGCTTTTGTCATTAACCTTTCAGACAATCTGGTTTCCAATTCCAACATCTGGTACAAAGCCAACGGCGGCACGTACAAATTTTTCCTCGAATCGCCGACACGCACCTATTATTGGGAAAGCTTCAGCGATTGGCAGGCGGGAATGAATGTGGATTCTCGTTCCTTGATTACCGACCCGATGTTGGACGCTACCAATGTTTGCCAGCCTTTAGCCAACAGCCCGACCATAGATAAAGGCGAAGCGGTAAACAACCCGAACGATTTTGCTGCGGCAGCTCGACCGCAAGGCGCGGCTTTCGACATCGGCGCGCACGAACGCGGCAGTGCCACCGCTCCTCCTCCGACCAATCAACCGCCAACCGTCAGTGTTACCGCTACGCCGACCACCGGCACTACGCCGCTTAACGTCGCCTTCGTTGCCAACGCCAACGACCCCGAAAGACAGGCGATGACGTATAGCTGGAATTTCGGTGATGGCCAGAGTTCAACGCAGGCTTCGCCTTCGCACCTTTATCAATCGGCGGGCAGCTTCACTTCTACCTTGACTGTAACCGACGCCGGTGGCTTGACCGCCAGTGCTACGGTGGTAATTACGGCCAACGCCGCGAGCAACCGCGCACCTACAGTTTCAGTAACGCCTTCGACGACTTCCGGTGCTGCGGCGCTGTCGGTCACTTTCAACACCACGGCGGCAGATGCCGATGGTACAGTGGTTTCTTATGCTTGGAATTTTGGTGACGGGCAGAGCGCAACGGTCGCCTCGCCGACTCACGTTTATCAGAATGCCGGAACCTATACGGCCACTGTTGTCGTGCGCGACAACGGCGGCGCGACTGCTGGAACGCAAGTCACGATTACTGTAACCCAGGCGCAGACCCAAGCCATCGTCATTCGATTGGTAACTCCGGTAGGCGGCGAAGTCATCAACGGTAACAGCAAAATCACGATTCAATGGTCGCTCACCGGCACCGGAGTTTCCCGTCAGGATGTCGCTTATTCGTTGGATGGCGGCGCGACCTGGATTGACATTGTCAACGGCCCCGGCGGCTACAGCAGTTTGGAATGGACGGTTCCCAATGTGAAATGCAAAGCCGTTAAAGTTCGTGTGGTGGTCTATGGCCCGCAAGGTACGGAACAAGACCAGAGCAAAGCCAACTTCACCATCGTCAAAGTCAAAAAAGGCAAAGCTCAAGGCTAATCTCTATAACCCGTAGGACCATTGGTTCCTGCTTTGGCAGAGCGTGAGAAGTTTTCACGCTCTGCCGTTTTTTTTGGCCTTGCAGAATTGCCGAAGGGTGTAAAAAATGCCCGGTTTTATTGGCTTTTTTTGTAACTATCCAGCCACTGCTTGCAGCTGTGCAGCGAAAAGCAACACCAGTCTAGCGGAGAGTCCGAGACCCTCCGCACCTCAAAGCGGCACCGCCGCACTGCATTCAACTGTCACAAGAAAGCTGGGAAATTACCTTTTTTTTCAGCCAGCCGATGACCGCTCCGACGATTCACGTAGAATCGTTTGAGCGCGTTTGAAGACCGCCTGAAACATCTCTTCGGTGAGGATACCGGTAAAGGTGTTTTGTTGACTTGGGTGATACGACGCCAGCAGGGTGATGCCCTTAGCCATTTGAAATTCCGCTCCGTGGGCGAAGTTGTATCGGCGTCGCACCGGCAGCGACTTTTTTACAGCAGTCGGTGCTGGCGCGCCTGAAGCCAACACGGCGTCACTCGGCGCGCCGTTCTTTAATAACGCCACAGCCGTATCAAAAGCCAGTCTCCCCAACGTCACCATGACGCGAACCTGTGGTAACAACGCCAACTCGCGTAGCAGGTATGGGCGACAATTTTTCATCTCGTCGGGAAACGGCTTGTTGTCGGGCGGGGCGCAATGAATCACCGCCGATATATAAGCATCAAGCAATTCCAAACCATCATCACGATGCACCGATTCACTCTGGTTGGCAAAGCCGTAGCGATGCAGCGCGCTATATAGCCAGTCGCCGCTGCGGTCGCCGGTAAACATACGCCCGGTGCGGTTGCCGCCGTGTGCCGCCGGAGCCAGTCCTAGTATGAACAAGCGCGCCTGATGCGAGCCGAAACTTGGAACCGGCTTGCCCCAATATTCTTGCTCGGCAAAGCGCCTCACTTTTTCTCTGGCGACCTGCTCGCGCCACTCGACCAGACGCGGACAGCATCTGCACTCGACAATCTCTTGTTGCAGAATCGCCAACTCTCTTGCCGCTGGATTTGGTTCGTTGCCGCTTTTATCCATAGGATGAATTTAACCGGTACAGATTTGACGTTATGAAGCGCAACAGAATACCATAACGACGACCAAAGTAGATATGTCGAAAGTTTTGGCCTTTGCCTGGACACATAAAATATGTTGGAAGCCAACACCCTTCTCCAAAACCGTTATCAAATCATTCGTCCCATTGGGCAAGGCGGAATGGGAACGGTTTATCTGGCGAAGGATTTGCGGCTCGACAATACTGTAGCCTTAAAAGAGAGCATCTTTAACGACGAAAAAATGTTGAAGGCATTCGAGCAGGAAGCCCGTTTGCTGGCCGGTTTGCGCCACTCGGCGTTACCCAAAGTCTCTGACCATTTTACCGAAGGCGAAAGCACGTTTCTGGTGATGGACTACATCGCCGGAAATGATCTGGGCGAAATTCTGTTGAAACGCAAACAGCGTCTGGAACCAATAGGCAAAGCCAAACCGTTTGAAGTCGAAGAGGTTTTGGGGTGGGCCGAGCAGTTGCTTGATGCGCTTGATTACCTGCACACGCGCAGTTCCCCGATCATTCACCGCGACATCAAGCCGCAGAATTTGAAACTCGCTGAACGCAATCAAATTATTCTGCTGGATTTCGGTTTAGCCAAAGGCTCGGCTTTTCAAATGACGCACGCCGTGTCCAACAAAAGCATCTTCGGTTACACCCCTGCCTATGCGCCTATCGAACAGATACGCGGCAGCGGCACGGATGCGCGCAGCGACCTGTATTCTCTGGCCGCCACCCTCTATCACCTGCTGACCGGGCAAGAACCGCCTGACGCGCTGCATCGCGCCAATGCCTTTTTAGAAGGCGAAGCCGACCCGTTGCCTCCGGCGCATCATCTCAACCCGCAGATTCCCGCAAAGGTTGCCGAACTTATCAATGAAGCGATGTCGCAACATAAGAATCTGCGCCCGGAATCGGCTCAAGCCATGTTGAAACGCCTGCGCGAAGTCCGCAGGGCCAATCAAACTCCTGGCGCAACGGTAAAAGCGGAGCCGCCGACTTTGCTTGTGCCGCGACAAGAAACGGCGAATCCTGCCGTGCCTTATACCGCGCCGCCTGTGCAGACTTATCCGAATTCCTATGCGCCGCAAAACCCTTATCCGAGCGACCCCGCACCGCCAACTCCACAGCCTCAGCCTTTTCCTTCGTCGCCGCCGAATTATCAAAGCAATCCGATGGCGCAGCCGCAAACCATGCAAGGCAATCAGGCCACCAATCTCAACCCGCCGCCGCTGACCACCAATGTTGACCCGGCCTATTATTCGCAGTATTCGCAAACGCCAGAGCCGAGAAGCGGCGCAAGGATTTGGTGGCTGATGCTGGGTATCGTCATGCTCTTGTCCGGCATCGTCGTCGCCGCCGTGTATGTGTATCAGGAAAATCTATTCGCGGGTTCCTCAACGCCTACGAAAAATGTTGCACCGCCTTACACGCCGCCGGCCAACGGCAATAAAAATAGTATAGGCAACAGCAATGCAGCTATGAATGCCGCACCGAACGCGGCGCTGACCGCGCTGACCGCAGCTGAGAGTTACGTCAAAATTCCTGTAGGCGAATTTATGATGGGCATAGACGACCACGGCGATAATCAAGACGTGCCGCATTTGGTGAAACTCACCCGCCCTTTCGAGATGGGCAAGTACGAAGTCACACAGGCGCAATGGCAAGCCTTGATGTTGGAGAATCCAAGCAATTTCAAAAGTGACAAGAGCGACCGCCAGCCGGTTGAAAATGTTTCGTGGGACGACGTGCAGGAGTTTCTGGAAAAGTTGAACGCTTTGAAAGATGGCTACAAGTATCGCCTGCCCACGGAAGCGGAATGGGAATACGCGGCGCGTGCTGGCAGCAAAGCGGTTTATCAAGACAACCTCGATGCCGTAGCGTGGACTGGCGACAACAGTGGTTTGAAAACCTTGAACTCGATGGAGATTTGGAACACGGAGCGCGAAAATTATAAGAAGCGCCTGAACGCCAACGGTTGCCAGCCGCATCCTGTAGGCCAAAAAAAGCCCAATAAATGGGGCTTATTTGATATGCAGGGCAATGTCTGGGAGTGGTGCGCCGATTGGTACGCCGAGGATTATTATCTGGCCAGCCCCGAAGCCAACCCGAAAGGCGCAGACAGCGGCACCCAGAAAATCAATCGCGGCGGCAGTTGGTACTCCCAGATAGACCGCTGCCAGATGTTCAATCGTAGCAAAGACACGCCCTCTACACGCTTGTCCAATCTGGGCTTTCGTCTGGTCAGAACCAAATCGTAAAGTGGAAGGCACATGAACGCGAACGTCTCTGCATGGAACTTTGCCAACCTCCTCACCTTGTTCCGCATTATTTTGATCGCGCCGTTTTTGTTCGAGATTTATGGTGGACGATACGGAGCCGCGTTGTTGATTTTTTTTATCGCCAGCGTCAGCGACTTTTTTGATGGCTATGTGGCGCGTCGGTTCAATCAACAATCCAAGCTAGGGCAAACCCTGGACCCCTTGGCCGATAAGATTCTCACCACCGCAGCGTTTATCGTGATGGCTTTGCCACGCGCCAATTTTCCTTCGATACCGGTTTGGTTAGCCATCGCCGTGGTCGGACGCGACGCGGTGATTCTGCTCGGCTCGGCCATTGTTTATGCGCGCACCAAGTTCAAGGATTTCAAGCCGACGACTTCCGGCAAAGTGAATACCTTTCTTGAACTCGGACTGATTGTCTGGTTTTTGTGGTTCAACTGGATGGGCAGATTTACTGTGATTTTGCCGCTGTGTTATCTCATCGTCCTGAGTTCGGTGTTGTGGTCGGGCGCGAGTTACATCGTGCAGGGCGCAAGAATTCTTGCCGACCATCGTGTGCAGAAAAAGACCGCATAGATTTTGCGAGTCTTGAATTTATGATAATCTCTTGCCTTGCTCCAAACCATTTTTACCGATGCGAGAATGAATCCGTGATTTTCAAATCATTGGTGCTGACCTTTATCGCCGCTACGCTTGTCGCCTTGACGGTGTCGGCGCTGCGCCCCGATTATTCGCGGATTCGCCAAGGCAAGGCTGATGAAAATTATCTGTCATCGAAAAATTGTCTGGCTTGTCACCAAGACCATTTCGCTTCGTGGGCGAAAACTTTTCACAGCCGCATGACGCAGGAAGCCAAAGCCGATTCGGTGCAAGGCGATTTTGAAACCGCCAACACCTTCGCTTATCTGGGCGTGAAGGCGCGCATGGAAAAACATGATGGCCGATTCGCCATGACGTTCACCTATGCCGATGGCAAAGCGCAAACCTTCAGCGTTGACCGCACCGTTGGCTCGCGGCGTATAGAGCAATATTTAACCAAACAAGCAGGGCAATACACGCGCTTGCCTTTGGCTTACGATTTGACCAATCGAAGATGGATGAGTCTCAACGGTTCGTTCTTTTATCCCGACAGTGAAAATTATTTTCAGCATCAAGCGCAATGGGATGGCAATTGCGTTTTCTGTCACAACGTCAAAGCGCAGCCTCATCTCAACACCAACACCAAGCAATACGACACCGAAGTTGCAGAGCTTGGCATCGCCTGTGGAGCTTGTCATGGCGCGTCTGCCCATCACGCCGAAGAAGCAACTTCGCCTTGGCAACGAACCTTCTGGCGTTTATTCAAAACCGCAGACAAGCAGATTATCAATCCAAAAAAACTTGCTGCCGAACGCTCTTTGCAAGTCTGTGGGCATTGTCATGGGCAGCGTGTGCCAGAGCCAAATAATCGCATACTGGAAATTTTACAACGCGGCGACCCATATAATGCGGGCGAAGACTTGGCGCATTTTTACAAGCCTGTCGAGCGCGAAACCTTGATAGGCAGCTACGCTTTCGCCAATCGTTTTTGGGCGAATGGTTCGCCGCGCCTGACGGCCTACGAGTATCAAGGCATTTTGCGGTCGCGCTGTTTTACCCAAGGCGACGCCAATAATCGCATCAATTGCTTAACTTGTCATTCCATGCACGAAGGCGATGTGCGCGGACAAATCAAAGCTGAAAACCGCACAGACAAACCTTGCCTGCAATGTCATCAGCAATTCGCGGACGCTGCGAATTTGGCGGCGCATACTAAACACTCAAATGAATCGGCAGGCTCTCGTTGTTACAACTGCCATATGCCGCGAGTGGTTTATGGGGTGATGGCGATTCATCCTACGCACGACATTACGGTTCCGAATCCACAATTGACAACCGCGCAAGCTGTGCCGAACGCCTGCAATCAATGTCATCTCGACAGGTCTGTGAATTGGGCGATTTCAGAAACGAAGCGCTTATGGCCAGAGCGGTTTTCGTCGCTTGCCACCAGCGGGGATAAACAATTCGACATAGCCGAAGGGGTGCGCGCCTTGTTTGCCGGTGATGCGTTGACCAGAGCGTTGACTGCCGAAGCGTTAAGCGGAGAAGGCGTGGCAAAGGTGGAAGGGAAGTGGGCGCTGCCGTTTTTGCTGGAAGCCTTCAATGATAATTATCCTATCGTCAGATTTTTCGCGGCGAACGGATTGGCTAACTATCAAGCGCAACTGACGAAGCCCGATTATCTGGCAAGCGCAGCGGCGCGGCAAACGTCGTTCAAGCAATGGCGCAGCGCGATTGACTTGCTCAATCCGCAAAGCACCGAGAAAGCGAAGACGCTGGCGCAGTTGCTGCGCGCCAACCGCAAAGATGTGGACCTGGAAGTTGGCGAATGATTTTTTTTCTAACCATGCGGCAAATAAAAGAGACGACTGAACATCGAGTTATGACAAAAGAAAAATCGCAATCTACGAATCCGCTGGCGTCGCTTTTGATTCAAGGTTGGGCGGGTATCGCCGTGTGGATGACCTTCGGCTTGTTGCTTGAAGGCTTGCTGGGCTACAAAACGCCAGCCTATTTGAATGATGCACAGCGGCGGGAATTGTTCACCTTGGCGCACACTCATGGCAGCTTGTTGAGTGTAGTCTTAATCATTGCTGCTTTGGGCGCGAAAAGTTTTGCCCTTGAACTTTCCCGAATCACGCAAATCGCCTTTAGAATTGGGGCTATTTTAATGCCTCTGGGATTTTTTGTGGCGGGCATCTGGCACCCGGAAGGCGATCCCGGAATAGCGATTTGGCTGGTGCCGCCAGGCGCTTTGCTGATGATCTTCGCAGCGATTTCCATGACGCTTGCCGGTGTCAAGAGAAACAAGGTAACGGATAAGGAAGAGGTAAAAAATAAGTTGTAAAGCTTTCAATTGCCACTAGCTTTAGCTAGTGGTCAGAGGCAAAGGAACCCCCCGGCTTTAGCCAAACTTCAAGATAATGATTATTCCTTATAGCTTTAGCAAAAAGCTGAAAGGATGATTGAGGTTTTCTTTTATTTGGCTAAAGCCAGGTCTTGACCTGACCTTCTCCACTAGCTAAAGCGAGTGGCAAGTTATCCAGCTTCAAAGTCTTCTAAGTTATTTTTTACACGTTCCTAAGCTCGACTTTGTACAATTTCAAATTGAACCACACCAATCAAGCGCTGACATTGCGGTGCGCGCTTGGAATGATTGAACCTCACCTCAACAAGATGAGGGGCAATAATTCCAAGGGTTGAAAAAGCCTATAAAATCAGGCTACTTCGCCTCTGAAAAACCTAGCAATGGAGAGCCGAGGCAGTGAGGCAATTCGTCTGAATCCCCCAACGGAGAGCCGAGGCGGTGAGGCCATTCGCCTGAATCCCCCCAACGGTAGTTGGGGGATGCTTAAAGTCCTACCTACACACCAAGCCAGCAAAGTTTTTTTGCAACCCCCCCAACGGTAGTTGGGGGATGCTTAAAGTCCAGCCTTGAGCCTCGGACAAGGTTCGACTTTAACCATCCCCAACTGCCGTTGGGGGGGATTCGTTTATCGTTGGCAGCGTTTCGTAGGTAGGACTTTAAGCATCCCCCAACTGCCGTTGGGGGGATTCGTAGATGTTGCGCGGCGTTTTGTAGGTTGGACTTTAAGCATCCCCCGATTGCCATCGGGGGGATTGGCAAGACTGGTTCGCCTCTGAAAATGTACAAAGTCTAGTTAAGCAAGATTGAAAATAAAACAGAGGCTTATTTTCTTCACGTACTTCTTCCTTTTCTTTTTGGCGATAGAGTTTTTCTCGCTCTATGCCTGCTGTGGAGAACGTGAACCGAATTGCCTTTCACGGTGAACAGAATTCGATAATGCTCAAACAGGAGTTGGCGAATCTTTTGTTTGAAGGCTTGGCTTTCTGGCGCAAGATCACAGCGATTGGGAAAGGTTGCAAGAGAGTTTACGAATTCAACCAGCCTTTCAAACCAATCGGGCGCAACTTGAGGAAAATGGCGAGTCATCCATCTCAAGGCTTCTTCTGCCTCATGGGAGGCTTGTTCTGTGATCTCAACCTCATAGATCATTTCTTTGCCGCCATGTTGTACTTTTTGCGTAAACCTTTAAATATCTTTTCCGCAGGTTTTACTCTGCCTTGCTCTACCTGTTCAAGTCCGATTTGGATAGCCGCTATGGTTTCCGCCTGCTCAACCAAGTCAAGCATCTTTTGATAGGATGCCGCATCGTGGACAACCAACTCAGCTTTACCATTGATGGTCAAGACCACTGGTCGCCCAGTTTTTTTCATTCTGCCAATATAGGATTTGGCGTTGCGCTGAAACTCTGACAAAGAATGAATATCGTTTAAATCAATCATAAAAAAACTCGCTTCGATAAGAAATTTACTGCGAATTCAATGCTGTCATAGAGAGCAAATGATGACAAGGAGAAAGTGATTTTTTCGAGACCAGACCACCGGCAAAATGCCACAACGGTAGCCCACAAAAAACCTACGAAGAAAGCTATTGCCGAATTGCATACGGCGAAGCATCTGTTATACCCTTCATCCGCAAGTTGACCGTTACAGCTTTTTTGCTCGGAGCAGAACCAAAATCGTTAATCAATCAACAAGTGGAATCAGCCCGGCTGATTAGTTTCCAGATTCAAGTTGAGGAACCTTCTATGACTCTTTCATCTAGCTTGTTACAAAAAACACTATTCAAAGTTTTTGCTTTATCGCTTTTCATCGTAGCGTTGACGGCTACGGCTTTTGCTCAACAGACCTACCTGGACAAGTACATTGCCAAAGCCGATCCGGCATACCAATGGAAGTTGATGAAAACTATTGCTGGCGAAGGTTGCAAAGCCTATGTGCTGCGCTTGACTTCGCAGACCTGGCGCAGCGCGCAAGAGGTTGATCGACCTGTGTGGACGCATTGGCTGACCATTGTTAAACCCGACACTCTCGCGCACCATAGCGCCTTGTTAGTCATCGGCGGCGGCAGCAATAAAGACCAGATGCCTTCGGCGATTCCTGAGCGCGGTAAAAAATTTGCCCTCGAAACTCATTCCCTCTACGCCGACTTGAGCGATGTGCCGAATCAGCCGCTCTACTTTGCCGACTCGAAAGACCACGGGCGTAGTGAAGATGATCTGATCGCCTATAGCTATGCCAAACAGATGGAGACCGGCGATGATAGTTGGCTGGCGCGGCTTCCTATGGTCAAAAGTGGCGTGCGTGCGATGGATGCGATACAGGAATTTATGGCAAGCCCGGAAGGCGGCAAGTTGCAGATTGAGCAATTCGTAGTTGCAGGCGGTTCCAAGCGCGGTTGGACAACTTGGCTGGTGGGCGCGGTTGATAAACGAGTGGTGGCGATTATGCCCGTCGTTATTGATGTTTTGAATTCTCAGGCCGCCATCAAACATCAATTTGAGGCGTATGGATTTTTCTCGACTTCGCTTAACGATTATACGCGGAATAAAATTTTGCCTGATAAGCTAGACACTCCCGAATACCGCCGCTTACTGGCCATCGAAGACCCTTATGAGTATCTGGCGCGGCGGCGTTTGCGAATGCCGAAATTCATTATGAATGCCTCTGGCGATCAATTTTTTCTGCCCGATAGTTCGCAGTTTTATTGGGACAAGGTGCGCGGCGAAAAGCATTTGCGCTATGTGCCGAATGCCAAACATAATCTTGCCGGAAGCGACGCGGTGGAATCTATGCTGGCGTTTTATGAAGCGGTGTTGAATCATCGAGCGCGACCGGAATTTACTTGGAAAAAGCAGAAGGACGGTGCGCTGGTGGTGTTTGCCAAAGACCAACCGAAAGAGGTGAATCTGTGGCAAGCGACCAATCCGCAAGCGCGGGATTTTCGCGTTGACACCATAGGCAAAGCTTATACCAGTTCGCCTGTGAAGGCGCAGCGCAAAGGCGTATATGTTGGGCGCGTCGAAAAACCGGCGAGCGGTTACACGGCGTTCTTCGTTGAGTTGGTTTACGACAGCGGCGGCAAGTATCCTTTCAAGTTCACCACCGAAGTCAGCATCGTGCCGGACGTTTTACCCTTCCATTTCAAAGATGCAAAGAAGAGCAATGTTGCTTTGAAATAAGCAAAGCTGGTTCAAGGGGCTTGCCATATACTTGGTGGAAAATCTTGGGAAGAATGGATCGCGCACTATTCAAAGGGGCATCAGCACTCTGTGAAGCGCGCCTGTCACACGATGTAAGGGAAGGGGAAGAAAATATAATCCCATAATTCCCGTTGAGAAGCGGTCTCTGACAGCGAGACTGGCGGTCAGAGACCGCTTCTCAACGGTATGCTATTTTTTTTCCACACCTTCTCTAATTTTCTGGTTTCCCGAATTCTTGAAACGACACATTGGTTGGGTAGTTACGCCAGCTTACTGAATTGGCCAGCCGCCGTGCTGCTCAATCGCTTGGTCTATCTCTGCCATCAAGCCAATGGTTTCCGATAGAGCCGCAACGATGCGTTGATAATGGGTCAAATCGTCGTAAGTCAGCTTGCGCCCTTTGCGGTCTTTGAGCCATTTCTGGCAAACCTGATAACCACCGATGTGAAAATTCCAGACCGCTTGCGGAACGCCGTCAAAGTATTGTTCTTTGTTTATCCAGACGCGCCCGGTTTCATTGTCGGCTTCATCGTCTTGGTTGTAGCGCACTTCTTCAACGGTGTTATCTCCGGCAATCGGGTAGCCGGTGAGCGACGCGCCGAAACTCTCCAGCAAATGCAAAGCCACCAGTCTTTCGCCTGAGGCACAGAGAGCGCGAAAGAGCGCGATGTTTGCAGTGAGCGGCAAGCGCGGAAAGTCTATCTTCAAAAACTCGGCGTAGCGGCTGCGATAAGTAGGCGAATGAAAGACCGCGTACATATAATTGAAGACATCTTCGGGAGCGAAAGTGTTTTGCAAATCGC
This sequence comes from Acidobacteriota bacterium, assembly GCA_016201275.1. Classification (GTDB taxonomy): domain Bacteria; phylum Acidobacteriota; class Blastocatellia; order UBA7656; family UBA7656; genus JACQDB01. The sequence continues at coordinate 77,458 of JACQDB010000116.1, forward strand.
CTTTGCCGTCATTGACGAAAGCGAGTTGCAAGCGCGTTGCAAAATCCTTGATGAACTCTGGCGCAAGATTCGGGTGACGACTATTAGTCGCTGCGAGAGTATCGAATAGACCGCCCTTTTTTTCGACCGGATAAATATATAGCGGAAAATTATAGTTTTGCTCTTTGGTCTTAGTTGAAACAAGACAACTTTCCGCCACGGCCTTTGATGCTCCAATGTGTTGCCAGCCTAATGTGCTAATTTGACGAGGAACAAGCAGGCAAAGATTTTCTTTCCCTGCAACATGGTCAAGAAGTTCTCTGCGCGGATAATCCATCACCGCATTGCTAAAGTAACAAGGTCGCCAATCGAAAGGGCGATATAAACACTGAATAAAATGTTGCTGCCAATGCTTATCATCACGAAGTTGTCTTCTTGCTTTGGAAAGTTGCCAATCTCGATTATCACGCAATTCATAAGCCGTTCGCAGCTCATCGTCACTTCGCGCCGTATCGCGCAAATCGGCTATGCGTGAACGTATTACCTTTTCGTCAAAATCAATAGCGAAATGGTCACGATGCGTTTGGAAGCCTAGAACATTAATCGGCATCATCTCGGTAACTTTCCAACCGCCTTCATACTCCGCTAGTAAATCCGTATCCTGTGGCACGAATAAATAAAACGGCGATTGCGGTTCCAGCTTCTTCCATTCCGTGCTTCGTAAATCATGCTGTGAAAGCCAATGATATTTGCCACCCACCAATTCTTTCTCGTGATTCACATTATCTTCGTAAACCTCGCGCACACCCCACAGATGCGCGTGATGCACCACCGCATCGCTCTCTTTCTCGCCGCCGCGTTTTACGAAGATACCTATCGCTACGCCTTGCTGAATATCAAAAACATTTTCGTCTTTCGAGCCATCGGGCGATCTCTCTTTCTTCTTGCTATTGCCATGCAGGTCTAGCAAATAAATGTCGTCAAAAGTTTCCATCAAACTCTGACGCATTCCGCGAAACGTAGGATTATCCAGATAACCATGATTGGTAATGAAAGCCAGAACGCCGTAACCTGTCTGCTCTATGCGCCACTGTGCAAAGCGTATGAACTTGACGTAATCATCATTGAGCCATTTGGGATTCTTCTCGCCAAGCGGTTGCCCATCCATAGCGAAATAATTTCCCGTAGGCGTTCCCGTGTGGGTGTCCATTCCATGCAAAAGCTTGGCTATCCATTGACCTTGATTCGCCGAATGCCCCGAATAAGGCGGATTGCCTATGACCACCATCACCGGCTTGTCTTGCTTCACCTTTCCCGCTTCGTCGGCTTCTTCGTTAATCCATTTCGTGAATGTCGGAGCGTTCGCCAATTGATGCACTTCGTCCAAAGTGTTGGTCAAATAAACGCGCAGGCGTTCTTCCGATTGAAAACCGTAGCCCGTTTCATCCAACAACAAACCAAGCTTCATGTGAGCTACGGAATAAGCCGCCATCAAAAGCTCGAAGCCAAATATGCGCGGCAACAGATGTTCGGAAACATAGCCCGACCACATCCCTTTATTCTTCGCGCCGAACTTTTCCCAAATCTGTTTGATGACGCTGTAAAGAAAGGTTCCTGTTCCTGTCGCCGGGTCTAAGACAAGAACTTTGTGGGTTTCGATTTCGCCTTCGCCGTAAGGATTTTTGATTTTAATTTTGCTCGAATCGGCTAACCCCTCGGCAAGTTTAAAATCGGTCTTGAGAAGATGGTCAACGCTGCGGACGATGTAAGAGACCACAGGCTCCGGCGTGTAATAAACGCCGCGAGCTTCGCGCATCTTCGGGTCATACGCCGTCAGAAAGGTTTCATAGAAATGCACTACGGGGTCTTCGCGTCGCGTGCGTTTGCCAAAGTCTTGCAAGATGGCGGCGATGTCTGCGCGTTGCAACAACTCCGCCAGATCATCAACCGCCCAAGAGATGCGCTCGTCAAGATCGGGTCCGGCGATGTGCGAGAACATCTTGCGAAGAAACGGATTGGTTTTGGGCAAATCATAAGCCGCATTCTTGCGCGAAAAATGTGAGCCATCTTTGACATTGCAACGCGCCGCAAACAGTCCGTAGCAAATGGTCTGGGCGTACATATCGGCAAACTGTTCTTCGGTCAAATCGTGCAGCAAGACTTCTTGAAAACCTTTCAACTGATCGTGCAGAGGGTCTGCTTTTTCGTCGGTCAAATCCTCATCATTGAGAGCTTTGGTTATGGCTTCGCGTATCAAACGGGCTATCGCAGCCATACGCTTCGCCAAATCTTTCGGGCTGCTGACGGTCGCAGTTTGTGTAGTCAAAAAAGCCTTCAAGAGATTGAAAACGTCATCTGCGCCGCCTTTTTCAAGGCTTAACTTGCCGCTCTTTTTCGCAAGCTTCGCCAGTCGCGCTGTCAAACGAAGCTTGCCTTGAACGTACCAACGAAACTCCAGATAATCGGTGAGAATCAGATTGCCTAAGCTCTCAAGGTAACGCTTCATCTGCTCGGACTTTTCTTCTTTGTCGAGTGCTTTCCCGAGGTCTTTCGCTTCGATGTAGCCGAGCGGCGTTTCGCCTTTTGTGACAATGTAATCAGGCGCGCCGCATTTGACGCGCTTAGGCTCGTTGGTCGCGGTAATTCCCACAATGATAGATTCAAGTAAGGATTTGAGAGCCGGACGATAGGTGTGTTCGGTGGCATTGCCTAGTTGCAAGGCGTGTTCGAGTTTCTTCAGATAATCTTGTAGGTTCATAAACGGTCTTCATCTTTGTTTACGGCGCGAGAATTTTGTAAAAGATAGATCGGCGATTGACATCTTTCATATTGTTCGTAACAACCCAGTCAGTGCTTGTGGCTGTGCCGCTTTGATGTGCGGAAAGGGCTACGTCTTTCCGTAAACTGCGTTCCCCACTCTCGCGGCTGCGCCGCCCAGAGGCTTTGCCGCCAAGCTTTTCTGCGGCGCAGCCGCGAACAAGGAGAGCCAGCCTACGGGAGAGTCGCAGACTCTCCGCACCTCAAAGCGGCACAGCCGCACAGCATTCAACTCTCACAAAAAGGCTGGGAAGTTACTTAATTCTATTGGTCATTGCTAAAATCGTTTTATCATACAGAGCCTTTGATTATTCTCCTACCAATTTTTCACTCAAGGCTTGAAGCCTGGCAGACTAGGTGAGATTTCTCATCAGCCTAATTCGTCAAGCATCGCTGTGAAGACAATTGCGCGTTGATTCTTTGAACGCTTCTATTTATCTTTACCTTGATGAATTTTCTCATGACCAAGACTCCATTCACCCAGGGCAATCACTTGAAACCCCTGCTTGTCATGTTCGCAATGCCTCGATGGTTTCAGGAGAATGCATGAGAGGCAATCAAGCGAAGTTGTGGGCAAGGTTTTTGCTCCTCATGCTATTTGTAACCAATGGTCAATTGACCTTCTCCTTGTATAAGAAGCTGCCGGATTTAACCGTCTCTGATTTGCGCTGCGACACTGCGGCAAAGGTTGGCGCAGCAATTCAAAACGTCGTCGCAGAGCTTGTCAATCAAGGCAAACGCCCTGCCGCTGCTTTTCGCCTCAAGTATTTTCTATCCTCCGACGCTAACTTCAGCGCTGACGATGTGGATACCGGAGCGGTGTGCGAATTTGCCGGACTGGGACGTGGTGAAACGGTGAAATGTACTGTGGCGGTTCCGGTTCCCCATACGTTTATGCCGGGACAATATTTTCTCATCGCTTCGGTTGACGATCAAAACAGCATCGCGGAACGCGACGAGACCAACAACGTGAAGGCGTTCGGGCCGATTACTATTGAAAAGGCGAAAGACGATGATGGCAATCCGCCGCCGCCGCCGCAAGGCATCATCAAGGTGGATGGCGACCCGGAAGATTGGCAGGGCATCGCGCCGCTTTATACGGATGCAGTGGGCGATGGCCCGTTTGATTCATCCGGGCAATATCAAGCGGGCAGCGACATCACGCATATCTCTGTAACCAACGATAATCGTGCGGTCTATTTTTTGATAGAGTTCGCGGGCGCTCCATACAGCGGCGGGCTGACGCTCTTTTTTGATACCGATGTCAATCCCACTACCGGTTGCAATGGCTCGGAAACGGTGCTCTTTTCGCCGCCTGCCGAACCCCATCGTCTGGCCTATGGCGATTTCAGCAATTGCGAATTGACTGAGTCGTTCCCCGGTGTGGTGACCTCTGCCACTAAAGAAAAAGCGGGTCACAGTTATGTCGAAGCGGCGATCAATATCGAAGACCTGTTCCGCTTGACGCCGGGCCGAAGAGATTTTCGCTTCTATGCCAAAACCGCGCTTACAGGCGTAGCGGATGAAGTGTGGCCGCCTACGGTTTACTCGTTGACCGCGCATTATGCTGATGGCGCAAACCTGCAAATTCGCTTTCATCCTGAAACCGTGTTGCCGGATAATGCGCGACCTTGCGGCGCGGCTATTCCCGGTTGGTATTATGGTGTGACGTTGACTGAAACGGCAGGCGTCGGCGTTACCATCAGCAGTTACAAAATCGTACTCTATGACAGCAACGGCGGCTACCTGATGACCATAGGCACGTACAGCGGCAGCGATTTCGCCCGATACTTTACCGATTGCGGCAGCGCCAGCGATCACCTCAATCCGCTAGGCACGGCGTGCAGTCAATCGCTATGCGTGAATTTAGGCGGCAGAAACGCCGGACAACTCGACATCACCTTCAGCGGTACGGATGACAAAGGCTACGCCGTGCGCTTCACCAGCCCCCGATTGATTTTGGTCAGTCGTTGATTGAGAGTGCAGTCAGCGGGGGGAATTTGTCAGGAGCAAAAACACCATTCTTCATCACGAAGAACCCAAAAAACACCAAGGTTTTTCCGGTATTTTCTGACTTCGTGGGCTTCGTGGTTCAGAAACGGATTGGCTTTTCACGCCTTACAATTTGCGAGCGAAATATTTGCCCGGCAGTTGTTTGATGCGGTTGCTCATCTCCAGACTGAGCAGTGCCGCCAGCAATTCGCTCAGGCTCAATTTGGTTAGCGCTATCAACTCATCTATGTGTATCTGATCGTCGCTCTTTAATTTGCTATAGACGCGCTTTTCGTTTTCGCTCAATGCCACTTCATCCATGCTGAGTTGTTCGGCGCGTTTGTCGCCGGGTTCGGCGGCAAGAATTGTCGTTTTCATTTCGGTAGGAAATTCTTCCACCACATCGCGCCAGGTCTGCACCAGTTTCGCGCCGTCTTTAATCAAATAATTCGGCCCGAAACTTTTTGACGAAGTGATATTGCCCGGCACGGCGAAGACTTCACGCCCCTGTTCATAAGCCATTCTTGCGGTGATCAAGGAGCCGCTGCGTTCCGCGCCTTCGACGACCATCACGCCCAAGGTCATGCCGCTGATGATGCGATTACGAAAAGGGAAGTGTTGCGGCAGCGGCGGCGTGCCTAAAGGAAATTCGGTAATCAACGCGCCCTGGTCTTTTATTTTTTCGGTGAGCTTTTTATTCTCCTTCGGATAAACTTCATCAAGCCCTGTGCCGATGACCGCAACCGTCAAGCCTCGGCCTTCGAGCGCGCCCAGATGCGCCGCCGAATCAATGCCTCTTGCCAGTCCCGATACGATGGTGACGCCACGCCCTGCCAGTTCTCGCGCCAACATCTCTGCGACGTTGCGACCATAGGTTGAACAGCGCCTTGACCCGACGATGGCGATGGCCGGTCGCGCCAGCGCCCTGTGCAAATCGCCGTAAGAATACAGCACAATCGGCGGGTCGTAGGTCTCGCGCAGCAAGGCAGGGTATTGGGGACTGGCGATGACCAGCGGTGTGCCGCCGGTTTTTTCCAACTCGCGCAATTCTTGATCGGCGCGATGAAATGGTTCGCTGCTTTTGAGTTGTTCGATGGTGTCGCGCTTGATGCCTGCGGCTTCCAATTCCTGCGGACTGGCGCGGAAACAATGGGCAGGCGTAGCAAAGCGATCTATCAAGGTTAAAGCGGTGCGTGAACCGACGCCGGTGACGAAACTGAGCGCCACCCAATCGCGAATTTCTTCTTGGTTTTCCATACGCCGAGGGCTCCTGAAAAAAGTGTAGGCAATCTGTGTTGCGGTTGCTGCCGAGCGATCATGTTATGCGCTGTCTGTATCGCCAATTTCAAACTACAATATGAACATCCTGGAGAGGCAAAATGAGTTACCAATATAGACAATCCGTAGTGCAGGAATTAATGCAGCACGGCATCAAGCCAGACGACCACACACCGCCGGAGTTGGCGCATGATTTCGTCAACGATCTGTATCGTTATGAAATTCGTGCGCTACGCCAACAACTGCTCGATGGTGCGTTTCCGAAAACCGAATACGCGCCAAGAGTGTTGGCGCTACGCCAGCGCTATCCGATTTTAGGGCTGCACCTGCGCTTCTGGACGGAAGCGAGCGCCGCGTCTTAGGATGGTGGATGAAATAAAGTGCAAGTTCAGAGTTACGCCTTTAGGCGTGAAGCGTCTGCGTCAACTCACGCTTAAAGGCGTAACTCTGAACCTCAAAAACTGCGTCTTATTTCATCCACCATCCTTAAAAGGCCGACTCGTCTGCCGATGGTCCATAGATAGAAGGAACCGGTATATCATTCAAGCGCAGATAAACTCCAAGTTGAGCGCGATGATGAATACTATGGCTCATAATAAAACTGCGAATCGCGGCGATACGAGGCATGGAAAAAATCGTCTTGCCGCCAGCCTTCAAACTCCAGCTTTGCCGCATCTGCTCATCGCTTGCCGAAGCAATCGCCGCTCGTGCCGCTTCTACATTTTTATCGAACACTTGCAGAACTTCTAAAACCGAGTGCGCCTCCGCCATTTTGGGCGCGGGAGCATCAAGCGGTGCTGTGTCAAACGAGTCTTGTTGCAAAGTGATAACTGCCCAGTTGGGAAGGTTGGCAAGGTGACTGGCGAGCGCGCCCATCGAAAACGATTTTTCGTGCGTCCGCCAATGGAATTTCTCTTCGGGTACACGCTCCAGCGTCTTTCTGGTGTTCGCCATTTCGTGATCAAATTCCGGTAAAATGGATTCGCTGATTGACATTGATTTTCTCCCTTCAAATGGTTGTAGTCGTGTTGCTCTATTGTCCGTTTCAGGCGACGGATTTTCAAGCCCAGTAGGTGCGGTCTAACGAGCGATATTGAATCGCCTCGCTCATGTGATGCGCTTCCAGATTGGTTTTGCCTTCCATATCGGCAATGGTGCGACTTACTTTCAATATGCGGTCATAGGCTCTGGCCGAAAGCCCCAATTTGGTGATGACGTTTTCCAACATGGTTTTTGAAGCCGTGTCGAGCAGGCAATATTTGCGAAGCAAACGCGGCGTCATCTGGGCATTGCAGAAAATATTTTCGCCCGCGAAGCGTTGCAACTGACAGCGCCGCGCCCTTATGACGCGCTCGCGGATTTTTTCCGAGGATTCGGAAAGCGTGTGATTCGATAGCTCTGATATTTTTACCGCAGGCACGTCTATGTGAATGTCTATGCGATCAAGCAGAGGGCCGGAGATGCGGGAAACATAGCGTTGAATCTGCACCGGCGAACACTTGCACTCCCGCGTAGGGTCGTTGAAGAAACCGCAGGGGCAAGGGTTCATCGCCGCCGCAAACATGAATTGTGAAGGAAAGGTCAAAGACATAGCGGCGCGGCTGATGGTGACGCGCCCATCTTCTAAAGGTTGGCGCAAGACCTCCAAAACATTGCGGTCAAACTCCGGCAACTCATCGAGAAACAACACGCCGTTGTGCGCCAACGAAACTTCGCCGGGGCGCGGGACCGCGCCGCCGCCAATCAATCCGGCATCGGAAATTGTGTGATGCGGCGAGCGAAACGGGCGCGTCGTAATCAAGCCCTGTGTTTCCGTCAACCCGGCGACCGAATGAATCTTGGTGCATTCAATGGCTTCTTCAAATTCGAGCGGCGGCAAAATCGTGCGTATGCGTTTGGCCAACATGGTTTTGCCGGAACCCGGCGGGCCGATCATCATGATATTGTGGCCGCCGCTAGTGGCTACTTCGATGGCGCGCTTGGTGTGCATCTGGCCGCGCACTTCCGAAAAATCTTCGCAATAGTGGTCGGAATGTGAAAGCAGATTCTGCGTATCAATTCGCAAGGGTGCGGTTGGCTGATGGGCAATCAGCAGCGCCACCAAGCCGCGCAAATCGGCTACCGGATAAACGTCCAGGCCGGAAACTACGGCAGCTTCCTGTGCGTTTTCCTGCGGCAACAACAAGCGTTTGATGCCGCGTTTGCGCGCCGCCACCGCTATAGGCAAAGCTCCCTTGATCGGACGCACACGACCATCGAGCGACAATTCGCCGACCGTTAAGGTGTCCTCCAATTCTTCATTCTTCAAATCGCCGTTGGCTCCGAGTATGCCTATGGCTATGGGCAAATCGAAACTGGAGCCTTCTTTTTTTATGTCTGCGGGAGCGAGGTTGACAGTGACGCGATGAATCGGAAAGAAGAAGCCGCAATTGTTGATGGCGGCGCGTATGCGTTCGCGGCTCTCGCGCACAGCCGCGTCCGGCAACCCCACCATTGTGAAGGATGGCACCATGCTGTCACTGGCTTTGGGCGTCAGATCAACTTCTATATCCACCACGTAAGCGTCTATGCCAAAGACGGCGGCGCTGAAGGTCTTAAAAAGCATTCCTCTCTCCTTGCGATGTGATTTCCGGTGCGGATGTGAATATTTACTTCATAGCGAGAGACGGAAAAAAACGGCAAACTTGTACAAAAAAAAATTGCTGATTGAGAAAAATCATCAAAGCGCCGTAAACTGACCCGCATGAAGAATCTCGGCGATACGCTTTTGACGATAGTGGTTTTGGGCGGCATCTTAATTTTCAGCGCCGTGTTTACCAATTGGTTTACGCGGAAGATGTATTATCGTTGCGGCGAATGCGGCGCTTTGAATGCCAAGCGGCGGGCGCATTGCCGGGTTTGTGGAGAGGAATTGAAGCCTTGAAAGGCGCTGAAAAAGTAACCGGACGCTATGGTTGAAGCGTCCTGTTGATGAGCGTGAAAAGGGTCAGGCCAATCAGGGCTTGGCGGTCTTCGAGGCGGCGTTTTCATTCGGAGCAAAATAGCCTGTGCGAGTGCGCGCCACCAAGCGTCTATTGGCAGCCGAATTGACTGTCACGCGGACGCTGCGAAACAAGCCGTCGCGTTTTTCATTCGACGGATAATAGCCTATGGCGTATTGGGTGCGGAGGTCTGTAGAAATTTGCTGACCGATGGTGTGGACTTCCGAAAGTTCTTTGGGAAAGAAAGCGCGTCCGCCGGTTTCGGTCGCCAGTTTGTTCAACAAGGCTTCGGCTTTATCCTTAGGACTCTTCTTAAACAACCCTGAACCATTATCCAAATCCTGGGTGAAGCCGATCAGATAAACCTGCACATCGCTTTCTTGCAGATGCTTCACCACGTCGTCGAATTTGTAGTAGTTCTCTTTATCCAGACCGTCGGTGACGACGATCAAGGCGCGGCGGCGATTCTTGGCCTCTTTCTGGGCGTAATCGGCAGCCAGATAAACCGCATCCAGCATCGCCGTTTGACTGCGCGCCACCAAACTGTTCAAGGTATCAATCACATCGTTCTGGTCTTTGGTAAATTCCTGCAACAGTTCGGGCGTATCGCGGAATTCAATCACCGCCATCTCGTCGCCGGGTTTGCTGTCCTTCACCAGATTGATAGAAGTTTTGATCACCGTGTCAATTTTCTGGCGCATCGAACCAGAAGAATCAATGGTGAAGACCACAGAGACCGGCACTTGATCTTTGCTGAAGAATTTAATTTCCTGCGGCACTTTGTCTTCCAGCACCTGAAAATCTTTTTGCGTCAGGTTCATCACCGCCGTGTTGTTGGCGCTGGTGTCTATGACCGAAACATCCAGCGTGATCAAATCGGTGCCGAGTTTAATTGGCGTGTCGTCTTTGTCTTGGGAGTCTGGTTGAGGCGGCTTCTTATTTTGCGGCGGCTCTTTTTGTGGCGCACCGGCGCGGCCTGTGCTGGCCTTTGAGGGAAACGAAATGCTGCTGCCTGTCAGCAAGAACAGCGACAAAATAATACCTATCGCGAATGCTCTTTTGCCCGTGTGTTTCATAATTGAATCTTACCCCGCACGTTGATTTTTGCAAACCTTGTTGCCCACCGATGGCTTGCGGCTTGGTTCGCCAGCGCCTCTGCTCACCTGATGAAATTGGACAACTAGGATGCGCCGCATCACTTTATCCGTTGCCGAAAGAACGCACGGAGAGCAGAGCTTTTGCAGTTTTGATAAAGGAAAAGACGAACTGGCGCGACGGCGAGAGCGCCACACCGTAGAGCAATTTTCAATGGCAAAAAACGGTTGAGAGGCAGTCAAGGCTTGCGCCAGGCGGTGGTCACTGGCCGCTGCACGAGCGCTTAGGATGGTGAATTAAATAACCTGTAAAATGTAAGTGATTTTCCAATGCCCTGAACGGGCGACCACCGCAGGGTCGCCCGTTCAAGGTTGCAGATTATTTAATCCACTATCCTTACTGTTTGAACGATTGATAGCCATCCTTGTAATTTACCGACAACCGCCCAAGCCCTTTGGGAGGATTAATCTTGACCTGCAATTTATGCCACTTGCCAATGCTTGAGGTATCCGATGGATAAAAGCCCAGGGAATATTGATGGCGCAATTCCAACGCGATGCGGGTGCAGATTTCAATCAACTCCGGCTCGTTGTAGGCGTTGGGGAAGAACGCCCGTCCGCCGGTCATACGAGTAATCTCTTCGAGAATCGAACGACCATAACCGACCAGCGAATCGGATGCCGGATCGGTGATGCCGATGGCATAGATTTGCACGTCGGCTTCTTTAACGCGATTGCGAAGTTCTTTGTAGGTGTAGCGGCTGTTGTTGTCCTGTCCGTCGGAGATGATTAAGAGAGCTTTTTTCTTATGACGCCCCTGCGCCACTTTTTCCACCGCCAGATAGGCCGCGTCATAGAGCGCTGTCGAGCCTTTCGGTTGCACGAACATCAGATGGCTGATGACTTGATCGCCAGAGGTGGTGAAATCCTGCACCAGTTTGGCGCGGTCATTGAAGCCGATTAAAAAGAAATCGTCGTCATCGTGTGAAGTTTCAATGAAGCGCTTGAGGGCTTTGACCGAACGTGCGACGCGCTCTTTCATTGAGCCGGAAACGTCATAAAGAATGCCCAGAGAAATCGGCGCGTCATCATCAGTAAACAGCGACACCTGTTGTTTGACCTTTTCATCGAAGACTTCAAAATGGTCTTGGTTCAAACCGGTGACGAAGCGGCCATAAGGGTCGGTCACGCTCACCGTCAGGCTGACCAGATTGGTGTTGAGAATCACTTTGTCATCAGCTTGTTTCGGGCTTCCCGTGGATGCGGCTTTGTGATCTTGCGACCGCGAATGGGTCGGCAATACGGTCAGCGTCAAAACGATAGCCAATAAAATTCGAGCGAATCTGTTAGCCATGACAGATGTCCCCTCTCTCTTGAAGATTCAAAGATGATGATCGTACCGGTTCTCTCCTCCGGCTTGATAAATGTATGCTGAAACTAAAATGACCTGGGCAATCGTTTTAGTAAACCCTGATATTAGGAATCAAAACCGGAAAGAAAGTCAGTGCACCGGAGTGGAAAAAGTCCCAATTCCATTCGGCAAATTCATAATAGCACAATTCATTTTATAGGCAACAGGCAAAGGGATTTTTGATGCCGGAAAGCAATTTTTAACCCACCGGTTAGTCTCAAGAAGTCACACTCAAGGTGGATAGATAGGCATGGTCAGCGATTACTAAGCTCGACTTTGTACATTTTTCAGAGGTGAACCAGCCTTGCTAATCCCCCCGACGGCAGTCGGGGAGGCTTAAAATCCAACCTACAAAACGCCGCGCAGCCTCAACCAATCCCCCCGACGGCAGTCGGGGATGCTTAAAGCCCAACCTACGAAACGCTGCCTACGATAAACCAATCCCCCCGATGGAAATCGGGGGATGGTTAAAGTTCAACCTACGAAAACGCCGCCAAAGCTCAACGAATCCTCCCGATGGAAATCGGGGGATGGTTAAAGTCCAACCTTGCCCGATGCTCAAGGCTGGACTTTAACCATCCCCCAACTGCCGTTGGGGGGATTGCAAAAAAAAATTGTACAAAGTCGAGCTAAGTAGGTTTGCGTATATCTTTTGAAAAAAACTGATTAAAAAGCCTGAAAAACAAGGGTTTTTTGTGATGATTTTTCAACAAACTTTTGCCTACCTACCTCGACAATGTCACATTTCAACAGAAGGCTAACAATTTGATAAAGTTAGGCTTATGTTGAAACACGAGAGTTTAAATACCGGGAGCCTAAAAACTTCCCCAAACCACCAGGGACGAAATTTATTTAATCCCTCATCATGGGGGTTGCCAATTGAAGCCATTGGCAGTTTGGGACAACGGTTGCAAGATTTTCATCGGCGTTACGCGGATTGTTTTAAGACCAAAACGCGAGATGCAAGCGCGCAAGCGTTGAACTATTTGAGTGGGCTTTTGCGCATGGTTACACAGCGAAACTTTGCCACCATCGGACGCACGACCGACAGTTGTGGACAACAGGTGCATCATTAAATGAGTAATTCTCCGTGGTCTAGTCAAGCGCTTTTGCAACAAGTACGCCAAGAGATTTCTCAGCTTGAGGAATTTCACCAAGGCGGCATGGGGTGGTTGGATGAAAGTGCCGATGAGCAGGCTTCCGATAAAACCGTCGGCGCCGACAAACACCATAATGATCGCCTGGGGAAAGTCGAGACCAGCCAAGTCGGGACTTTTTTGGCCTACGTCAATCAAGAGATGTGGACCTGGGTGGATGGCGAGTTGTTTTTGCCGGTCGCTTGGTTTGGCACCAAGAAAGAAAACCTGTGCAAGAAATTGGGAGTTCCTGAAGGACGCGAATTTGCCACCAAAATAGAACTCGGTTTGCAGATGATCGAGCGCGCCAAAGCAGAAGGATTGCCCTTTGAAGCGGTCGGTTGTGACACCCTTTACGGACGCTCGATATGGTTGCGACGACAGATGGCGACTCAAGATATTGTATATATGGCGGATGTTCCGGCAGACACGCGGGTCTCTTTGCGTTGCCCGCAGGTTGGCGTTCCTGAAAGCAAGCCGGGCAGCAAACCCTTTACCAAAGTCCGCGTCCTCAGTGCTGACAAAGCCGTAGAAGTGCGCGCTCTGATCCAGAGTTGGGCGTTCCAAGCCATCCAAGTCAGAGCCGTTGGAAGAGGCTTTTTGGAAGACGAGTTTGCCACTCTCTGGGTGTGGACGGCAACCCACCAATATAGTCCTCAAGAAGAAACCTTGCTGGTGAGACGCGATGCCGGAGGCAAGTTGTATTATGGGCTTTCGAATGCAGCCCAAGAAACGTCCCTCGAGAAACTGGCGTGGATGAAATGCAGTCGTCATTTTATCGAACGCTCGAATCAAGAGGCCAAAAGCGAATTGGGTGGGGATGAGTTGCGAGCGCAAAACTATCTGGCTTGGGAACATCATCTGGCCTTGACGGTGTTGGCGAGTTGGTTCATCGCCCAAACGCAACACCAAGGGCAAGGGGACCATCTTCGCGATGAAAGTTTGAAGGAAGAGTTTGAAATGGAAAAGTTGCCGCGACTGTCGATGGCCAATGTGCGCGAGAGGTGGCGAGCCACGATGCCCTTGTCGCAACTGACACCCGAAGAAGCGACGAACTTGGTGGTGCGCCATCTGGTGAACCGAGCCAGGTCTCGAAAAAGTCGAATAAAACATAGGCATGATTGACGTTA
>JACQDB010000128.1 GCA_016201275.1 Acidobacteriota bacterium
AACCGCCCTCGCCCATCAGCGAGCCATTGAAACTCCAAGTATCGCCCTAACCGGCTTAGTTCAACACAGACTTGTGTGGCGGCTTGCGCCAGCTTGAGGTGTCTTATTTGCACGACGCGCCACACCAAGTCTTAATACGTTGGGCGGCCCTTTTAGGGTGAGATTTCGGAGTTCTCCCAATATAATTATTGTTCAGGTAATCAGGACTCGAAATCCTTCTTGTGCAAAATGCTTATCATGTGTGAGTACATCAGTTATGTTATACTCCTGCATAACAACCATAGATATGCAGTCCGTTAAACTATACCCTTTGTCTAAACGGCTTCTATAAAGTTCCAAACCACATAAGAAGAGTTCATGGTTTTGTGAAATCACTTTAGTTGTCTGTGAAACGGCATCTACCATTTCAACGACTGCTTGACGCATAAAAGGACCAGATTTACAAAAGAAATTCAAGAATTCTGTTAGGACGGATTCTGTTGTTAACTGTAAAGACTTCCCAAGAGAATCGCCTACTGCCTTTGCTTTTTCATGCCATTCATCACGTGGATTAGCTAGAGCAATCAGGTAGAATGTATCCACAAATACTATATTCATTATTCTTTTTTGCTCGCTCCATGAATGTATTGGTCGTGATGCTGAGATGAATCCGATGGCAACTGTTCCAACTCCTCTTGGGGCACGGATTTGATAATCTTTTCAAACTCTCTTGGGATGCTTCTATATCGATCTAGCTGCGTAGCGAAGACATTTTCCCAGTCCGAGAAAGAAACAAACTTGAAGGCTCGGTCATAAATATCCCAATATACCCATCCGTCGGCTTGCTCTGCTAATTTCCTAAGCTCAACGAGTTCTTCATCAGAAATATTTTCAAAGCCAAAGTATCTTTTGATTCCTGGAAGTTTAACTGGATGCATATCCTTCAACACAGTCCACAAATTGAATTCAATATCATTCATCCAAGGTTGATGGAAAACCCTCTCAGAGATTCGTGATATTTGAGCTGCAAGTAATTGGCTTGCGTGATTAGGCAGTTGCATCCACTCTCGGAGACGGGCAGCTTCACAATGCCTCCGGTCCTCTCTGTCTTCTGGCCAGTGCCACCAAGCAAATTCAAAAACACTTCGCTCTTTAATGCGCTCTGGTGCATTACCTATAGCGCAGTATGGACATATTAACTTAAAAATTCTTTCTCGCTCTGTCTGGACGGCTTGCTCAATAGAAGTTGGAATTTCATTCTCGATTCCCAGTGACATACTACTTGCCTCCTGCCCTCATTATTTTAGAGTTTATAGAATATCATAGAGGAACCATTGGGGTAATTACCCTTGGACATTGACATTGTCCGCAAGCACTTAACATAACCTCGTAACCAAAAATTTCTTTCAAGTCTGCTTGACGCGAATCCGGTAAATCGCCGTGTGGCGCACCTGTTGCACGATGCGCTTCTCATTGGCGACCAGCAGCAAATCCATTGATACCATTTCGTGGCCTTGGCGTTCAAAGACATCGCGCAGGCGGCCTCTGACGGTCAAGGTTTCACCATCACGCACGACGCGGTGATTGATTAAATCGCTGCCGACATGAATCCACGGTTGCAGTTTGAAATTGCGAACAAAGATTTCATTCGCCAGTCCCAACAGATAACCCGGATGCGCGACCGCCTGTGCGCCGTAATACATCGGCAGCGGCTCTTGAATGCTTGGCAAGTAATTCGCTGCGGCTTCTTTTGCATCAAACTTCGCCGCCAGTGTTCCCAACAGCGCGCCCGCCTGAAAATTTTCGCGTAAGGCTTCCGGCCTCGCGGCAAAATCCGGCAACAGGCATTCAGGAAAATCAACAAGTCGCGCTGCACCTAACCACTTCGCGTCATCTTCAAGCGTAGCCATTGCCGTAGCGCACACGCTGCCGTCTTCGCGTTCGGCTTTAAGAATCACCTGCAACGATTCGCTGTCGTCTTCGACTTCGCCGCGCACCACTACGGTTTCGCCTTCATAAAACGGTTGATGAAATTTCACCTGCATCGAACCGTGCGAGAGCCACGCTACGCCAAAACGCGCAACCAGCGGCGCGGTCATATACGCATAGACAATGACGCCCGGAACCAGGCCGCCGCGAAAGCCGTACTGGGCCGCCACCGCATCATCATGAATTTTATTGTCCGAATCAATCGCCGTGTTCTTTGCTGGCACTCGATAAATCGGTAATGGCTCACTCATCGCAACGGTTCCTTTATCCTTGAATTCACCGGTAACGCCGCGTCTGTTGTCGTTCCTTCGCCGCAAGATTATGCAAGCCGTCCGACGCTTTCCACAGAGTTGCTAGTGAACTGTAGCAAAATTAATGTTATAAATTCGGGTGCAGCAATCTGCATTTTTACAGGCGATCTCGAACCAATTTGTACCAAAACTATCGCTACAGTCCACTAGCGCCATCGGCAAAAGAAAATTGTCCGCCGCACCGCAAGGCGAGAGGCTCTGAATTGGAGCGCAATTTGAGCGACGCCACGCATCAGGCGTAATAGCGCACCAGCCATTCAGCGACCATTGCGGCTTTGGGTGCGCCTTCGACTTCCACGGTGATGATCCAAGTAAGTTGCAGGCCGCCGGAAAGCTCTTCGACCGCCTGCAAAGTGAAGCGTGCGTGCAGCCGCGCATTGGCCGCCACTGGTGAAATGAAGCGCACGCGATTCAAACCGTAATTGATGCCCATTTTGAAATTGCCCTGCACCCGTATGGATTGTTCGGCGAGTTGCGACAATAACGAGAGCGTCAAAAATCCATGCGCGATGGTGGTCTTGAACGGCGATTCGTTATGCGCCCGTTCGACATTCACATGAATCCATTGGTGGTCGCTCGTAGCGTCGGCGAAAGCGTTGATACGCTGTTGCGAAACGACGATCCAATCGCTCACCGTGACCTCTTGGCCGATGAGGGTTTTCAATTCTTCAACACTGCCAATCACTCGTAAAGCCATAGCCTCTCCTTTTCAAAACGTCTGCCGGTAAAAAAAGTCTGGCCTCTGTTGTCCGGCGTCCGGCGTCCGCAATCATTATGCAACGACAAGCGCCGAATGCTAAATCAGTTCGCCGGAGATTAGCCGTAACCTTCAGCCGCACTGGATTCACATCAATAGAAAAACCCGCATGGTCAGAAACGGTTTGATGATACTGAGGCCACGCCTTGACCGGCGAACGCAGCCTTGACCGCGCTGCCCTGCTCTTTGCAGGAAACGCTTCGCAAGTGGTGGTGGCAGTCGCACGTAAAGTCAGACGGTTGACTCGCCATCTTCTTTCTGTCGCGGTCTGGTTGCCAGCGAATTCTTTAACAAATCCGTAGTTCTTTCGGTAATACTGGGGACGTATTCGCTAGCGCTCTCTTGTGGCAGATAGGTGACCGAGTGCGCCGGGCTTGGCATTTCCGCCGGTGCAGAAGGGCTGGCGTCAAGTTTGCGCCGAGGCGATAGCGATGGGGAAACGGTAAGGAACATTCCTGCTATTGCGACCAAAGCACCAAGACCCGCAACCATTTCTTCATGCATAAATTTTTTGCCGATGATGCCAATGGCAACGCCTATGAACATGATAATGAAGCCCCAAGGCAGTCCGCCTCTGGCGCGTGGCCTTTCATCGTTCAAGCCCGTGGCGAGCGGCTTTTGCGGCGCAGATAGCGTAGCGTGATCCGCAAGCGGTTGGGTAATCATAGCGAAACGGTCCCCACAAGAGCGGCAAAATTTTTGCTCGGTCAGGGCTGGCAATCCGCATTTCGGACAAATCATTTTTTACCTCGCTATATCAAAAGACTGAAACCGGCTTTACGAATCCATCTTCCCCTCAGTTTCAATTGTCCAACCTTGGACGATGGACAGCAGGCTTCTTCGCCTTATATCGCTTCGGCGCGACGAAAAGCGGCGATGTCGTCAGCATTGAAACCGAGTTCGCGTAAAACTTCATCCGTGTGTTCGCTCAACAGTGGGGCGCGGTGGCGCAACGCGCCCGGCGTGGCGCTCAAACGTACAGGCGTAGGCGACACCGGCAAGGGCTTACTGCTGCCGGGATAATCCAGCGTTGCGATTAAATTTCGGGCGTTCACCTGCGGGTCGTTCAACACTTCATCCAAATCGTAAACCGGCGCGCACGGCAAGCGCGCGGTTTCCAGTTCAGCAATCGCTTGGTCACGGGTGCGAACAGCGCACCACGCCTTCATTACATCATTGATGATTTGCGAATGATTGCCGCGAGTAATGTCATCCCGGCAACGCGGGTCGTCGAGCAAATCTTCACGTTCTACCAGACGAGTCCAACGGCGGAACATCGCATTGCCTATGGTCTGCACCAGCACCCAACCGTCTTGCGCTTGATAAATATCGCTCGGCGCTACGTGATAAGCGGTGTTGCCTTGCTGCTCGCGTTTGATGCCGGTGATGGCGCGTTCGGCAAGCAGAGGAATCATAAAAGTCACGCCGGTCGCCAGCAATGATACGTCTATTAATTGTCCGCGTCCGCTGCGTTGTCTTTCATACAGCGCTACCATCGCGCCAAACGCCGCGTGCAGCGCCGTGCCATAATCGGCATACGAGACCAACGCCCGCACCGGCGCGCCGGGAAAGCCTGTCAAGCTGACCGCGCCGCTCATGGCTTGGGCTACAGAATCGAACCCTACGCGATTGGCATACGGTCCATCGGGGCCAAAGGCCGAAGCCATCACCAATATGATGTCGGGCTTGATGACACAAAGCGATTCGTAATCGAGGCGCAATTTCCGCATCACATCAATCGGCAGATTGACGATGACGATGTCGGCGCTGGCAATCAGGCGGCGGGTGATTTCGTCAGCGGCGGGATTGGCCGGGTCTAACGTGATGCCGCGTTTGTTGCGGTTGAGATTGATGAACAAGCCGCCTTCGCCGCTTTCGGCTATGGGCGCAACAAAACGGTCTTCGCCACCTTCGCGCCGTTCGACGCGAATGACATCCGCACCCATATCGGCAAACAACATTCCGCAATACGGCGCGGCAATAAACCGCCCGAAATCTATGACCCGAATTCCTTCCAACGCTCCCGCCATGTCGTCTCCTTTGCAATTGTGGATTGCGGATTGCGGATTGCGGATTTGCAACTCGCGCTTCCGTCGCCAACTTGTTGTTGCAGGATTCAGCCGATGGTCGCTTGGATTTTTTTAATCCGCAATCCGCAATCCGCAATCGCAAGCCATCCTAGCGGTTGAGAGAGCAGACTTCAATGGTGAAGTCGTAGCGCGTCGGTTGCTGAAATGTTTTTTATCAAGTAGTTTGTTGTCTCCGAATTTTTGGCTCATCGCCCCTCAGTTTCATCGAAAGGAGAAAGTTCAAAATGTCACGGAATAGCTTTTCAATGCGTAGAAAACAATTCTTGCAGGCGGGATTGTTGCTCACCTTATTTGCCGCTTTGTTGCTCTGTCAAATCGGTAGGCCAATCACCCACGCGCAATCGGGTATAGAGTATGTCTTCGATGTGGTGCCGGACGCGGCGACCTTGAGTACGCTGCCTGCTACCGGCGTAACTTTTTATCTGCAAGGCAAGGTCTATCCATTTCGCACCGTCAATCAAGCGACCTGCGCGTTCAATACGCAACCCCCCAGACAGTTGGGAACATGGCGCGCCTGGGGAACAGTCGCCGATGATGGCAGGCTGGTTATCAATCAAAGTCTGGTCATTGATTCAGCGGGCGGCACTATCGAAATTCAAGGCGTAACCGGCGTCGTCTCCGGCACAGGACAAGCCGCACCGGCGATTTCGGGTACGAGCGGCGCACCGTTCACGGGACCTACGGAACTGCTGGCGGTTACTGGTGGCGTTGGCGTCTATCGCGCCTTGAACGGCGAAGCTCAAGTCAGACCATATTGCGTCAGCGATCCGACGCAGCCGTTTCGCTATGATCGAGCCTTCTGTCTGGGCGTCATCGAAGGCCGCCGCCGATAAGCGCTGCACGAATCACCGCAACGCTCATGAAAAAGAGATGACGGCAAAGCCATCTCTTTTTCATGAGCGTGCAATTTTTTATCAAAGAGAAAGGCAAGTCATGACCATTCTACTGAGCATTTTTTTCCTGCTTATTCCCACCCCACACTCGAAAATAGCGCAAGCGATAAGCGCGCCCTCCCGCCCTGCAACTTCACAAACCGCGACCGCACCGGAAGCTGTCGTCAAAGATTTTTATCGCTGGTACATCGAAAGACTCAACCGCAACCGCGACCCTTTGACGCAGGAAAAGACGACGTTGAAAAAATATCTGACGCCGGAATTTTTCCGCAAAGCGCCCAAGTTGTTAGACCAGACCGACGCCGATGTTTTCATCTGCGCCCAGGATTGGGACAAGGACTGGGGCAAGCACATCACGATTGCCAATCTTCAGGTGCAAGGCAGTGTAGCGACCATGAAGGTCACGCTCTCCGGTTCCTCTATGAATCACAAACTCAAAGTGAAATTGAAACAACTCAACGGCGCTTGGAAAATAGACAAGATAGACCCGCTTGATTTGTGATGGTCGTGCGAAGTTGTCCGGCCACATAAAGTAACCGCGCAAGAATTGATCGCGTCCGTGTGATCTTTCAGGCCGCAGGCGCGCCAGCTTATGCGCTTCAAGCGCGACATCTGGAGAAAATTCGCTGTGGCAAAGAGCGCATATAAATTTGAAGGTTCCGTCAAGTTCATCTATTCGTCCAGATAAAATTTATGATAATGTTGAACCGCAGTTTGACTTGGCTTTCGCAACACAGCCTGATTGAGAAGGTGAAGGGAAGGCCTATGAAGTTCTGTTCCGTTTGACGCTTGGTCAGATGGATTCACGCTACTTTCAAATTTACGGTCATCCATATACGGTTTCAAATGCCATTCTGATGACAATTTTTTTCAGTAAATCATCAACCCAAAGCAGGGAAAACCGTACTGGCGAATTCAATACGCTTAACCGTCCGTTCCCGCAGAGGCCGCTAAGAGCCTTCCATATGGTCCCCTGTGGATTCAGCGTTATCCCGCTGAACCTGTATAGTAGACCAACCGCAAACGTAGTACCTGCCGCGAACAAGTCGGGCAAGAACGAACCAGGGCAAGCAGTATGGCAAGGTGTCGCTGCGGCGACTTCCCTTTCGGGCTGACCCTTTGACGGCGTAGCTTTGCCTTGAAACCGGCTCTGGTAGCCAGTTTCAAGGCATCACTCGAAAACGCTGCAAGCCGAAACCGCTGGGCAGGCGTGGGCCTTGTCCTGCACACGGCTGGCTCTATGTAGCGGCGTGATTGCCCACCTTCCAGCAATCTCTAAGAAGCTGTTTTAAAAGTTATAGATTGAATGAATTCTCAGAACTTAGAGTCCAGGAATGTCGCTAATTATGGACTGCTTAGTTCTGTAAGCCCTTTGAAATCATTGAGCCTGTTTTTACTCCCTGGCTTTTAAAACAGCTTGGATGAGTGGCAAAAAAATCTCAAGCGCGAACTGGCTTCGGCTAGAGCGCAAGGCGAAAAAAGACACTATGCGCCGTCGGTCAAAGCCCTCGCCAAACTCATCGAACTCAACGGCGTCATTCGTATGTATGCTGACCAGATGATCGCGCAGGTTCCCAAACTCTATCAAAATATTGACAGCATACCGGAATTGCTCGAGGCCTTACATCACATCATCACCACCGCGCCGGTTTATAACCCCGACCCCAACCAACAAAACTTCTTCCCCATGTCCACACTGTTTACTTACATGATGATGACCAAGGCCGGAGAAGCGATATTCCGCGACCCCGAATTTAACGGCGCGCTCCGCCGAATACTGAAAGAGTGGTGCGATTTTCTGGACAGTAAAAAGAGCCTCTACGTTTTGAACGAGACCGAATCGGGATGGTTGAGCCAGTCGGCCTTCTGGTACAACAAGCTTTACGAGTTTGAATTCGATAAAGCGAAGCCGCATTGGGGCTGGCAATCCTTCAACGATTATTTTCACCGCCAGATCAAACCACAGTGTCGGCCTGTTGCCGAGCCGGAGAATTCCAAAGTCATCGTTTCGGCAAACGATGGCAAGGTATATAACATCGCCTCGAATGTGCAGCCGACCGACAAGTTCTGGTTGAAAGGACAGCCCTACTCGCTGGTCAATATGCTTAACAACGAGTATGTCGAACGCTTCGTCGGCGGCACCGTCTTTCAGTCGTTTTTGAGCGGTGCGGATTATCATCGCTGGCGTTCGCCCATCGCTGGCGTCGTGCGCCATACGCAGATCGTGGACGGCTTGATGTTCAGCGATGCGGAATCCGCAGGCTTTGATCCGACCGCTGCAACCTATTCACAAGGCTATGAAGCATCGGTCAACACTCGTGGACTGGTCTTTGTCGAAAGCCCCGACCCGTTCATCGGCATGGTCTGTGTCATCCCCATAGGCATTACGGAAATCTCTTCGGTAACCATACAGGTCAAAAACGGAGACGCGGTAAAAAAAGGCGATGAGTTGGGCTACTTCAGTTATGGCGGTTCGAGTATGGCATTGGTGTTTCAGCCCGGCGCGATTGATTATTTTACGGTGGCCAATCGTCCGGCAAGCGTCAACCCGGATGACGGCCCACCGATTCGTGTGAATGCTCAAATCGCTGTCGCCCGCTCACAATAAGCATGGTGGATGAAATAAGACGCAATTCTTGAGGTTCAGAGTCACGCCTTTAGGCGTGAGTTGACGCAGACGCTTCACGCCTTTAGGCGTAACTCTGAACTTGCACAATATTTCATCCACCATCCTAAGCTCGACTTCGTACATTTTCCAGAGGCGAACCAGCCTTGCTAATCCCCCCGATGGCAATCGGGGGATGCTTAAAGCCCAACCTACGAAACGCCGTGCAACCTCAACCAATCCCCCCAACGGCAGTTGGGGGATAGTTAAAGTCCAACCTACGAAACGCTGCCAACGAGAAACCAATCCCCCCAACGGCAGTTGGGGGATGGTTAAAGTTCAACCTTGCCCGATGCTCTGTAGGTTGGACTTTAACCATCCCCCAACTGCCGTTGGGGGGATTGCAAAAAAACTGTGCTTGC